>NZ_VOHJ01000005.1 GCF_007923255.1 Vulcaniibacterium thermophilum | reverse complement strand
GGGGCGGCGGCGGGCGTCGCGGCCGGGGCCGGCGCGGCGCCGGCGTCGGCGGCCGCCAGGTCCAGGCTGCGGTCGTGCAAGCCCTGCACGTAGCTGGACAGCGCGCGGATCTCCTCGTCGGTGAGGTTCTTCGCCACGCTGGCCATGATGTTGAACAGGGCGGGGTCGCGCAGGTTGTGCTGGCCGGCGCGGTACTCCTCGAGGCGGCGCTGCACGTACTCGGCCTGCTGGCCGGCCAGCGCCGGGTAGGCCGGGCCCGGGTTGCCGGCGCCGTCCGGCGCGTGGCACGCCATGCAGGCCGGAATGCCGCGCGCGCGATCGCCCCCCACGTACAGGCGCTGGCCGACCTCGTAGAACTTCATGCCGGCGTAGGGGCCCTGCTGGATCGGCGTGTCGTCGGCGATGCCGGCGCCGGGCGTCTGCTGCGCGAAATACGCGCCCAGGTCGCGCATGTCCTGCGGCGAGAGCGGATCGGCGAACGGCTTCATCACCGCCGCCATCCCGCTGCTGCGCTCGCCGCTCTTGAACAGGGCCAGTTGGTGCGCGATGTAGCGCTCCGGCATGCCGGCGATGCGCGGATACTGCGCCACGCTCGGGTTGCCGTCGACGCCGTGGCAGGCGGCGCAGGCGGCGGCCTTCTGCTGGCCGGCCTTCGGATCGCCCCAGGTCGCCTGCGCCGCGCCGTCCAGCGGGGCGGCTTCCACCGGCGCGTTGTCGGGGGCCGGGGACACGGTGGTCTGGGCGTAGGCGACGGCGAGGGCCGCGACGGCGGCGACGCCGATCAGGCCGAGGACGCGGGCTTGGCTCATGCAGCTGGGCTCCGGGGAAGACGGAAGGCGGGCCGCGGTCGGCCTGCCGGAACCGCGGAATTATCCGGCCCCGGGCGGGGCAGGGTCAACGCGAACGCGCCGGACGGCGCGCCCGCCGTCGCGGCGTGCGATCCTTGCGCCGATGAACCATCCCTTCCGCAGCGCGCGTTATCTGCTTTCCGCGCACAACCCGCAGCAGCTTCCGCCGGACGGCGGCTTCGAGGTGGCCTTCGCCGGCCGCTCCAACGCCGGCAAGTCGAGCGCGCTGAACGCTCTGTGCGACCAGAACGCGCTGGCGCGCGTGTCCAAGACGCCCGGCCGCACCCAGCAACTGGTGTTCTTCGAGGTGCAGCCGCAGCGTTGTCTGGTCGATCTGCCCGGCTACGGCTACGCGAAGGTGCCGGAGGCGCTGCAGCAGCACTGGCAGGGCTTCATCGACCGCTATTTCCGCACCCGCCAGGCGCTGCGCGGGCTGGTGGTGGTGATGGACATCCGCCACCCGCTGAAGGATTACGACCGGCAGATGCTGGGCTACGCGGTGGCGCGCGGCCTGCCGGCGCATGCGCTGCTGACCAAGGCCGACAAGCTCGGGCGCGGGCAGCAGGCGCAGACGCTGGCGGCGGTGCGGCGCGAGCTGGCCGGCGCGTTCGGCGATGCGGTGGGCGCGCAGACGTTCTCGGCGGAGAGCCGCCAGGGGGTGGACGAGGCGCGGGCGGTGATCGGCGGATGGTTGGGGCTGCCGTAGTCGCCGTACGGAGCGGCTTCGGCCCGCGCCCCTGGGGCGCGCCCACACCCTTCCGGGCCTCCTGTAACCCGCTCGTCCTGAGCGCGCCTTCGGCGCGCCCCCTCACCCCAACCCTCTCCCCCGCAAGCGGGGGAGAGGGGGCGTGGGCGGAGCCCTGTGACCGCTCGCCCTGAGCCTGTCGAACGGCGCAGGTCCGGTGATGGGGGCGGCAGGCAACGGACCCCGCGTGCCCTCGGCACGCCTCCTCACCCCGATCCTCTCCCCCGCAAGCGGGGGAGAGGGGGCGTGGGCGGAGCCCTGTGACCGCTCGCCCTGAGCCTGTCGAACGGCGCAGGTCCGGTGATGGAGGCGGCATGCAACGGCCCCCGCGCCTTCGGCGCGCCCCCTTACCCCAGCCCTCCCCCCAAGCGGGAGAAGGTTCAGGGCAGACCTCAAGGGAGCCCCCCGCAAGCGGGGGAGAGGGGCAAGCCACGACAGGGGACGCGGGCGGCGGCGCAGGGTCGCGGCTGAAGCCGCTGCTGCGGAGCGGCGCAAAGAAAAACGCCCCCGCGTGGCGGGGGCGTCGGGGGTCGCGGCGGGGCCGCGGAGAAGTCAGAACTTGTAGCTCACGCCCAGCAGCACCTGGCGGCCGTATTCGCTGTAGAAGCGCGGCAGGTTGCTGAACTCGGGGAAGTACTCGCGGTAGGGCTCGTTGGTGAGGTTGTTGATCTGCAGCAGCACCGACATGCCGCGCAGCGCGGTGTCGTCGCCGAACGCGTAGCCCATCTGGAAGTCGACGATCTCCTCGCCGCGGATCCAGCGCCTGGAGCGGTCGGCGCCGAAGCCGGTGACCTCGCCCATGAACGAGGAACGCTTGCGCTGGCTGACGCGCGCGGAGAAGCCGTGGTTCTCGTAGTAGAACGTGAGGTTGGAGACCTCGCGCGACAGGCCGGGCAGCGGTTCGACCGCGCCGTCCGGGCCATCCGGACGCACCGCGCTGTGGGTGTTGGTGTAGCTGGCGATCAGGCCGAAGCCTTCCAGCGGCTCCCACATCAGGTCGAACGGCACCGACACCGCCACTTCGAAGCCGTAGAGCTTGCCGCCTTCCTTGTTGACCGGCGTGGTGAAGGTGCCGATCGGCGAAGCGGGCGTGCGGCCGCGCGGGTCGTAGCCGGTGTAGTCGCGGAAGACGGTGTCTTCCTTGATCCAGGTGTGCAGGTCCTTGTGGAACGCGGCGAGCGAGACGTAGCCGCGGCCGCCGAAATACTTCTCGTACGACAGATCGACCGCGGTCGCCTTCCACGGCTCCAGTTCCGGGTTGCCGCCGTTGCCTTCCCACAGGTTGGCGGCGTTGATGGAGACGTTCTGGTTGGCGCGCATCTGGTCCATGCGCGGCTTGGCGATCTGCAGGCCCAGGCCGAAGCGCAGCATCTGGTCGGCCGGCAGCGACCAGGCCAGATTGAGGCTGGGCAGGATCTCGGTGTCGGTGCGGCCGCCGCTGATCCGCACCGGCGTGTCGGCGTCGCTGAACGGAACCAGGTAGCCCTGCGAGCTCTGGTCGGTGCGCACCACCTGCACGCCGATGTTGCCGCGCAGCGGGACCGTGCCCATGTCGGTGTTGATGTTCCACTGCATGTACGCGGTGGTCACCTTCTCCTCGACGGTCCAGTTCTTGTTGCGCACGTCCGGATGCACGAGCTCGTCGAGGTCGTACATCGAGCGGAACACGCCCATCACGTCGTAGGTGATCGAACCGGGAATGCCGGTGTAGCCCAGATCGACCGGATCGCGCAGGAAGCCCGCGGGGATCGGCACTTCCTGGCCGTCGCGCAGGCGCAGGAACGCTTCCAGCCCGCTGGCGCGCGTCTTCTCGCGGTTGGCGTGGTTCAGGCCGAACTCGACGCTGCTGAACATGCCGGTCTCGAAGTTGCGCTCGGCGCTCACGCGCGCCGAGTACAGCCGGTCCTCGACCGACGGGAACTTGACGAAGCCGTCCTGGCCCCAGCCGCCGGGATCGGTGAGCACGATGGTGGCCGGATCGGTGTAGCTGCGGCCGAACGTCAGATGCGGTTTGCCGGTGGAACGGTCGATGACGAAATCGACGGTGTCGGTGGCGCCCGGATCGGAGACGTGACCGAGGCCGGCGTAGGTCTCCAGCAGCATCTCCTCGCGCTCGGCCTTGGAGAAGCTGAGGTCGCCGATCAGCGTCCAGTCGGCGTTCGGCGTGAAGCGGTGGTTCCAGCCGATCGCGAACAGCTTGTCGTCCTGCGTGTTGCGGTCGTTGCGCAGCACCGGCCGCACGCCGGTGAAGCGGCCGCCGACCACGCCGCCGTCCTCCACCACCGCGTTGCTGAGCGTGGCGCCCGACCAGCCGAGGCCGACTTCGAGGAACCGCAGCGTCTCGGTCTTCTCGAAGCGCGAGTAGTACAGATCGACGATCGAATGGTGCTGCTCGTTCGGCTTCCACTCGATCGCCGCCATCAGGCCGTCGCGCACGTTGTCGACCGAGGACACCTGCGACTTGCTGCCGCCGAGCAGCCAGGCGCCGGACGGGGTCTGCGGATAGCCCCACGCTTCCCAGCGGTTGGCCTGGCCCGGCGAGTCCAGCCGCGCGTAGCCGATCGCCACGCCGAGCGTGTCGTCGAGGAACTGGTCGATGTAGGTGCCGCTGACGCGGTAGCCGGTGTCGTCGGACTCGGGGTTGAGCTCGCCGAGCGAGTTGCGCTCGCCGCGCACGTTGAACGCGATCACGCGGTCGGGGAAGGACAGCGGACGCACCGTCTGCAGATCGACCGTGCCCGACAGGCCCTGGCCGATGAGCGATGCGTCCGGCGTCTTGTAGACGACCACCGCGCTCATCACTTCGGAGGGGTACTGGTCGAACTCGACGCCGCGGTTGTGGCCCACGCTCACCTGCTCGCGGCCGTTGAGCAGGGTGGTGCCGAAATCGTCGGCGAGGCCGCGGATCTGGATCGTCGAGGCGCGGCCGGCGACACGCTGCGCGGTCAGGCCGGGCAGGCGCGCGATCGACTCGGCGATGCTGAGGTCGGGCAGCTTGCCGATGTCCTCGGCGGAGATCGCCTCGACGATCGAGGTCGAGCTCTGCTTGGTCTCGATCGCGTTCTCGATGCCGGCGCGGATGCCGGTGACGACCACGGTGTCGAGCTGCCGCGCCTCGTCGGCGTTTTCCTGGTCCTGCTGCTGCGGCGCGGGCGCCGTCTGCGCGTGAGCCCCCATCGCCAGCGTCATCGTCGCCGACGCCAGCGCCACGCTCAGCAGGTTGCGCTTGAGATTCAACATCACCCCTCCGGAATCCATGCGGTCGTTTGTGTGCGGCCGGACGTGCGGCGTCCGGTCTCGCACGCGCCGGGCATGGCCTCGACGCGTGGCCGGATGGTAGTGCCGCGTGCTGCTGCACAACGTCGTTGTGCATACGTATTCATGCCGGTTCGCCATGCATACGTATTCATCGCCGATGCGGGCGCCGGCCCTGTCCGGACGCGTTCGCCGGCATGGAATAGTCCGCGCCTGGCATGCGGCTGGAGGGTGCACAGATGCGGATGCGGCGGATCGCGCGGTGGGTGGCGGCGTTGGGGATGGCGACGGCGTGCGCGGACGCGGCGGCCGCCGGCGATGCGGCGCTGCGTTTGCACGTGCCCTCGCCCGACTGGCGCGACCAGGTGGTCTATCTGGTGATGATCGACCGCTTCGCCGACGGCGACCCGCGCAACAACGACCAGGGCACCGGCGAGTTCGATCCGGCCTCGGAGGCGAAGTTCAGCGGCGGCGACCTGCGCGGCATCGCGCAGCGGCTCGACTACATCGAAGGGCTCGGCGCGACCGCGCTGTGGATCACTCCGCCGGTGCTGAACCAGTGGTGGAACCCGCGCGCGAAGTACGGCGGCTACCACGGCTATTGGGCGCGCGACTTCAAGGCGGTGGACCCGCACTTCGGCACGCTGGAGGACTACCGCCGCCTGTCCGATGCCCTGCACCGCCGCGGGATGTACCTGATCCAGGACGTGGTGGTGAACCACACCGGCGATTACCTGCATTACCCGGCACCCGGCGGCGCGCCGCAGGTCGGCACCGATGGCGCCGGCCACCGCGGACCGTCGCAGCCGCCGTTCGACGCCAACGATCCGCGCGATCCGGCCCAGCGCGCGCGCGGCATCTACCACTGGACGCCCGACATCGCCGACTTCGACGACCCGCGGCAGGTGTGGACCTACCAGCTCTCCGGGCTGGACGACATGAACACCGAGAACCCCGAAGTGCGGCGCGCGCTGCGCGACAGCTACGGCTACTGGATCCGCGAGGTGGGCGTCGATGCGTTCCGCGTCGATACCGCGTTCTACGTGCCGCCTTCGTACTTCCGCGACTTCCTGTACGCCGACGACGCGGCCGCGCCCGGCGTGCTGCAGGTTGCGCGCGCCACCGGACGCCGCGACTTCCACGTGTTCGGCGAAGGCTTCGCGCTCGACAAGCCGTTCCAGGATGCGCAGATGCGCCGCATCGACGGCTACATGCGCGATGCGGAAGGTGCGCTGCTGCCGGGCATGATCCACTTCCCGCTGTACGGCAGCCTGACCGAGGTGTTCGCGCGCGGGCGTCCTCCCGCCGAGCTGGCCTACCGCATCGAGCGCACGATGCAGGTGCATGCCGACCCGCACCGCATGCCGACGTTCGTGGACAACCACGACGTCGATCGTTTCCGGCGCCACGGCAGCGAGCCCGCGCTGAAACAGGCGCTGCTGGCGATGCTGACCCTGCCCGGCATCCCGGTGATCTACTACGGCACCGAGCAGGGCTTCACCGACATGCGCGCGGCGATGTTCGCGGGCGGCCACGGCGCGGGCGGGCGCGACCGCTTCGACACGCGCGCACCGCTCTACCGCTTCCTGCGCGAGGCGATCGCGCTGCGCCGTGCGCACCGCGTGTTCAGCCGCGGCGTGCCGCGCGTGCTGGCCGGCAACCCGGCGGCGCCCGGCGTGCTGGCGTACGCGATGGAACCGGCCGGCTGCGGGGGCGCGGCGGCGCGCGCCTGCGCCACGGCCGATGGCGCGCCCGCGCTGGTCGTGTTCAACACCGCCGACGTGCCGGCGCTGCTGCCCGCGCTCGACGTCGGCTGGGGCGCGGGCGTTGCGCTGCGGCCGCTGTTCGCGCTCGGCGAGCGGCCGCGCGCGGCGCGCACCGATGCCGACGGCCGGCTGACGCTCGTGCTGCCGCCGCGCGCGGCCTACGTGTGGGCGCGCGGCACGGCGAAGCCGGTCGCGCAGGTGGCGGGGCGCATCTCGCTGGAGGACGCGCCGGCGTCGGTCGAAGGCGATTTCACCTTGAGCGGCGCCGCGCACGGCACGCGGCGGCTGAAGCTGGTGGTCGATGGCGACCTGGCGCACGCGCGCGAGGTTGCGGTCGATGCGCAGGGACGCTGGCGCGCCGCCGTCGATACCAGCGCGATGGCCGATGGCGGCGTCGAGCACACGGCGGTGTTGTGGGACGAGGCGGGCGGCGCGGTGTCGCCGCCGCATCGGTTCCGCGTGACGCGCCCGTGGCGGGTGCTCTCCGAGGCGACCGATCCGGCCGGCGACGATGCCGGCCCGCACGGCCGCTACCGCTATCCGACCGATCCGAGCTGGGGTTCGCATGCCTCGCTCGACCTGCGGCGCGTGCGCGTGGCGGGCGCCGGCGGCGCGTTGCGCATCGAGATCCAGACCGGGGAGCTGCTGCGCGGCTGGAACCCGCCCAACGACTTCGACCATGTCGCATTCACGGTGTTCGTGGAACTGCCTGGCCGCACGGGCGGTGCGCGCGCGATGCCGCTGCAGAATGCCGAGCTGCCCGACGGCATGCGCTGGCACGTGCGCCTGCGCGCGCACGGCTGGGCGAGCGGGCTGTTCTCGTCCGAAGGTGCGGATGCGGGGCGCGAGGGGACGCCGCTGACGCCGGGGCCGTCGCTGGCGGTGGACGCGGCTGCGCGCACGGTGACGTTCACCCTGCCGGCCCGCGCGCTCGGCAATCCGGCCACGCTGGCCGGTGCGCGCGTGCACGTGACCACCTGGGACTACGACGGCGGCTACCGCCCGCTGACGGCGGAGCCGGGCGGCGGCACGTTCGGTGGCGGCGGTGCGGACGATCCGAAGGTGATGGATGCGGTGACGGTGGTGGTACCGCCGCGATGAGAGTGCGTCCGTGCTGACGGGGCTGTTGCCTGCTCGTCCTGGCCTTGTCGAAGGGCGCAAGCGCGATGGTGTCGACGGCATGCGGCCAACTGCGCGCGCCTTCGGCGCGCCCCCCTCACCCCAACCCTCTCCCCCGCGGGCGGGGGAGAGGGGGGGCAAAGCAGTGCGGCGTGTACGACCCGCTCGTCGTGAGCCTGTCGAAGGACGAACGCGAGCGCTCGGGCCGCCGGGGGACCGCTCGCGCTGAGCTTGTCGAATTTCGCAAGCGCGAGGTGTTACCGGGACGCGGCCAACCGCGCGCGCCTTCGGCGTGCCCCCCTCACCCCAACCCTCTCCCCCGCGGGCGGGGGAGAGGGGGGCAAAGCAGTGCGGCGTGTACGACCCGCTCGTCCTGAGCCTGTCGAAGGACGAGCGCCAAGGCTGAGCCCTGTCACCCGCTCGCCCTGAGCTTGTCGAAGGGCGCAAGAGCGAGGTGTTGCCGGCACGCGGCCAACCGCGTGCGCCTTCGGCGCGCCCCCTCACCTCGACCCTCTCCCCCGCGAGCGGGGGAGAGGGCCGGCAGCCGGCCGGCCGCGTCAACATAGGCGCTTCTCTCCCGCAAGCGGGGGAGTGGGGGCAAGCGGTGCGGCGTGCCGTAGCCCTACCGGGTGCCGAGCAGGAATTCGAGCGGCTCGTGCAGGCGGTCGCGCCAGGCGCGTTCGTTGTGTTCGGCGCCTTCGAACACGCGGGTGCGGAAGTCGCGGCCCTCGCGCCAGCCGAGTTCGCGCAGGAGGGCATCCATGCGCCGCTGATAGGGCGCGTACTGGGCATCGAGCGTCGCGGTGCCGTGGTCGAAATAGAGGCGGTGCGAACCGGGCGCGGGCAGGTGGGTGCCGAGCCAGTCGATCATCAGGCCATCGCCGACCGGCCAATGGGTCGACACCGCGCCGGCGCCGCCGAACACCCGCGGATACTCGGCAAGCGCGTACAGCGAGATCAGCCCGCCCATGCTCGAGCCCATCACGAACGTGTCCTTGCGGCCGGGCCGGGTGCGGTAGGTGCGGTCGATGAAGGGCTTCAGTTCCTCGACCAGGAACCGCAGGTAGGCATCCGAACGCAGGTCCGCGGCGCCGAGCGCCGGCAGGTCGGACAGCGGCGGCAGCGTACGCGCGCCGAGCGGCTTTCGCGGCATGTATTCGTGGAAGCGCAGCGGCGTGTTCCAGATGCCGACCACGATCGCCTCGCGCACGCGGCCGGCGGCGACCAGCCGCGTCATCGCGCCGTCCACGTCCCAGTCGATGCCGGTGTAGGACAGCACGGGATCGAACAGGTTCTGGCCGTCGTGCATGTACAGCACCGGGTAGCGGCGCTTCGGGTCGCGGCCGTAGGACGGCGGCAGCCAGACGTCGACGTTGCGCATGGCGACGAAGCGCGAGGGCAGGTCCTGCCAGCCTTCGACCGTGCCGGTGGCGTCGATCCCCGGCGCGCGCAGCGCATAGGCCCAACGCAGGAACACCGGCAGCATGCGCGCCCAGCTCGCCTGCCGGTGCTCGCCGCCCGGCAGCACGTACAGCGCCACGTCGGCGCGCGTCGCGCGTGCGGCGTGGTCGGGGTTCACCGGATAGCCGAGCTGGCGCAGTCCCTTGCGCGGCGTGCCGGCGTCGTCCCAGCCGAGCGCGAGCTCGCGCACGTCGTCGAGCGCGTCGTTGCTGCCGTCGCCATCGCGGTCGTCGTGCTCCTCCGCATCGCCGACGGCGAAGAACAGCTTGAGCCCGAAGCGTGCGGGCCCGGCGTCCACCCGACGGTGCGCGATCCGCGTGCGCTGCGCGCTCTGCGGCGTGCTGCGGTCCTCCGCCAGCCAGAACGACGGCGAGAAGCCGCCGACGCGCCCGAACAGCTCGGGGTACTGCCAGCCGAGGTTGAACGCCGCCACCGCACCGAGCGACCAGCCCAGCGTCGCGCGGCCGTCCGGCGCGGCGCGGGTGGGGTAGCGCGCGTCGATCGCCGGCACCAGCGTGCGCGCCACCCATTCGGCGTAGGCATGGGCGCGTGCGCCGACGGCGCCGTGCGCGGTCGTGGCCGGCAGGCTGCGCTGCGCGGCGCGATCGGAGAAGCCGTACGCCGCCATGCGATCCGGCGGCATGTCGATCGCCACCACCAGCAGCGGGCGGATCGCGCCTTCGTCGTACAGCCGCCGCAGCGTGGCGGTCAGTTCCACCGCCTCCATGTCCTGGCCGTCGTGCACGTACAGCACCGGCAGCCGCGCGTCGGCCGGCATCGCGGGCGGACGGTACACCCGCACCCGCAGGGGCGACGCGGACACGCCGGGCGCGTCGAGGTGCAGCACCTCCGGCGCCGGCAGCGCGGCGGTCTTCGCCGCGGCGAGCGGCGCGAGCGCGAGCAGCAGGATCAGCAGCAGGATTCTCATCGCGACTCCACCACGAAGACGACGGCCGTGCGCGCGGGCACGTGGACGCGGCCGCTGGCGGCCTCGAAGCGCGCCTCGCGCGCACGAAGGTCGGCGGCGTCCGGCGCGCGATGGACGGGATGCAGCACGAACGGACGCCCGCGCAGTTCGCGCAACGTCAGCGTCTGCGGTGTCGGCGCGACGTTCACCAGATACAGCACTTCGGCGAAGCCGGCCTCCGGCAGGCCGCGGCCGTCGAGGTGGCCGGCCATCACCGCCGGGTTCTGCCCCGGCCCGCTGTTCGGGAAACGCAGCCGCGCCTGCACCTCGTCGGCGGTGCGCAGGCGGAACAGGCGGGAACTGCGGCGGATGCGCAGCAGGTCGAGGAACGCGCCACGCGCGAACGCGATCTCGCGGGCCCCCGGCCGGATGCGCGCATCGGCCAGCAGCGGACGCATCCACGGCCAGTCCTCGCCGTTGCCTTCGCGCGGCGGCAGACCGCGGCCGAAGCCGTTGTCGGCGCCGCTCCAGTCCAGCGGGTTGAACCAGTCGCCGGAATCGAAGCTGTTGCGGTCGAGCGATTTGGAGCGCAGCAGCTCGCCGCCGGCGTGGAAGTACGCCACGCCCTGGCTGAAGGCGTTGAGCGCGAACGCCAGCACCTGCACGCGCGCGCGGTCCTCGGGCGAGGTGTCGCGCGGCAGCTTGAACGCGTTGATGTCGAACAGCGTCTGGTTGTCGTGGTTCTCGACGTAGTTCACCACTTCGCCCGGCGCGCTGGCGTAGCCGGCCGGCTGGCCGTTGTAGTCGAGCTGCGCGAGCGTCGCCTCGCGACCGTCCGCGGGGGTCAGGCGGTAGTCGCGCAGCGTGCCGGCCAGGCCCGCGCGGACCAGATCCGCCAGACGGCGCGCCTCGTCGCCTTCCGCGCCGCCGTTGACGTAGCCCTTGCGGCCGACCAGCGCCTCGCCGCGGTCGGACGGCCCGCCGCCGCGGATCGCATCGCGCGCGCGGTCGCTGAAGGTGGCGATGCCGGCGCCGGCCAGCGAAAGCTGCGCCGCCTGCACGAAACGCGCGCCGTCGGCGACCTCGCCGAAGTTCCAGCCCTCGCCGATCAGCGGAATGCGGCGGCCGGCCGCGGCGTCCACCGCGCGCTGCAGGCGCTCCATCGCCTCGCGCGGCTGGTGGCCCATCAGGTCGAAGCGGAACGAGTCGATGCGGTAGTGCTTCGCCCACAGCACCGCCGAGTCGATCATCAGCTTGGCCATCATGCGGTGCTCGGTGGCGGTGTTCTCGCAGCAGGTGCTGCGTTCCACCCGGCCGTCGGCGTCGAGCCGGTGGTAGTAGCCCGGCACGATGCGATCGAGCACCGAAGTCGGCGCCTGGCCCGAGGTCGTGGTGTGGTTGTAGACCACGTCCATGCCCACGCGCAGGCCGGCCGCGTGCAGCGCCATCACCATCGCGCGGAACTCGCGCACGCGCACCGCGCCGTCGTCGGCGTCGGTCGCGTAGCTGCCTTCCGGCGCGTTGAAGTGGTAGGGGTCGTAACCCCAGTTGAAACAGTCGCGCGCCTTCGCGGCCGTCACCGCCGCCTGCTGCGCCTCGCCGTCGGGCGCGGCGCGCGGAATGGCGGGCGTCGCGCAGCCGCGCTCCGGCACGGTGGCGATGTCGAACACCGGCAGCAGGTGCACGTCGGTGATGCCGGCTTCGGCCAGCGCGCGCAGGTGGCGCATGCCCGCGCTGTCGGGGTGGGTGAAGCCGAGGTACTTGCCGCGGTGGGCGACCGGCACGGTGGCGTCGTCGCGCGAGAAGTCGCGCACGTGCAGTTCGTACACCGCCAGATCGGTCATGGCCGTCAGCGGCGCGGGCCGCGGCGCGCCGTCCCAGCCGGCGGGCTTGAGCGCGGGCGCGTCGAGGTCGGCCACGTAGCTGCGTCGCGAATCGGCGCTCAGGCTGACCGAGTACGGGTCGGTGACCGCGTTGCGGACGATGCCCACGCCCGGCACGTACACCTCCACCAGATAGCGGTAGTACGCGCCGCTGCGGTCGCCGGGCAGCGCCAGCGACCACGCGCCGGTGCGCGGATCGAGGCGCAGCGCGCGCCGTTCGCGCGCGGGCGCGGCGGCGTCCGGATACAGGCAGACCGACACCGCGCGCGCGGTCGGCGCCCACAGCCGGAACAGCGTCTGCGCCGGCGTGGGGAACGCGCCGAAGGCGAGCGGCTCGGCGGCGGCGAACAGATCGTCGAGCGCGCCGGCGTGCTGGAGGCGGGTGGCTTCCAGCACGCGGCCGGCGTCGTCCTCGCGCACCAGCAGCACCTGGCCGCGGTGCAGCGCGCGCAGCGCCGCCTCGTCCGCGTCGCGCAGGCGCAACGCCGCACCGTCGCCGACGAAGCGGAAGCGCGCGGCGAGCGCGGGCGGCAGCGGTTCGTCGTCCGCCTCGAGTGCGAGGCGCTGGTCGGACCCCGCCACCGGCGCGCCCGGCTTGGCGACCAGCGCGGCGGCGTGCGAGACGTAGAGCGCATAGCGGGCGTCGGCCGGCGCCCCCGGCCAGCGCAGGCGCCGGCCGTCGAGCCAGTGCGCGCGCGCGGGCGGCGTTTCGCCATCGCGTTGCGCGATCAGCGTCCGCGCCGGCACGTCCTGGTCGCAGGTCGCCAGCGGCGGGCCGGCGTGCGCGCGGGCGGTGAGCGATAGCGCCAGCCCGAGCGCCAGCCCGGCGGATGAATACGTCTTCATGCGATCGCCTCGTGTTCGTGCGCCCGCGGCATCGCGTAGGCTGCCCGGGCTTGCAGACGCAGGGTGAGGGGATGGACGGTCCGGTTCGCGATGTGGTGATCGTCGGCGGTGGCACGGCCGGCTGGATGACCGCCGCCGCGCTGGCGAAGCTGATGGGGACGCAGTTGCGCATCCGCCTGATCGAGTCCGACGAGATCGGCACGGTCGGCGTGGGCGAGGCGACGATTCCGCAGATCCGCCTGTTCAACGCCCTGCTCGGGCTGGACGAGGACGACTTCGTGCGCCGCACGCAGGGCACGTTCAAGCTCGGCATCCAGTTCGTCGACTGGGCGCGGCCGGGCGACGTCTACATGCATGCGTTCGGCCCGGTCGGCGGACGCGATCTCGGCCTGGTGCCGTTCCACCAGTACTGGGCGAAGGCGCACCGGATGGGCCGCGCGGGCCCGCTGGGCGATTACGTGTTCGCCAACCTGGCCGGCGTGCGAAACCGTTTCATGCGGCCGGTGGCGATGCCCGATTCGCCGCTGGGCCGCATCGCCTACGCCTTCCATTTCGACGCCGGGCTGTACGCGCGCTACCTGCGCGAGTACGCCGAGCGCCTCGGCGTGCGCCGCACCGAAGGCCGCATCCGCGACGTGCGCCTGCGCGCCGAGGACGGCTTCGTCGAGGCGGTGGTGCTGGAAAGCGGCGAACGCATCGAGGGCGAGCTGTTCGTCGACTGCTCCGGCTTCCGCGGGCTGCTGATCGAGCAGGCGCTGAAGACCGGCTACGAGGACTGGTCGCACTGGCTGCCGTGCGACCGCGCGCTGGCGGTGCCGTGCGAACCGGTGCGGCCGCTGACGCCGTACACCCGCGCCACCGCGCGCGCCGCCGGCTGGCAGTGGCGCATTCCGCTGCAGCACCGGATCGGCAACGGCTACGTCTATTGCAGCCGCTTCGTCAGCGACGACGAGGCGGCCGCGACGCTGCTCGCCCATCTCGACGGCGCGCCGCTGGCCGAGCCGCGTCCGCTGCGCTTCGTCACCGGCATGCGCCGGCAGTTCTGGAACCGCAACGTGGTGGCGATCGGTCTGGCGAGCGGCTTCATGGAGCCGCTGGAATCGACCAGCATCCACTTCATCCAGGCCGGCATCGCGCGGCTGGTGGCGCTGTTCCCCGACCGCCGCTTCAGCCCGGTGGAGATCGCCGAATACAACCGGCAGAGCCGCTTCGAGTTCGAGCGCGCGCGCGATTTCCTGATCCTGCACTACATCGCCACCGAGCGCGAGGACACGCCGTTCTGGCGCGAATGCCGCTCGATGGCGATCCCGGACACCCTGCAGGCCAAGCTCGACCTGTTCCGCAGCAGCGGCCGCATCGTGCGCGAACGCGAGGAGCTGTTCACCGAGGTCGGCTGGCTGCAGGTGATGGTCGGCCAGCGCATCCTGCCCGCGCATCATCATCCGATCGTCGATGGTCTCGGCGCGGACGAGCTGGCGGAGTTCATGGCGCGCACCAAAGCCGTGCTCGACAACGCGGTCGGCGTGATGCCGGCGCACGAGGACTTCATCGCCCGCCATTGCGCGGCGCGGACGGAAGCGGTCGCGTAGGCGGCGTGCGCGCACGCCCGGCTCAGTCGAGGCGGCCGAAGTAGACGCCGCGCGGCGGCAGCACCAGCACGCTGCCGTCGATCACGCCGGTCGGCAGGCCGTGGCCGTCCAGCGCGCGCGGCCGGCAGCCGTCCGGCAGGGGCCAGCGCGCCTCGCGCTCGCCGAGGTTGAACACCGCCAGCACGGCGCTGCCGGCGTGCGTGCGGCGGAACGCCAGCAGCGGTTCGGGCGCGTCGAGGAAGGCGATGTCGCCGTGCACCAGCACCGGCTGCGCGCGCCGCCAGCGCAGGAAGCGGCGGAACGCGTTGAGCGGCGAGGCCGGGTCGGCCTCCTGCCGCGACACCGCCAGCGGCCGGTGCGCCTCGGGCACCGGCAGCCACGGCCGGCCGCTGCTGAAGCCGGCATCGGGCGCGTCGGTCCACGGCATCGGCGTGCGGCAGTCGTCGCGGCCCTTGAAGGTGGGCCAGAACGCGATGCCGTAGGGGTCCTGCAACGCCTCGAACGGCAGCTCCGCTTCCGGCAGCCCCAGTTCCTCGCCCTGGTACACGCACACCGAGCCGCGCAGCGAGCACACCATCGCGCTCAGTTGGGTGGCGAAGTGCGGCGGCACCGTGCCGCCCGGATGCCAGCGGCTGGCCACGCGGGCGACGTCGTGGTTGCTGATCGACCAGCACGGCCAGCCTTCCTTCATCTGCGCCTCCAGCCGCTCGACGGTGGCGCGGATGTAGGCGGCCGAGGCGTCCTCGGTCAGCAGCTCGAAGCTGTAGCCCATGTGCAGGCGACCGGCGCGGGTGTACTCGTCCATCGTCGCCAGCGAATCCTCGGAGGAGATCTCGCCCAGCGCGGCGGTGCCCGGATAGCGGTCCATCAGCGCGCGCAGCTCCTCGAGGAAAGCGAGGTTCTCCGGCTGCGTGTTGTTGTGCCAGTGGTACTGGAACGCGTACGGGTTGTCGGGGCTGAAGCCGCGCCCGACGCGCAGCTCCGGCGGCTTGGGCGGGTTGTCGCGCAGCAGGCGGTCGTGGAAGCAGAAGTTGATCGCATCCAGCCGCAGGCCGTCGACGCCGCGCTGAAGCCAGAACTCGACGTTGTCCAGCACCGCGCGCCGCACCTCCGGATTGTGGAAGTTGAGGTCCGGCTGCGAGGTCAGGAAGTTGTGCAGGTAGTACTGCCCGCGCCGCGGCTCCCACTGCCAGGCCACGCCGCCGAAAATCGACAGCCAGTTGTTGGGCGGCGAGCCGTCCGGCTTGGCGTCGGCCCAGACGTACCAGTCGGCCTTTGGGTTGTCGCGGCTCTGCCGGCTTTGCTGGAACCACGGGTGCTGGTCGGAGGTATGGCTCAGCACCTGGTCGATCATCACCTTCAGGCCGAGCGCATGCGCGCGTTGCAGCACGCGGTCGAAATCCTCCAGCGTGCCGAACATCGGATCGACCGCGCGGTAATCGGCGATGTCGTAGCCGAAGTCGGCCATCGGCGACTTGAAGAACGGCGAGATCCAGATCGCATCGACGCCGAGGCCCGCCACGTAGTCGAGCTTCTCGAGGATGCCCGGCAGATCGCCGATGCCGTCGCCGTCGCTGTCGCGGAAGCTGCGCGGGTAGATCTGGTAGATCACCGCGCCGCGCCACCAGGGTGCCGTCGCCATCCGTCGTACTCGTCGTTCGTCCGATGCACTCGCGAGGCGCGCACTATTCCACGCCGCGCGGTCGCACATCGCGTCCGTGTCGCGGGCGATCGCATGAATACGTATTCATGCGGAATTGTGCAAAGCGGCGCCGCACTACCATGCGGACGCGACGCGGCCCGGCCGCGAACGAGGAGACGCCGCGCGCGCATGAGCATCACCTTCTGGCTGGTGGCCGCCACCGCGGCGGCGACCGCGCAGGCGCCCGACGCCGACGCCATCCGCTGGCGCGGACGCGAGGCGAGCGCGCACGTCGTCGCCGACGGCTATCGCCTGCGCACGCCGGAGCGCGAGGTGACGATCCCCGCGCCGCGCCTGCGCAGCGAGACCGCAAGTCCGATGTTCGATGCGCTGTTCGCGCTCGCGCAGGCGGAGCTGGAGCAGGCCAAGGTCGAGGTCATCCGCGACGGCGCGTTCGCGCACGGTGCACCGATTCCCTGCGAGTGCTTCGAGACCGGCGAGAAGTGGCCGTACGTGTGGACGCGCGACGTGTCCTATGCCGCCGATCTGGCGCTGGCGCGGCTGGAGCCCGAGCGCACGCGCGCCGCGCTGCGCTTCAAGCTGGGCGATGTGCGCAACCCGAAGCTGCCGGCCGCGCGCGTGGTCGCGCAGGACACCGGCAGCGGCGGCAGTTGGCCGGTCAGCACCGACCGCGTGGTGTGGTTCCTCGCCGCCGAATCGCTGCTGGGCGATCCGGCGTTCGCCGAGGAGGTCTGGCGCGCGCTGACCGACACGCTCGCGCACGACCGCGTCTATGCGTTCGATCCGCAGGTCGGCCTCTACCGCGGCGAGACCTCGTTCCTCGACTGGCGCGAGCAGAGCTACCCGCCGTGGACGAGGGACGACGTGCGCTTCATCGCCGAATCGTTCGCGCTGTCCACCAACGTGCTGCACTACCGCGCGCTGCGGCTGGCCGAGAGGATGGCGCGCGGGCGTGGCGATGCGCGCGCGACGGAATACGCCCGCCAGGCGGACGCCCTGCGCCGCGCCATCGATGCCCGCTTCTGGCGCGAGGACCGCGGGCTGTACATGAGCTACATCGGCTCCGCCGCGCACCCGGTGCCGTTCGAGGCCTACGACCTGCTCGGCACCGCGCTGGTCGTCACCGCCGGCATCGCGCCGCCGGAACGCGCGCGGCGCGCACTGGCCCGCTATCCGCACGCCGAGGCCGGCAGTCCGGTGATCTGGCCGCAGCAGCCGGGCGTGGCGATCTACCACAACCGCGCGATCTGGCCGTTCGTCAGCGCCTATGCCCTGCGTGCCGCGCGCATGACCGGCGATGCCGGGCGCATCGAGCACGAGATCCGCTCGCTGATGCGCGGCGCGGCGCTGGCCGGCTCGCACATGGAGAACTACGAGCTGACCACCCAGGCCGTGCGCGTCGAGGACGGCGCGCTGAGCGGACCGGTGGTGAACTCGGAGCGGCAACTGTGGTCGCTCGCCGGCTACCTCGACATGGTCATCCAGGGCGTGTTCGGCCTGCAGGCGGACGGCCAGGTCGTGCCGAAGCTGCCGCGCGCGCTGCTGCCGCTGCTGTTCGGCGAGCGCGAAGCGATCTCGCTGCGGCTCGGCCGGCGCACGGTGACGCTGCTGCGCCCGCGCGATGCGGAGGGCGCGTTGCTGGTCGCAGGTCCCATGCAGGTGCAGGGCGACACGCTGCGCGTGCAGCTGGTGGGCACGCCGGCCGCCGCTGCGGCGGATGCGCCGCTCGACGCCGCGCTGGTCGCGCCCCCCGCGCCGGACGCGCCACAGGTGACCGCAGCGGGGACGCAATGGCGCATCGCGCTGCCGGCGCACACGCGGCTGTACGTCGATGGCCGGCGCGTGGCCGAGGCGGGCGCCACCGCCACGGAGCACCTGCTCGCCGACCGCGGCGCCCGCCGTTGCCTGAGCCTCACCCGCGTGGATGCGCGCGGGCTGGAATCGCTGCACGGCCCCATGCGCTGCCTCGGCCCCGAGCACGTGCTGCCCGGCCGCGGCGACTGGCGCTGGCAGGCGCCACGCGCGGGCCGCTACCGGCTGCACCTGCGTTACGCCAATCCGCACGGGCCGATCAACACCGGGATCACCGCCGCGGTGAAACGCTGGCGCATCGCATGCGCGGACCAGCCCGTGCAGGCCGGCCCGGTGGTGATGCCGCACAGCGTGCGGGTGCAGGATTCCACCGCGTGGACGTTCCGCGCGGCCGCCGGCGCGGACTGCCGCTTCGCGCTGGAGGACGGGCTCAACATGAGCGATCTCGACCACTTCGCCCGCTACACCGGCGGCGCGGGCGGCGAGAGCGGGCCGCTGAACGCGGCGGACATCCAGGCGCTGGTGATCGAGCCGATCGACGCCGCGCCCATCGACGAGGAACGCGAATGACCGCGAAACCCCGGCTGTCGTTCTGGCAGATCTGGAACATGTGCTTCGGCTTCCTGGGCATCCAGTTCGGCTTCGCGCTGCAGAACGCGAACGTCAGCCGGATCTTCGAGACGCTCGGCGCGCCGATGGACGACATCCCGATGCTGTGGATCGCCGCGCCGCTGACCGGGCTGCTGGTGCAGCCGATCGTCGGCTACCTGTCCGATCGCACCTGGACCCGGCTCGGCCGGCGCCGGCCGTACTTCCTGATCGGCGCGGTGCTGGCGACGCTGGCGCTCTTCGCGATGCCCAACTCGCCGACGCTGTGGATCGCCGCCGGCCTGCTGTGGATCCTCGATGCCTCGATCAACGTCTCGATGGAGCCGTTCCGCGCCTTCGTCGGCGACCAGTTGCCGCCCGCGCAGCGCGCCGGCGGCTACGCGATGCAGAGCTTCTTCATCGGCGTCGGCTCGGTGGTGGCGAGCCTGCTGCCGTGGCTGCTGGCGAAGGCCGGCGTCGGCAACACCGCCGCCGCCGGCGAGGTGCCGGACACCGTGCGCTACGCGTTCTACCTGGGCGGTGCGGTGATGTTCGGCGCGATCCTGTGGACCGTGCTCAGCACGCGCGAGTATCCGCCGGAGCAACTGGCGCGGTTCGACGACGCCCAGCCGCCGGTGCGCGATCAAGCCCCGCCGGCGCGCGGGCCGGGGCTGGCGATCGCGCTGCTGGCGATCGGGCTTGCCGGCGTGGCGGCGATCCGCCAGTTCGCGCTCGACCGCCAGCTCTACGTGCTCGCGGGCGGCCTCGCCGCGGTCGGCGCGCTGTTCCTGCTCGCCCGCCGCGCACGGCCCGAGCGCATGTTCGCCGGCATCATGCGCGACCTGCAGACCATGCCCGGCACGATGCGCCGGCTCGCGGTGGTGCAGTTCTTCTCCTGGTTCGCGCTGTTCGCGATGTGGATCTACACCACCGGCGCGGTGACCTCGGTGCACTTCGGCAGCAGCGACACCACCTCGGCCGCGTACAACGAGGGCGCGAACTGGGTCGGCGTGCTGTTCGCCGCCTACAACGGCTTCGCCGCGCTGGCGGCGGTGCTGATCCCGCCGATGACGCGCCGGCTCGGCCTGCGGCTGACGCATCTGATCAACTGCGCGCTCGGCGGGCTCGGCCTGCTGTCGTTCCTGTGGATCCGCGATCCCGACTGGCTGCTGCTGTCGATGGTCGGCGTCGGCTTCGCCTGGGCGTCGATCCTGTCGCTGCCCTACGCGCTGCTTTCCGACAGCGTGCCGGCGGCGAAGATGGGCGTGTACATGGGCATCTTCAACTTCTTCATCGTGATCCCGCAGCTCGTCGCCGCCAGCGTGCTCGGCTTCCTGCTGAAGGCCGGTTTCGCGGGGCAGCCGATCTACGCCTTGGCGATCGGCGGCGTCAGCATGATCGTCTCCGGCCTGTGCGTGCTGTGGGTGCGCGAACCGGCCCTCGTCCTGGAGGAGCAGCCCGCATGACGTCCTTCCCCCGGAGCGCCTCGCTCGCCCTCGCGGCCACACTGCTCGCCGCCTGCGCCAGCGCGCCGCGCGAGCGCGCAGCCGAAGCGTTCTACGGCACCCGCGAACCGTTCGCGAGCCGCGCGGTGTACTTCGTGCTGACCGACCGCTTCGTCAACGGCGATCCGTCCAACGACCACCGCGACCAGGGCGGCGCCAACCGCACCTTCGACCGCCCGGTGCCCGGCGGCCCGCCCGGCCGCAGCGACAACATCGGCTACCTCGGCGGCGACTTCAAAGGCCTGCTCGACCACGCCGGCTACATCCGCGAGATGGGCTTCGGCGCGGTGTGGATCACGCCGATCGTCGACAACCCGGACGAGGCCTTCACCGGCGGCGACGAGGTGAAGTGGGGCGGCCTGTTCCAGGACCGCGGCAAGACCGGCTATCACGGCTACTGGGGCGTGAACTTCTACCGGCTGGACGAGCACCTGCCGAGCCCGGGCCTGGACTTCCGCGCGCTCGACGCCGGTCTCGAGGCGCACGGGCTGAAGACCGTGCTCGACATCGTCGCCAATCACGGCTCGCCCTCGTTCACGATGCCGGTGGACCAGCCGAAGTTCGGCGAGATCTACGACGCCGAGGGCCGGCTGGTCGCCGATCACCAGAACCTGCCGCCGGAGCGGCTCGATCCGGCCAACAACCCGCTGCACCGCTTCTTCCACACCAAGCGCGACCTGGTGCAGTTGTCCAACCTCAACGACGGGAACCCGGCGGTGATGGACTACTTCGTCGGTGCGTACTCGCAGTGGATCGCACAGGGCGCCGACGCCTTCCGCATCGACACCATCCGCCACATGCCGCAGGCGTTCTGGCACGCGTTCGCGCGCCGCATCCGCGCCGAGCATCCCGGTTTCTTCATGTTCGGCGAGGCGTTCGACACCAAGGCCGCGAACATCGCGCCGTTCACCTGGGCGGAGAACGCCAACGTCAGCGTGCTCGATTTTCCGCTGAAGGAAGGTCTGATCGAGGTGTTCGGCCGCAAGCGCGCCGGCTTCGAGATCCTGCTGCCGCGGCTGTACCTGACCGACGGCCCGTACGCCAATCCGTACGAGCTGATGACCTTCTACGACAACCACGACATGCCGCGCATGGACGCCGACGATGCCGGTTTCATCGACGCGCACAACTTCCTGTTCACCGCGCGCGGCATTCCGGTGATCTACTACGGTTCGGAGATCGGCTTCGAACGCGGTACGGCCGAGCACGCCGGCAACCGCAACTACTTCGGCGTCGAGAACATCGCCCGCGCGCGCACCCATCCGATCCGCGAGCGCCTGACCCGCATCGCGCGCCTGCGCGAGGCCACGCCCGCATTGCAGCGCGGGCTGCAGATCAACCTGCTGTTCGAGGGCGACCGCGCCGCGTTCTACCGCGTGCTCGACGATGGCGGCACGGCGCAGATCGCGCTGGTGCTGCTCAACAAGGGCGATGCGCCGGCGCGCTTCGCGATCCGCGAGCGGCTGCAACCGGGCGCCTGGCGGGCCGCCTTCGCCGGCACCACCGTGACCGTGGCCGAAGGCAGCGCGCTCGAGACGACGGTCGCCGCGCACGACGTCGAAGTGTTCCTGCTCGACGCCGCCCCAACCCGCCCCGACCTGCGCGCCGCGCTGCGCAAGGCGATGACGCGCAAGGGGCGGCGCTGAGCGGGTGAGCGACGGATCACCGCGGATGGACGCGGATCGCTGCATCCGCTGCTCCGTGATCGCACAACGGCGGGCCAAGGCCCCCTACGCGCGCTCGATTCGCAGGTTGGGCCGAGCGAAGGCGAAGCCCAACGTGGGACGAGGGGTTGGGGTGAGGGCGCGCAGCACGCAGGCCAGAGCGCGCCTACGCCGACTGCCGCACCACCAACTGCGCCGGGACCATCTCGCTGTGCACGCTCTCGCCGCGGATCAGGCGCATCAGCGAGTCCACCAGCAGCTCGCCGGCGCGCTGGGTGTCCTGGAACACCGTGGTCAGCGCGGGACGGGTGAAGCGGGCGATCGGGATATCGTCGAAGCCGACCAGCGCCACGTCCTCCGGCACGCGCACGTCGGCCTCGGCGAACGCGCCGAGCGCGCCGATCGCGATCAGGTCGCTGGCGGCGAACACCGCATCGAACGCGGTGCCGCTTTCCAGCAGCGCGCGTGCGGCCGATGCGCCGGCGTCTTCCGAGCTGACCGCATCGAACTGCGCCACCACCGCGCCGCCTGCTTCGCGCAGCGCCTCCTCGCAGCCGCGCCGGCGTTCGAGGAACTCCGGACAGCCGCTGGACGCCTCGCCGAGGAAGGCGACGCGGCGTCGCCCGCGCTCGGCCAGATGCGCGCCGACTTTGCGCCCGCCGTCGAAGTTGTCGCAGCCGATCGACACGCCCGGCTGGTCCGGCAGCACCGCGCCCCATCGCACGAAGTGCGTGCCCTGCTCGACCAGCTTGCGCAGCTTCTCCTCGTAGGCGAGGTAATCGCCGTAGCCGAGCAGGATCAGGCCGTCGGCCTTCTTGCTGTCCTCGTAGTCGGCGTGCCAGTCGTCGGAGAACTGCTGGAACGAGACCAGCAGGTCCTGCCCGTGCCGGGCGCAGGCGCGGGTGATCGAGCCCAGCATCGACAGGAAGAACGGATTGATGTGCGACTCGTCCGGCGAGGGGTCCTCGAACAGCAGCAGCGCCAGCGTGCTCGCGCGCTGCGTGCGCAGGCTGGAGGCGTGCTTGTCGACCTTGTAGTTGTACTGGCGGACCAGTTCCTCGATGCGCCGGCGCGTTTCCGCGCTCACCAGCGGGCTGCCGCGCAGCACGCGCGAGACGGTGGCCTGCGAGACGCCGGCGAGATGGGCGATGTCGACCGAAGTCGCCCGGCCTTTCTTGGGCATGGTCGTCGCTGTTTCCGGATGAACCGGCCCGAGTGTAGTCCGCGCCCGCCTGCCGTGCACGCCGCCCCGCCCTGCGCGGCGCGTGCCCGCTCAGCGCGCCTCGCGCAGGCGCGGATCGAGCGCCGCCCGCAGCGCGTCGACCAGTGCGCCGATCAGCACGATCAGCGCGCCCACCACCAGCACCACGCCGAGCACGAGCGTGTAGTCGCGATTGAGCGCGCCCTGCACGAAGTAGCGGCCCATTCCGGGGATGCCGAACACCTGCTCGACCACCGCCGAGCCGGTGACGACGTTGATCAGCGCCGGCGCCAGCCACGCGACGACCGGCAGCAGGCCCGGCCGCAGCGCGTGCGCGAACAGCAGCCGCGTCTCCGACAGGCCGCGGGCGCGCGCCGCGCGCAGGTAGTCGGCCGACAGCGTTTCCAGCATCGAGGCGCGGGTGAGCCGCGCGCACCAGGCGAGGTTGGGCAGCGCCAGCGCGATCACCGGCAGCACCACGTGCCGCCACTCGCCCCAGCCGCCGGCCGGCAGCCACTTCAGCGTCACCGCGAACAGCAGCACCAGCAGCGGCGCGGCGACGAACTTCGGCACTGCCAGGCCGAGGCCCGCGCCGAACATCAGCACACGGTCGAGCGCGCGCCCGCGGCGCAGCGCCGCCAGCACGCCGAGCGGCACCCCGAGCGCCAACGCCAGCAGCAACGCCAGCCCGCCGTTGAGCGCGGACACCGGCAGCGCCTGGCCGACCAGTTGGTTGACCGTGTAGTCCGGGTACTGGAACGAGGGCCCCAGATCGCCGCGCACCACATCGCCCAGCCACAGCGCGTACTGCGCCGGCAGCGGGCGGTCGAGCCGGTACTGCGCGGCAAGCGCGGCCTCGACTTCCGGCGGCGCGGCCTTCTCGGCATCGAACGGCCCGCCCGGCGCCGCGCGCAGCAGCACGAAGCACAGCGTGGCCAGCAGCCACAGCGTCAGCAGCGCTTCGAGCAGGCGGGCGGCGAGGGGTTTCAGCATGCGGGGCGGTCGGCGGGGGCTCAGGGATCGTCGCGGGGCGTTCGGGTGTGTTGGCGGAGGGCTCGATGCTTCAACGGCGGACCGGATCGACGTCCATGGATCCCCGCCGCTCATCCATCACTCCCCCTCCAGCCACATCCACCGGCTCGCATGGCGGTCCAGCGGGTTGGCCTCGAAGCCGCGCACCTGCGGCTTGACCAGGTGCTTGGAGGTGTAGAAGTACAGCGGCACCACCGCATGCGCGTTGAGCAGGCGCTGCTCGGCCGCGCGCAGCCAGGCGTTGCGGGCGGCTTCGCTGCGTGCGGCGTCGGCTTTCGCCAGCCGTTCGCGGAAGCCGGCGTCGTCGTAGCCGGTCCAGTTGAGCGGGCCGTCGCTGCCGAACGCGGCGAGGAAGTTGCGCGGATCGGCGACGTCGCCGATCCAGCCGCCGCGGAACACCTGGGTGATGGCCCGCTGCCTGCGGTTGCCGACGAACACCTTCCATTCTTCGTTGCGCAGCCGCACGCGCACGCCGAGCGTGTCGCGCCACATCGCCGCGACCGCCAGCGCGAGCCGGCGGTGGGGCGTCGAGGTGTTGTAGCGCAGCTCGATCGTCAGCGGGTTCGCCGCCGAATAGCCCGCGCGGCGGTACAGCGAGCGCGCCCGTGCCACGCGCTCGGCCTGCGTGCGCGTCGCCCACACGGTGCGTGCCGGCACGTAGCCCGGCAGCGGCGGCACGAGGCCGTAGGCCGGCCGCTCGCCGAAGCCGGTGACGTGGCGCACCAGCAGGTCGCGGTCGATCGCGAGCGAAAGCGCCTCGCGCAGCGCGGGCGCATCGCGCAACGGCGGGCGGGTGAGGTTGAAGCCGAGCCAGAACGCGCCGACGTACGGGCTGATCCGCAACTGCCCGCCGAAGCGCGCGCGCAGCGCCGGCAGCGGCTGCGGCGGCACGGTTTCGGTGATGTGCAGATCGCCCGCCGCGAAGCGCTGCAGCTCGGCGGCGGCGTCCTCGGTGACGTGGAAGCGCACGCGCCCGATGCGCACCGCGCGCGCGGCATGGAAATGCGGATTGCGCTCGAGCAGCACGTTCGCCTGCGGCGTCCACGCCGCCAGCCGGTAGGCGCCGTTGCTCACCAGCGTGCCCGGCCGGGTGTGCTGCGCGCCGTGGCGTTCGACCGCCGGCAGATAGACGGGGAAGGCGATCGGCAACGTCAGCAGCGCCGGCAGCGGGGCGCTGCGGGTCAGCCGGAACACCACCGTGCGCGCGTCCGGTGCCGACACGCCGAGCCGTTCGGGCGGCATTCGGCCGGCCTGCACCTCGCGCGCGTTCGCCAGCGCGTCGAACAGCTCGGCGAACGGCGCCGCGGTGGCGGGCGCGAACGCGCGCCGGAAGCTCGCCACCACCTGCGGCGCGTCGAGGGCTTCGCCGTTGCTCCAGCGCAGGCCGGGGCGCAGGCGAAAGGTCCAGGTGCGGCCGTCGGCGGACACCGTCCAGCGCTCGGCCATGCCTGGCACCAGCCGCCCGCCGGCGTCCTCGGTGACGAGGCCTTCATACAGATCGCGCAGGATGTTGCCGCAGGCGAGTTCCTGGCAGCGGTGCGCGTCCAGCGTCGAGGGCTCCGGTCCGTTGCCGCGTTCGAGCGTGGCGGCGGACGCCCACGGCGAGGTGAACGCCAGCCACAGCGCCAGACCGATGCGTTGCAGGATCGGCGTTGTTCGCGACAAGTCGGGGGCTACACTGCCGAGGTTCGCCGATTGTAGGCCACGCACGCGCGCGGCCCTCCGTGTCCCCCGCGAGGTCCGAGTGTCCGGTCCCAGCCAGGTCCAAGACGTTCCCATCGAAAGCCGCGCCCAGCTCATCGAGTTCCTCGCCTCGGGCATCCGCCCGCGCGAGGCCTGGAAGATCGGCACCGAGCACGAGAAGTTCGGCTACTACTTCGACGACCTGCGCCCGCCGCCGTTCGACGGCGAGCGCGGGATCGAGGCGCTGCTGAAGGGGCTCACGCGCTTCGGCTGGCAGCCGGTGGAGGAGCACGGCCGGGTGATCGCGCTGACGCGCCACGGCGCCTCGGTGTCGCTCGAGCCGGCCGGCCAGCTCGAACTGTCCGGCGCGCCGCTGGACAACCTGCACCAGACCTGCGCCGAGGCGTCCAGCCATCTGCGCGAGGTGCGCGCGGTGGCCGAGCCGATGGGGCTCGGCTTCCTCGGCATGGGCTTCCAGCCGAAGTGGCGGCGCGAGGACATGCCGTGGATGCCGAAAGGGCGCTACCGGATCATGCGCGCCTACATGCCCAAGGTCGGCAATCTCGGCCTGGACATGATGACGCGCACCTGCACGGTGCAGGTCAATCTCGATGTCGGCTCCGAGGCCGACATGGTGAAGAAGTTCCGCGTCGCGCTCGCATTGCAGCCGGTCGCCACCGCGCTGTTCGCCGATTCGCCGTTCGCCGACGGCGCGCCGAACGGCTTCCTCAGCTACCGCTCGCACATCTGGACCGATACCGATCCGGACCGCACCGGCATGCTCGATTTCGTGTTCGAGGACGGCTTCGGCTACGAGCGCTACGTCGACTACCTGCTCGACGTGCCGATGTACTTCATCTACCGCGACGGCGAATACATCGACGCCAGCGGGCAGTCGTTCCGCGACTACCTCGAAGGCCGCCTGCCGGCGTATCCGGGGCACCGGCCCACGCTCAAGGACTGGGCCGACCACAGCACCACCGCCTTCCCCGAAGTGCGGCTGAAGAAGTACCTGGAGATGCGCGGGGCCGATTCCGGACCGTGGAACCGCATCTGCGCGCTGCCGGCGTTCTGGGTCGGCCTGCTGTACGACGATGCCGCGCTCGATGCGGCGTGGGATCTGGTGAAGGACTTCACGCACGAGGAACGCCACGCCCTGCGCGACGGCGTGCCGCGGCACGCGCTCAAGCTGCCGTTCCGCCGCGGCACCGTGCTCGACCTGGCGCGGCAGACGCTGGCGATCGCGGCCGAGGGCCTGCGCCGGCGCGCACGCATAAGCCGCCACGGCTCGGACGAGACGGTCTACCTCGCGCCGCTGATGGAGCTGGCCGAAGCCGGCATCACGCCGGCCGAACGCAAGCTGGCGCTGTTCCACGGCCCGTGGCAGGGCCGGGTCGATCCGGTCTTCCGCGAGTTCGCCTACTGAGCGCCGCGCCGTCGTGTGACGACATTCAAGCTTTTCGGTAGGCTGCCGATAACGGGCAGGACTGGACCTGCGCACCGCGGCAGGGCCCGGGCGCGCGCGGCTGCACCCCGGGGCCGACGGGTCGGGGCGAACGCGGTTCCGCTCGTTAGCGACGGGAGCCCATGCGCGGCCGCACCCCTTCCATCAAGAGTCTCTTCCGCGGCCGGCTGGTGGCCGCGGGGATCGTGGTCGTGCTCGCCGCGGCCTGCGCCCAGTTCGTGCACTCGGCCGCCCTGCTGCGCGAAGCGGTGCGCCAGCGGCTGACGGTGACCGCCGAACTCAGCGCCGCCCAGATCGCCGACTTCATCGCGCACCACCAGGCCGCCGTCTCGCTGTGCGCCGCCCGCCACACGCTGGAGCCGGACGGCCGGCGCGCGCTGTTCGAACTGCGCGAGCGCTTCCCGGCCTTCCTCACCGTGCTGGCCGCCGATGCCGAGGGGCGCATCCTGCACGGCGAACCGCAGCTGCGTGCGGATGGGGAAGCGCCGTTCCGCTGGGCCGGGCACGCGGTCGCCGATCGCGACTATTTCCGCGTGCCGATGCGGACCGGGCGGCCGTACGTGTCGGACGTGTTCGTCGGCCGCGGCTACGGCGATGACCCGATCATCGCCCTCAGCGCGCCGGTGTTCGATGCGCGCGGACGCGTGAACGGCATCGTCGAAGGCTCGATCGCATCGCCCGCGTTCGCCGCCGCGCGCGCCGAGGCGATGGCGCGGCGCGGCATGGCGCTGCTGGTGCTCGACCGTCGCGGCCGCGTGGTGTACGCCACGCGCGATCTGCGCCTGCGCGCGCTGCAGACCGTCGCCCTGCCGCCGCCGCCGGCCGATCCCACCGCGCTGGGCGAGCTGCCCGACGTCTACGCGCCCGGCGAGGGCGCCCACTTCGCCAGCGCGCGCACCGGGTTCGGCTGGACGGTCGTGGTGCTGGAGCCGGTCGAGCGGCTGAACGGCGAATTGCGGCTCAACGCGTTCAATCTGCTGTTTCCCGGCCTGCTGGCGTTGATCGCCGCGGTGTGGGCGGCGAGCGCGCTGGCGGGACGGCTGGCGCAGCCGATCCGCACGCTGGCCCTGCGCATGCGCGAGTACGCGTTCGATGGCGAAGGCAACGGCCACCTGCCGCTGCCGTCGGCGCCGGCGGAGATCCGCGACCTCACCGACGCCTTCAACCGCATGGGCCAGCGCCTGAGCGAGTCGTACGAAACGTTGCGCTCGGCGCTGGTGGAGAAGAACCGGCTCGGCGACGAGCTTACCCGCACGGTGCAGGAGCGCGAGGAAGTGATCGCCGAGCGCACCGCCGCGCTGCGTCGCGCCAACAGCGAGCTGCGTGCGCTGTCGGCGACCGATGCGCTGACCGGCTGCAGCAACTACCGCGGCTTCGTGCAGGCGATGGCGATGCTCTGGCAGCGCGCCGGCGACGAGTACCAGACCGTCACCGCGTTCATGTGCGACATCGACCGGTTCAAGCGCTACAACGACGCGCTCGGGCACCCGGCGGGCGATGCCTGCCTGCGCCGGGTGGCGGCGGCGCTGCGCGGGGTGATGCAGCTCGGCGAGGACGTGGTCGCGCGGGTCGGCGGCGAGGAATTCGCGGTGCTGGTGCGCGGGCTGGACCGCGCGCAGGCGCGCGCGGTCGCGCATCGTCTGCACGACGCGGTCGGCGCGCTGCAGATGCCGCATCCGGACGGCGGCACGGTCAGCATCAGCGTCGGCTGGGCGCAGGTCGAGCCGGCCGAGGGCGGGGTGCCGGAGGATCTGGTCGCGGCCGCCGACGCCGCGCTCTACCGCGCCAAGGAAGCGGGCCGCGACCGCGTCGCGGAGTGATCAGCCGGGCAGGAAGTCGGCGTAGGCGAAACGGCCGTCGCGCAGCACCGTCTCGCCGCGCCGCACGTTCAGCGGTGCGGCGAACATCGGCCCGGCGGTGACCAGCGTGTGGAATTCGCCGTTCTCGCCGCACGGGTCGCACGCCGGCGGCAGCGCATCGAGCAGGGCGGCGTCGAACGCGCGTCCGGCGAAACCCGCATCGAGCTGCTGCGTGTCCACGCAGGTCAGGTGCGCCTGCAGTCCGGCGGCGATCATCTCGCGCGCGAGCCGGGCCGTATCCGCCCCGAACAGCGGATAGTGCGCGCGCCAGCCGAGCCGCGCGCACAAGGCGTCGCGATAGGCGCGGATGTCGGCGAGGAACAGATCGCCGAAGGCGATGTCGGCAAGCCCGGGCCAGCGCGCGGCGGCCGCCTGCAGCGCGCGCGCGAACGCGGCCTCGTACACCGCGTTGTCGGACCGCTGCGGCATCCACGCCTCGATCACCGCAAGCCCCGCCGCGCGCGCCTGCGCGTGCAGCAGCTCGCGGCGGATGCCCTGCATCGCCACGCGGTCGTACCCTTCGGTGAACGTGGTCAGCAGGCCCACGACCTCGACGTCGTCGCGCCGGCGAAGGGTGTGCAGCGTCCACGCGGCGTCCTTGCCGCCGCTCCAGGAGAGCAGGAGGGAAATGCGGGTCATCCGCCCACGCTATCACGCGGTCGGCGCTAGGATGCCCGCATCCCCTGCCGGAGAGCGTGCATGCGTGCCGTCCTGATCTGGATGCTGACGACGTTGGCGCTGATCGCCCCGTACGCCTCGGCGCAGGTGACCGCGCTGGTGGGCGGCACGCTGGTCGACGGCACCCTGCGCGAGCCGATCGAGGACAGCGTGATCCTGATCGAAGGCGAGCGCATCAGGGCGGTCGGCACCGTGGACACGCTGCCGGTCCCCGACGGCGCGACGGTGATCTCCACCGAAGGCATGACCGTGCTGCCCGGCCTGTGGGACATGCACGTGCATCTGATGATCAACGGCCACGCCGACTACGACCACTGGGACCGCGCGTATCTCGACCGCCAGCGCGACGTGATCATGCCGGCGTCGGCGAAGCAGTTGCTGCTGGCGGGCGTGACCGGCGCGCGCGATCTCGGCGCGCCGCTGGAGGACATCCTCGCGGTGCGCGAGGCGATCCGCGCCGGCCGCATCCCCGGGCCGACGCTGTTCGTCTCCGGCCCGTTCATCCAGAAGAAGCCGTACCCGGGCACCGAGGCGTTCCGCTGGGGCGTCGACTCGCCCGCCGACGCGCGCGCCAAGGTGGCGCGGCTGGCGCGGGCCGGCGTGGACGTGATCAAGCTGATCGACCAGGACCAGATGAACGAGGCGGAAGTGCGCGCGATCGTCGACGAGGCGCACCGCCACGGGTTGCCGGTGATCGCCCACGCGCACCGGCCGGAGGAGATCCGGCGCGGCCTGCGGGCGGGCGTGGATGGCTTCGAGCACACCGGGCTCGGCGCCGCGCCGGAGTATCCGGAGGACATCGTCGCCCTGCTGCGCGAGCGCACCGCCAACATGGCGGCCGGCCCGCTGTTCTGGACGCCGACCATCGAAGGGCTCTACAACTTTCCGTACACGGTGCGCCATCACGAACACATCGACGGCACCGCCTGGCACGAGGGCCTGCCGCCCGGGATCGTGGCCGACATCCGGCAGTCGCTGGCGCATCCCGAGCGCATCTCCTACTTCCAGCAGACGCCGCAGCGCTGGCCGACGCTCAAGCGCAAGTTCGAGCAGTTGCGCGAGTCGGGCGCGCTGCTGCTGGTCGGCACCGATTCCGGTATCCCGATGAAGTTCCACAGCGGCAGCACATGGAACGAGCTGGACGTGTGGGTGAACAGGCTGGGCGTGCCGCCGGTCGATGCGATCCGCGCCGCGACCTACTGGCCGGCGGTGGCGATGAAGGCCGATCGCGATTACGGCACGGTCACCGGGGGCAAGTACGCCGACATCATCGCCGTGCGCGGCGACGCGCTGCGGCACATCGCGCTGCTGCAGCGCGTGGATCTGGTGATCAAGCACGGCAGGCGCGTGAAGTAGCGCGCCCGCCCGCAGGCGGTGGCGGCGCAACGGCTGGGCCGCGCCGCGGCATTCCGCCCGATGCGGTGCCGCGCTCGCATCGCCGTCGCACGGGCGGGCCACAATGGGGCCCGCGCCGCGCGCGTCCAGTGCCGCGCGCGCCGCCATTGCCGGCCGTGTCCGGCCGCCTTCCGGAGACCTTCGCATGAAAAGCCGTGCCGCCGTCGCCTTCGCTCCGGGCGCGCCGTTGCGCATCGTCGAGATCGACGTCGAACCGCCGCGCCGCGGCGAGGTGCTGGTGCGCATCACCCACACCGGCGTGTGCCACACCGACGCGTTCACGCTCAGCGGCGACGATCCGGAAGGCGTGTTTCCCGCCGTGCTCGGCCACGAAGGCGCGGGCGTCGTCGTCGAGGTGGGCGAGGGCGTCGCCAGCGTGGCGCCGGGCGATCACGTGATCCCGCTGTACACCGCCGAATGCGGCGAGTGCCTGTTCTGCCGCTCCGGCAAGACCAACCTGTGCGTCGCCGTGCGCGCGACCCAGGGCAAGGGCCTGATGCCCGACGGCACCACGCGTTTCTCCCACCAGGGCCAGCCGATCCACCACTACATGGGCTGCTCGACCTTCAGCGAGTACACGGTGGTGGCCGAGGTCTCGCTGGCGAAGATCGACCCGCAGGCCGACCACGGGCAGGTGTGCCTGCTCGGCTGCGGCGTGACGACCGGCATCGGGGCGGTGCGCAACACCGCGAAGGTGCAGCCGGGCGATTCGGTGGCGGTGTTCGGCCTAGGCGGCATCGGGCTGGCGGTGATCCAGGGCGCGCGGCAGGCGAAGGCGGGGCGCATCATCGCCGTCGACGTCAATCCGGCCAAGTTCGAACTGGCGCGCCGCATGGGCGCCACCGACTGCGTGAATCCGAAAGATCACGACAAGCCGATCCAGCAGGTCATCATCGAGATGACCGGCTGGGGCGTCGATCATTCGTTCGAGTGCATCGGCAACGTGCAGGTGATGCGCGCGGCGCTGGAGTGCGCGCATCGCGGCTGGGGGCAGTCGGTGATCATCGGCGTGGCGGGCGCCGGCCAGGAGATCAGCACGCGGCCGTTCCAACTGGTCACCGGCCGCAGGTGGATGGGCACCGCGTTCGGCGGCGTGAAGGGCCGCAGCGAGCTGCCGGGCATGGTGGAGCAGGCGATGCGCGGCGAGATCGAGCTGGCGCCGTTCGTCACCCACACGATGCCGCTGGAGCGCATCAACGAGGCGTTCGAGCTGATGCGCGAAGGCAAGTCGATCCGCAGCGTCATCCATTTCTGAGCGCACGGGGGGGCGATGCAGCGCATCGAACACCGCGCCTGTTTCGGCGGCTGGCAGGACGTCTGGGAGCACCGCGCCGACACGCTCGGCACCGCCATGCGCGTCGGCGTCTACCTGCCGCCGCAGGCGGCGTACGGGCGCTGCCCGGTGCTGTACTGGCTCAGCGGCCTGACCTGCACCGAGCAGAACTTCATCACCAAGGCGGGTGCGCAGCGCTACGCCGCCGAGCATGGCGTGATCGTGGTGGCGCCGGACACCAGCCCGCGCGGCGCCGGCGTGCCGGATGCCGACGGCTACGACCTGGGCCAGGGCGCGGGCTTCTACCTGAACGCCACGCAGCCGCCGTGGTCGGCGCACTACCGGATGCACGACTACGTGGTGCACGAACTGCCGGCGCTGATCGAGGCGCACTTTCCCGCCGACGACGCCCGCGCGATCAGCGGCCATTCGATGGGCGGGCACGGCGCGCTGGTGCTGGCGCTGCGCAATCCCGGGCGCTATCGCAGCGTGTCGGCGTTCGCGCCGATCGTCGCGCCGACCGAGGTGCCGTGGGGCCGCAAGGCGTTCGCGGCCTATCTGGGCGAGGATCCGGCGGTCTGGCGCGAATGGGACGCGTGCGCGCTGGTCGCGCAGGCGCGCGAGCGCCTGCCGCTGCGGGTCGATCAGGGCGAGGCGGACGAGTTCCTGGCGACCCAGTTGCAACCCGAACGGCTACGCGAGGCGTGCGCGGCGGCGGGGCATCCGCTCACGCTGCGCCTGCACCCCGGCTACGACCACAGCTACTACTTCATCGCCACGTTCATCGGCGAGCACGTCGCCTACCACGCCGCCGCGCTGCGCGCCTGACGCGCCGGCTCAGGCGGTGGTGACGTCGCGCAGTTCCCAGCCGCTGCCCGCCAGCAGGCGCAGGCGGTGCTTGAGGATGTCGCCCGGCAGCGCGGTGGTGACGAGCAGGTTGATGTGCAGGTCGTCCTGCTCGCCGCGCACGGTCGCGGCCGGATCGGTGGCGCCGAGCGCCGGATCGACGTCGTCCGGATCCTCCTGCTGCGCGCGCCAGCGTTCGAACAGGGCCGGCTCGCGCAGCGCGCGCTGCAGTTGCTCGGCGAACTCCTCGGCACCGTGCGCGGTGAAGGACAGCGCCGGGTCGCTGCCGCGCGCGCGGGCGCCGTCGGGAAGACGCAGGTAGTAGCGGATCGCCATCGGGGCCTCCTGGTTCGACCACAGCTTCAGCCTAGACGCCGGCCCGCGTAGCGGCAATGAAGCCCGCGCCATCGTTCCCGCGCACGCGGGAACCCCGCGCCGTTGCACGATGGCTTGCCGCCAACGACACGGGCGCTGTCCGCGGAACGCGCCGGCGCGACCCGTGACCGGCGCGGCGGCGTGGAATCCGCCTCAGTCTTCCGGATGGTCGTGGCCGAAATGCGCGCCCTTCGGGCAGTGGCACACCGCGGTGGGGCCGTACTCCAGTCCGAACGTCTGGCCGTCGCGGTGGCGCTGCCAGTAGAAGTGCGGCGCCTTCTCGCCCTTGTTGCCGATCTCCGCCATGTCCGCATCGACGTCGAACAGACGCCCGTCGACCATCACGTAGCGGGTGTCGATGGTGGCGCGGATGTTCTCCAGCGGATTGGCGTTCAGCACCACCAGGTCCGCCTGCTTGCCGGGCTCGAGCGAGCCGATCTGCTTCGCCAGGCCCAGGTAGTCGGCGCCGTCGATGGTCGCCGCGCGCAGCGCCTCGAAGTTGCTGAAGCCGCCCTGCGTCAGCATCCAGGTCTCCCAGTTGGGCGAAAGGCCCTGCAGCTGGCCGTGGCCGCCGATCTGGATCTTCACCCCGGCATCGCGCAGCTTCTTGGTGGCCCTTGCAACCTCGATGTGCCAGTAGTCCCAATCGGGCGCGGTCTCGCGGCGGATGCTGCGGGCATCGAGCGTCTCGCGCGGGAAGAAGCGGTTGAGCTTTTTGTCCTCCCACACGTTGTCGCGCGCGTACCACCAGTACTCGCCGGACAGGCCGCCGTAGCTGACCACCAGCGTCGGCGTGTTGCGCACGTCGGTCTGCGACCACAGGCCGATCACGTCCTTGTACAGCGGCGCGATCGGGATGTTGTGCTCGATGCCGGTGACGCCGTCGAGGATCATGGTCATGTTGTGGTGGAAGGTCGAGCCGCCTTCCTCCACGACGAGCATGCCGAGCTCGCGCGCGGCCTGGTCGATCTGCTGGCGCTGATCGCGGCGCGGCTGGTTGTAGCTCTTCACCGAGAATGCGCCGTGCGCTTTCATCCGGCGCAGGTGGCTGCGCGCATCGTCGAGCGAGTTCACCACCGCCTTGAAGTCGCCGTCGGCGCCGTACAGGATCGTGCCGGTCGAGAACAGGCGCGGGCCGACCATCTTTCCGGCCTTCAGCAGCTCGGCCTGCGAGAACACGAACTCGGTGCTGGCCGACGGGTCGTGCATGGTGGTGATGCCGAACGCGAGGTTGGCGTAGTAGGCCCAGTTCTGCTGCGGGATCACGCCCTGGCCGAAGTTGGCCGAGTGCGCGTGCACGTCGATGTAGCCCGGCACGATGGTCTTGCCGCGGGCGTCGATCACCCGCGCGCCGGCGGGCACCTGCACCTGCGCGGACGGGCCGACCGCGACGATGGTGTCACCCTTCACCACGAGCGTGCCGTCCTCGATCACCTCCTGCGTCTTCTCGGCATCGCGCATGGTCACGATGCGCGCGCCGGTGAAGGCGAAGGTGTCGCGCGGGGTATAGACCTCGGCGCTCAGGCCGAGCGCGACGCCGCCGTCGTTGCTCGGCTTCGGCAGCACCGAAGGCGCGCCGGGCAGGAACGCGAACGCCTGGTTGAGCGGACGCGAGAAGTAGCGGTCGCCGACCATCCAGTGCAGCGACTGCGAGTCCGCGCTCCAGTGCAGGTAGCTGCCGACGTCGGCGGTCACGCGCGTGACCGGCAGCGCCTTGGTGTCCTTGCTCAGCTCGATCGCCTTGCCGAGCGTCGGCATCGGCGCGACGTAGGCGTTGAACAGCTCGGTGAACGCGACCCATTTGCCGTCCGGCGAGATCGTCACCGTGTCGACGTACTTGAGGTCGAACACCTCGCGCGGCTCCTCGCCGTTGAGGCCGACCGACATCAGCTTCTTCTTGAGCCCGCCGCCGGTGAAGTAGTAGACGCGCTTGCCGTCGGCGCTGAACTGCGGGGACTCGCCTTCCAGCGCCACGCGCACCGGCGTGCCGCCGTCGGCGGACATCACGTAGATGCCCTTCTCGCCCGACCACAGCGAGCCGGTGAGACCGCCGCCGCCGGTCTTCGAATACACGATGCGGCGGCCGTCGGGCGAGAAGCGCGGGCCGTAGTAGAAGCCCTTCTCCTGCGTGAGGCGCTTGCCCATGCCGCCACCGGCGGCGTCGCGCACGTAGATCGCGCCCATGCCGGCATCGGACCAGGTGGTGTAGAGCAGTTTGCGGCCGTCGGCGCTGAAGCTGGGCTGGTATTCGTACACGCCCTCGTTGGCGGTGACGCGCTCGGGCCTGCCGTCGGGCAGGCGCTTGCGCCAGAGCTGGCCGAGCGCGTGGAAGATCACCGTGCGGCCGTCGGCGCTGGTGGCGACGTCGCGGATCATCTTCGGCGCGAACGTGCCTTCCTCGATCTTCTGCTCGAACCGCAGCGGCGCGGTCACCGTCTGCTCGACCTCGGCGGTGAACGGAATGTTCGCCGGCGTGCCGCTGGCGATGTCCACGCGCCACAGCTTGCCCTGCGCCCACACCACCACCGCCTTCGAATCCGGCGTCCAGTCGAAGTTGGCATACGGGCCGAAGATCGCCCACGCTTCCTGCTGGTCGTGCGAGAGGCCGTCCCACACCGGGCGCACCTCGCCGCTCTTCAGATCCATCACGTGCAGCACCGACTTGTCGCGGATGCGCTTGACGAAGGCGAGCGACCGGCCGTCCGGCGAGGGCTGCGGACGCACCGCGCCGCCCGGGGTGGCGATCAGGGTGTCGATGCGGCCGGTCTGGCGGTCCAGGCGCTTGATCGCGTAGATCACGCCGTGCGGGTTCTTGTTGTACTGGAACGTCGGACCGGGGCTGACGTCCTCGGAGAAGTACACGTAGCGGCCGTCCGGCGACACCGCCGGCTCGCCGAGATCCTGCTGGTCGTTCTTCTTGGTGGTGAGCTGGATGCCGGCGGTGCCGCCGGCGACGTGGTACATCCACAGCTCGCCCGCGCCCAGCGAGCGCTCGCTGGTGAAGTGCTTGCGGCCGATCAGGTACTGGCCGTCGGGCGTCCAGGCGGGATTGTTGAGCAGGCGGAAGTCCTCCTTCGTCACCTGCACCGGATGGGTGCCGTCGGTGCGGATGCGCCACAGGTTGTTGCCGCCGCCGCGGTCGGAGGTGAACGCGAGTTCCTTGCCGTCCGGCGAGAAGCGCGGTTGCACGTCCCACGCCGGGCCCGAGGTGATGCGGCGCGCGCTGCCGCCTTCGATCGGCAGCAGGTACAGATCGCCCAGCAGCGAGAACGCCAGCGTGCGGCCGTCGGGCGAGACGTCGACGTCGAGCCAGGTGCCTTCGTCGGTGCTGAAGCGCACGGTCTTGGTCGGGCCGTGCGGCGCGTTGACGTCCCACTTCTTGTCGTCGGCCTCGTTCTCGCCAGGCCTGCTGCGGCCCTTGGCGGTCTGCGCGGCGGCCTTGGCCGGATCGGTGCCGGCCGGATCGAGCGCGTCCTGTTCGAGCTGCGCTTGCTTGTCCCTCTCGTCCTGCTTGTCCTTCTTCTCCTGCGGTGCGGGCTGCGGCGCGGGCGGATTCTGTGCGTACGCCGGCGAGGCGAGGGCGGCGGCGAGAGCGAGCGCGAGCAGGTGACGGTGCGGCATGGTTCGGCGACCCGGAGCGGACAAAGAGCCCGAGCGTACCCGCTGCCGCGGCGGCCCGTGTAGGCCGGAAGTCGTGCCGCGCGCGTGCCGGCATCGCGGCAAGGTGCGCGCGGGCGGCGGCGGGACACGTCCCGCCCTTCGCGGACGGCGGGACAAGTCCCGCCCTACGCGTTCTTGCAGCCCCTCTCCCGCTCGGCCGGAGAGAGGTGGGTGAGGGTGCGCCGAGGTGCCGTAGGGCGGGTCTCGACCCGCCCCTCGCGGGCGGCGCCGGGACACCTCCCGCCCATCGGGGCGGCGGCGGGACAAGTCCCGCCCTACGCGTTCTTGCAGCCCCTCTCCCGCTCGGCCGGAGAGAGGTGGGTGAGGGTGCGCCGAGGTGCCGTAGGGCGGGTCTCGACCCGCCCCCTCGCGGCGGCGGCGGGACACGTCCCGCCCCTCGCGGCGGCGCCGGGACACGTCCCGCCCATCGGGGCGGCGGCGGGACAAGTCCCGCCCTACGCGTCCACGGACGCGCCGCGCTGCGGCGCCGGCAGGATGTCGAGCACGAGTTCGGAGGGGCGGCACAGGCGCGTGCCGAGCGGGGTCACCACGAACGGGCGGTTGATCAGCACCGGATGGGCGAGCATCGCGTCCAGCAGCGCGTCGTCGTCCAGCATCGGCGTATCCAGTCCGAGCTCGGCGTAGAGCCGTTCCTTGCTGCGCAGGGCCTCGCGCACGGTGAGGCCGGCATCGGCGATCAGCCGCCGCAGCGTGGCGCGATCGGGCGGCGTGGTCAGGTATTCGATCACGCGCGGCTCGATGCCGGCGTTGCGGATCATCGCCAGCGTATTGCGCGAGGTGCCGCAGGCCGGATTGTGGTAGATCGTGACGCTCATCCGCGCTCAGCCCTCGAACACCGGCGCGTTCTCGGCGGCGAAGCCGACCACCACCGCGCCCTTGCCGACGTTGACCATGCCGGTGAGGCTCATGATGCTCTCGAACACCTCGACGTTGTGCTCGGCACACACCTCGCGCAGGGCGTCGTAGCCGGGCAGGGCGCGCATCTCGGCGAGTTCGCCGCCGTAGGACAGGCTCAGCGTCGGCGTCATCAGGCCGGCGCGCACGCGCTCGGCGGTGAATGCGAACAGCTTCTCCACCGCGGGCTCGAAGCCCTTGAGCTTGGCGGCGGGACTGGTATGGCCGCGGTAGCAGCGCAGCACCGGCTTGATGTCCAGCGCGCTGCCGAGCGCGGCGCTGAACAGGCTGACGCTGCGGTCGCCCTTCTTGCGGGCGCGTGCGCGCAGGTAGTACAGATCGCGCGGCACCATGTAGCCGTGGGTGTGCAGCGCGAGATTCTCCAGCCGCGCGCGGATCTTGCCCACGCCCTCGCCCGCGTTGCGCAGGCGCACCGCCTCGACCGCGCCGACGCCGGCGGCGGCGAACAGGTTCTGGGTGTCGATCACGCGCATCGCGAACGGCGTGACGATGCCGGCGGCGGCGCGTCGCTCCTTGTAGCCGTTGAGGATCGCGAAGCTCGCCTGCTGGGTGTTCTCGTAGACGCCGCTGCGTTCCTTGGTGATGGTCAGGCAGAACACGTGGTCGTAATCGATCACCAGCCGGTCGAGGAACAGCGCGGTGGTCTGCTCGACGGTGAACGGCGTGGTCTCCGCCTCGGCGCCGCGTTCGGCGACGTGCGAATGCAGGAACGCCAGCGTTTCGGCCTCGTCACGATGGTCGACCCGCAGCTCCTCGCCGATCCGTACGGTGATCGGCAGGATGTGGATGTCGTTGGCCTGCAGGTACTTCAGCGGCAGGTCGCACGCGGAGTCGACCACCAGTCCGATACGCATAGACCCTCCCCCGGGCGCGGTGCGGTTGACAGGATAGTGACAAATCCTGCCGCACTCCGCAGTCGGGGTGTGACCCGACGCACCCTTCAGGGCCGGCGGGCCGCCCCGACAGGCAGGGCCGCCAGCCGGCGCATCTCGGGCTCGTCCAGCAGGCCCGGATCGTCCAGCACCGCCAGGGCGAAGTCGTGGGCGTCGTTGCCCCAGAACAGGTGCGGCCCCAGCGCCAGCGTCGGCACCCCGAACACGCCGGCCGCGAGCGCGGCCTCGGTGTTGGCGCGCAGGGCGGCCTTGACCGGCGCCGACGCCGGCGCCTGCTCGTCCAGCCCCAGACGTTCGGCCAGCGGCCGCAGCGCCGCGGGGTCGTCCGCGGCATGCCCCTGCGCCCAGATCCAGTCGAACACCGCATCCACCGCCGCTTCGCCGCAGCCGGCCGCGATCGCCAGCCGCAGCGCCGGCAGCGGATTGAACGGATGCGCCGGCGGAAAGCGCAGCGGCACTCCCGCGCGGCGCGCCTGCCAGAGCACGTGCCGGTAGGTGAACTCGCGTTTGCCGGGAATCTCCGCCGGGCCCTTCTGCCCGCGCGCGTCGAGCACCGCCGCGAACAGGATCGGCACCAGCGTCACCGCGCGCGCCTGCCGCAGCGCCCGGATCCGCGGCCACTGCAGATAGGCGAACGGCGAGACGAAGTCGAAGTACCAGCGCAGCGCGCGTGCGTCCATCGCGGCCTCAGCGCCAAGCGCCCAGGATCAGGCCGTAGAGCACGAACTGCAGCAGGTGGTAGCCGGCGTCGATCAGCCACAGCGTCAGGCTGCGGCCGGCGAAGGCGTAGTTGATCGCGAAGCTCATCGCGACCCAGCCGCCGCCGATCAGCGCGCCGAAGCCGACCGCGCGCGGCAGGTCGGCCTCGGCCGGCAGCGCCGCGGCGAACGCGAGCGCGGCGACGAAGCTGCACACCCCGGCCAGCGCGAACACCGCGCCGGGGTGGCGCTTGGACGGCGCGGCGGGATCGATCCCGGCCTCGCGGCACCAGACGTTCTTGAACAGCGGCCCGTACCAGATGCCGCCCAGCGCGAACGCCGAGGCGGCCGCCGCCAGCACCGCCAGCCAGTTGGGATTCGCCATCATCGCCGTCGTCTCCTCGCTCGTGGGATCGGATCCGGACCGGCGCGGCGGAATCGCGATGGCGATCCCGACCGCGCCTGCGTCTGCCGCCGTCGCGGTGCGGCGGCGTCAGCGCGCGTCCTGCGCAGGATAGGCCCGCGGCAGGCCGCCCTGCTCGGGCGGACGCTGCGCGCGCAGGTAGCGGTCGCGCAGCTCGGTCTGGCGGCTGCGCATCGGCAGCGCGCGGCCGTCCAGCCAGACCTGCAGGGCGACGTTCGCCACGTCCAGCGGATCGCCGCTCCACAGGGCGAGATCGGCGCGCTTGCCGGGCGCGATCGTGCCCAGCTCGCCGGACACGCGCAGCGCCTCCGCCGGCACGCGCGTCAGGCCCGCCAGCGCGTCCTCCCAGGGCAGCCCGTTGGCCACCGCGTTGCCCGCCAACTGGCGGATCTTGCGGGCATTGTGCGAGCCGTCGCCCGCCTGGCTGAAGCTCACCGGCACGCCGGCGGCGCGCAGCCGCGCGGCGTTCTCGAGCGTGGCGTTGATCTGGTCGAAGTCGTTCGGCAGGTTCACCAGCGGATCGACGAACACCGGCACCTTCGCCGCGGCGAGCTGCGGCGCCAGCTTCCACGCCTCGGCGCCGCCGATGATGGCCACCCGCACGCCGTTGCGCTGCGACCAGCGCAGGAGCTGGCGGATGTCGGCCGCGCGATGCACTTCCACCAGCACCCGTCCGCCGCCGCCGAAATACTTCGCCAGCGCGCGGCGGCCGGCGGGCGTCAGCAGCGCATGCGCGGAATCCGGCGGGATGCGGCCGCGCACCTCGTCGAGGAGCTGGTCGAGCAGCATCCATTGGCCCGCGCGCGAGTTGCCGGTCAGCGGCGAGGCATCGCCGCCCAGGCGCACGAACAGCACGCGCGCGCCGACCGGATCGGCGCTGCCGTCGAAGCGCACCACGCCGCCCTGGCCTGCGACGATCGAGCCGCCCGGCGCGGTGCCGGCGCCGAGGACGGTCCAGCCCAGGCCGGCCACGCGCGCGACCGGCACCAGCACCGAGTCGGGGTTGTAGGCGAGGGTGACGTCGAACTCCGGCCGCACCGTCATCTCCTTGGTGGCGGCGCCGAGGGCGAGGGTTTCGTCGCTGGTCGGGCTCTCGCTCGGCACCTCCTCGATGCCGATGGCGGTCACGCCGCCGAACAGCGCCGGCGTGAGCGGGCGACCCTGGGCGTCGAACTCCGGGGTGCCGGCGGGCGCGGCCAGGCCCTTGCCGACGGCGCGGATGCGGCCGTCGTCGATCCACACGTCGGCGCCCTGCAGCGTGCCCTGCGCGGTGGCGGTGTGCACGGTGGCGTTGCGGATCAGCAGATCCTGCCCCGGCCGCGCTGCGGGCTGCTGGGCGGGGGCGGCGAATGCGGCGCAGGCGAGCGCGATCGCGGACGCGAGACGGGCGAGGCGGTTCATCGCACACCTCCTTCGGCGGTCTGGCCCAGCAGGAAATCGGATTTCGGCTGGCGGGCCGGATCGTTGCGGTCGTACAGGCGCGCGCCGTCGACGTAGACCTGCTCGGCCTTGGCGTACACCGAGAACGGGTTGCCGTTCCACACCACCACGTCGGCCATCTTGCCGGCCTCCAGCGTGCCGGTGCGCTGCTCCACGCCGAGCGACTTCGCCGCGTTGGCGGTCAGCCAGCGGATCGCGCGCTCGGGCGGGATGTCGATGCCGGCCAGTTTCGCCTGCGCCATCACCTTGGCCGCCTCCTGGTTGAGCCGCTGGATGCCTTCGGCCGAATCCGAATGCACGATCGCGCAGCCGTTCTGCGGCCGGTCGACCAGCGCGATGTTCTCCTGGATGCCGTCGAACGCTTCCATCTTGAAGCCCCACCAGTCGGCCCACAGCGCGCCGCAGATGCCTTCCTGCGCGAGGCGGTCGGCGACCTTGTACGCTTCCACGCCGTGATGGAAGGCGGCGATCCTGAAGCCGAACTCCTTGGCCAGATCCATCATCACCGCCATCTCGTCGGCGCGGTAGCAGTGGATGTGCACGAGGATGTCGCCGTTGAGCGCGCCGGCCAGCGTGTCGAGCTTGAGGTCGCGCTTGCCGCCGGTGTCCTTCTCGCTGTCGGCGCCGTCGTTGCCGTTCGGTGCGCTCTGCCACCAGCGGCGCTTGGCCGGCGGCTGCTGCCTGGGCTGCATCTTGCGCAGGTACTCGCTGGCGTCGATGAACGCGGCCCGATAACCGGCGACGTTGCCCATGCGCGTGCCCGGCGGCTGGTTGCGGCCGCCGTAGACGCGCTTGGGGTTCTCGCCGCAGGCCATCTTCAGGCCCCACGGCGCGCCCGGGAACTTCATCGCCTGGTAGGTCACCGCCGGCACGTTCTTCAGGGTGACGCCGCGGCCGCCGATCAGGTTGGCCGAGCCCGGCAGGATCTGCAGAGTGGTGATGCCGCCGGCGAGCGCGGCGGCGAAGCCCGGATCCTGCGGCCACACCGAGTGCTCGGCCCACACGTTGGGCGTGACCGGACCGGTGATCTCGTTGCCGTCGCTGTGCGCGTTGACGCCGGGACTGGCGTAGACGCCCAGGTGCGAGTGCACGTCGATCAGGCCGGGCGTGATCCACTTGCCGGTGGCGTCGATCACGGTGGCGCCGGCCGGCGCGGCGAGACCGCGGCCGACCGCGGCGATGCGGCCGTCCTGCATCAGCACGTCGGCGCCGTCGAGGCGCTCGCCGGTGCCGGTCAGCACCACCGCGTTGCGCAGCAGCGTGGGCGGCGCGGCGATCGGCCGGTAGGTGCTCGGGTAGGGGTCCTGCGCGAAGCGCGAGGGCTTGGCGGGCGGCGCGGCGTGCGCCGCGCCCAGCAGCGCGGTGAGCGCGCAGCCGGCCAGCAGGGGACGAAGCATCGGGGTCTCCACGGTCCAACAACCAGTCCCGCACCGTAGCGGCTGGGCCGGGGGCGGCCAACATGACTTTGGTCATGCCGGCCGCGATCGCGCGCACGCCCGTGCCGCCTGCGGCCGCGACGGGTACCCTGTCCCGCGGTTCCCCCACCGTTTCCACTCGATGCGCGAGAAGAACGAGATCGTCAACAACTGGCTGCCGCGCTACACCGGCGTGCCGCTCGACGGCTTCGGCGAGCACATCCTGCTCACCAACTTCGGCGGCTACCTGCACACCTTCAGCCGCCTGACCGGCGCCGAGATGGTCGGCCTCGACCGCCCGATGCCCAGCGCCACCGCCGACGGCATCACCATGATCAACTTCGGCATGGGCAGTCCGAACGCGGCGACGGTGATGGATCTGCTGTCGGCGATCCAGCCCAAGGCGGTGCTGTTCCTCGGCAAGTGCGGCGGGCTGAAGAAGAAGAACAGGCTCGGCGATCTGATCCTGCCGATCGCCGCCATCCGTGGCGAAGGCACCAGCAACGACTATCTGCCGCCGGAAGTGCCGGCGCTGCCCGCGTTCGCCCTGCAGCGCGCGGTCTCGACCATGATCCGCGACCTCGGCCACGACTACTGGACCGGCACCGTCTACACCACCAACCGGCGCGTCTGGGAGCACGACGACGCCTTCAAGGAATACCTGCGCCGGCTGCGCTGCATGGCGATCGACATGGAGACCGCCACCGTGTTCGCCGCCGGCTTCGCCAACCGCATCCCCACCGGCGCGCTGCTGCTGGTCAGCGACCAGCCGATGATCCCGGAGGGCGTGAAGACCGAGGCCTCCGACGCGCGGGTCACGCGCGAGTTCGTCGACAACCACATCCAGGTCGGCATCGAGGCCTTGCGGCTCATCCGTCGCCACGGCAAGTCGGTCCGCCACCTGCGCTTCGACGAGTAGCGATTACACTCGGCGCGGCCCTTCCCGGAGACGCGCCATGGCCGCCCACACCCGCACCGGTAGCTGCCATTGCGGCCGCATCCGCTTCGAAGTGGACCTCGATGCGGATGCGCCCACCGGGAAATGCAACTGCTCGATCTGCAGCAAGCTGCGCCACTGGGGCGCGGCCGTGAAGCCGGACGCTTTCCGCCTGCTGAGCGACGAGGCGGACCTGACCGACTACCAGTTCGGCGCCCACCACGTGCACTGGCCGTTCTGCCGCATCTGCGGCACCCACGTCTTCAGTCGCGGCGAGATTCCGGGTTTCGGCGCGTTCGTCTCGGTGAGCGTGGCGTGCCTGGACGACCTCACGCCCGAGCACAAGGCCGCCCTGCCGGTGCGCTTCGCCAACGGCCGCGACGACGACTGGGGCCATCCGCCCGCGGTCACCGGCCATCTCTGAGCCCGTCTTGCGCGCTGCGACGCGTGACGCCCGCCACCGACGGCGATCGACGCGTTCAGGCACGCGGCTTCGGTCGCGACCGCCAGGCGCGACAGCATGCCTCCCGCTGAAGCCGCGCCCACCCGCACGCCGGATGCGCCGCGGCCCGTCGCGGGCGGTGCGATGGTCGCGCGGCAGACTGTCGTTCCAAGAGGGCAGGCATATGGAACAGGTCATCTATCTCGCGGTGGGCGCATGCCTCACCTGGGCGTTCTACTTCCTCCAGCGCCGCGTCGAGCGGCGCAAGGCCACCGAGGCCATCGAACGCAGCCAGAAGCTGCTGGACCTCAAGCAGGACATGGAGGGCAGCCGCACCAGCATCGAGGAGCTGCGCGAGTTCGAATCGCGCCTGATCGGCAAGGCCGAGACGGCGCTGCAGATCGCCGACGGCTACGTCAGCCAGGCGGAGGCCGTCGCGCGCGAGGCGTTCACCGCGCTGCGCAGCCACGACGAGATGAACCAGAAGGCGATCGTCGAGTTCCAGAGCGTCGATGCGCGCCTGGACGCGCTGGTCGTGCATCTGCGCCAGCAACTGGATCCGGCCGGGCTGGCGGCGTTCGATCGCGCGCATCTGGCGTGGCTGACGTTCCGCGAGCGCTATGCACAGTTCATCGCGCGCTGTTATTCGCAGGGCGCGATCCAGCCGATGATCCACGCCGTCACGTTGGAAAGCCTCACCGCCGCCTACATCGCCGAATTGGAAACGCAGCTCGGCACCTGACCGGAGCGCCCCGCATGGCCGAACCCCGCGAGATCGTCGAGTTCTGGCGAAAGGCCGGATACGCGCGCTGGTTCGCGGTGAATGCCGAGTTCGACCGCGAGCTGGAGTCGCGCTTCGCCGCCGACCATTTCGCCGCCGCCCGCCGCGAGCACGAGCGCTGGCTGGAGGACGCCACCGGCGCGCTCGCGCTGGTGCTGCTGCTCGACCAGGTGCCGCGCAACATCTTCCGCGGCAGCGCGCACGCGTTCGCGACCGACCCGCTGGCGCGGCACTGCGCCGAGCGCGCCATCGACGCCGGCCACGATGCGGCGTTCGAGCCGGCGCTGCGCGCGTTCTTCTACATGCCGTTCGAGCACTCCGAAGATCTGCGCGACCAGCAACGCGCGGTGGCGCTGTTCGAGGCGCTGGGCGATGCGGAGTACCTGCGCTATGCGCTGCTGCATCGCGACGTGATCGCGCGCTTCGGGCGCTTCCCGCACCGCAATCCGCTGCTCGGCCGCACCACGACCGCGGAGGAGCGCGCCTACCTCGACGGCGGCGGTTTCGCCGGCTGAGCGGGCATGCGCGCCGCGCCCGCAAAGACATCCCGCCGCAGAAGCGGCTTCAGTCGCGACGCCTGCGCGCCTTCGGCGCGCGCCCTCGCCCCAACCCCCCATCCGGCCCGCCGCAGCCTGCGGCTCGCAAGCGCGCCTCCTCACCCCGTGCACGGCAGAGCGGCTGCGAAGCGTGGCACGTGCGCCTCTCTGCGCGCGTCACGGCTGCGGTGCCGCGATCGCGCGCCTGCCGGAGCGTTGCCGCCGCGCCGCGCTCAATACCGCGGCACGGCCGGATCGGCGTCGGCCCAGGCGTCGATGCCGCCCTCGACGTTGTAGAGCTCGCGGAAGCCCTTGGCGCGGAAATGCTCGGCGGCCTGCGCGCTGCGTCCGCCGTGATGGCACAGGAACGCCAGCGGCGTGTCCTTCGGCAGCGCCTCCAGCGCGTCCACGCCGCCATCGAGCGTGTCGAACGGCACCGGCGCGCTCGCCAACGCGCGTTCGGCCGGTGGGCGCACGTCGATCAGGCGCAGACGGCCGGTGCGCACGCGCTCGGCGGCCTCGGCCGGCGCGATCGCGCGGACCGGCGCGGGCGCGTTCGGGTTGTGCACCATCAGGCCGCGGCCGCGCTGATCGTCGACCCACTCGATCACGAGGCCGTCGGCGCGCCGCGCGCTCATCCAGTCGGTCTGCACGCGCACGCCTTCGACCTCGACCGCGAGCGCGTGCGGATCGACCGGCGCGAGCTGCAATCGCGCGTTGTAGCGCGCGTCCACGTCCAGCCGCACCGCGTACTCGCCGCCCGCGTTGGCGATCGCCGCGCGCAGTTGCTCGGCCGCGGCCGGCGTGATCGAAAGCTTCGGCGGGCTGCGGTCCGGCGCCGGCAGGCCGAGCAGGGCGTGCAGCTCGCCGCTGCTGGCGAGCTGCTCGACGATATCGCTGCCGCCCACCAGCTCGCCGCGCACATAAAGCTGCGGAATGGTCGGCCACTGGCCGTAGAGTTTGATGCCCTCGCGGATCTCCGGATCGGCCAGCACGTCCACGTGCGCGTACCCCTCGGGCAGCAGCGCATCGAGAATGCCGGCGGCCTTGGCCGAGAAGCCGCATTGCGGCGCCTGCGGCGCGCCCTTCATGAACAGCACCACCGGGTGCGACTGCAGCAGGGTTTCGATGCGCGAGCGCAGGGCGGGATCGAGCGACATGAAGGACGGACCGTGCGGGAAAGGCGCGCAGTGTACGCCTCGCGCTACGATCCGGTCATGAACTCGGCCGTGTCCGCTCCGCACCGTCCGCCGCGCCGTCCGCACGCGTGGCTGGCGGCGCTGCTGCTGTCGCAACTGCTGGTGGCGGCGCTGTGGTGGCGGTTCGGCGCGCGCTGGGGGCTGCCGGCGATGATCGCCTCGCATCTGCCGTTCTGGTGGGGCACGCTCGCCCCCGGCTCGGCGCTGTTCAGCCCGGTGCTGCGCCGTCTGCCGACCTCCGAACGCGTGGTGTGGCTGACGATCGACGACGGCCCGTCGGACGACACGCGCGCGATCCTCGATCTGCTCGATGCGCACGGGGCGAAGGCGACGTTCTTCGTGGTCGGCGAGCGCGCGCGGGCGCGGCCGGAGCTGGTGCGGGCGATCGTCGAGCGCGGGCACGGGATCGGCAACCACAGCCAGTGCCACCCGTCGGCGTGGTTCTGGGCGCTGCCGCCGCGGCGGATGCGCGCGGAGATCGACGAGGCGCAGCGCACGCTGACGGCGCTGTGCGGGCGTGCGCCGCGCTGGTTCCGCGCGGTGGCCGGTCACGCCAATCCGTTCCTGGCGCCGGCGCTGCGCGCGCACGGACTCGCACGCGTGGCGTGGAGCGCGCGCGGCTACGACGCGGTGCTCAGCGACGTGACGCGCACCATCGCCCGCATCGAGCGCGACCTCGCGCCCGGCGCGATCGTGCTGCTGCACGAGGGCGCCCGCCACGGCCGCAACGTCGAGATGCTCGCGCGGCTGCTGCAGCGGCTGGACGCGCTCGGCTATCGCACGGTGCTGCCGGAGCCGCTCGAGGTGGCGTAGCCGGTCGGCCCGGTGCGATCCCTCCGCCGACGGAGGCGGTTAACGCTCCAGCCCATCGGTCCGTCCGGCAGGACATCGGGAAATCCACTGCTTGAGCGAAACCGAAGCAACAGCCGCGCTGGTCGCCGCCGCGCGCCGGGGAGACGGCGGCGCGCTGGAACGCCTGTACCGCCGTTTCGCGCCCGTGGTGCACGGTGTGCTGCTCGGCTACGTGCAGCACGCCGATGCCGAGGACCTGACCCAGCACGTGTTCGAGGTCGCGCTCGGACGGCTCGCCGATCTGCGCGAGGATGCCGCGTTCCCCGGCTGGATCGTGAGCGTGGCGCGGCGGGCCGCGCTGGACCAGCGTCGCCGCAGCGCGCCGTTGACCGGCGTCGGAATCGAGCTGCCCGCCGGCGGCGCCACGCACGAGGACCGCGCCGACGCCGAACGCGTGCTGCGGGCGATTCGCGCGCTGCCCGAGGCCTATCGCGAGACCCTGATCCTGCGTCTGGTGGAGGGGCTGACGGGACCGGAGATCGCGCAACTGACCGGCCTGACGCCGGGCAGCGTGCGGGTCAACCTGCACCGCGGCATGGCGCAGTTGCGCCAGGCGTTGGCGGTGCGAGAAGAAGGGGCGCGATCATGAGCGGCCACGACGACTATCTGTGGACGAAGGCCGGGCGCGATCGCGAGATCGAGCGCCTGGAGCGGCTATTGGCGCCTTACGCACATCGTCCGCACGGCCTGCCGCCGGCGTGGCGCGCCGACCGCGGAAGCCCGGGCCCGCGCCCAGCGCGCCGGGCGCGGACGACGCTGGCGCTGGCGGCGACGCTGGCGGTCTGCGCACTGGCCGTGACGCTGCTGCTGCAGCACCGTCTGGCCTGGCCGGACGGCGAGGCCTGGCAGGTGCTGACGACCACGGGCGAGGTGCGCTGGCAGGACGGGCCGACGCCAGGGCGTCTGGCCCCGGGAGGCGAGATCGTCACCGGCGAGCAGGGGCGTGCCCGCCTGCGCGTGGCGCGCATCGGCGAGCTGTGGCTCGGCGCGGACTCGCGGCTGCGGCTGGAGGAGACGCGTTCCGGCCGGCACCGGGTGCGGCTGCTGCAGGGACGCCTGCGGGCGCGGGTGTGGGCGCCGCCACTGCATTTCGGCGTGCGGTTGCCGGGCGCCGAGGCGCTGGACCTGGGATGCGAATTCGTGGTCGAGAGCGACGCCGCGGGCAACGGCGCGCTGACCGTGCTCAGCGGTTGGGTGCTGGTGGATGCCGGCGCGGGCGAGGTGCTGGTGCCGCGCGGTGCGACCGTGCCCCTGCGCCGCGGTGCTGGAGCGGGCACGCCGCGCGATCTGGGTGCGAGCGCCGCGTTCGTCGCAGCCTTGCAGGCGATCGACGCACGAGGCGGGCGGGTGCCGCCCGCCGGCGAGCAGGTGCGCCGGCTGATCGCCGCATCGCGCCCGCAGGACGCCATCAGTCTGCTCATGCTCCTGCAACGTCACCCCGAGCTGGCGCAGGGGCCGCTGTACGACCGGCTGGTCCAACTTCTGCCGGACGCGCCGCCGGTCGCGCGCGAGGCGATCGTGCGCCGCACGCCGGCGGCGCTGGATCCGTGGTGGGACGCACTGCCCTATCCGCGAGCCAAGCGGTGGTGGCTGCAATGGCCGGACGCGTTGCCGGCGACGGGCACGGAGTCCGGTTAACGCCGGCCGCCGCGGGCACGTCCGTTCCCGAACCCCATCCGGAGCCGGACATGCCGCTTCGATCGCTCTTCGCCGCCGCGGTACTCGTGCCGGCCATCGCCGCAGGATCCGGCGCAGGCACGCGCGACGACCGCGCCGACGCTGTCGTCCGCGCGACGCTGCCCGTGATCGGCCACGCCTGCGAAGGATGCGAGGCGGTGTTCGACGGCATGCCGGCGACGATCCCCTCCCGCGCGCGGATCGCGCCCGCGGACCAGCCGGGCGCGCCGATGACCGTGTCGGGACGCGTGCTGGACCGCTCCGGTCGCGCGCGTGCCGGCGTGATCGTGTACGCCTACCAGACCGACCATGCCGGCCGCTATCCGAAGCCGCGCGCGGCGTCCGACGCCGGCGCCATGCGGCATGGCCGTCTGCGCGCCTGGGTGCGTTCCGATGCCCAGGGGCGCTACGCCTTCGATACCATCCGGCCGGGCGCCTATCCGGGCGAGGACATTCCCGAGCACATCCACATGCAGGTCGTCGAGCCCGGCTGCTTCACCTACTTCATCGACGACGTGGTGTTCCGCGACGATCCCAGGCTGACGCCGGCGCAGGAACGGCAGTTGGTGCAGGGCGTGGGCGGTGCCGGCCTGGTCGTGCCGCGCCGGTCCGGCGACGGGGTATGGCAGGTCGAGCGCGACATCGTGCTGGGCCAGGGCGTGCCGGGGTACCGCGAATGCCGCGCGCGCTGAACCGGCCCGGTGCCCGAGCCGACGAGCGCTATCCGCCGCTGGCCCGCCTTCTGCACTGGGCGGTCGCGCTCGGCGTGCTCGTCCAGATCGGCCTGGGCTGGGCGGCGGAAACGGCATCCGAGCGCGACACCGGCGCGCGCCTGCTCCACCTCCACTTCCCGCTCGGCATGCTGCTGCTGGCACTGATGGTGTTGCGTGCCGGCCGGCGCCTGCTGCATGGGCTGCCGCCGCCCGCCACGGTCGATGCGCGGCCGTGGCGACGCCGGCTCGCCGCGTGCGTCCATGCAGCCCTCTACCTGCTGCTGTTCGTGCTGCCGCTCAGCGGTTACGTGATCTGGGTGTGGATGGACGGCCCGCGGGACGTGTTCGGCCTGGGGCAGGTGCCGCGCCTGTTCACGCCGCCGGCGGACGACGAGACCTGGCGCGCGATCGCCTGGTACGTGCACTGCTGGAGCGCGTGGGCGTTGGCCGGGCTGGTGGCGTTGCATGTGGCGGCCGCGCTCTGGCACCAGTGGGTGCTGCGCGACCGGCTCGTCTCGCGGCGCCTGCTGTGAAAAAACGTCAGCCCGGCCGGGTCGCCACGATCCGCCAGTTGTTGAACGGCGTGCGCCCGTACAGCGGGGTGAACGTCGCGTGCAGTCCGGCGGCCTCGAAACGCGCGCGCAGCGCGTCCGGCTCGGGATAGCGCGTCGGCCCCGAGACCATCCAGCCCACCGCGCGCGACACCACGTCCACCGCCCGCGTGACGCGCGCACGGCGACTGCCGTCGGCCAGGCCGGTGCGGATCACCAGCCGCGCGCCGGGCGTGAGCATCGCCACCGCGGCGTCGAGCGTGCGCGCCTGCGCGTCCGGCGGGATGAACTGCAGCACGTCCAGCAGCGCGACGCTGCCGCGATGCTGCGGGTACTCGCGCCGCAGATCCACCACCTCGAACGATGCATCCTGCAGGCCGCCGCGCTGCGCCGCGCGCCGCGCACGGGCGATCTTGCGCGCGTCCACGTCCACGCCGCGATAGGGCAGCGTGATGCCTTCGGCGCGCAGCGCGTGCGCCAGCAGTCCGAGCCCGCAGCCGAGATCCAGCAGCGGCGCGGTGCTGCCGCGCAGCGCCTCGCACACGCCCGGATACAGCGGGTCGCTGGCGAGCTTGATGCGCGCGTAGTGATAGTCCCAGCGGTTGCCGAGCGGATGCGCCGGCGCGAACGCGCGCGCGATCGACTGCGCCCGGCCGCGGTCGAGCGGCGCCGTCGCCGCGCTCATGCGTCGGCGGCCAGCAGCGTGTGCGCCACCGGCAGGATCGCGTCCACCCAGCGCGCGTACATCGCCGCCGACGGGTGCAGGCCGTCGTCGGCCAGCATGTCCGCCTCGCCGCCGCGGTCGCGGCTGATCGGGGTGATGTCGACGAACGCGACGCGATGCGCCTCGCAGTGCCGGCGGGCGACGTCGTTGAAGTCGTCGATCTCGCGGCGGACGACGTCGGGGTCGCGGCCCTGCCGCAGCGCGAACGGGGTGACGCCCCAGTCCGGGATCGAGACCGCCAGCACGCGGTCTTCGCGGCCGGTCAGGTGCAGCGCGGTCGCGAGCAGGTGTTCGAAGCCCTCGCGGTAGGCGCTGCGGCTGTAGCCGCGGTACTGGTCGTTGACGCCGATGCCGAGGCTGACGAACTCCCAGCGGCCGAGCGGCTGCGCGGCATCGATCGCGTTCGCCAGTTCCCCGGTGGTCCAGCCGGTGGTGGCGATGTAGTGCGGCTCGGCGAGCTCGATGCCGTCCTGCCGCAGCGCGCGGACCAGTTGCGCCGGCCAGCGCTGCGTAGGCGCGACGCCCTCGCCGATCGTGTAGCTGTCGCCGAGCGCGAGATAACGCAGCATCAGGCCACCGCGACGCGCTGGGCGCGGGCGCGTTCGGCGCAGCGGTCGAGCAGGCGCTCGATGCGGCGGAACACCTCGCGCAGGTCCTCCGGCTGCGGCAGCAGGGTGACCCGGAAGTGGTGCCGGTAGGGGACGTTGAAGCTGGAACCGGGAACGACCAGCACGTCCTCGGTCTCCAGCAGCTCGAGCGCGAAGCGGTGGTCGTCGAAGCCGTGCGCGGCCTCGCCGGTCACCGCCGGGAACGCGTACAGCGCGCCCTGCGGCGCCACCATCCGCAGGTGCGCGCTGGCCGCGACGCTGTCCATCACCGCGCGGCGCGCCTCGTGCAGGCGGCCGCCCGGCGCGCACAGGGCCGAGATCGTGTCCTCGCCGTGCAGCGCGGCCTCGATCGCGAACTGCCCCGGCACGTTGGCGCACAGCCGCAACGCGCCGAGCAGATCCATCGCGTGGTGGAAGTCGCCGCTGGCGACCGGATCGCCCGACAGCACCGCCCAGCCGACGCGCCAGCCGCAGGCGCGATGCACTTTCGACAGGCCGCCGAAGCTCAGGCACGGCAGGTCGCCGGCGATCGGCGCGACCGGCTGGAACCGCGCGCCGTCGTACAGGATGTGGTCGTAGATCTCGTCGCACATCAGCAGCAGCTTGTGGCGCGCGGCGATGGCGACGATGCGCTCGAGCAGTTCGCGCGGGTACACCGCGCCGGTCGGGTTGTTGGGGTTGATCAGCACGATCGCGCGCGTGCGCGGCGACACCAGCGCGGCGATCTCGTCCGGATCGGGCAGGAAGCCGTTCTCCGGCGCGCAGCGGTAATACACCGGGCGGCCGTCGTTGAGGATGGTCGCGGCCGACCACAGCGGGTAGTCGGGCGAGGGCACCAGCACCTCGTCGCCGGGATTGAGCAGCGCGCGCAGGCTGAGGTCGATCAGCTCGCTGACGCCGTTGCCGACGAACACCCGCTCCGGGCTGGCGTTCGGCGTGCCGCGCCGCTTGTGGAACGCGGCGATCGCCTCGCGCGCGGCCGGCAGGCCCTGCTGGTGGGTGTAGGGATCGGTGTCGGCGATGCGGTCGGCGATCGCGCGCTGCAGGTGCTCGGGCGCGCGGAAGCCGAACGCGCCCGGGTTGCCGATGTTCAGCTTGATGAGCCGGCGGCCCTGGGCCTCCAGCTCGCGCGCGCGGCGGGCCAGTTCGCCGCGGATCTCGTAGCGGACTTCGGTCAGGCGTTCGCGGGTCTTGATCGGCGGCAGGGACATTGCGGGGCGGGCGTCGGGAAAAGAGACGTGAGCCTAGCGGAAAAACGCCGCCCGGACCTGCCGGCGTCGGACTTGCGACCGCGTTCGACCGTCCGCCGCGAGCGCCGGCGCTAGAATCGGCCGCATGTCCCCGCGCCTTGCCCACGCTTGAGCCCCGAGACCGCCGCGCTGCAGGCGATCGGCTGGCCCGTGGGTGCCGATGGGCAGCCCGAGTTCCCCCCCTGGCGCGAGGCGCTGGCGGCGCACCCGCAGGCCCGGCCGGCGCGCGTGGTCGAACAGCACCGCACCGGCTATGTGGTCGCCGATGGCCCGCAGCGCAGCTTCAAGGTCGAATCGCCGCCGGACTGGCAGCGCCCGAAGTTTCCGCCCGAGCAGCGCGCCGGCGTCGGCGACTGGGTGCTGATCGAGGGCGGCCGCATCGTCGGCCTGCTGCCCCGCCGCAGCACCATCAAGCGCGGCGCCGCCGGCGAGCACTACCGCCAGCAGCTCATCGCCGCCAACGTCGACACCGCGTTCGTGGTCTGCGGGCTGGACGGCGACTTCAACCCGCGCCGGATCGAGCGCTATCTGCTGCTGGTCGGCGGCGGCGCCGAACCGGTGGTGGTGCTCACCAAGGCCGATCTGTGCCCGGACGCGGACCGCGCGCGCGCCGCGCTCGCGCATGTGGCGGCCGACGGCGTCGCCATCGTCGCCGTCAACGCGCGCGAGCGCGCCAGCGTCGCCCAGCTCGACCGCTGGCTGCAGCCGGGCCGCACCGCGGTGCTGGTCGGCTCCTCCGGCGCCGGCAAGTCCACCCTCACCAACACCCTGCTCGGCATCGAGCGGATGAAGACCGGCGAGGTGCGCGCGCACGACTCGCGCGGCCGCCACACCACCACCTACCGCGCGCTGATCCCGCTGCCGTCCGGCGCCTGCCTGATCGACACGCCCGGCATGCGCGAGCTGAAGCCGACCGGCGAGGAGGACGTCGCGGACACCTTCGCCGACGTCGAGGCGGTAGCCGCCGAATGCCGCTTCCGCGACTGTTCGCACCAGCGCGAGCCCGGCTGCGCGGTGCGCGCCGCGATCGACGCCGGCACGCTCGACGAGGACCGCTTCGCCCACTACCTCAAGCTGCGCGAGGAGGTCGAGGGCGCGGCGCGCACGCTGGCGCAGCGGCGCGCGCAGAAGGGCGAGGAAAAGACGCCCGGCCGTGCGCCGAACAAGCGCGTCGACGACCGGCATGGCCGGCGCTGAGGCGGGCGGCCGCTTCAAGTCCGGCGCGGTCGCGGCCGCCAACGGGGAAGGGCCCGCCCCGCAACCGGCCTGGCCGCGATGATGGAAACCGTCCACGACGACAGCGACGAGCCGACCCCGAGCGCGCCGCACGGCCGCCTGGCGCCGGACGTGGCGCACCACGCCGCGCTCGATGCGCGCATGGTGCGGGCCGCGCGCGGCATCCGCCTGCTGGCGCTGGCGAGCTGGCCGGCCGAGGTCGGCGCGCGCTTCCTGAAGGAGTTCGCGCGCGGGCGCGTGCGGCTGCCCGAGGTGCGCTACGCCGCGCAGGACTTCACCGAGGCGCGGCGCGAGCTGGACGCCATCGTGCGCGAGGCCGACCGCGACCACCCGCTCGGCCAGTACCTCGCCGAATCGGCCCGCACCTGGTCGATCGCCGCCGAGCTGTGCGAATCGCTCGGCACGCCGCGCGTGACCGACCTGTCGGTCGCGCTGTTCGGCCGCCCCGACGAGCCGCTGCCGGGCCACGGGCCGACCACGCGCGAAGCCGCGCAGCACTTCATCAGCATCGCCAACGAGCTGGATCACGCGCTGCTGGCGCCGTCCGAGCAGATCCGCATCTCCGCCACCGCGCTCAGCCTGCAACTGCAGCGCGATCTGGACGATTTCTTCGACGGTCGCCGGATCGAGGTGCAGCTCGATCCCGACCTGATCGCCAAGGCTGCCGCCGGCGCCACCCGCATCCGCCTGCGCACCGGCGCCGCCTTCAGCGAGTACGACCGCCAGCAGTTGCTGCAGCACGAAGCGTTCGTGCATTCGCTGACCGCGCTCAACGGCCGCGAGCAGCCGGTGCTCGGCAGCCTGGCGCTGTCCTCGCCGCGCAGCACGGCCACGCAGGAAGGCCTGGCCACGTTCGCCGAGCAGATCACCGGCAGCATCGACATCGGCCGCATGAAGCGGCTGAGCCTGCGCATCGAGGCGGTCGCGCGCGCGCTGGACGGCGCCGACTTCGTCGAGGTGTTCCGCTACTTCCTCGATCAGGGCCAGACCGCCGAGGACAGCTTCGCCTCGGCGCAGCGCGTGTTCCGCGGCGTGCCGACCACCGGCGGCGCGGCGTTCACCAAGGACACGGTGTACCTGCGCGGGCTGGTCGGCGTGCACACGTTCTTCCGCTGGTCGCTGCGCCAGCAGAAGCTGCATCTCGGCCGCTGGCTGTTCGCCGGCAAGATGACGCTGGCCGACGTGCAGCGCTTCGAGCCGCTGTTCGACTGCGGCGTGCTGAAGCGGCCGCGCTGGCTGCCGCCGTGGATCGTGCGCGCCAACGGGCTGGCGGGCATGCTGGCGTTCTCGCTGTTCGCCAACCGCATCCGGCTGGACGCCATCGCCGGGCCCGACGCGGTGGCCGATCTCTGAGCGGCGGCGTCCGCGTCCTTCCACGAAGCTTCCCCGCGCGCGGCTAGAATCAGCGTCCACCTCGCCGGCCGCGCCTCGCAATGCCCGATCACAGCAAACAGGACGACCTCAAGAACGCCGCGCTCGACTACCACCGCGCCAGTCCGCCCGGAAAGATCAAGGTCACGCCGACCAAGGCGCTGGTGACGCAGCGCGATCTCGCGCTCGCCTATTCGCCGGGCGTGGCCTATGCCTGCGAGGCGATCGTCGCCGACCCCAACACCGCGCGCGACTACACCGCGCGCGGCAACCTGGTGGCGGTCATCACCAACGGCACCGCCGTGTTGGGCCTGGGCGACATCGGCCCGCTCGCCGGCAAGCCGGTGATGGAAGGCAAGGGCGTGCTGTTCCAGAAGTTCGCCGGCATCGACGTGTTCGACATCGAGATCGCCGAGCGCGATCCGGACCGGCTGGTCGACATCATCGCCGCGCTCGAACCCACCTTCGGCGGCATCAACCTCGAGGACATCAAGGCGCCCGAGTGCTTCATCGTCGAACGCAAGCTGCGCGAGCGGATGAAAATCCCGGTGTTCCACGACGACCAGCACGGCACCGCGATCATCGTCGGCGCCGCCGTGCTCAACGCGCTGGAGATCGTCGGCAAGAGGATCGACGAGGTGAAGCTCGCCACCGCCGGCGCCGGCGCGGCCGGCATCGCCTGCCTGGACATGCTGGTGGCGCTGGGCATGAAGCCGGAGAACATCCTCGCGGTCGACCGCGACGGCGTGCTCTACACCGGCCGGGCGAACATGGACCCCGACAAGCAGCGCTACGCGCGCGACACCGACAAGCGCACGCTGGCGGAGATCGTCGAGGGCGCCGACATCTTCCTCGGCCTGTCGGCCGGCGGCGTGCTGTCGCCTGCGATGGTGGCGACGATGGCCGAACGCCCGATCATCCTCGCGCTCGCCAACCCGCATCCGGAGATCCTGCCGGAGGACGCCAAGCGCGTGCGCCCGGACTGCATCATCGCCACCGGCCGCTCGGACTACCCGAACCAGGTCAACAACGCACTCTGCTTCCCGTACATCTTCCGCGGCGCGCTCGACGTCGGCGCCACCGGCATCAACGAGGCGATGAAGCTGGCCTGCGTGCGCGCGATCGCCCAGCTCGCACGGATGGAGGCGAGCGACCTCGCCGGCGCCTACGGCGGCGAGGTGCCGACGTTCGGCCCCGACTACCTGATCCCGCGTCCGTTCGATCCGCGCCTTCTGATGATGCTGGCGCCCGCGGTGGCGCAGGCGGCGATGGATTCCGGCATCGCCACCCGTCCGATCGAGGACATGGACGCCTACCGCGAGCGTCTCGGCCAGTTCGTCTACCGCACCGGCCTGCTGATGAAGCCGGTGTACGACCGCGCGCGCAGCGACCTCAAGCGCGTGGTCTACGCCGAGGGCGAGGAGGAGACCGTGCTGCGCGCGGTGCAGACGGTGATCGACGAGAAGCTCGCCTTCCCGATCCTGATCGGCCGTCCGGAAGTGATCGAGAAGCGCATCCAGCGGCTCGGCCTGCGCATGCGCGCGGGCGTCGATTTCGAGCTGACCAACATCCACTCCGACCCGCGTTTCGACGCCTACTGGCAGCAGTACCACGCGCTCACCGAGCGTCGCGGCGTGACTCCGGCGGCGGCCAAGAACCTGATCCGCTCGCGGCCGACGCTGATCGCCGCGCTGATGGTCGAGCGCGGCGAGGCCGACGCCATGATCTGCGGCCTGGTCGGCCGCTACCACAAGAAGCTCGGCTACCTGCGCAGCGTGTTCGACTTCGACCGCGGCGTCACCGGCACCGCGGCGATGACCGCGGTGATCAACAACCTCGGCGCCTGGTTCTTCCTCGACACCCACGTGCAGGTCGATCCGAGCGCCGAGCAGATCGCCGAGGCCACCCTGCAGGCGACCTGGCGCCTCAAGCTGTTCGGCATCGAGCCGAAGGTGGCGCTGCTGTCGCACAGCAACTTCGGCAGCCACGACAACGCCTCCGCGGCGAAGATGCGCCGCGCCCGCGAGCTCATCAAGGCGCGCGCGCCGAAGCTCGAGGTCGAAGGCGAGATGCAGGGCGACACCGCCTGGGACGAGGAGCTGCGCCGCCGCATCTTCCCCAGCTCCGGCCTGCACGGCCGCGCCAACCTGTTCGTGATGCCGAACCTCGACGCCGCCAACATCGTCTACAACATGGTGCGGGTGATGACCGACGGCGTCGCCATCGGCCCGATCCTGATGGGCCTGGACCAGCCGGCGCACATCCTCACCCCGGCCTCCACCCCGCGCCGCGTGGTCAACATGACCGCGATCGCCGCGGTCGACGCCCAGATCCGCGCCGCGCGCCGCGACGGCTGAGCCTCACCGCGCAACCCCCTCGCAACCCCCCCCCGGCCCGCGCTGCGGCGCGGGCGGTCGGCGGGAAGTGCCGCGCAAGCAGGCCCGCCTCACCTCTGCCTTCGCAGGGGGAGGGGCGGGCCGGACAAGGGGTGACGGCGCGATCGACCGTAGGTTGGGCTGAGCCGAAGGCGAAGCCCAACGTCGGCCCAACGCGATGTTGGGCTTCGCTGCGCTCAGCCCAACCTGCCAAACTGCCTTCCGGGGGAGGTGCGGTGGCCCCACCGCGGCTCCTCCGTCGCCCCGGCGCGGGCCGGGGCCCAATGTGCTTTGCCTTTCCCACGGCAAAGTCACCGCCGCAACGAAACCTGGGCCCCGGCCTGCGCCGGGGCGACGAGCCCGTCACGTCGACGATGGCCGGGCCCATGCCGCGAACCTGCGCTCAGCGTGTGGCCAGCAGTCCGCCGGCACCCGCCCGCTGGCGCCGCGCCGCCAGCGACCACGCGCCGTCACCGAGCAGGATCTGGGCGACCCCCAGCACCACCAGATAGGCCGGGAACTCCCAACCGCCGTTCGGCGCCGAGAACACCCAGTCGTTGCCGGCATGCGCCCACAGCGCGCCCAGCAGGATCGGCATCAGCGCCGCCGTCACCCAGCGCGTGCCGATGCCCAGCACCAGCAGCGCACCGCCGACGATTTCCGCCGTCACCACCGCGTAGGCGGTCCACGCCGGCAGCCCGATCGAGACGAAGTACTGCGCGGTGCCGTCCATGCCGTAGGTGAACAGCTTCAGCACGAGCCCGTGCGCGAGGAACATCGCGCCCAAGCTGATCCGCAGCAGGGCGGCGGCGTACTGCGCATTGCGTTCGATGCTCATGGTCGTCTCCTCAGGCCGCCAGCGGGGTGGTGTCCTGGCGGTAGCCGTTGTCGACCCAGCCCTTCCAGCCGCCTTCGACTTCCACCACGCGATAGCCCTGCGCGGTCAGCAGCACCGCGGCCTCGGCGGCGAGGTGGCAGGTCTGGTTGTAGCAGTAGACGTAGAGGGTCGCGTCGCGATCCAGCCCGGCCGGGTTGCGCCACTTGCCCTTGGGCAGGTTGATCGCGCCGGGCACGCGGCCCTGCGCGTAGTCGTCGGGAAAACGCACGTCGACGACCTGGAACGGCGCGCCCGCGCGCGGGCTGCCGATCAGCACCTCCAGCTCGTGCACGCCGGTGGTGAAGGCCACGCGGTCCTGGAAGTAGCGCTGCGCGCGCTCGAAGTCGTAGGCGGGGGTGGTCATGCCGAATCTCCAACAGGCGCCGGGGAATTCCGGCTCGGCGACCACTCTATTGACCGCACCGAAGTCAATAATCCACCCTGCGGGAATAGCATTGTTCACGAAGGTGGCAAAATCGATGGACACGCTGACCGACCTGGCGGTATTCGTGCAGGTGATCGAGCGCGGCAGCTTCACTGCCGCGGCCGAACACCTGGAGCTGTCCAAGGCGGTGGTCAGCAAGTACGTCGGCCGCCTCGAGAAGCGCCTCGGCGCGCGCCTGCTCAACCGCACCACGCGCCGCCTCACGCTCACCGAGGCGGGCGAGGCGCTCTATGCGCGGGCCAGCGTCGCGCTGGCCGATCTCGCCGCCGCCGAGGCCGCGGTCACCGAACTCACCGGCACGCCGCGCGGCCGCCTGCGCATCACCGCGCCGGTGCACTTCGGCGAGGTGTGGCTCGCGCCGCAGTTGCGCGAGTTCTGCGCGCGCTATCCGGATCTGCGCCTGGAACTGGACCTGGACAACCGTCTGGTCGATCTGGTCGCCGAAGGGTTCGACGTCGGCCTGCGGATCAGCACCGACATGTCGCCCACCTCACTGGTGGCACGACCGCTGGCGCGCACGCGGCTGCTGACGGTGGCCACGCCGGCGTACCTCGCCGCGCGCGGCGTGCCGCGGACGCCGGCCGATCTGCAACATCACGACTGCCTCGGCTACAGCCTCGATCGCACCCCCAGCGAGTGGCGCTACCGCGTCAACGGCCAGCGGGTCGCCGTGCGCGTGGGTGGCCGCATCCGCTGCAACAACGACGGCGCGCTCAAGCGCGCGGTGCTCGATGGCCTGGGCATCCTGCGCTTCCCGGCGCTGTTCCTGAAGGACGAACTCGCCTCCGGCGCGCTGGTGCCGCTGCTGGAAGCCTACGAACCGGAACCGGCCGTGGTCGCCGCGATCTTCCCCACCCGGCGCAACCTCGCGCCCAAGGTGCGCGTGTTCGTCGACTTCCTCGCCGAGCGGTTGCAGCTCGCGTGATCCGCTTCGCCCTCTGCATCACCCGCATCCCCATCGCCCGGCGCAGGCCGGGGCCCAATGTGCTTTGGCTTCCCGCAGCAACGCCACCGCAGCAGCGAACCATGGGCCGCGGCCTGCGCCGGGGCGACGGGCACGTTGGACGCGCGTTCCACCCGCCGCGAATACGAATTCAGCGTCCTTCAGGCGGCCCAGGTCGCGCCGCGAGCGGCTGTTAGAATCCGGACTCTAACCGCCGACGAAAACCACGCGCCGCGACGGCGCCGGAGCCCCCACGCATGAACTGGCTGGACGACCTGCTGCACAACGACCCCGACCCCACCGAAACCCGCGAGTGGATCGAATCGCTGCAGGCGGTCATCTCCCGTGACGGCGCCGAGCGCGCGCACCAGCTCCTGGAAGGCATGGTCGAGGTGACCCGCCGCGCCGGCGCGCACCTGCCGTTCTCGCCCACCACCGAATACATCAACACCATCCCGCCGCACCTGGAGGCCAAGAGCCCCGGCGATGCCGCGATGGAATGGCGCATCCGCTCGATCATCCGCTGGAACGCGATGGCGATGGTGGTGCGCGCCAACCGCAAGCCGGGCGATCTCGGCGGCCACATCGCCAGCTTCGCCAGCTCGGCGACGCTGTACGACGTCGGCTTCAACCATTTCTGGCGCGGCCCGGAAGGCGAGCACCCCGGCGACATGATCGGCATCCAGGGCCACAGCTCGCCCGGCATCTACGCGCGTAGCTTCCTCGAGGGCCGCATCAGCGAATCGCAGATCGACCACTTCCGCATGGAGGTCGACGGCCGCGGCGTCAGCAGCTATCCGCATCCCTGGCTGATGCCGGACTACTGGCAGCTGCCCACCGTGTCGATGGGCCTCGGCCCGATCGCCGCGATCTACCAGGCGCGCAACTGGAAGTACCTGGAAGCGCGCGGCCTGTTGCCGAAGACCGACCGCAAGGTGTGGTGCTTCCTCGGCGACGGCGAGACCGACGAACCCGAATCGCTCGGTGCGATCTCGGTCGCCGGCCGCGAAGGGCTCGACAACCTGGTGTTCGTCGTCAACTGCAACCTGCAGCGCCTCGACGGCCCGGTGCGCGGCAACGGCAAGATCATCCAGGAACTGGAAGGCGTGTTCCGCGGCGCCGGCTGGAACGTCATCAAGCTGATCTGGGGCAGCTACTGGGATCCGCTGCTGGCGCGCGACACCACCGGCCGCCTGCGCCAGTTGATGATGGAAACGGTCGATGGCGAGTACCAGAACTGCAAGGCGTTCGGCGGCAAGTACACGCGCGAGCATTTCTTCGGCAAGTACCCGGAGACCGCCGCGCTGGTCGCGAACCTGTCCGACGAGGACATCTGGCGCCTCAACCGCGGCGGCCACGACCCGCACAAGGTCTACGCGGCCTACCACGCCGCGGTGAACACCAAGGGCATGCCGACCGTCATCCTCGCCAAGACGGTGAAGGGCTACGGCATGGGCGCGGCCGGCGAATCGCTCAACCCCACGCACCAGACCAAGAAGCTCGACGACGAGGCGGTGCGCGCGTTCCGCGACCGCTTCAACATCCCGGTCAGCGACGAGCAGCTCAAGGACGGCCAGGTGCCGTTCTTCCACCCCGGCAAGGACTCGCCGGAAGTCGAGTACATGATCGAGCGCCGGCGCGCGCTCGGCGGCTTCCTGCCGCAGCGCCGCCGCAAGAGCAGCCAGTCGCTCACGGTGCCCAAGCTCGAGACGTTCGACCGCCTGCTCAAGAGCACCGGCGAGCGCGAGATCAGCACCACCATGGCGTTCGTGCAGGCGCTCAACATCATCCTGCGCGACAAGCAGGTCGGCCCGCGCTGCGTGCCGATCGTCGCCGACGAGGCGCGCACGTTCGGCATGGAAGGCCTGTTCCGCCAGATCGGCATCTACGCGCCGTTCGGCCAGAAGTACAAGCCGGTCGACCGCGACCAGCTCATGTACTACCGCGAGGACGCGGCGGGCCAGGTGCTGGAGGAAGGCATCACCGAGGCGGGTGCGTTCGCGAGCTGGATGGCCAGTGCCACCAGCTACAGCACCAACGACCTGCCGATGTTGCCGTTCTACATCTTCTATTCGATGTTCGGCTTCCAGCGCATCGGCGACTCCGCCTGGCAGGCCGCCGACATGCGCGCGCGCGGCTTCCTGCTCGGCGCCACCGCCGGCCGCACCACGCTCAACGGCGAAGGCCTGCAGCACGAGGACGGCCACTCGCACCTGCTCGCCAGCGCCATCCCCAACTGCCGCGCCTACGACCCGACCTTCGGCTACGAGGTGGTCACCATCGTCCAGCACGGCATGAAGCGCATGCTGGAAGAGCAGGTCGACGAGTACTACTACATCACCCTGATGAACGAGAACTACGCGCACCCGGACATGCCGGAAGGCGCGGCCGAGGGGATCATCAAGGGCATGTACCTGCTCAGCAGCCCCGGCAAGCCGAAGAAGGGCGAGCTGCGCGTGCAGCTGATGGGCTCGGGCACCATCCTGCGCGAGGCGATCGCCGCCGCCGAGCTGCTGGACAAGGACTTCGGCGTCACCGCCGACATCTGGTCCTGCCCCAGCTTCACCGAGCTGGCGCGCGACGGCATTGATGCCGAACGCTGGAACCGCCTGCACCCGGAAGAGACCCCGCGCAAGCCGTACGTCACGCAACTGCTCGAAGGCCGCCAGGGCCCGGCGATCGCCGCCACCGACTACGTGCGTGCGTTCGCCAACCAGATCCGCGAGTTCGTCCCGATGCGCTACACCGTGCTCGGCACCGACGGCTTCGGAAGGTCCGACACCCGCGCCAACCTGCGCCGCTTCTTCGAGGTCGACCGCTACCACATCGCCCACGCCGCCATCGCGGCGCTGGCGGCGGAGGGCAAGATGACGGCGAAGGATGTGGCGAGGGCGATCAAGCAGTACAAGATAGATGTGGAGAAGCCGAATCCGCTGACCGTGTGATGTCAGGGAGCCCCCGCAAAGGTCGGGGGCTTTTCTTTCGGAGAGAAACATGCTGACCTGCCCCCAGTAGCCGTACCACCAGTTACTGGGAGAGCCCGGGGTTGAAGGGTACTTCGGCCTGGTGGGTTTGGGTGCGGTGATTGGCAGCGAATTGGGCGGGTGGGATGCGTCCGCAGCTGCTGTGTGGTCGAACCTCGTTGTAGTCCCGGCGCCACTCGGCGATGACGTTGCGGGCCTGGGCAAGTGAAGTGAACCAGTGTTCGTTCAAGCACTCGTCCCGGAACGGTACTCCGGACGCAGCAGGTCGTGCAGGCGGCGGTAGCCGAACCTGCGGCGCACCTGCGCCAGCTCGATGATCCGCGCCGACAGCGCCTGCGTCGCAGGCGCCTGCCCGGGCGGGTGGCGGAACGCATCGCGGGACAGCCCCGCAAGGCGGCAGGCCCGTCGCTCGCTCACTGCCGTGGCTTCGAGCATGCGACGGACCGCCTCGCGCTTGCGTTGCGGGGCTAGCGTTTTACCCCAAAGCCGACCTTCAGCGCCTCGATGTCCAGATGCGCTTCGGCCAGCAACCGCTTGAGCCGCGCGTTCTCGGACTCGAGCTCCTTCAGGCGCTTGGCGTCCTCCGCTTCCATGCCGCCGTACTTGGCGCGCCAGGCGTAGAAGCTGGCCGGGCTGAAGCCGTGCTGCCGGCCCAACTCCGATACCGCCATGCCGGCTTCGGCCTGCTTGAGAAAGCCAATGATCTGTTCCGTGGTGAAGCGACTCTTGCGCATGTCCGTCCTCTCTTGGCGACGGACTCTACCTAGCTTCGAGTGGTACGGCTCAGCGGGGGCAGGTCATCCCTGCGACACTGCACGCCCGTCGGCGGCTTCGTCGATGCCCGCCCGGATGCCGTGAAGACCCCCGAAACCCTGCAGCCGCTGATCGACGACGGCGTGATCGACGCGGTGGTGCGCCCGCTCAAGAGCGGCAAGGAAGCGGCCGTGTACGTGGTGCGCGCGGGCGACGAGGTGCGTTGCGCGAAGGTTTACAAGGACATGGCGCAGCGCAGCTTCAAGCAGCGCGTGCAGTACCAGGAAGGGCGCAAGGTGCGCGGCAGCCGCGAGGCGCGTGCGATCGGCAAGGCCACGCGCTACGGCCGCAAGCAGCAGGAAGCCGAATGGAAGAACACCGAGGTGGACGCGCTGTACCAACTGCGCGCCGCCGGCGTGCGCGTGCCGGAACCGTACGGCTACTTCCACGGCGTGCTGGTGATGGAGCTGGTCACCGATGCGGACGGCCATTCCGCACCGCGCCTGGGCGAAGTCGAGCTCACCGAGGCGCAGGCGCGCGCATTCCACCGCGTGCTGGTACGCGACGTGGTGCGGATGCTGTGCAGCGGCCTCATCCACGGCGACCTGTCGGAATACAACGTGCTCGTCGGCCCCGACGGCCCGGTGGTGATCGACTTTCCCCAGGTGGTGAGCGCCGCGGGCAACAACGCCGCGCGCACGATGCTGCTGCGCGACGTCAACAACCTCACCGCCAGCCTCGGCCGCTGGGCGCCGGACCTGCTCGACACGTGGTTCGGCGAGGAGATGTGGGCGCTGTTCGAAGCCGGCGCGCTGCAGCCGGACACCGAGCTCAGCGGTGAGTTCACGCCCGACGAGCGCGACGTCGATCTCGACAGCGTGCGCGATGCGATCAACGACGCGCGCGAACTCGCGCTGATCCGCCAGCAAGGGCGCGAGGCGCAGGACGAGGATTGAGCCCATCCATCGGCGGACCGCGGCGCGGCCTGCTCGCAGCCGGCGTAGCCCGGGTAAGCGCAGCGCACCCGGGGCCTTGCGCCGCGCAGGCCTCAACGCTTCAGTTCGAACGACGCCGATACCGTTGCGCGGTCGTCGTCGCCTCCGTACGCAGCGTTGCTGCTGAAGGCAGACGCACATAACCGCGGTTCTTCGTCGCTGATGGCTTCGGCGGGCGACGCGCCGTAGGCCGGGGCGCAACGGCGCGGCGCGCCGTGCGCGTGCGGCCGGAAGTGACCCCCTTTTGGCAGGTGGCGGCGGGGCGTTCGTGTTCGACACTGGCATGCCCCATGCCGCCGGCGTCCGGGCACCGCGCGACGCGCGCCGACCCACTCAACGCCTGTCCGACCCGGAGAATGAAGATGAAACGCTCGATCCTGCTGGCCCTGGCCGCCGCCTTCGCCGCGCCTGAAGCCATTGCGACACCGCCGGCGGCTTCGGTCGCCATGACCTGCGACGCCGGCGCGGAGGAGACGGGCGGCGAGGCTCCGAACCTGCACGGCAATTGGGATTTCCTCATGGTTCCCCAGGGAGCGCCCAGCTTCGGCGTCATGTCCATCGGCTTCGTCGGCGCCGAGTACGGCGGCGCGCTGGTGCCCGTGCGGACCGCGCCGGTGGTCCTGCGCTCGATCACGCTGACCGGCAACCGCATCCGGATGGTGGTCGCTTCCGCCGAGGGCGATGTCACGTTCGACGGCAGGCTTTCGGCCAAGGGCGACTTCATGTGCGGGACCGTGACCTACCACAGCGGCGCGACGTTTCCGATGATGGCGCAGAAGCGGCCTTCCTCGTATCGCTCGCAGCACCAGGCCGAGCGCACACGCTGAGCGAGTATTCGATCCGTGGCGGATCGACAGCTCGGTCGGTGCGGGGGGCGGACGCCTGCGAAGTGCCGGGTCTTGGCTCCCGCCATCGCACGGGGGCCGTCGCGGCCGTAGGCGCATTTTGCCGGAGGCGGAGCGGATACTGGCGACGCCGCGCGCTCGGCACGCCCGTGGCCGAGTCGCCGGATCGCCCGTATTACCTGTATCACCTGGAGCGCACAGCAGCACAACGCGAGGCGTTCGTGGCGCCCGCCCACGACACGCGACATTCGCCCGTCTGAAAGGAATGTCGCGGGGGCTCGAGCGTTAGACTGCAACCCTCGACAGGGGGAGTGGTCTCATGACGCTGGGGAAAGTGCTCGCTGGCCTGGTGGCCATCGCGGTCGCGATGGTCGTGCTCAAGGCGTTGCAGGATCGTCCCGCCGATCCGCAGGAGGTGAAAGAGGCGATGGCGGCGGAGATGGACACGCTGCGGACGGAAGCCGACAAACGCCATCCGAACCTGGCCAAGTCCGAAGCGTTGCAGGCGGTGGCTGCCGAGCGCGCCTCCGCCCAGCTCGCGCAGCAAACCGGCGACAAGCGCGCGCTGACGGCGGCCTCGCTGTTCTACGGGTTCTACTTCGTCAATACGCGTGCGCGGCCCGAGTACTGCCGTAGTCACGGGGTGGATCTGGCGCCGTTCGCGAAGGCCTTCGATGCGGTGCATGCAGCGGAACGCGATCGCGCGCGCGCGCTTCTCCTGCGCAACGGCACCGATCCGGAAACGCTCTATCCGCTGATGCGCGACCAGCTCGGCGTCACCGTGGCGCAGGACATGCAGGACACCGCCAAGGGCATCCAGGGCTCCGCCGCCGACGCATGCCGGGTGCTCAACGAGCATGCCGCCCAGTTCGCCGCAACGCTCGTGCTGCCGCCGGAGGTGCGGCAGGCGTTGATGCAGTAGCTCGTCGGCCTGGCCCCTTGCCTTGTGGCCAGCGTAGCCCGGGTAGCGAAGCGCACCCGGGGTTTCGAGGGGGTGCGGGCGTTGCCCTTACCCGGGCTACGCAAAACGCGCGCGCCTGGCAGACGTGCCGGGTGATGCGCTGTCGACGCAATCGCGTGGATGAACCTCCACGGTGACCCTGCGCGACCAGCGCGACGACGCGCGAGTGCGGCATCTCGATGCCGGCCGCCCTGCCGTAGCCGGGGTGTGAGCGAAAGCGTGGCCGGGGCTTTCCGTCGCTTCCAAAGCAGTCACCGCTTCAGCTCGAACACCGCCGACACGCGCTCGGTGTACTCGACGGTCGGTTGCAGGTAGGCGGGGCGCCGCAGGCGACTGCCGGTGACTTCGACGCGGTCGAGCGTCGTGGCGCCATAGCCGTCGTCGAAGCCCGAGCGGAGGCTATTGATGCTGTACACCGGGCCGAGCGCGGCGCCGAAGGCGGTGGCGAGGCCGTTGGCTTTCTCGCGGGCATCGGCGATGGCCTTGTCGCGCGCCTGGCGGCGCAGTTCGGGCTCGCGGCTGGATTCGAAGGCGACGTTGTCGATCCCGGTCAGGCCCGCGGCGAGTGCGGCATCGAGGAATTCGCCGAGGCGGTCGAGCGCGTGCAGAGTCACCGTGACCGAGCGGTTGGCGGCATAGCCCTTGGGGATACGGCGATTGCGGTCGTCGTACTCGATGTCCTCCGAGACCGAGACATCCGAGGCGGTGACGTCCTGCGGCGTCAGGCCGAAGCGGGGCGCAAGTTCCAGAAAGGCGTTCACGCTGCGGTCCACCGACTGCTTGGCGACGGCAGCATGGGCATGGCGGTACTGCGCGCTCAGTGTGACGCGTGCGCGGTCGGGTGTGGCACTGGCCTGGCCCTCGCCCTGGGTGACGACATGCGGGGCGTCGGGCAGCGGAGTTCCGGCGAAGCAGGGCGGGGCCAGAAGCAGGAGAGACAGCATCAGTGCACGCATGGGTCGTCGTTTCTCCATAGGTCGGGACGGTGGGGTTACTCGCAGCCGATGCCGTCGTCGTCGCGGTCCAGGTGCGGGGCGTAGCCGGGGTCGCCGCGGCGGACCGGGGCGGCGCCGGCGGCGCGGGCGGCGGCGCAGTTGGGGTAGTACACGCGCGCCGCGTCGCGCTCGTGCGCGTCGGCGCGGGCCGGTGCGAGGCGCCGGGCGGGGGCGAGGCGCTGCGGGGCGGGCGCGGCGGGGCCGCGGTGGCAGTGGTAGCCGCCGCGCTTGCGGTCGTGGTGACAGCCCTCGGCGTTGAGGCCGCCGCCGTGGGCGATGGCGCCAGCCGGCATCAGCAGCAGCACGGCGGCGGCACTGCGCCAGTCCTTCGGCATGGACGCCCCCTCGTCCGATGCGATGGGGCGACGCTAGCACCGGGCGGGGCCGATGCCCAGTGCGGGCGGGGTCTCCGATCTCGCTGCGCAGGCAGGCGCGGCTCACCCTCCACGCTTGCGACGCGGGCGTGTACTCCTCCCCCTGCGAAGGCAGGGGGAGGTCGGGAGGGGGTTGCGTGGGCGCGGTTCGTCGGGTGACCGGTCAACCCCTCCCCAACCCTCCCCTGCACGCAGGGGAGGGGGGATGTGCGTTCCTGTCGGCGGGGGCGTGTGCTCCTCCCCCTGCGAAGGCAGGGGGAGGTCGGGAGGGGGTTGCGTGGGCGCGGTTCGTCGCGTGACCGGTCAACCCCTCCCCAACCCTCCCCTGCACGCAGGGGAGGGGGGGTGCGTTCCTGTCGGCGGGGGCGTGCGCTCCTCCCCCTGCGAAGGCAGGAGGAGGTCGGGAGGGGGTTGCGCGGGGGCGGTTCGTCGGGTAACCGGTCAACCCCTCCCCAACCCTCCCCTGCACGCAGGGGAGGGGGGGGTGCGTTCCTGTCCGCGGGGGCGTGTGCTCCTCCCCCTGCGAAGGCAGGGGGAGGTCGGGAGGGGGTTATCCAGTCACCGAGGCACACGCCCACCACGTACCCCCCAACCCTCTCCGGCCGCGTTTACGGCGCGGGTGTGCACGAGGACGGCGATCGCCGCAACGCGGGGCGAGGGGTATCCTCTCGCGCATCCCGACTTTCGTTTCGAAATGCCATGTCCGACACGCCTCCCGACCGTCTCGCCGTCGATCCGCGCAGCCCCTTCCACGATGCCGACGCGCTGGCCCGCGGCGTGGGTGTGCGCTTCAACGGCGAGGAGCGCCACAACGTCGAGGAGTACTGCGTCAGCGAGGGCTGGATCCGCGTGCAGGTGGGGCGCGCGCTGGATCGTCGCGGCAATCCGATGACGATGAAGATCAAGGGCAAGGTCGAGCCGTATTTCCGCCTGCCCGCCACGGAAGCGGCGTCCGAATGAGCGTGCGTCGCGCCGCTTTTGCGCTGGTCGCCGCGCTGCTGCTGGCGGCGCCGGCGTGGGCGGTGCGCAACGTCACCGATCCCGGCGCGCCGCGCGCGCTGCCGGCCGAGGGGCCGGTGCAGGTGAGCTGGCACGACCCCGCCGGCTTCACCGAAATCCGTCGCAGTCGCAACCGCGCGATGGCCCGGCGCGGCGACTGGGTGGCCGAGCTGGCCCGCCACCTGCGCCAGCGCGCGCAGGCGCGGCTGCCGACGGGCGAGCGGCTGGAGGTGGTGCTGGTCGACATCGCCCGCGCCGGCGAGTACGAGGCCGCACCCGATCCCGCGCTCGGCGACGTGCGGATCTACCGCGACGTGTATCCGCCGGCGATCGAGCTCTCGTTCCGCCGCCTCGACGCCGACGGTCGCGTGCGCGCCGAAGGCACGCGGCGACTGCGCGATCCGGGCTATCTGCTGCACGGCGCCTCCGGCGGCGATCCGCTGCGTTTCGAGAAGCGGCTGCTCGACGACTGGCTGGCGCGCGAGCTGCCGCGCTGAAGCGCCGAGCCTCCGGATGCGCGAAAAGTCCCGTGCCGTGCCGACGGCGCGCCGCTATGCTCGCCGCTCGCAAGGACCGAGGGCGTGCGCATGAAGTTCCTGATGCTGGTCTACATCGATGAAGCGCTGCTGGAAGCGCTTCCGCAGGAGGAGTTCGACCGCCTGATGCGCGGCTGCCTGCAGCACGCCGACGAGCTGGCGTGCGAGGGCCGTCTGCTCGCCAGCCAGCAGCTCGAACCGCCGCGCACCGCGCGCTCGATCCGCCACCGCGACGGCCGGACGCGCGTGTACGACGGCCCGTTCGCGGAGACCAAGGAAGTGCTCGCCGGCTTCAACCTGCTGGAGGCCGACAGCCTGGAGGAGGCGGTGCGGATCGCCGAGGGCTTCCCGTGGTCGCGCTTCGGCAGCATCGAAGTGCGCCCGGTGCGCGACATCGACGCGGTACGGCGACGGGTAGGCGCGTAAGCCCGCCCCCCGCGCGACGGCGCGGGAAGGTGCGGATGCCGGCCTCGTCGTTCCCGAGTAAGCGAAACCCATGGGCGTTTCGCGGCGGGTTGCAACAGACGGCCATGGATTCCCGCTTGCGCGGGATGACGGGTGAGAGAGCCCATATCGCGCGCTGCGCGGATGGGGTATGGAAGGTGCGGTCCCCCGCTTCGTCGTTCCCGCGAGGGCCGGAACCCATGGACGTTCGTAGGGTTCCAGTCAACGTCCATGATCTCCGCTTGCGCGGGGGATGACGGCCGAGGATTCGTGCGCGATGCGGGGTGGAACCTGCTTCAACCGCAGCGGCGTTCGACGCCGCGGGCGGCGAGCCAGGCGGCGTGGACGCGGGGGCGGACTTGCGGCCAGTCGAGCGCATGGCCGCCGCGGATACGGCGCCAGCCTTCCGCCAGTGTGGGTTCGAGCTGCTCCCAACTGTGCTCGCAGAACAGGCGCCGCGCCTCGGCGCCGTACAGCGCTGCCAGCTCCTCCGCCTCGCGCGTGAGCGCGCGGCGTGCACGACCCGCTTCCATGACACGCGACTCCCTGAACCGCCCCTGTCCGAAATTACTGCGTTCACGTGACGGTGTCGCTGATTTCCCGAGGTTTTTCCGACAACCGGCACGCCTGCCGACGAGCGGCGCGTGGGCGGGAGCGAACGGATGAGGCGTGCGGGCACGCCTCCCCCTGCGAAGGCAGGGAGGTCGCGAGGGTGCATGGCGCGTTTCGTCGGGTGACCGGTCAACCCCTCCCCAATCCTCCCCTGCAAGCAGGGGAGGGGAACGGGGTGCCCACTTGCGGCGGGGGCGTGTACTCCTCCCCCTGCGAAGGCAGGGGGAGGTTGGGAGGGGGTTGCGTGGGGACGTTTCGTCGGGTGACCGGTCAACCCCTCCCCAACCCTCCCCTGCAAGCAGGGGAGGGGGGATGTGCGTTCCTGTCGGCGGGGGCGTGTGCTCCCCCCTGCGAAGGCAGGGGGAGGTCGGAGGGGGTTGCGTGGGTCGGTTCGTCGCGTGACCGGTCAACCCCTCCCCAACCCTCCCCTGCAAGCAGGGGAGGGGGAATCCCGGCTCCGGTGCCCGGTTCCCCGTTCCCGTTCCCCGTTCCCCGCCCCTCAATCCCGCACCCCGACCCTCACCTCAGCATCGGCCCGAGCGCCGTCCACACGTGGTCGCGCAGGCGGGGCTGCACGGCGGCGGTGGGGTGCAGGTTGTCGGACTGGAAGGCGTCGCGGTTCAGGGCGATCGGCTCCAGCAGGAACGGCAGCAGCGGCACCTCGTGCTGGCGGGCGACCTGGCGGTAGACCTCCTCGAAGCCCTGCGCGTACGCCCGGCCGTAGTTGGGCGGCAGCCGCATGCCGAGCAGCAGCACGCGCGCGCCGGAGCCCTTCGCCGCGCGCACCATCGCCTCCAGATTGGCCTTCATCTGCGCCAGCGGCAGGCCGCGCAGGCCGTCGTTGGCGCCGAGCGCGATCACCACCAGCGCCGGGCGATGCCGCTGCAGTTCGCGCGCGATGCGCGAGCGTCCGCCGGCGGTGGTCTCGCCGCTGACGCTGGCGTTGACCACCTTCCAGCCCGGGTGCTGGCGGGCGATGCGTTCGGCGGTCAGGGCGACCCAGCCCTGGCGCGCCGGCAGGCCGTAGGCGGCCGAGAGCGAATCGCCCATCACCAGCACGGTGCGCGCCGGCGCGGGGGCGGGCTTGGCGCGCGCGCTCTGCGCCTGAACGGGAACCGCGAGCGCGACCAGCATCGCGGCCAGCAGCCAACCAATGGCCCATTGAAGCCCCGTCCGGTTCGCCAAATATCGGGCACTCATGTCGACGACTCCTCCGCTCCGCGTCCGCGGGCTCAACGATGGGACCGATGATGGCCGATTCCGCCGCACCGCAGTCTGAAGCCCGCGCCCCGGGCGCCCACCTCGTGCCGGCGCTGGAGGTCGAGCGGCTCGGCAAGCGCGTGCGGCTGCCGTCGGGCGAGCTCACCATCCTCGAGGACGTCAGCTTCGCGATCGCGCCCGGCGACACGGTGGCGGTGGTCGGCGCCTCCGGCTCGGGCAAGAGCACGCTGCTGTCGCTGATGGCCGGGCTCGACGTGCCCAGCAGCGGCCGCGTGCTGCTGGACGGCGCGCCGCTGTCCACGCTCGACGAGGACGGCCGCGCGCGCGTGCGCGGCGAGAAGGTCGGCTTCGTGTTCCAGAGCTTCCAGTTGCTGCCGTCGCTGACCGCGCTGGAGAACGTGATGCTGCCGCTGGAGCTGCGCGGCGACCGCGATGCGCAGACGCCCGCGCGCGAGATCCTGCGCAAGGTCGGGCTGGGCGAGCGGCTCGGCCATTACCCGCGCCAGCTTTCCGGTGGCGAGCAGCAGCGGGTGGCGCTGGCGCGCGCATTCGTGACGCGTCCTGCGCTGCTGTTCGCCGACGAGCCGACCGGCAACCTCGACACCCGCACCGGCGCGGCGATCATCGAGCTGCTGTTCGCGCTGAACGCCGAGGCCGGCACCACGCTGGTGCTGGTGACCCACGACGAGGCGCTCGCCTCGCGCTGCAGGCGGCACGTGCGGCTCGACGGCGGCCGGCTGGCGGCCGCGGCATGAGGGCGCTGGCGCTCGCCTGGCGGCAACTGCGGCGCGACCTGGCCGCGGGCGAGATCCGCATCCTGATCGCCGCGCTGGTGCTGGCCGTGCTCGCGGTGAGCGCGGTCGGCTTCGTCACCGACCGCGCCGAACGCGCGCTGCAGATGGAGGCGAACCGCCTGCTCGGCGGCGACGCACTCGTCAGCGCGGACGCGCCGATCCGCGGCCGCATCCGCGAAGCGGCCTCGGCGCCCGGGCTGCGCATGGCGGAGACGCGTGAAATGCCGAGCATGATTCGCGTCGGCGAAGGCGAAGCCGCGCGCCTGCAGCTCGGCGAGCTGCGCGCGCTCGGGGCCGGCTTTCCGCTGCGCGGGCGCTTCCGCATCGTCGATGCGCAGGGCCGCGAGCGCGACGCCGCCGGAGTGCCGGAGGCGGGCACGCTCTGGCTCAGCCGCGCCGGCGCCGAGCAGCTCGGTGCGCGCGTGGGCGATGCGATCGGCATCGGCGAGGCGAACCTGCGGCTGGCCGCACTGGTGGTGCAGGAGCCGGACGCGGCGATGGACTACTTCAACGTCGCCCCGCGCGTGTTCCTCAATGCCGCCGATCTGCCGCGCACGGGACTGGTGCAGCCGGGCAGCCGCATCCGCCATCGGCTGGTGGTCGCAGGCAGCGCCGATGCGGTCGAGCGCTTCACCGCGGTGGCGAAGGCGCACCTCGGCCGCGGCCAGCGGCTGGAGACGATCGGCGATGCGCGGCCGGAGATCCGCTCGGCGCTCGACCGCGCCGGACGTTTCCTCGGGCTGGCCGCGCTGGTGTCGGTGGTGCTGGCGGCGGTGGCGGTGGCGATGGCCGCGCGCCGGCACAGCGCGCGCCACCTGGCGGGCGCGGCGGTGATGCGCTGCCTGGGCGCGGCGCAGAAGACGCTGGTGGCGATCCATCTCGGCGAGCTGGTGCTGCTGGGCCTTGCGGCGAGCGCGCTCGGCGTGGCGTTGGCGTGGGCGTTGCAGTGGGGCGTGGGCGCGTGGCTGGCGCGCGAGCTGGCGATCGCCATTCCCGCCGCCGGCGGGGCGCCCGCGTTGCAGGGGCTGGCGGTCGGTCTGGTGGTGCTGCTGGCGTTCGGCGCGCCGCCGGTGCTGGCGCTGCGGCGCGTGCCGGCGCTGCGCGTGCTGCGCAACGATCTGGACTCGACCGAGCCGAGCGCGTGGATCGTGCTGCTCGCCGGCCTGGGCGGGCTGGCGGCGCTGCTGTGGTGGCAGGCGGGCTCGGCGACGCTGGCGCTGGCGATGCTGCTCGGCATCGCCGCCACGCTCGGCGCGCTCGCGCTGCTGGCGTGGGCGCTGATCGTCGGCGTGCGCCGCGTGCGTTCGCGCCTGCGCGGCAGTCTGCGCTACGGGCTCGCCAACGTCAGCCGGCGCGCGGGCACCAGCATCGCGCAGGTGGCGGCGCTGGGGCTCGGTCTGATGGCGCTGCTGCTGCTCACTTTCGTCCACGGCGATCTGCTCGACCGCTGGCAGCTCTCGCTCGCCGAGCGCGCGCCCAACCGCTTCATCGTCAACGTGCAGGACGACCAGGTCGCCGAGGTGCGCGAGTTCATCGCCGCGCGCGGGCTCGACGCGCCGACGCTGTTCCCGATGATCCGCGCGCGGCTGGTGGCGCACAACGGCCGCGCGGTCGATGGCCGCACCTACGCGGCGCGCGGCGAGGACGACGCCGGCCGTCGCGCGCGGCGGCTCGCCGAGCGCGAGTTCAACCTGTCCACGGCGCAGGCCCTGCGCGAGGACAACGAGGTGGTCGCCGGCCGCTTCTGGGGCGCGGCGCGGCCGGCGCGGCCGGAGCTGTCGGTGGAGGTGGAGTTCGCCGAAACGCTCGGCTGGAAGCTCGGCGACCGCGTCGCGTTCGACATCGCCGGCAGCCGCTTCGAAGGCACCATCACCAGCCTGCGCAAGGTCGACTGGGAAAGTTTCCGGCCGAACTTCTTCGTGCTGGCCTCGCCCGGCGCGCTGGACGGCCAGGCGGCGAGCTGGATCACCGCGGTGCACGTGCCGCCCTCCGATGCGCGCTTCACCGCGGCGCTCGTCCAGCGCTTCCCCAACCTGACGGTGATCGACGTGGAGGCGGTGTTGAAGCAGGTGCGCGCCACCGCCGACCAGGTGCGCACGGTGGTGCAGGTGGTGTTCTGGTTCGCGCTGGCGGCGGGCGTGCTGGTGCTGCTGGCGGCGGTCAGCGCCAGCCAGGACGAGCGCCTGCTGGAGGGCGGCGTGATGCGCGTGCTGGGCGGCAGCCGGCGTCAGTTGCGGCTGGCGCAGGCCTCCGAGTTCGCCGCGATCGGTCTGCTGGCGGGACTGGTGGCGGCGATCGCCGCCTCGGTGCTGGCGGGCGTGATCGCCACCCGCGTGTTCGACATCCCGTGGCAGCCGGACCTGGCGATGGCCGCGACCGGCGCGGCGGTCGGCACGGTCGCGGCGCTGCTGGCCGGGCTGTGGGCGACGCGTCGCGTGCTCGACACGCCGCCGTCCGTCACCCTGCGCGCGCTGTCCTGAGCCGCGCCGCGCGCGGCTCCGGACCCATCCCCTCCCGACCGGACACGCCGGCCGTGAGCGGCGTGCGCGCACGCTCAGGAAGCTGACCGCGCCCGCGCTCAATCCCGTGCCGCTGCGGCCGTTACCGGAGACATGGACCGGCGCGGTCCGCAGGGGAACGGACGAATGGCGGTGGGTGCGAAATCGACGGGCGAGGTGCGTTGGCGCACGGCATTGCGGCACGCGGCGGCGCTCGCGTTGCTGGCGCTGGGATTCCAGGCGCGTGCGGTCGAGCTGGGGGGCTCCACCGCGCTGGTGTCGGACTACGTGTTCCGTGGCGTGTCGCAGACCGGCGGACGCGCGGCGGTGCAGGCCGGCGTGACCGCCGGACTGAAGGGCGGCTTCTACGCGTTGGTGTGGGGCTCCAGCGTCGAGTTCGACGACATGCCGCAGGTGCATACCGAACTGGACTACGGCCTCGGCTGGAGCGGTGCGCTGGGCGAGGACTGGACGATCGACGTCTGCCTGACACGCTACACCTACGCCAACGCGCGCGAGCTCGCCTATGCCGAGTGGGCCGCGACCGCGACCTGGCGCGATCGCGCCTGGGTCAGCGTCGGCTACTCGCCGGACACCTTCAACGCCGGCGAACGCGCCGAGTACGGCCAGGTCGGCGTGCGCGTGCCGATCGGCGAGCGCTGGCGCGTGGAGGGCGCGGTCGGCCGCTACCGGCTCGACAACGTGCTCGGCGAGGCGTACTCGCACGCGCAGATCGGCGTGGTCTGGAGCGACGGCGGCAACGTCGAACTGCGCCTGACCGGCCACCACACCGACGACGCCGCGCGCCGGCTGTTCCCGGAGCTGGCGGGCTCGCGCCTGGCGGCGGAGGCGGTGCTGGAGTTCTGAGCGCCGCCGCGCTCAGCGCAGGCGCCAGGCGATCTCGCCGCCGGCGCGCATCGGCACCAGCGCGCCGCCCTCGCCCTCGTACTGCGCGGGCACCGTCCACGGCGCGCGTTCCAGCGTGATGGTCTCGGCGTTCGGCGGCAGCCGGTAGAACGCGGGGCCGTGCAGGCTGGCGAAACCTTCCAGCCGGTCGAGCGCGCCGGCGGCCTCGAACGCTTCCGCGTACAGCTCGATCGCCGCGTGCGCGGTGTACAGGCCGGCGCAGCCGCAGGCGGACTCCTTGGCGTGACGCGGGTGCGGCGCGCTGTCGGTGCCGAGGAAGAACTTCGGATCGCCGCCGGTGGCGGCGGCCAGCAGCGCCTGGCGGTGGCGCTCGCGCTTGAGCACCGGCAGGCAGTAGTGATGCGGACGCAGGCCGCCCTGGAAGATCGCGTTGCGGTTGAGCAGCAGGTGATGGGCGGTGATCGTCGCGGCGACGTTGGCGGGCGCGGCGGCGACGAACTCGGCGGCCGCCTGGGTGGTGATGTGCTCCAGCACCACGCGCAGCGCCGGGAAGGCGCGCACCAGCGGCGCCAGATGGCGCTCGACGAACACCGCCTCGCGGTCGAACACGTCGACGTCGGGGTCGGTCACCTCGCCGTGCATCAGCAGCGGCAGATCCACCCGCTGCATCGCCTCCAGCACGGCGGCGCACTGCCGCAGGTCGGACACGCCGTGCTGGGCGTTGGTGGTGGCGTGCGCCGGATAGAACTTCACCGCGTGCACGAAGCCGCTCTCCTTCGCGCGCACGATCTCCTCCGGCGTGGTGGCCGCGGTGAGGTAGAGCGTCATCAGCGGCTCGAACCGCATGCCTTCCGGCAGCGCCGCGAGGATGCGCGCGCGGTAGGCGGCCGCGTCCGCCACCGTCGCCACCGGCGGCGACAGGTTGGGCATCACGATCGCGCGGGCGAACCGGCGCGCGGTGTCCGGGAGGACGCGGGCGAGCATCGCGCCGTCGCGCAGGTGGACGTGCCAGTCGTCGGGGCGGCGCAGGGTGAGGGTCGCGGTCATCGGTCGGCGGGCGCGGAGCGGGCGCCTATTGTCCCCCGCCGGGCCGTCGCTCCGCGAGCGCGGCCAGCAGCGGCGCCAGCGCGCGCTCCGCCGCCGCGGCATCGCCGCCGTGCGGGAACCGCAGCACCGCATGGCCGAGCCAGCGCTCCAGTTCGCCGGCGTTGTCCATCTCGCGATCGACGTCGGCGCCGACGCGGTTCAGCACCACCGCGGCCAGCCGCAGGCCGCGCGCGCGCAACGCTTCCGCCGCCAGCAGGGTGTGATGGATCGTGCCGAGGCGGTCGGCCGTCACCAGCAGCACGGGCAGGCCGAGGCGCACCGCGAGATCGGCGTTGAGCGCGCCGCGCGCGATCGGCGAATAGAACCCGCCGGCGCCTTCCACCAGCAGGCACGCCTCCGGCGGTACGGCGTCGACGCACGCGCGGTGGAGCATGTCCAGCTCCAGCGCGATGCCCTCCAGCGCGGCCGCGCGTTCCGGCGACAGCGGCGCGGCGAGCCGGTAGCGGCAGACGCTCTGCAGCGGCTCGCGCGCGCCGGCGGCGCGACGCAGCGCGTCGGCGTCGGCCGGAAACAGTGCGCCCTCGCGCGGCGCGCAGCCGGATTCCACCGGCTTGCGCACGCGCACGTCTACGCCGCGCGCGGCGAGCGCGGCCGCGAGCGCGGTGCCGACGTGGGTCTTGCCCACGCCGGTGTCGGTGCCGGTGACGAACAGGCCAAACGAAGGATGCGGTTCCATCCCATAAAGGATCGCAGACCGCGCGCGTCGGGCGCAGCCCCGCGCGGGGCTTGCGCGGTGCGCTCAGGGCGTATCGAGCGGCTGCAGCCGGGCTTCGAAGCGGCGCGCGTAGTCGCGTTCGCCGGCGATCCGCAGCACATCGTCCAGCGCCGTCTCCGGCGGGCTGTAGATCGCGCAGCGCACGCCGCCGTCGCCGTGGCCCACCGCGCGCAGGCGGTAGCGCGGCGTGCCGCTGCCGGTCTCGGGCGGGTAGTGCAGCGGCGGCTCGCGGCCGTCCATGTCCAGCTCGGTGTTGTCGACCACGCCGCCCACGAACAATGCGCGCATGCTCCTCACCTCCGGTTCGTGCACGGCCGTCATGCTGCCGCGGGCGTCGTGGCAGCGCGATGAAGGGCGCGGCGCGCGGCGGCCCACCTACAATGCGCGCATGCCTACGGACGCCGCCGTCGATGCGCTGTTCCTGCCGATCCGCGAGGGCCGGCTATCCTGGCCCGCCGACGGCGCGCTGTTCCTGCGCGCGCGTGCGGGCGCGCTGCAGGCGCGCGAATGGCCGGGGCTGATCTGCGTGCAGAGCTTCCGGCCGGCGTTCGACGCCCTGCGCGAGGGCGGCTTCGACGTGCGCGCGGAAGCGGAACCGTCGCGCACGTGGCCGCTCGTGCTGCTGCTGCCGCCGCGCCAGCGCGAGGAGGCGCGCGCGCTGCTCGCGACCGCGCTCGGGTACCTCGCGCCCGGCGGCCGGCTGGTGCTGGCCGCCCGCAACGACGAGGGCGCGCGCACGCACGAGGCCGATCTGTCGCGGCTCGCGGGCGCGGTGAGCGTGCTGTCCAAACACAAATGCCGGGTGGCGTGGACCGCGCCGCTGGACGGGCCGCTCGATCCCGCGCTCGCCGCCGGCTGGCGCGCGCTCGATGCGCCGCGCGCGATCGCCGATGGTCGATTCGTCAGCCGCCCGGGCGTGTTCGCGTGGGACCGTCTCGATGCCGGTTCCGCGCTGCTGGCCGCGCATCTGCCCGCCGATCTCGCCGGCGAGGCGGCCGATCTCGGGGCGGGGTACGGGCATCTCGCCGCGGCGCTGCTTGAGCGCTGTCCGCGGATCGCGCGGCTGGATCTGTACGAGGCGGAGGCGCGCGCGCTCGAGCTGGCGCGGACCAACCTCGCCGCGCAGGCGCAGCGGGTGCCGCTAGGCTTCCACTGGCACGACGTCGGCGTGGGGCTGCCGCGCGGCTACGACGCGATCGTCAGCAATCCGCCGTTCCACGCCCACGACCGCGACGCGCGCCCCGACCTGGGCCGCCGTTTCATCGCCGCCGCCGCGCAGGCGCTGCGGCCGCGCGGCCGGCTGTGGCTGGTGGCGAACCGGCACCTGCCGTACGAGGCGGCGCTCGCCGAAGGCTTCGCGCAGGTGCGCACGGTGGCGCAGCGGGACGGCTACAAGGTGATCGAGGCGGTGCGCGCGCCATGAGGCTGGCCAAGCGGATCGCGCATCTGGGCTACGGCAGCCGGCGGCAGGTGCTGGCGTTGTTCGAGGCCGGGCGCATCACCGACGAGAGCGGCCGCGCGCTCGCGCCCGACGAGGAGATCGCCCACGAGCGCCTGCGCCTGGACGGCGAACCGCTCGATCCGCCCGCGCCGTTCACGCTGATGCTGCACAAACCGGTCGGCTACACCTGCTCCACGCGCGACGCCGGCCGCCTGGTGTACGACCTGCTGCCGCCGCGCTTCCGCGCGCGCACGCCGCTGCTGTCCACGGTCGGACGCCTGGACCGCGACACCAGCGGCCTGCTGCTGATGACCGACGACGGCGCGCTGCTGCATCGCATCGTCTCGCCGAAGAGCGCGGTGGCGAAGGTGTACGAGGTGCGGCTCGCGCGCGATCTGCGCGGCGACGAGGGCGAGGTGTTCGCAAGCGGCACGCTGATGCTGCGCTCGGAAACCGAGCCGCTGGCGCCGGCGCGGCTGGAGGTGCTCGACCCGCGCCACGCGCGCGTGGTGCTGACCGAAGGGCGCTACCACCAGGTGCGGCGCATGTTCGCCGCGCTCGGCAACCACGTCGAGGCGCTGCATCGTTCGCGCGTCGGCGCGCTTGCGCTCGACGGGCTCGCGCCGGGCGCGTGGCGCGCGCTCGCGGCCGAGGACATCGCGCGCGTGTTCGCGCCGGTCGGCGGCGCGCCGGCATGATCGCGGCAGGCACGAACGCGCCGCTGCCGTTCGCGCCGCGCGCGGTGCTGTTCGACATGGACGGCCTGATCCTCGACAGCGAGCGCGCGCTGCTGGCGTGCTGGCGGCAGGCGAACGACGAGCTCGACGCCGGGCTCGACGATGCGTTCTGGCTGTCGATGGTCGGCATCCACGACGCCGCCTGCCACGCGATGCTGCACGCGCGGCTGTCGGCCGCGCTCGCCGACGCGCTGATCGGGCGCGCCAACGCGCTCTACGAGCAGCGCGTCGCGGCCGGATTGCCGCTCAAGACGGGGCTGACGGCGCTGCTCGACTGGCTCGATGCGCAGGGCCTGCCGCGCGCGATCGCGACCTCGACGCGGCGCGCGCGCGCCGAGGCCAAGCTGCGCGCGGCCGGCGTGCGCGGGCGTTTCCACGCGCTGGTGGGCGGCGACGAGGTGGCGCAGCCGAAGCCGGCGCCCGACGTGTACCTGCGCGCGGCCGACGCGCTCGGCGTCGCGCCGCAGGACTGCCTGGTGCTGGAAGACTCGCTGCCCGGCGTGCGCGCGGCGCTGGCCGCGGGCGCGCTGCCGGTGCAGGTGCCGGATCTGGTCGCGCCCGGCCCCGCGGCGGCGCACCGCGTCGCGCGCGATCTGGGCGAGGCGCTGACGCTGCTGCGGAGCACCTTCGCCATCGCCGGGGCACGACCTTAGGCCCTTGCGCGCGGCCGGCGCGGCGCGCACCGTGCCGCGCGGAGGTGCCGCATGCGTGGACTGCTGGCGATCGCGTTGTCGTGTCTGGCCGCCTGCGCGCCGGTACGCGCGCCGGCGCCGCTGCCGGGCGAGCCGGTGGCGGCCGATGTCGCACTGCTGCGGGGACGCTTCGTGCCCGGCGCGCAGCCGGACGGCAACACCGTGCTGCTGCGCGCACCGGCGGGGTGGATCGTGGTCGACAGCGGGCGTCATCCCGAACACACCGCGCGCATCCTGGAGAGCGTCCGCGCCAGCGGGCTGCCGTTGCGCGTCGTGCTCAACACCCATTGGCACATGGATCACGTCGCCGGCAACGCGATGCTGCGCGCGGCGCATCCGCGGGCGCAGGTGTGGGCGAGCCCCGAGCTCGGCCGCGCGCTCGACGGGTTCCTCGCCGACTACGCACGCCAGTTGGACGCCATGCTCGCCGGTGCCGCCCCCGGCGACGCGCAGGCGCAAGCGCTGCGCGCCGAGCGCGCGCGCATCGCCGCAGGCCCGCGGCTGCTGCCGACGCATCCGCTGACCGCGGGCGGCGCGCACGCATGGGCCGGGCGGCGGATCGTGCTCGGCGTGGAAACCGGCGCGGTCAGCGGCGGCGACGTCTGGCTGTTCGACCCGGCCAGCGGCGTGCTGGTCGCGGGCGATCTGGTGACGCTGCCCGCGCCGCTGTTCGACACCGCCTGCGCCGAGGGCTGGCGCGCGGCGCTGGCGCGGCTGGAGGCGGTGCCGTTCACGACGCTGGTGCCGGGGCACGGCGCGCCGATGGACCGCGCCGGCTTCGCGCGCTACTGGCGCGCGTTCGACCGCCTGCTCGAGTGCGCGGCGCGCGACGGCGCGGCGGCCGGGTGCCGCGAGGCCTGGCTGCGCGATGCCGACGGCCTGATCGCGGCCGGGGATCTCGCGCTCGCGCGCTCGCTGCTGGACCATTACCTCCCCCACGTGCTGCGCGCACCGTCGGAGCGGCGCGCGCGCCATTGCCGGAGTGCCGGATGACCGACCGTTCCCATGCCACCCGCGCGGCGTTGACCATGCTCGCCGCGGTCGGCCTGTTCGCGCTGATGGACGCGGGCCTGAAGTTGCTGAGCGCGCATTACCCGCCGTTCCAGGTGACCGCGCTGCGCGGCGCCGCCTCGTTGCCGTTCGTGCTGGCGTGGGCGCTGTGGAGCGGCGGGGCGCGCGTGCTGCGCCCGGTGCGCTGGTCGCTGCACCTGCTGCGCGGCGCGATCGGCATCGGGATGATGGCGGCGTTCGCCTACGCGATCCGCACGCTGCCGCTGTCGACCACCTACGCGATCTTCTTCGTCGCGCCGCTGCTGATCACCGCGCTGTCGGTGCCGTTCCTCGGCGAGAAGGTCGGGCCGCGGCGCTGGATCGCGATCGTGGTCGGCCTGCTCGGCGTGCTGGTGGTGCTGCGGCCGACCGGCGAGGGCGTGTTCTCGCTGGCGGGCGTGGCCGTGCTCGCCGCCGCGCTGGGCTATGCGATCAGCGCGATCACCGTGCGCGTGCTGGCGCGCACCGACAGCACGCAGTCGATCACGGTCTGGCTGCTGGCGCTGATGGCGCTGGGCGCCGGCGCGCTGGCGTGGCCGGACTGGGTTCCGCTGCGCGCGCGCGACGCCTGGATCATCGCCGGAGTCGGCCTGGCCGGCGCGCTCGGGCAATACGCGATCACCGAGGCGTTCCGCATCGGCGAGGCCTCGCTGATCGCCCCGCTGGAGTATTCCGCGCTGGTGTGGGGCGTGCTGCTCGACCTGACCCTGTGGGGCGTGCTGCCCGACGGGGTGACCTGGATTGGCGCGGCGATCATCGTCGGCAGCGGGCTGTACCTGCTGCGGCGCGAGCGCGCGCACGCCGGCGACACCCCGCCCTGAGCACGCGGCCGGCGACGCGCCAGCCGGTATCCTTGCCGCGATGCGAACGTCATGGATCGAGCGCCTGCTGCGCGGCCTGTACTCGGCCGCGCTGTACCTGCTGGCGCCGGTCACCCTCTACCACCTGATCTGGCGCGGCTTCCGCCAGCCCGCGTACCTGCGGCGCTGGCCGGAGCGCTACGGCGTCTATCGCGACACGGTGCCGGAGCGGCTGGTGTGGGTGCATGCGGTGTCGGTCGGCGAGGTCAACGCCGCCGCGCCGCTGGTCGAAGCGCTGCGCCGCGAGCGCCCGGATCTGCCGCTGCTGGTGACCACGATCACGCCGACCGGATCGGAGCGCGTGCGCGCGCTGTGGGGCGAGTCGGTCGCGCACGTCTATCTGCCCTACGACCTGCCCGGTGCGGTGCGCCGCTTCCTGGGCCACTTCCGCCCGTGCGTGGGGATCATCCTCGAGACCGAGCTGTGGCCGAACCTGCTGTTCGGCTGCCGCGACGCGCAGGTGCCGCTGTACGTCGTCAACGCGCGGCTGTCGGCGCGCTCGCTGCGCGGCTACCGGGTGCTGGCGCCGCTGGTCGGCCGCGCGCTGCGCACCGTGCGCGCGGTCGCCGCGCAGTCGGCGGCCGATGCGCGCCGCTTCGTGCGGCTCGGCGCGCACGCCGGGCAGGTGCTGGAGACCGGCAACCTGAAGTTCGACCTCGCGGTGCCGGCCGACCTCGACCGCTTCGCGGCGGAGTGCCGCGCCCGATGCGGCGCCCGTCCGGTGTGGATCGCCGCCAGCACCCACCCCGACGAGGAGGCGCCGGTGCTGGCGCTGCACGCGCGCCTGCGCGCGCGCTGGCCGGAGCTGCTGCTGCTGTGGGCGCCGCGCCATCCCGAGCGCTTCCGCGCGGTCGCCGAGGCCGCGCGCGAGGCCGGCTTCGGCGTCGGCACGCGCTCGGCGCAGCAGTGGCCGCGCGCCGACGATGCGGTGTTCGTGATCGACACGCTCGGCGAGCTCACCGCGTTCTACGCCTGCGCCGACGTCGCCTTCGTCGGCGGCAGCCTGCAGCCGGTGGGCGGCCACAACCTGCTGGAGCCGGCCGCGACCGGCACCCCGGTGGTGACCGGCCCGCATCTGCACAACTTCGCCGAGATCGCGCGTCGCATGGGCGAGGCGCAGGCGTTGCGCGTGGGCGCCGATGCCGACGGCGTCGGCGCGCACCTGGAGGCGCTGCTCGGCGACGAAAAAGCCCGCGCGGCGATGGCGCGCGCGGGCCGGGCGCTGCTGGAGGGCGGGCGCGGCGCGCTGGCGCGGACGCTGGAACTGCTGCGTCCGGCGCTGCCGCCGCGCGGACCCTCAGCGTGAGACGGCGTCGTTGGCCGGGACGGTGATGTCGGCGGTCAGCAGGCGGTTGATCGCCGCCACGTCCTCGACGTCGAGCGTGCCCGCGGCCCGCTCCAGCGTCAGCCGCGCCTGCAGGAAGTTGTAGCGCGCCTGGGCGTAGGCCTGCTGGGCCTGGAACAGGTTGCGCTGGTTGGCCAGCACGTCGAGCACCGTGCGCGTGCCGACCTCCAGGCCGACCTGCGAAGCCTCGTACGCGCTGCGCGCGGCCACCACCGCCAGCCGGCGGGCCTCGACCTCGCTGATGCCGGCCACCAGCGCCTGGTAGGCGGCGCGGGTGTTGCGCACCAGCGCGCGGCGCTGCTGTTCCAGCTCGTCCTGGGTGGCATCGCGCTGCGCGATCGCCTGGCGCACGCGCGACTGCGTGGCGCCTCCGGAGAAGATCGGCACCGACAGCGTCAGGCCGGCGCTCGGGCCGTAGCCCTCGCTGTCGGTCGGCAGCGTGCGGCCGAGGATGGTGCGATCGCCCCAGGAGGTGTCGTCGCCGTAGCTGGCGTTGAGGTAGAGCGTGGGCAGATGGCCGGCGCGGGCGGTCTGCACGTCGGCCTCGGCCGAGCGCAGTTGCAGTTCCATCGCGCGCAGCGCCGGGTTGTTCTCGATCGCCGTCTGCACCCACTGCTCGACGCCCTTGTCCTCCGGCAGCGCGGGGGTGAAGTCCTCCGGCAGCCCCTTCAGCGTGCGGATCGGCTGCCCGGTGATCTCGGCGAGCGCCTGGTAGGCGTCCTCCACCGCGTTGCGGGCGAGGATGGTCGATGCGCGCGCGCTGTCGTACTGGGCGCGCGCCTCGTGCACGTCGGTGATCGGCGCCAGGCCGACCTCCAGGCGCTTCTCGGCGAAATCGAGCTGGCGCTTCAGCGCCGCTTCCGCGGCTTCGGCGGCGGCCAGCGTCTCCAGTTGCACCAGCACGTTGAAGTACGCGGCCGACGTGCGCGTGATCAGATCGTCGTTGGCCGACTCGAGCTGGAAGTCGCTCGCCTCGCTCAGCGCGCGCTGGCTGCGCAGGGTGGAGAAGCGGCCGAAGTCGAACAGCACCTGGTCGGCGCTCACGCCGACGCGGCGGGTGGTGGTTTCGCTGTCGCTGCTGGCGGGGAAGGAGACGATGTTGCCGTTCTCGTCGAAGTCGGTCTGCACGGTGCGGCCGTGATCGCGCGTGCGCGTCAGCGTGGCCTGGCCGTTGATCTGCGGCAGCAGCGCCGCGCGCGCCTGCACCGAGCCTTCGCGGACCGCGAGGCGGTTGGCTTCGGCGGCGGACAGCACCGGGTCGCCGGTGCGGGCGAGTTCGTAGGTCTGCAGCAAGTCCTCGGCCGAGGCGACGGCCGGCAGCAGCGCGAGGGCGAGGGCAAGAACGAGCGGACGGCGGATCATGCGGCTTCCTTGAAACATCGGTTGGACGGTCTCGTAGCGGCCCGCTCCGCGCCTCGTCGACGCCGGAACGCGCGCTTACAGCCGGAACGTCGGCTTCGGCGCGGCCCCCATCAGGTAGGGCAGGTCGGTCTCGAACAGGGATTCGATGCGCGAGGCGGGCGAGTCGTTGCGGAGCTGCACGGCCTCCATCGCCGGCGCGCGGCCGCGCACCACGAACATGCGGCCACCCGGCTCCAGCCATTCGACGAAGCGCGACGGGATCGCATCGACCGCGCCGCCGACCAGGATGGCGGCGAAGCGGCGGCGGTTGTCCCAGGTGAACGCGTCGGCGTGCTCCAGATGCACGTTGCCGATCCGCAGCGCCGCCAGGCGCGCGCGTGCGGCATCGACCAGGTCGGCGTGGATGTCGAGGCTGACCACCTCGCGCGCCAGTCTGGCCAGGCACGCGGTCAGGTAGCCGCTGCCGGTGCCGATCTCCAGCACGTCGTCGCCGGCGTCGAGCTGCAGCGCCTGCAGCGCGCGGCCTTCCACCACCGGCTTGAACATGCGCTCGCCGTGCGGCAGCGGCAGCGCCAGGTCGGCGTAGGCCAGGGTGCGGTGCGACTCGGGCACGAAATGCTCGCGCGGCACCGAGCCGATCACGTCGAGCACGCGCTCGTCGAGCACGTCCCACGGCCGAACCTGCTGTTCGACCATCAGGGCGCGGGCGCGGGCGTAATCGAAGGTGTCGGCGGCAAGGCTCATGGGGGCGGATCGGCGGACGGAGGATCGCGAATTGTAAGGCGTCCGGCGGACGCCGCCGTGCGATCCGGCTGCGGCGACAGGATCGGCCGGGCGGGCGGCCGCCACTGAGTGCCGGAAGTCACCGCGACCGAAGGCACCCGGCGCGCGGCTCATCGCGCGCCGTCCCGCCGGCCGTAGGCCCGCACGAACAGGTCGACCACGTTGCGCACGTGGGTGGCCGCGTCGTGGCCGTGCATCACGCACAGGCCCGGCAGCAGCACCTGCATGTTGACCGTGCCCTTCAGCAGGCACAGGAACTGCTCGGCCGCCAGCGCGGTGTCGGGGATGTCGAGCAGGCCGGCGTCCACCGCCTCCTGCAGGAACCGGGTGAGATTGGCGCTGATGCGAGCCGGGCCCGCGTCCCAGAACAGTTGGCACAGCTTGGGGTTGTCGCGGCCGTCGGTCATCAGCACGCGCTGCAGGGCGACCGCGTCCTCGCTGGACACCAGCGCGTGGAACTTCTCGGCGATCGCCTGCAGCGAGGCGCGGATGTCCCGCCCCGGCCGCTCGAACGCCTCGTCCGGCATCTGCGCGACGCACTTGGCCTTCACCGCCTCGACGAACAGCGCGTCCTTGTCGCCGAAGTGGCTGTAGACGGTGAGCTTGGACACCCCGGCCGCGGCGGCGATCTGCTCGACGCTGGTCCCCGCGAAGCCCTGGCGCAGGAAAAGCTGCTTGGCCGCTTCCAGGATGGCGGCCCGCTTCTCCGGATCCTTCGGGCGGCCGGGACCGGCCGTCTTCGGCGGGGCGGAGGGGCGGGAGGGCGAGGCTCGGGTCATGCGAAATACTGGACTGCCGGGTTCGTGAATTATACAGTACCGGCCGGTTCACGAATTCGCGGGTCGTTCATGCGCGTCGCTGCCGTTCTGCCGGGAGTTGTGCTGGCTTCGGTATTGGCTCTGGCCGCCTGTGCCGGCGAGGAGAAGCCCGCCGAGGCGCCGCGTCCGGCGCTGGTGACACGTCCGCTGCGCGCCGACGCGGCCGCCACCGCCTACCCCGGCGAGGTCCGCGCGCGCGAGGAGAGCGTGCTGGCGTTCCGCATCGGCGGCGCGCTGATCGAGCGGCGCGTGGACGTCGGCGACCGCGTGCGCGCGGGGCAGGTGCTGGCGGTGATCGACCCGCGCGACGTCGCCCAGCAGGCCGGCGCGGCGCGGGCGCAGCTCGCGGCGGCGGAAGCGCAACTGCAGCGCGCGCGCGCCGACCGCCAGCGCATCGCCGCGCTCGCCGCGCAGCAACTGGTCAGCCGCTCCACGCTCGATTCCGCCGAGGCCGCGCTGGCGGCGGCGCAGGGCCAGGCGGAAGCCGCCCGTGCGCAGGCGGCGATCGCCCGCAACCAGGCCGCCTACGCGCAGTTGCGCGCGCCGCGCGACGGCGTGATCGCGCGCCGCGAGGCGGAGGTCGGGCAGGTGGTCGGCGCCGGCCAGCCGGTGTTCGCGCTGGCCGCCGACGGCGGACGCGAAGTGGCCTTCGCCGTGCCGGAAGGCGAGGCGGGCGCGTTGCGGCCGGGGCAGGCGGTGAGCGTGGAGCTGTGGTCGCGCCCCGGTCAGCGCTGGCGCGGGCGGGTGCGCGAGGTCGCGCCGGCCGCCGACCCGGCCTCGCGCACGTTCGCGGTGCGCGCGACGGTGGACGCGCCGGCCGACGCGCTGGCGCTGGGCCAGAGCGCGCGCGTGTACCGCGTCGCAGAGGCGGCCTCGCTCGCGGTGCCGCTGGCGGCGGTGCAGCGCGGCGCGAACGGCACCGCGGTGTGGGTGGTCGATCCGGCAAGCCGTACCGTCCGCCTGCGTCCGGTGCGCACCGGGCCGTTCGCCGAGGACGCGGTGCCGGTGCTCGACGGGTTGCGCGGCGACGAGTGGGTGGTCGCGGCCGGCGGCCATCTGCTGCGCGAAGGGCAGGCGGTGACGCCGGTGGACGCCCGCAACCGGCCCGTGCTGCCGGCCCGCGCGGAGCGCTGAGCCATGCGCTTCAACCTTTCCGAGTGGGCGCTGCGCAACCGCGCGCTGGTGCTGTACGCGATGGTGGCGCTGGCGCTGATCGGGGTGTTCTCGTACCAGCGGCTCGGGCAGTCCGAGGACCCGCCTTTCACCTTCAAGGTGATGGTGATCCGCACCCTGTGGCCGGGCGCCACCGCCGACGAGGTCGCGCGCCAGGTCACCGACCGCATCGAAAAGAAGGTGATGGAAACCGGCAAGTACGAGTTCGTGCGCTCGTACTCGCGGCCGGGCGAATCGCAGGTGTTCTTCGTCGCGCGCGATTCGCTGCGCTCGAAGGAGCTGCCCGAGCTGTTCTACCAGGTGCGCAAGAAGGTCGGCGACATCCGCGCGACGCTGCCGCAGGGCGTGATCGGCCCGTTCTTCAACGACGAGTTCGGCGACACCTTCGGCAACATCTACGCGCTCACCGCGCCCGGCTTCGACTACGCGGTGCTGAAGGACTACGCCGAGCGCATCGAGCTGGAACTGCAGCGCGTGCCCGACGTCGGCAAGATCGAGCTGATCGGCCTGCAGGACGAGAAGATCCACATCGAGCTGTCGAACACCAAATTGGCCACGCTCGGCGTGCCGCTGGCGGCGGTGCAGCAGGCGATCCAGGCGCAGAACGCGATCGCGCCGGCCAGCTTCTTCGAAACCCGCAGCGAACGCGTGCAACTGCGCGTCACCGGCGAGTTCGAATCGCTCGACGACATCCGCGACTTCCCGATCCGGGTCGGCGACCGCACGTTCCGCATCGGCGACGTCGCCGAGGTGCGCCGCGGGCTGGCCGACCCGATGGCGCCGCGCATGCGTTTCATGGGCGAGGACGCGATCGGCATCGCGGTGTCGATGAAGGACGGCGGCGACATCCTGCGGCTGGGCAGGACGCTGGAGCGCGAGTTCGCGCGCATCCAGGGCACGCTGCCGGTGGGGATGACGCTGCACAAGGTCAGCGACCAGCCGAAGGCGGTCGCAAGTTCGGTCGACGAATTCGTGCGCGTGCTCGCCGAGGCGGTGGCGATCGTGCTGCTGGTGAGCTTCTTCTCGCTCGGGCTGCGCACCGGGCTGGTGGTGGCGCTGTCGATTCCGGTGGTGCTGGCGATGACGTTCGCGACGATGCATTACTTCGGCATCGGCCTGCACAAGATCTCGCTCGGCTCGCTGGTGCTGGCGCTCGGGTTGCTGGTGGACGATGCGATCATCGCGGTCGAGATGATGGTGGTGAAGCTCGAGCAGGGCTACGACCGCATCAAGGCCGCCGCCGCGGCGTGGGATCTCACCGCGTTCCCGATGCTGACCGGCACCCTGGTCACCGCGGCCGGCTTCCTGCCGATCGCGACCGCGGCCTCCAGCACCGGCGAGTACACCCGCTCGATCTTCCAGGTGGTGACCATCGCCTTGCTGCTGTCGTGGATCGCCGCGGTGGTGTTCATCCCGTATCTGGGCGACAAGCTGCTGCCGGACTTCGCCGCGCCGCCGCGCGAGCCCGCGCCCGGCAGCCGCGCCGCGCGCCTGCGGGACGCGCGCCGGCGGCTGCTCGCGCGGCTGCCCCGGCCGCTGCGCGCCTGGCTGGAGCGCGACGCGCACGCGCATCACGGCGATCCCTACCAGACCCCTTTCTACCAGCGCTTCCGCCGCGTGGTGGCGTGGTGCGTGCGCTACCGCAAGACGGTCATCGCGATCACGGTGGCGGCCTTCGTGGCGTCGATCGTGCTGTTCCGCTTCGTGCCGCAGCAGTTCTTCCCCGATTCGACGCGGCTGGAGCTGATGGTGGATCTGGAGCTGGCGGAAGGCTCGTCGCTGAAGGCCACCACCGCCGCCGCCGAACGGCTGGAGAAGCTGCTGGCGAAGCGGCCGGAGCTGGAGAACTACGTCGCCTACGTCGGCAGCGGTTCGCCGCGCTTCTACCTGCCGCTCGACCAGCAACTGCCGGCGCCGAACTTCGCCCAGTTCGTGCTGCTCACGCGCGACATCGAATCGCGCGAACGCCTGCGCGCCTGGCTGCTGGACGAGGTGGCGCCGCAGTTCCCGACGCTGCAGTTGCGCGTCACGCGGCTGGAGAACGGCCCGCCGGTCGGCTATCCGATCCAGTTCCGCGTCTCCGGCGAGCACATCGACGAGGTGCAGCGCATCGCCCGCGAGGTGATGGCGAAAGTGCGCGCGCACCCCCACGTGCGCAACGTCAATCTCGACTGGTCCGAGCCGAGCAAGGTAGTGCGTCTGCGCATCGACCAGGACCGCGCCCGCGCGCTCGGCGTCAGCACCGCGGAGCTGTCGCAGTTCCTGCGCGGCGCGCTGGCGGGCACCTCGGTGAGCCAGTACCGCGAGGGCAACGAGCTGATCGAGATCCTGCTGCGCGGCCCGGCGCGCGAGCGCGAGAGCCTCGCGCTGCTGGGCTCGCTGGCGGTGCCGACCGCGAACGGCCGCAGCGTGCCGCTCTCGCAGATCGCCACGCTCGAATACGCGTTCGAGGACGGCATCGTCTGGCATCGCAACCGCCTGCCCACCGTGACCGTGCGCGCCGACATCCAGGGCGAGGTCACGCCGCCGTCGGTCACCGCCGCGATCGAGCCGACGCTCGACCCGATCCGCGCCGCGCTGCCGGCGGGTTACCTGCTGCAGACCGGCGGGACGGTGGAGGATTCCGCGCGCGGCTCGCGCTCGGTCGCCGCCGGCGTGCCGCTGTTCGTGCTGGTGGTGGCGACGCTGCTGATGCTGCAGCTTCGCAGCTTCTCGCGCACCGTGATGGTGATGCTGACCGCGCCGCTGGGCATGATCGGCGTGACCCTGTTCCTGCTGGCGCTGCGCGTGCCGTTCGGCTTCGTGGCGATGCTGGGCACGATCGCCATGTTCGGCATGATCATGCGCAACTCGGTGATCCTGGTCGACCAGATCGAGCAGGACCGCCGCCACGGCGCGGCGGCGTGGGAGGCGATCGTCGAGGCCACCGTGCGCCGTTTCCGCCCGATCGTGCTGACCGCGCTGGCCGCCGTGCTGGCGATGATCCCGCTGTCGCGCTCGGTGTTCTTCGGGCCGATGGCGGTGGCGATCATGGGCGGCCTGATCGTCGCCACCGCGCTGACGCTGCTGTTCCTGCCCGCGCTCTATGCCGCCTGGTTCCGGGTCAAGCCCGGCCCGCAGGCGGCGTGACGGTTTTCGCCTCCGAGCCGTCCCGACGTCTCCCTCCCCCTCCCGGACGTCGGGCGGCTCGGTGCGCGAATTCCCGGCCGCTGGTTCCGCCGCCGCGCCCGTGGTTCAATGCCGGCCGAAGCGGGGGTACCGCAGCGCTGCGGTTGAGACAGACCCTTCGAACCTGATCCGGCTGATACCGGCGTAGGGAAGCTTCGCGACACCGCGTGGCCGGTGCGCGCCGCCGCTTCGTCCCGCTTCCTCACTGGACGAACGCATGAACGCCATTCCCAGCGAACTGATCCGGCAGGCCGAGCGGCTCTCGGCCGACGTCGTGCGCCCGATTCCCGGCTCGCGCAAGATCCACGTCGAAGGTTCGCGCCCCGATCTGCGCGTGCCGATGCGGGAGATCGCGCTGGCGCGCACGCCGACGCTGTTCGGCGGCGAGGACAACGCGCCGGTCACGGTGTACGACACCTCGGGGCCCTACACCGATCCCCAGGCCGACATCGACCTCACCCGCGGCCTGCCGCCGCTGCGGGCGCAATGGATCGCCGAGCGCGGCGACACCGAAACGCTGCCGGGCCTGAGTTCGGAGTTCGGCCGCCGCCGCGAGCTGGATCCGAAGCTGGCGGCCGTGCGCTTCCCGAACCGGCCGCGGCCGCGTCGCGCGCTGGCCGGTGCCAACGTCACCCAGTTGCACTACGCGCGTCGCGGCATCGTCACTCCGGAGATGGAGTTCATCGCCATCCGCGAGAACCAGCGGCTGGAGGCCGTGCGCGAGGCGCACCTGCTGAAGCAGCATCCGGGCGAGAGCTTCGGTGCGCACCTGCCGCAGCGGATCACGCCGGAGTTCGTGCGCGACGAGGTGGCGCGCGGGCGCGCGATCATCCCGTGCAACATCAACCACCCGGAAAGCGAGCCGATGATCATCGGCCGCAACTTCCTCACCAAGATCAACGCCAATATCGGCAACAGCGCGGTGTCCTCCGGCATCGCCGAGGAGGTCGAGAAGCTGGTGTGGGCGATCCGCTGGGGCGCGGACACGGTGATGGACCTGTCCACCGGCAAGCACATCCACGAGACGCGCGAGTGGATCATCCGCAACTCGCCGGTGCCGATCGGCACGGTGCCGATCTACCAGGCGCTGGAGAAGGTGGACGGCCGCGCCGAGGAGCTGAGCTGGGAGATCTTCCGCGACACCCTGATCGAGCAGGCCGAGCAGGGCGTGGACTACTTCACCATCCACGCCGGCGTGCTGCTGCGCTATGTGCCGCTGACGGCGAAGCGCGTCACCGGCATCGTCAGCCGCGGCGGCTCGATCATGGCGAAGTGGTGCCTCGCGCATCACAGGGAGAACTTCCTCTACACCCACTTCGAGGAAATCTGCGAAATCATGAAGGCCTACGACGTGGCCTTCTCGCTCGGCGACGGCCTGCGTCCGGGCTCGATCGCCGACGCCAACGACGAGGCGCAGTTCGGCGAGCTGGAGACGCTCGGCGAGCTCACCAAGATCGCCTGGAAGCACGACGTGCAGGTGATGATCGAGGGCCCCGGCCACGTGCCGATGCAGCTCATCAAGGAGAACATGGACAAACAGCTTCGCGAGTGCGGCGAGGCGCCGTTCTACACGCTGGGTCCGCTGACCACCGACATCGCGCCGGGCTACGACCACATCACCAGCGCCATTGGTGCTGCGATGATCGGCTGGTACGGCACCGCGATGCTCTGCTACGTCACCCCGAAGGAGCATCTGGGCCTGCCGAACAAGCACGACGTGCGCGAGGGCATCATCGCCTACAGGATCGCCGCGCACGCGGCCGATCTCGCCAAGGGCCATCCCGGCGCGCAGGTGCGCGACAACGCGATGAGCAAGGCGCGCTTCGAGTTCCGCTGGGAGGACCAGTTCCACCTCGGCCTCGATCCGGAACGCGCGCGCGAATACCACGACGAGACGCTGCCGAAGGAAGCGCACAAGCTGGCGCATTTCTGCTCGATGTGCGGCCCGCACTTCTGCTCGATGAAGATCACCCAGGACGTGCGCGAGGCGGCGAAGGCCGACGCCGCGCGCGAGATCGAGGCCGGACTGGCGGAGAAGGCGGCCGAGTTCCGCGCCCAGGGCGGCGATCTCTACAAGGCGGTGTGAGCGATGCGGCGTCGCGCGTTCCTGCTCGGAAGCGCGGCGCTGCTGGCGTCGCCGCGGCGGGCGAGGGGCGCTGGAACGGCGCGCGGCTGGTGGGAGGCGGTGTTCGCGCGGATGCCGTCCGCGCTGGCCGAGGTGGCGCGCGATCCGCAGTTCCGCGTGCAACTTCGGTGTCTGCGCCCGGCCCACGGTGAGCGTTTCGACTGGGGGCTGCAGCCCCGGCGCTGGTACTCCGCCGGCAGCGTGGTGAAGCTGCCGATGGCGCTGCTGATGGCCGAGCGGCTCTCGGCGCTGGGTCTGGACGCACGGGCGCGGCTGGAGGTCGCACCGCCCGCGAGCGGTGAATGGCCGTCCGGCGAGCCCGCCGCGGAAAGCTTCGCGCACGGGCTGCGCCGCACGTTCGCGGTGAGCGACAACGCGCCGTTCAACCGCTGGTACGAGCTGCTGGGCACCGATGCCGTGCACGCGCGGCTGGCCGCGATGGGCTGGCCGCACGTGCGGCTGATCGCGCGTCTGGGGTCCGCCGACAGGAAAGCCAACCGCCGCACCGGCGGCGGGCGCGTGCGCGAGGAGGACGGGCGCATCGTCGCCGCGCTTCCCGCGCGCGATGGCCGGCCGCGGCGGTTTCCGTTCGGCGCCGCGCTCGACGGCACGGGCTGGCGCGAGGACGACGGCAGCGTGCGTCCGGGTCCGCACGACTTCGCGCACGCGAACTTCCTGCCGCTGGCGGACGCGCTGGACATGCTGCAGGCCTTCCTGGTGCCCGAGTCGGTGCCGCGGTGGCGGCGCTGGCGCATCGCCGGGCCGCTGCGCGCGCAACTGCTGCATGCGCTCGCCGCAAGACCGCGCGATGCCGGCGAGCCGACCTGGCCGGAGGCGACCCATCCCGACGGCTATGCGCGCTGGCTGTTCGTCGGCGACGGCGGCCGCTACCCGCCGGAGCTGACCGTGTTCGGCAAGGCCGGCATGGCGTACGGTTTCCTCACCGAGACGGCGTGGGTGGTGGACCGCGCGCGCGGTCTGCAGTTCGCGCTCGCCGCCAGCGTGTACGCCAATCGCGACGGCGTGTTCAACGACGACCGCTACGAATACGCCGAGGTCGCGTTGCCGTTCCTGCACGCGCTCGGCCATGCGGTCTGGGACCACGAACGGGAGCTTGCGGCATGAGGACACCCACCGGCACGGGATCGCGCGCGCTGGCGATCGCGCGGCGGCATCCATCGGCATGGCTGCTGGCGGTGCAGCTTCTGGGCGTCGTGCTGTACCCGGCGATGGACGACAGCGCGGCCGGGCGCGCCATGTTCGGCGCGTTCGGGGTGGCAGTGCTGGCGCTCGTGCTGTGGGTGGTGAACCGCAATCCGACCGCCAACTGGATCGCCTGGCTGCTGGCGCTGCCCGGAGCGGCGCTTTCGCTGGGCGGCGTGCTGGCCGACCGCGCGGACTGGCAGCTCTGGGGCTGGCTGCTGGAAGGCGCGCTGTACCTCTACGCCGCCGCCGGGCTGGTGCTCTACATGCTGCGCGACCACCGGGTGACGCTGGACGAATGGTTCGCGATCGGCGCGGCATTCACCCTGCTGGCGTGGGCGTTCGCATTCGCCTTCCTGGTGTGCCAGGCGTGGTACCCGGGCAGCTTCGGCGAATTGCGCAGTTGGATGGAACTGTTGTTTCTGAGTTTCGCAACGCTCTCGGGCGTGGGGCTGAGCGATGTGGTGCCGCAACGGGCGCCGGCGCGCGCGCTGGTGATGCTGGAAATGTTCGCCGGTGTGATGTACGTCGCGGTCGCGGTGTCGCGACTGGTCGGCCTGGCCATGCTCGGCGCGCGTTCGCGCGCGGATTGATCGCCGGCGTTCAGCCTGCGGCTTTGCCGAACACCTACAATCGCTGCGTTCGCGCATCCGCACGCTTGTGCCGAGTCTGGCGGCTGCGTTGTCCCCGTTCCCTTCAGCACATGACGGTGCCTGAGCGCGCCGTCATCCTTTCTGGTTTCCGATGGTGCGCTCCGCGACCGCGATGGCCCTGACAGCGACCGAGACCGTGCGCGTCGGCGAATGTCTTGTCGACATTCCGCTGCGCGAGGTGCGCGCGCCCCACGCGCGCCGGCCGGTGCGGATCACGCCCAAGGCCATGGGCGTGCTGCTGACGCTTGCGCGCAACGCGGGGAAGGTGGTCGGCCGCGACACGCTGCTGGCCGAGGTATGGCCGGGCACGCTGCCGACCGACGATGTCGTCACGCAGGCGATCACCCAGCTGCGCAAGGCGTTCGGCGAGCGACGCGGCGAGGCGCGCTACATCGAGACCATCGCCAAGAGCGGCTACCGCCTTCTGGCCGAGGTCGAGTGGCTGGACGCGCCGGAGCCCGCGCTGCCGGTGGCGACGGTGACGCTTCCGCCGCTGGCGGTGATCGACGCGCCCGAGCCCTCGCCGTCCCTGCCTGCGTCGCCGGTCCCGCCAGCGCCTGCGGCGGCGCCCGCGCGCCCGGCCCGCGGCGCAAGCCCGGGGCGCCGCGCGCTCATCGTCGCGGCGGTCGTGCTGACCGCGCTGGTGCTGATCCTGGCGGTGCTGCTGGTGCGGCGCGAGGCGGAAATGGCCGATCTGGCCCGCAGCCTCGCGGACGCCTCGCAGACGGGGCGGCCCTACCGCCTGCTGACCTCGGCGCCCGGCTTCGAATTCGCGCCGACGCTCTCCCCGGACGCGGCGATGGTGGCCTACGCCGCCAGCCGGCCGCAGCGGCGCGGCACCGCGATCTTCGTGCAGACCACCGAGCCGACCACGGCGCGCGCGCTGACCGCGCCGCCCGCCGGCGCCTCCGACCGCAATCCGGCGTGGTCGCCGGACGGCCGCCGGATCGCGTTCGAGCGCCGCGGCCCGGGCGCCGCCTGCAGCGTGATGGTGGTGCCGGCCAGCGGCGGCGAGCCGCGCAAGGCGACCGACTGCGATCCGCGCGATCTGGTCAGCTTCAGTTGGACGCCCGACGGACAGGGGCTGCTGTTCGGCAGCATGCATGCCGAGGGCGTGCGGGTGGGGCTGCGCGTGCTCGATCTGGCCAGCGGCGCCTGGCGCGCGATTCCCTACGCCAGCGCCGCGCGCGATCTCGACCACGCGCCGCGCTACTCGCCGGACGGCCGCTGGATCGTGTTCGCGCGCAACCCGCAGCTCGGCGACCTGTGGCGGGTCCCGGCCGAGGGCGGGCGGGCCGAGCCGCTGACCGGGCAGCGGATGGAGATCCGCGGCTGGGACTGGCTTCCCGACGGCGAAGGGCTGGTGTTCGGCCGCCGCATCGACAGCGGCACGCGCGTGTACCGCTTCGACCTGCGCACGCGCGAGGTGCGCGATCTCGGCATCGACAACGCGCAGTCGCCGGTGGTGGCGGGGCGCTGGCTGGCGTTCGTCAACCGCCGTCCGGAGTTCGGCCTGTTCCGCTTCGAGCGGGTGGCGCCGTCGGGCCGGGAGGCGGTCGGCGAGCGTCTGTTCGCCTCGTCCGGGCGCGACGCGCAGCCGGCGATCGCGCCGGATGCGCGGCAGATCGTGTTCACCTCCGACCGCTCCGGCCAGTTCGCGCTGTGGTGGGCGGACGTGGCGGCGCGCACGCCGCCGCGGCTGCTGTCGGCGGTGAATCCGGACATGCGGCGCATGCCCGAGTGGTCGTGGGACAGCCGGCGTCTGCTGGTGGTCGGCCGCGACGGACAGGGGCGGATCGGCCTGTACGAAGTGACGCCCGCCACCGGCCAGGTGACGATGCTGCCGGTGCCGGTCACCGATCCGATCCAGGGCCTGTACCTGCCGCAACCCGATCGCGTGCTGGTCGGCAGCGGCGATGGCGCAGGCCAGGTCCGGCTGACGCTGTTCGACCGCAGCCGCGCGCCGTGGCGCGCGCTGGCGACGCTGGAAGACGTGTCGCTGGCGAAGGTCGATCCGTTGCGCGACCGCGTGCTGTTCACCCGGCTGTCCGAGGACGGGCTCTGGCAGGCGGATCTCGCGCTCTCGCCGGGCAGCGTGCGGCGGATCGACGCCGAAGCGCCGGCGCGCTGGGCGTTCCGCAACTGGGACATCGCCCGCGACGGACGCATCTACTACCTCGAGCAGGCGGCCGATTGCGCCGCCCGCCTGCGCGAGATCGGCAGCGACGCGCCGCCGCCGCCGCGTTGCCTCGATCGCGACCGGCTGTTCACCACCAACGGCTTCAGCGTCAGCGGCAGCGGCAACGCGATCTACGTGCCGCTGGCGACCGAGGACGGTTCCGACATCGCCTTCATGCCGCTGCCGCCGGAGCCGCCGCGCGGGGTGGCGGGCTGGGTCAAGTGATTGATCCGCAAGGCGATCCGGCTATCGGAACTCTTTCGTCGGACGCTTCCGGAAGATTTCGTAGGACTCTCCGCCCAATTTCCTGAAGCCAGCGGCGGGATCAGGCAAATCCACCGGCCTTTCTCAGGCAATCGAGGTGGATCATGTCCAAGGCGCTCTGGGCCGACCGCGGCCAGTTGCTGTCGATCGATCTTCCGGATGCGGCGCCGCAGGCGGCGTGCTTCGGCGTCTCCCGACTGGGCAGCCTCCAGCTCGCCGGCAACGCGTTCTCGGTCTGGTTCCAGTTGCGCGGCAGCGCCTGGGTGGAAGCCCGCGAAGGCCGCTTCCGCCTGCGCGCGGGCGACTGGATCGCGTTCGAGCGCGACTCGCATCCCTCGGTGCAGGTCGACCGCGACGGGCTGTGCATCGGCCTCGCGGTGAACGGCGAAGCCCAGCGCCTGCTGGGCCAGTACTCCGAGGCGGTGCTGTACGCCGGCCGCGGCGCGATGGCCCCGCGCGAGCGCCGGATCACCCTGCAGCTCTGGCGGCGCGCGCTCGAGCATCTGCTCGCCGAAGGAGACGGCCAGCGCGACGTCGGCGCGCTGCGTCCGCTGCTGCTGCACCTGGGCGGCTTGCAGCGCGAACTGCACGCGCGCATCCCGCGCTGCCCGGGACGCTCGCGCAGCCGCAAGCGCCAGGTGTTCGGCCGCCTGCAGCGCGCGCGCCTGTACCTGGAAGGCAACAGCGACCGCGTCGTGCGCATCGGCGAGCTGGCGCAGCTCACCAGCTTCTCCGCCTGGTACTTCTCCAAGACGTTCCATTCGCTCTACGACGAAAGTCCGCAGGCCGCTTCGGTGCGCATCCGTCTCGACCGCGCCGCCGACCTGCTGCGCACCACGACGATGACGATCGGCGAAGTCGCCGCGGCGTGCGGCTTCGACAACTGCTGCAGCTTCGCGCGCGCGTTCCGCGCCCGGCACGGGATGTCGGCCACGCAGTACCGCAGCGGTCTGCACATGACTGCACGGGCAAATCCGGCAAAGCCTTCGAGGGCGGGCGGCAAAGCGGTATCGAAGACCGGCACGTAAGTTTGCGAAGCGCTTTAACGCGCCGATAACTACTTCCGGAGAGAGATCACGATGAAGCATCGCATCAACCGCTCTGTGCGGTTCGGCGTCCTGCCGGCGGCGATCGCGTTCGCGCTGGCGCCGACGGCCGCCTTCGCGCAGGACGCGGGTGCCGAGGGCAGCCAGCCGACCGAGCTCGATCGCATCGAAGTCACCGGTTCGCGCATCAAGCGCGCGGACATCGAAACGTCCCAGCCGATCTTCACGCTGAGCCGGCAGGAGATCCAGAAGCAGGGCGTGACCTCGGTCGCCGACGTGCTGCAGCGCATTTCCAGCAACGGTGCTGCGCTGAACACCACCTTCAACAACGGCGGTGACGGCTCTGCGGGCATCAGCCTGCGCAACCTCGGCGAGGGTCGCACGCTCGTTCTGGTGAACGGCCGTCGCTGGACCACCACCCTGGGCGGCAGCGTCGACCTCAACACGATCCCGGCCGCGATCATCGAACGCGTCGAAGTCCTGAAGGACGGCGCGTCCACCATCTACGGCTCGGACGCGATCGCGGGCGTGGTGAACATCATCACCCGCTCCAACTTCGACGGTGCCGAAGCCGGCGCCTACCTGGGCGAGTTCGACAAGGGCGATGGCTTCCGTCAGGCCTACGACTTCACGATCGGCACCAGCACCGACCGCTCGAACGTGGTGCTCGGCGCCTCGTACGTGAAGGAAGAGCACGTGATGGCCGGCGACCGCAGCATTTCCGCCGGCGGTCCTCCGTTCTACGCCGGCCAGAGCGGCACGGGCGTGCCCGGTTCGTTCGTCGACCCGGTCGACGAGGAGCGCTACGTTCTCGACGCCAACGGCAACCCGGTGCCGTACGACTCGGTCGTCAACGGCTACAACACCGCGCCCGACAACTACCTGCTGACGCCGCAGGAGCGCACCTCGCTGTTCGCCCAGGCGACCTACGACATCACCGACAAGGTCAGCTTCCGCACCGAGATGCTCTACAACGAGCGCATTTCGGAGCAGTTGCTGGCTGCGATGCCGGTGACCGGTTTCCGTCTGGCGGCCAACAGCTACTACAACCCGACCAATCCCGACGGCTTCTACGGCGGCAGCGTCGGTGGCGGCGCCCGCGAGCTGATCGGCGTCAACCGCCGTTACACCGAGAGCGGCGGCCGGTCGTTCAACCAGAACGTGAAGACCTGGCACTTCTTCGGCGGCCTGAACGGCTTCTTCGAAGTCGGCGAGCGCGCGTTCGACTGGGACGTCGGCTACCGCTACGACCGCACCGACCAGAACGACCTCACCTATGGTCTGTTCAACGTCGCCAATCTGCGCAATGCGTACGGCCCGTCGTTCCGCGACGCCGACGGCGTCATCCGCTGCGGTACGCCGGGCAACGTCATCGCCGGCTGCGTGCCGCTGAACCCGCTGGGTCCGGACGGTTCGATCACGCCGGAGGCCCTGGCCTACGCGTCGTTCACCGCCCACGACTCCAGCTCGGTCACCTCGAAGGGCTACACCGCCAACATCAGCGGCGACATCGTCGAGCTGCCCGGCGGCATGCTGAGCTTCGCGGCCGGCTACGAGTACCGGAGCGAGAGCGGCCAGTTCGAGCCGGATGCGTTCATCGCGGCGGGCCTCAGCACCGGCAACGGCAGCCTGCCCACCGCGGGTTCCTACTCGCTCGACGAGTTCTACGTCGAACTGGCGGTTCCGGTCCTGGCGGATGTGCCGTTCGCCAAGCTGCTCGATTTCTCGATCGCCAGCCGCTACTCGGACTACAGCAACTTCGGCGACACGCTGAACAGCAAGTTCGGCTTCCGCTGGAAGCCGTTCGATGAACTGCTGGTCCGCGGCAACTGGTCGGAAGGCTTCCGCGCCCCGACCATCAACAACCTGTACGCCGGCGATGCCGATTCGTACGAGAGCTACCTCGATCCGTGCTCGTCCGATTCGCCGCTGCGTGCGAACCCGCAGGTGGCAGCGCGCTGCACGGCCGAGGGCGTTCCGGCCGACTTCGTGCAGCCGGGCGACGGTTCGTCGCGCCAGACGCTCGAGCCGTTCACCTGGACCTCGAACGAGGCCCTGCAGCCGGAGACCTCGACCACCCGCACGCTCGGCATGGTCTACAGCCCGGGCTGGCTGGAAGGGTTCGACATCTCGCTCGACTGGTGGAAGGTCGAGATCGAGAACTCGATCTCGCGCCCGCAGGCGCAGTTCATCCTCGACAAGTGCTACGCGGGCAGCGCGGGCGAGCAGGCGATCTACTGCGCCCTGTTCTCGCGCGATCCGAACTATCCGGGCGACCCGTACATCATCACCGAGATGGACATGCCGCTGCTCAACCTCGCGTCCTACGAGGTCGAGGGCTGGGACATGACGGTCAACTACCGTCTGCCCGAGACGGCGTTCGGTCGCTTCGCGATCACGTGGGACACGAGCTACACGTCGAACTGGAGCACGAAGGCGACGGTCGATTCCGAGGCGGAACAGCGTCAGGGCCTGTACCTGCCGTCCGATCCGTACTGGCGCATCAAGTCCAACCTGTTCCTGGATTGGACGATGGGCGACTTCGGTGCGACCTGGGGCGTCCGCTACCGTTCCGGCATCGACGAGGATTGCCCGTTCACGGGTGAGGATGCCCAGCAGTACTGCTCCGACCCCGACCGCCGCATCGCGACCGGTCCGGCGCCGCGCAACCACATGGGCGCGGTGGCCTACCACGACGTGCAGTTCCGCTACAACACGCCGTGGAACGGCACGGTCTCGGTCGGCGCGAACAACGTGTTCGACAAGGATCCGCCGCTGTCGCTGACGGCGAACTACAACCAGTTCGATCCGCAGTACGACGTGCCCGGTCGCTTCATGTACGTGCAGTACCGCCAGCGCTTCTGATCGCCCGGCCGATCGCAGCGCACGCTACGGCCCCGCAAGGGGCCGTAGCTTTTTGGGGCCCTGCGCTACCATGGCGGCGACGCAGGGGCCGCCATGAAACTCCAGGTACCGTTCATCCAACTGCCGCTGCGCTTCGACGCCGACCGCCTGGCCGCCGAGATCGCGGCCATCGGCGAGGACGCGTGGAAGCCGCACCCGCAGGGCTTTCCCGGCAATTCGATGCTGCCGCTGGTGGCGGTGAACGGCGACCCCGACGACGAGGGCTTCGCCGGCGCGATGCGACCGACGCCGCATCTGCTGCGCTGTCCGTATCTCACCCAGGTGTTCGCCAGTCTCGGCGCGGTGGTCGGACGCAGCCGGTTGATGCGGCTGTCCGGCAACGCCGAGGTGACCCGCCACGCCGACCAGGGCTACTACTGGGCCGAGCGCGTGCGCGTGCACGTTCCGATCGTGACCCAGCCGACCGTGCGCTTCGAATGCGGCGGTCAGGTCCTGCACATGGCGGCGGGCGAGTGCTGGATCTTCGACACCTGGCGCCAGCACAGCGTGGTCAACGATGCCGTCCGCGAGCGCATCCACCTCGTGGTCGATACCGTCGGCGGAAGCGCGTTCTGGGAGCTGGTGGCGAAGGGACGCCCGCATGCGGCGGCCGTCGCCGGCTGGTCGCCGCGGATGGTCGCGCCGGTCGAGGGCGAGCGGGCGGCGTTTCCCTGCGAAACGGCCAACGTGCCGGCGGTGATGAGCCCGTGGGAACTCAACACCCATCTGGCGCTGCTGTTCAACGATGCGCGCCCGCACCCCAATCTGCCGGTCATGGGCCAGATCGCCGGGCGCTTCGCGCGCGCCTGGCGCGGCCTGTGGGCCGAGCATGGCGATGCCGAGAGCGGACGCCCCGCCTTCCGCGCGCTGCTGGCGCGGTTCCTGGACGAGATCCGCGGACCCAGCCAGGGGGTGTTGCTCGAGAACGAGCTCGCCTGGTTCGGCGCGCTCAACGCGATGGTCGGCCGCGCCGCGGTGCTGCCGGAGGCGGAGCCGGCGGCCGCGCACCGCGCGGCCGACAACGGCTGAGCGCGGCGCGCGGTCAGAACTTCGGCTTGTCGGCGTCGGCGGTGGCGTTGTAGCGCGCGATCGCGTCGATCAGGATCTGCTTGGCCTCGGCGGCGTTGCCCCAGCCGTCGACCTTCACCCACTTGCCCTTCTCGAGATCCTTGTAGTGCTCGAAGAAGTGGCCGATGCGCTCGCACCAGTGCGCGCTGACCTGGTCGATGTCGCTGATGTGGGCGTAGCCGGCGAACACCTTCTCCACCGGCACCGCCAGCAGTTTCTCGTCGCTGCCCGCCTCGTCGGTCATCTTCAGCACGCCGACCGGGCGGCAGCGGATCACCGAGCCCGGGATCAGCGGCAGCGGCAGCACCACCAGCACGTCGGCCGGATCGCCGTCGCCGCACAGCGTGTGCGGCACGTAGCCGTAGTTGCACGGATACCGCATCGGCGTGGACAGGATGCGGTCGACGAAGATCGCGCCGGTGGCCTTGTCGACCTCGTACTTGACCGGCTCGGCGTCCTTCGGGATTTCGATGACGACGTTGATTTCCTCCGGCGGATTCTTGCCGGTGGGGACCAGATCCAGACCCATGCTTCGCTCCGAATGCGGCCCGCGCGGGTGGAGCGCGCGGGCGGGAAATGACGTGGGCGCGCATTCTACGCGGCCCTCTGTTGCGATGCAGCAAGCAGGTTGGCGCTCCTTCGGGCACCCCAAAAGGAACGCCCCGCCGGAGCGGGGCGTTCGGTGCGGCGCTTGCGCGGGCCGACCTACAGCAGCGGCACCAGCAGCAGCGCGACGATGTTGATGATCTTGATCAGCGGGTTGATGGCGGGGCCGGCGGTGTCCTTGTAGGGATCGCCGACGGTGTCGCCGGTGACGGCGGCCTTGTGCGCCTCGGAGCCCTTGCCGCCGAAGTGGCCGTCCTCGATGTACTTCTTGGCGTTGTCCCACGCGCCGCCGCCGGTGGTCATCGAGATCGCCACGAACAGGCCGGTGACGATGGTGCCGATCAGCAGACCGCCGAGCGCGCGCACGCCGGCGCCGGGGCCCATCAGCGCGTTCATGCCGAAGCCGACGATCACCGGCACCAGCACCGGCAGCAGCGACGGCAGGATCATCTCCTTGATCGCGGCGCGGGTGAGCATGTCCACCGCGCGGTCGTACTGCGGCTTGCCCGTGCCCTGCATGATGCCGGGGATCTCGCGGAACTGGCGGCGCACCTCCTCCACCACCGCGCCGGCCGCACGGCCCACCGCCTCCATCGCCATCGCGCCGAACAGGTAGGGGATCAGGCCGCCGATGAACAGGCCGATGATCACCGCCGGATCCGACAGCATGAACTGCGTCGACTTGCCGACCGCGTCGAGGTTGTGGGTGAAGTCGGCGAACAGCACCAGCGCCGCCAGCGCCGCCGAGCCGATCGCATAGCCCTTGGTGACCGCCTTGGTGGTGTTGCCGACCGCATCGAGCGGATCGGTGACGCTGCGCACTTCCGGCGGCAGCTCGCTCATCTCGGCGATGCCGCCGGCGTTGTCGGTGATCGGGCCGTAGGCGTCGAGCGCGACGATCATGCCGGCCATCGACAGCATCGAGGTCGCCGCGATCGCCACACCGTACAGGCCGCCCAGCTCGTACGCGCCCCAGATCGCCGCGCACACCGCGATCACCGGCAGCGCGGTCGATTTCATCGACACGCCGAGGCCGGCGATGATGTTGGTGCCGTGGCCGGTGGTCGAGGCCTGCGCGACGTGCCGCACCGGCTTGTACTGGGTGCCGGTGTAGTACTCGGTGATCCATACGATCGCGCCGGTCAGCGCCAGGCCGATCAGCGCGCAGCCGTAGATCGCCATCGCGCCGTAGCGCGATTCGTCCATCAGCTCCGCGGTGATCGGGTAGAACGCGATCGCCGCCAGCACGCCGGACACGATCACCCCGCGATACAGCGCGCCCATGATCGAACCGCCGGTCTTCACCCGCACGAAGAACGCGCCGATGATCGAGGCGACGATCGACACGCCGCCCAGCACCAGCGGGTAGAGCACGCCGTGGCTGCCGACCTCGGCCGCCATCAGGCCGCCGAGCAGCATGGTCGCGATCACGGTGACCGCGTAGGTCTCGAACAGGTCGGCCGCCATGCCGGCGCAGTCGCCGACGTTGTCGCCCACGTTGTCGGCGATCACCGCCGGGTTGCGCGGGTCGTCCTCGGGAATGCCGGCCTCGACCTTGCCGACGAGGTCCGCGCCCACATCCGCACCCTTGGTGAAGATGCCGCCGCCCAGGCGCGCGAAGATCGAGATCAGCGAGGATCCGAACGCCAGGCCCACCAGCGCGTGCAGCGCGTCGCTCTGCGAGGTGCCCATGCGCTGCATCGCGAAGTAGTAGCCCGCCACGCCCAGCAGCCCCAGGCCGACCACCAGCATCCCCGTGATCGCGCCGCCCTTGAACGCGACGTTCATCGCCGGCCCCATGCCGTGCCGCGCCGCTTCGGCGGTGCGCACGTTGGCGCGCACCGACACGTTCATGCCGATGTAGCCCGCGGCCCCGGACAGCACCGCGCCGATCAGGAAGCCGATCGCGGTCGGCCAGCTCAGCGCGAAACCGATCACCAGCAGCAGGATGACGCCGGCGATGCCGATGGTGGTGTATTGCCGGTTGAGATACGCGCGCGCGCCTTCCTGGATCGCGCCGGCGATCTGCTGCATGCGTTCGTTGCCGGCCGGCTGGCGCCCGATCCAGCGGGCGGAATACAGACCGTAGAGAACCGCGATCGCGGCGCACACGAGCGCCAGGACCAGACCGTACTGTTCGAGCATTCCGACTCTCCCCAAGTGAGTGCCGCAGCTCCGGCGGTGGGGCGCCGGTCCGCGCGCGAGGTCAATGGCTACCCGGCCGCGGCCTGCTCGGCCGCGCGGCCGTAGGTGGAGCCTAGCGGCAACCGGGGTGAAAGGGCTGTTGCACCGCGGCATGGGGTGCGTCTCGCACGCAGACACCGAGCGATGCCGCGCGGTTCATATGCCGCGTGGCAGCCTCGCGGCAGATCGTCGCCGGAGCCCTCCCATGCGCCTTGCCCTGACGCTCACGCTCGCTCTGGTGTTGCCTGTATGGGCGCAGGACGCGCCCGAGATCCGCCGCGCGCCTGCCGCGCCGCAGGTGCCCGGCGCGGTTCACGGCGTGCGCACGATTCCCGAGGCCTGTGCGCGGTTGGAAGGCGTGTTCACCGGCGATCCCGCGGCGCCGTATCGGCTGACCGCCGTGCGCACCTCGCCGCGCTGCCAGCCGCGTGCCCGTTTGGTCGATGCCGCGCAGGCGGTGCCATCGCCAGTGCGCGGCTGGATCCTCAACGACGAGATTCGGGTGCCAAATGCCGATTGCTCCCGGCAGCAGGCGATCGTGCGCATCTGGCGCAAGCCCGGCACCGCCGCACCGCCGACGCTCGATGCGCAGGGCAGGGCGCGGATCTATCTCAGTGACGCCTCACGGCAATCCGCCGCCGCTTCGGAGGTTTCGCTCCCGTCCTTCGCAGCGACCCTGCAGTTGCGGGGCACATGCGAATGAGCACGCTCAGCGCTGCTGCCAGAAAGTCCTGCGCGCCAGTTGCACGACGTCGGGAACCCGAATCATATCCGTGAAGTACGACACGTAATGCCGTTCGGGGTTCTTGAGGACATCGGGGTTGCACGCAAAGTTCATCGCCGGTTCCAACGGAGAATTCGCCGCCTTGTGCCAGTCGGGCGCCTCCTCGGGTGCACTGGCGCTTGCGACTTTGCCGTTGCGGTCGCTTCCGCTCGCCTTGCGAAGGCGGAACTCTCCGGTTCGGCAGCGGAAGTCCAGCGTGAGAACGACGTACTGCGGCTGATCGGGGGATTCGAACATGTGGACGAGCTCCAGTTGCCGGATGCCGGCTTCGAGCTCGCGGATCGCGTGGTTGGTGATGAACAACTCGCGCTTCGGCGGGTCACCGAGTGCGAACACGATGTACCAGCACTTCGCGGCGTCCGGTTCACAGGAGCGCGGCTGTTGAGCGTCCGCCGGTGCCGTGATTGCCGATGCCATGAGGAGCAGTAGTGCAAGGACAAGCCGAATGACGAGCATCGAAAGGGCTCCTATCTGACATCGCCGAGGTCAACGTGTTCGCCATCCGTTTTGATCTCGACTATTCGAAGAATGTGATGGGTGAGCGGGATGATATCGACATGGCGCTCCCCATAGATCGGTACTGTCGAAATCAGGTGGCCGAAAACGTTGTAGCCTCTTTCGACGCCGACGACTTCGCGCCATTCGTTGGTGATCGTGTAGCCGACGGTCGAGTAGAGGAGATAACGCCCCGGCTTGAGATTCTCGAAGACGAAGCGGCCTTCCTCGTCGGTGAGCGCGCGCGCGTGGTACTGGACTGCCCGCTTGTCCAGATAGTCCAGGCCTACCGCCGGGTTTCGGCGGAAGCGGGCGTACCATTCCTCATAATACGGAACAAGCGGAAGGAGAAATACGAGCCGTTCTGCCCCGTACTTCTTGCTCAGGAAGCCGAGTTTGGCGAACGTGCGCCCGCTCAGTCGGCTGTTGCCCGGCTCGAGTGCCGCTTCGGCGGCAGCCTCGTCGAAGGGTGTCTTGATCTCGCCCCACTTATCGGCATACGGCGGCCGCTTGCCGTGCGCTGGGAGAAGCGGAAGCGCGGCCAATACCAGCGCTGCAGCGACTCGCAGGAACCATTCCATGGAACTCTCCTCCTTGCTTCCGGCGGCGCGGGCGAGTGTGCCCGCTTGGGCTGATGGCGGTCAATCAGGCCCCAGCCGCTTCTCCACCAGCGGCAGACGCGCGTCGAGATACTTCGGCAGACCGTCGCGGCCATACGGCGGATACGCCTCGCCGCGGATCAGCGGTTCGAGATAGCGGCGCGCCGCATCGGTGATGCCGTAGCCGTCCTCGCGGATGAACTCCGGCGGCATCTTCCGCTCACGGTTGGCGATCTCGGCCAGCGGGGCGGGGCGCACGGTCCAGCGGTACGGGCGATCGCCGGTGCGGCGGATGATCGGCATCACCCCTTTCATGCCCTTGAGCGCGTACTCCACCGCCGCCTCGCCGACCGCCGTCGCCTGCCGCCAGTCGGTCTCCGACGCGAGATGGCGCGCGCTGCGCTGCAGGTAATCGGGCAGGGTCCAGTGCACCTTGTAGCCGAGCGCGTCCTTGACGCGCGCGGCCAGATGCGAGGCCACCCCGCCCAGTTGCGTGTGCCCGAACGCGTCCTTGCCGCCGCCGGCGTCGGCGACGAAGCGGCCGTCTGGCGTGCGGATGCCCTCGCTTGCCACCACCACGCAGTAGCCCACGCGCTCGACCACCTCGCGCACCCTGGCGAAGAACGGCGCCTCCTCGAACGGGCGCTCCGGAAACAGGATCAGATGCGGCGCCGCGTCGGGCCCCTGGCCGGCGAGGCCGGCGGCGGCGGCCAGCCAGCCGGCGTGGCGGCCCATCGCCTCGTACACGAACACCTTGGTCGAGGTGTCGGCCATCGCGGCGACGTCGAGCGCCGCCTCGCGCACCGAGACGGCGGTGTACTTCGCCGCCGAGCCGAAACCCGGGCAGGTGTCGGTGAGCGGAAGATCGTTGTCGACCGTCTTCGGCACGCCCACGCAGACCAGCGGATAGCCCGACTCCTCCGCCAGTTGCGCGATCTTCAGCGCAGTGTCGGCCGAATCGTTGCCGCCGTTGTAGAGGAACCAGCGCACGTCGTGCGCGCGGAACACCTCCAGCAACCGCTCGTACTGCGCGCGGTCGTCCTGCAGCGACTTGAGCTTGTAGCGGCAGGAGCCGAACGCGCCGCCCGGCGTGTGCGCCAAGGCCTTCAACTCGGCCGCGCTGAGCGCGGAGGTGTCGATCAGCTCCTCGCGCAGCGCGCCGAGGATGCCGTTGCGCCCGGCCAGCACCGGCACGCGGCGCGCGCGGGCGGCGCGGATCACCGCCGCCGCGGTGGCGTTGATGACGGCGGTGACGCCGCCGGACTGGGCGTAGAACAGGGTGCCTGCGGCCATGCGATTTGCCTGCTCCTGGACCGGGATGCGGTAAGCTGCCGCCTGATTTTCCCCGGACATCCGGCGGAGGCGGCCCGGCGAGTGTAGCGCCGCGGCGCCGACGGGCCGTCGAGGCCCGGCCGCCGGATTCCGCGTCCCAGGAGCGATGTTGATGCGATTGGTACTTCTCGGCGCGCCCGGCTCCGGCAAGGGCACGCAGGCGGCCCGTCTGAAGGAGCACCTGCGGGTGCCGCACATCTCCACCGGCGAGCTGCTGCGCGCCGAGGTCGCCGCCGGCACCGAGCTCGGCCGTCAGGCGCAGGAGGTCATGGCGCGCGGCGAGCTGGTCTCCGACGAGATCCTGCTCGGCATGCTGGAGTCGCGTTTCTCGCAGCCGGATACGGCGAACGGCTTCATCCTCGACGGTTACCCGCGCAACCTCGCGCAGGCGGACGCGCTGGATGCGCTGCTCGCGCGCATCGGCCAGCCGATGGACGTGGCGGTGCTGCTGGAAGTGCCGACCGAGCTGCTGGTCGAGCGCATCGCCGGCCGCGCCGCGGCCGAGGGCCGCGCCGACGACAGCCCGGAATCGGTGCGGATCCGCCTGCAGGTGTACGAAACCCGCACCGCGCCGGTGGTCGATCACTACCGGCAGCAGGGCAAGCTCGCGATGGTGGACGGCGTGGGCTCGCTGGACGAAGTGTTCAGCCGCATCGTCGAGGTGCTGGAGCCCGCCACCAAGGCCGTCGGCTGAGCGCTCCTGCGATGCGCAAGAAGAACGCCCCGTCCGGGGCGTTCTTCGTTTCCGCCGGCGTGTGCCGGCTCAGGGGCTCGTCAGCAGGTTGAGGTTGTACGCCTGCAGAATCGGATTGAGCGGCTGGAAGTAGCTCCGGCTGCGCCGTGTGTTGCCCTTGCAGCTTCCGCTGCCGCCCGACAGCACGCCCTGGCCCTGGCCGGCCGAAGTGATGAACGAGCCGCCCGAATCGCCGCCTTCGGAGCAGGCGGTGGTGCGCGTCAGATTCAGCACGGTCTCGCCGGACACGTAGGTCACGGTGACGTTGCGCGCCTCGATGGTGCCGCAGCGCCAGCCGGTGGTGCGCCCGGAACGGCACACCGCGGCGCCGACCGGGGCGTCGGTGCTGCCGCGCACGGTCACGTCGCCCTGGCCGTAGCCGTGGACGGTGGCGGTCAGCGCATGCCCGGCGTCGAGCCGCACCCACGCATAGTCGGGACCGGACTGCCCCGGCGCCGGGAAGCGCGAGGCCGCGAACGCGCCCCAGCGCGGGCCGAGCGTCCACTGCGACGGCTCGTGGTAGACCGCCTCGCCGGCGGTGCCGCAGTGGCCCGCGGTCGCGAAGCCCGGCGCGCCGTTCTGCGTCACCGAGAAGCCGACCGAGCAGGCGTAGAGGTAGCCGTCGCCCGGATTGCGCAGATAGCCGAGGCCGCCTTTCACGTCGACGTGCAGCATCGGCGGCGCGTCCATGGTTTCCAGGCGCACCACGCCCGCGTCGATGCCGCTGAGCGCGACGAAGTCGATCGCGGCCTGCTCGGCGCCGGGCGCGATGCTGACGGTGACCGCGTTGCGGGGCAGATCGACCTGCCAGCTGTACACGCCCTTCGGCACCTTCGCGCCCTGCGCGAACAGGAGGTCGAGTCGCGCCTTGGAGGCATCGAGCTCGGCCAGGCTGTGGCGCACCTGGCGCACTTCGACGCCGGCCGGCGCCTTGCCGCCGGCCGTCGTCCGCGCCGCGACCAGCCGGAACGAGCCGTCCGCGCGCTGCTCGATCCAACTGCCCGCGTAGTGGCGACCGAACTGGCGCGCGAGCGCGCGTTCCTGCTGCAGCGCGGCGCGTTCGACCTTGAGGTACTGCACGAGGCGGTCGGACGACAGACCGAGGTCGCGCTGCATGGCGGCGCGCAGCGCGGGCGCGACCTCGTCGGCGGCCCAGGCGGACAGGCTGGTGCACGCGAGGACGAGGGCGGCGGCGAGGGGAGCGAGGACGACCTTGCGGGAAGAGCGGGAGTTGCGCATCGGAGGCTCCGTGATGAGGGGGCGGCCGGATTACCGCCTGTGCGGGGACAGGCGGCGGCCGAACCTAGCAGCGTCGATCGGGCCCGCGTGTGATGAGCCGGTCACGGGCGTCGGCAGCCGCGCATCGGTGCGTTTCCGCCGGCGCGCGGCGGCGCCCGCGTGCTGCGGCGCAACGGCCCTCGCGCGCGATCCCGTGCCCGCGCCGGCCGCCGCAGTTTCGTAGGGTGGGCTGAGCACAGCCCACCATCGCGCTGCGAAAGCGACGTTGGGCTTCGCCCTCGGCACAGCCCAACCTGCGGATCTGCGCGGGCGCCCGCGCCTTTCGATACCCCGGCACGAACGGGAGCGGAATCGGCGACAATCGCGGCATGGCCAAACTCCACATCCTCGGCATCGCCGGCACCTTCATGGGCGGCGTGGCGGCGCTGGCGCGCGAACTCGGGCACGACGTCGAAGGCAGCGACCAGGCGGTCTATCCGCCGATGTCCACCCAGCTCGAAAAACTCGGCATCTCGCTGAAGCAGGGCTACGACCCGGCGCACATCGCGCCCGACTGCGACACCGTGGTGATCGGCAACGCGCTCTCGCGCGGCAACCCGGCGGTGGAGCAGGTGCTCGACGACGGCCGGCGTTACGTCTCCGGCGCGCAATGGCTGGCCGAGAACGTGCTGCCCGGGCGCGACACGCTGGCGGTGGCCGGCACCCACGGCAAGACCACCACGACCACCATCCTGACCTGGCTGCTGGAAGCGGCCGGCCGCGCGCCGGGCTTCCTGATCGGCGGCGTCGCCGAGGACTTCGGCGTCTCCGCGCGCGTGGGCCGCGGCCGCGAGTTCGTGGTGGAGGCCGACGAATACGACACCGCGTTCTTCGACAAGCGTTCCAAGTTCGTGCACTACCGGCCGCGGGTGGCCATCCTCAACAACCTCGAGTACGACCACGCCGACATCTTCCCCGACGTGGCGTCGATCCAGCGCCAGTTCCACCATCTGGTGCGCACCGTGCCGCGGCGCGGCCGGCTGATCGTCAACGGCGAGGACGAGCGCCTGCGCGAGGTGCTGGCGATGGGCTGCTGGACGCCGGTGGAGACGTTCGGGCTGGACGGCGCGTTCGACTGGAGCGCGCGCCTGCTCGCCGCCGACGGCAGCGCGTTCGTGCTGCTGCACCGGGGCGAGGCGCTCGGCGAAGTGCGCTGGCCCCTGCTCGGCCGCCACAACGTGATGAACGCGCTGGCCGCGCTCGCCGCCGCGCACGCGGTCGGCGTCGATCCGCGCGCGGTGCTGGGCGCGCTGGCGAACTTCCGCAGCGTCAAGCGCCGGCTGGAGGTGATCGGCGAGCACGCCGGCGTCACCGTCTACGACGACTTCGCCCACCACCCGACCGCGATCGCCACCACGCTGTCCGGCCTGCGCGCGAAGGTCGCAGGCGCGCGCATCCTGGTGGCGATCGAACCGCGCAGCAATTCGATGCGGCTGGGCGCGCACGCCGACGCGCTCGCCCCCTCGCTGCACGAGGCGGACGCGGTGGTGTTCCTGCACCGTCCGGAGCTGCCGTGGGACGCGGGCAAGGTGGTCGGCGCGTTGCGCGGCGAGGGCGTCACCGTGCCCACCGCCGATGCGCTGATCGCCGCGCTGCTGGAGCGCGCGCGCGCCGGCGACCACGTGGTGTTCATGTCCAACGGCGGCTTCGACGGCGCGCCGCGCCGGTTCTTCGACGCGCTGCGGCAGGGCTGACGCGTACACTGCGCGGCATGGATGCCCTGCCGCACGCGCCCGCGCTCGATACCCTCGGCCTGTTTCCGCTGCACGCGGTGTTGCTGCCGGGAGCGGCGCTCGAGCTGCACGTGTCCGACCTGCGTTTTCTCGACCTGGTGCGCGAATGCGGGCGCCTGGGCCGCGGCTTCGGCGTCTGCCTGATCCTGGACGGCGAGGGCGGCGGCGCGCCCGCGGTGCCCGCGGCGTTCGGCACCGAGGCGCTGGTGGAGGATTTCGACACCGCCGCCGACGGCGCGCTCACGCTGCATCTGCGCGGTGCGCGCCGCTTCCACACGCGCCGCGTGCGGGTGCGCGACAACGGCCTGCAGATGGCGGAAGTGGACTGGTGCGAGCGCGATCCGGTCGAGCCGCTGCGGCCCGAGCACGGTCTGTTGTCGACGGTGCTGGAGCGGGTGATCGAGCATGTCGGGGGCGAGCATGCGCGCGCCGAGCACGCGCGCTTCGACGATGCCGCCTGGGTCGGCTGGCGCCTCGCGGAGCTGCTGCCGCTGACCGATCTGCAGCGGCAGGCGCTGTTGCAGATCGACGATCCGCACGAGCGTCTGGACCAGTTGCTGACGCTGATCCCCGACTGATCCGCCGCCCGCGTCGGCCTTCGTCCTACTGGCCGTCCGTCGCCGTGCGCAGGCGCAGCACCGGCGTGCCGTTGGCCGGATGCGGCGCCTCGAGCGCGCCGAGCGGGGCCAGCGCCGTGCGCAGGTGCGCGTAGGCGCCGCTGTCGGCCGGCTCCGGGCGCCAGATCGCCACCGTGTCGAGCGGCTTCACCAGCCGCAGCGTCTGCGCGGTGCCGATCCACAGCGGCGTGCCGTCGTGCAGCGCGGCCGGCGCGCGCCACAGCCGCAGCGCGTGCTGCTCGTCCGCGCGCGCGCCCGTATGCAGCAGCAGCAGCGCCTCGGCCTGCGCGTCCAGCGTGGCCGGCAGCACGGCCTGTTCGTGCGGCGCGCGGTCGTCGTCGAGCAGGCGCACGGTATCGAGCCAGTCCGCCTGCGGCTGCACGCGCCAGCCGGCGGCCTCCAGACGCGCGCGCAGCGGCCCGAGGGGGCCTGCGATCTGCACGTTCAGCGGCCAGCGCCCGCGCGGCTCGCGCTCGCTGCGCTGCGCCGGCAGGCGCGTCCAGTCGCGCTCCCACCAGCCCTGGGTCTCGAGCACCAGGGTCGGGCCGGCGACGTCGAGCTTCTCGACCATCCGCACCGACGCGCCCGGCAGGTACCACACCGCCGCGACCAGAAAACTGCCGTAGAACGCCCACGCCAGCGGCCGCATCCAGAAGCTGCGCGAGACGTGCCGCCGGTAGGCGATGCCGAGCACCAGCAGCCAGACGATGCCGAACAGCGTGCCGCCGACCAGTTCGCTGGCCCAGTGCGCGCCGAAATACAGCCGCGCGAAGCCCAGCAGCGTGGTGACCACGCCGGCCAGCAGGTACGGCCACACGCGCCGCCGTCCCGGCAGCTCGCGCGCGATCAGCACCGCGAAGAAGCCGAACGCGATGGTGGTCATCGTCACCGCGACCGACGGGAAGCCGAAATCGGCCGGCGCGCTCGGCGGGCGCGGCATGTCGATCGCGGCGCCCAGCACGCTGGTCAGCACCAGCCCGAACAGCAGCGCGGCGATCCAGTGCGCCGCCGCGATCCAGCGCCGCCGCCACGCCAGGTAGATCAGCGCGCACGCGACCGCGCTGCCCAGCATCGGCGGATCGCCGAGGCTCGCCAGCGCGCCCATCAGCCGGTCGGCGAGCGGGTTGCGCAGGTTGGCCAGCATCTGGTGGATCGTCACGTCCAGCGCCAGCGGACCGCCTTCGGCGAGCACCGTGCCCAGCAGCGTGAACCACAGCCAGCCGATCGCGATCAGGCACAGCGCCAGCACCAGCAACGAAGGCGATTCCGGCCGGTTCGGGTCCATCAGCGCCGCCGCGTAGCGGCCCAGGTGCGGGTGCTCGCGCGTCCAGCGCAAGGCGCGCGCCAGCAGCGCGTCGGCGCGCGCGGCGAACCAGCGCCAGGTGTAGAGCACGATCGCCCACACCGCCGCCACCGCGACCAGCAGCGCGCCCAGCACCAGCGCCAGCCGGTCGGCCACCGCCGCCACCGCGTCGTACGACTTGCCCAGCACCCAGCCCGGGGCGAGGAACGCCGCGGCCCAGAGCACGCAGGCGATCGCGCTGGGCGCGAGATAACGCACCAGCGGCACGTGCAGCATCCCCGCGATCGCCGGCACGAACGGCCGCACCGCGCCCACGAAGCGCGCGATGAAGATGCTCTTGGTGCCGTGCCGACGGAACAGTTGTTCGCCCTGGTCGATCCACTGCGGATAACGCGAGAACGGCCAGCGCAGCCGCAGCCGCGGACCGAAGCGGCGGCCGATCCAGTAGCTCAGCCCGTCGCCGACGAACGCGCCAAGCGCCGCGCAGGCGAGCGCATAGGGCCCGTTGATGTGGCCGAGGCCGATCAGCGCACCGACCGCGAACAGCAACGGCAGCGCCGGCACCACGATGCCGAGCACGATCAGCGCATCGCACAGCGCGATCGCGAAGATGAGCGCGCCCGCGGCAGTGGGATGGGCGCCGATCCAGGCCGTCGCGCTGTCGATCCAGTCCGTCTGCATCGGCCGATTATAGGCAGCGGTCCGAACGCGCCGCCGCGTGCGTTGCGTACACTGCCCGCATGGCGCAGGAACGCGAGATCGCCACCCTCAAGTCCGACAGCTTCGGTCGCATCGCGCTCGTGGAAGACGCGCGCGGGGCGTTCGTGCGCCGCGATCTGCGCTACGTGCCCGCCTGGCTGCAGCTGCCCGCCTGGTTCCTCGCAAGGCGCGAGGCGCGCGCGCTGCGGCGGGTGGCCGGTCTGCCCGGCACGCCGCAACTGCTCCGCTGGGACGGCCGCCGCCTCGATCGCAGCTACATGGACGGCGCGGCGATGTACCAGCGTCCGCCGCGCGGCGATGTCGCCTATTTCCATGCCGCGCGCCGTCTGCTGCTCGAGCTGCACCGGCGCGGCATCGCGCACAACGACCTGGCGAAGGAAGCCAACTGGCTGGTGCGCGAGGACGGCAGCCCCGCGATCATCGACTTCCAGCTCGCCTCGCTCGGCCACCCGCGCTCGCGCTGGCTGCGCCTGCTGATGCGCGAGGACCTGCGTCACCTGCTCAAGCACAAGCGCACCTACTGCCGCGATGCGCTCACGCCGGTGGAGCGCCGCCTGCTCCGGCGCCAGTCGTGGCTGCGCGAGCTGTGGTTCGCCACCGGCAAACCCGTCTACCGCGTGCTCACCCGCCGCATCCTCAAGTGGGAGGACAACGAGGGGCGAGGGCCGAAGCCTTGAGGGTGGGAATCGGGAATCGGGAATCGGGAATCGGGAATCGGGAATCGGGAATCGGGAATCGGGAATCGGGAATCGGGAATCGGGAATCGGGAATCGGGAATCGGGGATCGGGGAACGGGGAACGGGGAACGGGGAACGGGGAAGCGGGAAGCGGGAAGCGGGAAGCGGGGAACGGGGAACGGGGAACGGGGAACGGGGAACGGGGAACTGGGAACCGGGAACCGGGAACCGGGAACTGGGAACTGGGAATTGGGAACTGGGAATTGGGAACTGGGAACTGGGAACTGGGAACTGGGAACTGGGAACCGGGAACCGGGAACCGGGAAGCGGGAAGCGGGAAGCGGGAAGCGGGAAGCGGGAAGCGGGAAGCGGGAAGCGACCTTCTCGGTCACCCTACTCCCACGCCATGGGGGAGAGCGTTGGGATGAGGGGGCGAAGCGACCCGCCCGTCCTCCCGCGACTCCGCCAGCGTCACCGAAACCAATCCGCGTGCGGCCCGCGCGCATCCGTGCCAGCACCCTCACGCCACTTCCGCAACGCCACGCGCCGCCGCTTTCTCCCCCTCTCCCCCACGCCAGTGGGGGAGAGGGTTGGGGTGAGGGGGTGCCCGAAGCGACTCACACGCGCCTTCCGCGGCACTACCGAAGCACATACCAGAACCAATCCGCGTGCATCCGCGCGAATCCGTGGCCAGCAACCCTCATGCCGCCTCAGCACAGCCCCGCGCCGCCGCCTTGCCTCCTCCTCTCCCCCACCTCGTGGGGGAGAGGGTCGGGGTGAGGGGGCCACAAGAAGCGGCTGCCGTGCCGACGCTCGCGACGCATCCGAAGTCGCTACGCTTCCCGCTTCCCGCTTCCCGCTTCCCGATTCCCGCTTCCCGCTTCCCGCTTCCCGCTTCCCGATTCCCGATTCCCGATTCCCGATTCCCGGTCCCCACCCATGCTCACCGGCAAAACCCTCTTCATCACCGGCGCCTCCCGCGGCATCGGCCGCGCGATCGCGCTGCGCGCGGCGCGCGACGGCGCCAACGTCGTGATCGCCGCCAAGTCCTCGGTGCCCAATCCCCGGCTGCCGGGCACCATCCACAGCGTCGCCGAAGAGGTCGAACGCGCCGGCGGCCGCGCGCTGCCGTTGAAATGCGACATCCGCGAGGAGGACGAGGTGCGCGCCGCGGTGGCGGCGGCGGTCGATGCGTTCGGCGGCATCGACATCCTCGTCAACAACGCCAGCGCGATCTGGCTGCGCGGCACGCTCGACACGCCGATGAAGCGCTTCGACCTGATGCAGCAGGTGAACGCGCGCGGCAGTTTCCTGTGCGCGCAGGCCTGCCTGCCGCATCTGCTGCAGGCCGCCAATCCGCATATCCTCACGCTCGCGCCGCCGCCTTCGCTCGACCCGAAGTGGTGGGGGCCGCACGTGGGCTACACGCTGGCCAAGATGGGGATGAGCTTCGTGACCCTGGGGCTCGCCGCCGAGTTCGCCGGCCGCGTGGGCGTGAACGCGCTCTGGCCGCGCTCGATCATCGCCACCGACGCGCTCAACATGATTCCCGGCGTCGACGCGAGCCGCTGCCGCAGGCCCGAGATCGTCGCCGACGCGGCGCACACGATCCTCACGCGCGCCGCCGCCGATATCCACGGCCGCTTCTTCATCGACGAGGAGGTCCTGCGCGAGGCCGGCGTCACCGACTTTTCGCGCTATGCGGTCGATCCTGCGCAGCCGCTGCTGCCGGACCTGTTCCTCGACTGATGTCGCGCGCGCTGATCGCCATCGGCCTGCTGCTGCTGGCCATCGGCCTGCTGTGGCCGTGGCTGCGGCGCGTGCCGATCGGGCGATTGCCGGGCGATCTGGTGTTCCACGTCGGACGCATCACCGTGTACGTGCCGCTCGCCACGATGCTGATCGTGAGCGTCGTGCTGAGCCTGCTGCTGTGGTGGCTGCGCCGCTGAGCAAGGAGACGACATGCGCTATCTGCACGCGATGGTCCGCGTCCGCGACCTGGACGCTTCCCTGCGTTTCTTCCGCGACGGTCTCGGGCTGGTGGAGAACCGCCGGCGCGAGTATCCCGACGGCCGCTTCACGCTGGTCTATCTCGGCGCGCCCGAGAACCCCGAGGCCGAGATCGAACTCACGTACAACTGGGACGCCGAGGACTACGGCAGCGCGCGCAACTTCGGGCACCTGGCGTTCGCGGTCGACGACATCTACGCCAGGTGCGCGCACCTGAGTGCGATGGGCTACACGATCGCCCGCCCGCCGCGCGACGGCCGGATGGCGTTCGTGCGCTCGCCGGACCTGATCTCGATCGAACTTCTGCAAAAGGGCGAACCGTTGCCGCCGGCCGAGCCGTGGCGCTCGATGCCGAACACCGGCACCTGGTGAGCGCTCGCCGCCGGCACCGGCGCGACCGCCCGCCGCGTCTTCGGCCGGCGGCGCGCGAACGGGCGACAATACGCCGTCCGTGCCGTCGAGACTCCCGTCATGACCGAATCCCTGCTGGCGCTCGCCGAGCGCTACTACCTGCCCATCTATCGCCCCCGCCGGATCGTGCTGGAACGCGGGCAGGGCTCGCGCGTGTGGGACTCGCAGGGTCGCGAGTACGTCGATTTCGCCGCCGGCATCGCGGTCAACGCGCTCGGTCATGCGCATCCGGCGCTGCGGGCCGCGCTGGTGGAGCAGGCGGGCCGTCTGTGGCACACCAGCAACGTGTTCGTCAGCGAGCCGCCGCTGCGCCTGGCGGAAGAGCTGGTGGAGGCCTCGCGCTTCGCGCGGCGCGTGTTCCTGTGCAATTCCGGTGCCGAAGCCAACGAGGCCGCGATCAAGCTCGCGCGCCGCTGGGCGACGGCGCAGGGCCGCCCGCCCGAACGGCGCGGCATCCTCACCTTCCGCGGCAGCTTCCACGGCCGCACCCTCGCCGCAGTGACCGCCACCGCGCAGCCGAAGTATCACGAGGGCTACGAGCCGCTGCCGCCGGGCTTCCACTACGCCGACTTCAACGACATCGCCTCCGCCGAGGCGATGCTCGCAAGCGGCGAGATCTGTGCGGTGCTGGTCGAACCGGTGCAGGGCGAGGGCGGCGTGATGCCGGCGCGCGAGGCGTTCCTGCACGAGCTGCGCGCGCTGTGCGATCGCTTCGATGCGCTGCTGATGTTCGACGAGATTCAGTGCGGAATGGGCCGCACCGGCGCGCTGTTCGCCTGCCACGGGTACCAGGTGACGCCGGACGTGGTGACGCTCGCCAAGGCGCTGGGCGGCGGTTTCCCGATCGGCGCGATGCTGGTCGGCGAGAAAGCCGCCGAAGCGATGCAGTTCGGCGCGCACGGCACCACCTTCGGCGGCAACCCGCTCGCGGCCGCGGTCGCCCGCGCCGCGCTGCGCGAGCTCGCTGCGCCGGCCCTGCTCGCCAACGTCGCCCGCCAATCGCAGGCGCTGCGCGACGGCCTTGCCCGCCTCGATGCGGAACTTGGCGTGTTCGCCGGGATCCGCGGCCGCGGCCTGATGCTCGGCGCCCCACTGCGCCCCGAACACGCCGGCCAGGCCGCCAGCATCCTCGATCACGCCGCCGCGCACGGCCTGCTGCTGCTGCAGGCCGGCCCCGACGTGCTGCGTTTCGTGCCGGCGCTCAACATCGAGGACGCCGACATCGCCGACGGCCTCGACCGTCTGCGCAGCGCACTGCACGCCTGGCGCAGCGCGCGCTGAGCGGAGGGTTTGCCACGGACTGCCGCGGATGAACGTGGATCAGTGGCGGCGGGCTCGAGCGGCGCGGATCAACGGCAGAGCCTCGCGAAGCCGCGCCTGCCCGCTTCCCCGCTATTCCACAGCGATGGAAAGGCGCTTGCGCACTGCCGCCGCCTTATCGTCCCCTCTCTCCCACCTCGTGGGGGAGAGGGTTGGGGGGTTAGGGGGCGCCCGAAGCGACTCACATGCGCCCTCCGCGGCACTACCGAAGCACACGCAAAACCAATCCGCGTGCATTCGCGCGGATCCGTGGCCAAAACCCCTCATGCCACTTCCGCAAACGCCTCCCGCGCCGCCGCCAGCGTGTGCGCGATCTCGGCGTCGCCGTGCGCGCTCGACACGAACCCCGCCTCGAACGCCGACGGCGCCAGATACACGCCCCGCCGCAGCATCGCGTGGAAGAAGCGGTTGAAGCGCGCGGTATCCGAGGCCTTGGCGTCCTCGAACGTTTCCACCGGCCCCTCGCGGAAATACAGCCCGAACATCCCCGGCGCCCGCGTGGTGCAGAACGCCACGCCCGCCTCGCGCGCCGCCGCCTCCAGCCCCTCGCACAGCGCATGCGTGCGGCGTTCGAGCCCGTCGTGGAACCCCGGCGCCTGGATCAGATCCAGCGTCGCCAGCCCGGCCGCCATCGCCACCGGGTTGCCGCTCAGCGTGCCGGCCTGGTAGATCGGCCCTGCCGGCGCGATCTGCTGCATCAACTCGCGACGCCCCCCGTACGCACCCACCGGCATGCCGCCGCCGATGATCTTGCCGAACGTCGACAGGTCCGGCGTGATGCCGTAGCGCGCCTGCGCGCCACCGAGCGCGACGCGGAAGCCGGTCATCACCTCGTCGAAGATCAGCAGCGCACCGTGCTTCGTGCACAGCGCACGCAGGTGCTGCAGGTAGCCTTCGCGCGGCAGGATGCAGTTGGCGTTGCCGACGATCGGCTCGATGATCAGCGCCGCGATCTCCTGTCCGATTTCTTCGAACAGCCGCGTGGCGGCATCGAAATCGTTGTACGGCAGGGTCAACGTGAGATCGGCCAGCGCTGCCGGCACGCCCGGCGAGTTCGGCAGCCCCAGCGTCATCACGCCGCTGCCGGCCTTCACCAGGAAGCTGTCGCCGTGGCCGTGGTAGCAGCCTTCGAACTTGACGATGCGCGCGCGCCCGGTCGCGCCGCGCGCCAGCCGGATCGCCGACAGCGTGGCCTCGGTGCCCGAGTTCACCATCCGCACCATTTCGCAGCTCGGCACCAGCCGTGCGATGGTCTCGGCCATCGTCACTTCCAACGGATTCGGCACGCCGAAGCTGAGTCCATCGCGCATCGTGCGCGCCACCGCTTCGAGCACGTGTGGATGCGCATGGCCGGCGATCATCGGCCCCCACGAACCGACGTAGTCGACATAGCGGTTGCCATCGACGTCGTACAGGTACGCGCCTTCCGCGCGCTGCGCGAAGAACGGCTCGCCGCCCACCGACTTGAACGCGCGCACGGGCGAGTTGACGCCGCCCGGAATCAGCTCGAGCGCGCGGGTGAACAGCTCATGGGAACGGTCGGTTTTCATGCATCGGCATCCGTGATGGGCAGCGCCCGGGGGAAGGTCAGTCGAAGCAGCGCCGGTAGGCGCGTGCGGCCGCGGCCGGATCGGGCGCGTCGAACACGCCGCTGATCACCGCGAGCAAGTCGGCGCCGGCGGCCACCAGCGCGCGGCCATTGTCCGGAGTGATCCCGCCGATCGCCACCCGCGGCACGCCGAGCGCGGCGCTCGCCTGCAGCAATGTCGGGCACGCGCGGCGGGCATGCGGCTTGGTCGGCGAGGGGAAGAACGCGCCGAACGCGACGTAGTTCGCGCCGCGCGTCACCGCATCGCGCGCGCGTTCGAGGCTGGCGTAGCACGAAGCGCCGAGAAGCGCGTCGGAGCCGAGCGCGGCGCGCGCCTCGCCGAGTTCGCCGTCGTCCTCCCCCAGATGCGCGCCGTCGGCGCCGATCGCCGCAGCCAGCCGCCAATCGTCGTTCACGATCAACGGCACGCCCGCGGCACGGCACAGCGGCAGCAGCGCGCTCGCCTGCTCACGCCGCAACCGGTCGTCCGCAGTCTTGTTGCGGTACTGCAGCCAGCACGCCCCCGCGTCCACCACGGCGCGCACGCGCGCCAACAGCCGCGCGGTGTCGCGTTCGTCGGGCGTGATCGCGTACAGCCCGCGTGCAGGCCAGCGTCGGCTCATCGGGTTCGCTTCCGGTTGATGCGGGTCGGTGGGACAATGCGGGCCCCGCCGTTGCTCCCATTATCCGCCGATGAGCGAAGCCGCCACGACCACCGCCTACCGCACCTGGATGTGCGTCGTCTGCGGTTTCATCTACGACGAGGCGAAGGGGCTGCCGGAGGAGGGCATCGCGCCGGGCACGCGCTGGGAGGACGTGCCGGACACCTGGACCTGTCCCGACTGCGGCGTCACCAAGGACGACTTCGAGATGGTCGCGCTCTGAGGCGCATCACTCCTCGATGCCGGGCCCGAAGCGCAGCACCGCGCCGTCCTGCAGCTTCAGCTTCGCCGCCTGCCCGGCATTGAGCTCGAGCACGTAGCGCGCCGGCGCGCCGCTCGGATAGCTCGGGCAGGCATCGCCCGCTGAGCACGGCGGCACCTCGCGCTGCTGCTTGACCAGGCGGCGCTGGCTGTCGAAGTAGAGGATGTCGAGCGGGATGCGCGTATTCTTCATCCAGTACGCCTGCGGCTCCTCGCGCTCATGGATGAACAGCATGCCGCGCTGTGCGTCCAGGTGATCGCGGAACATCAGCCCGCGCGCGCGCTCCGCGTCGTCGTCGGCGATCTCGACCGTGTAGCGCTCCCCGTTGAGCTCCACCCAGCGCTCACCGCCGCTCGCGCACCCCGCGCACACCAGCAGCACCCCCGCTGCACATACCGCCCGCACCCGCATCGGCCACCTCCGGACATCGCTGTGCCAGCGACGTTCGGGCACTCCGCAAAGGACGTCAAGCGAACGCCGCGCACGCGCGGATACCGATCCCGCCGGCGCAGCGTCAAGCTCTTCCCAAGCGCACCGACGCTGTGCACAATGCGCGCCCCTTCGACGGGAAGCGCAGTCGGAAACGGGGCCGCCATCGAGCGAACCGCTTCACGAAAGCCAACGCGGCCGAGCTTTCCAGCTCCGGCGTGCCGAGGTAGACTGTCCCTCCCGTCGGCCGCGAAGCGGCTCAGGGCTCAGCCGGATCGCCCGCGCCGATCCGGAAGAGGTGAAGCGGCAGTGACGAGGTGTTGACGACCACGAAAACTGCTGTATGATGTGCGGCTCCCTCGGGCGGAATGCTCGGGGGGTTGAGGGGAAGGCGCTGAGGCCGACTCCGGTGATCTTTGACAGTGTGCGCAGGTGACTTGTGCGGGCGTCTGGCGGTGGCGTTGTCCATCAGCAGACGTTCGAACAGAACCAAGTCAATTT
>NZ_VOHJ01000049.1 GCF_007923255.1 Vulcaniibacterium thermophilum | reverse complement strand
CGCACCGCGGCGGCCCGCCGCCGGCGCCCGCCGCAATCCCGGCGCCGGCCGCAACCGCCGACGCCACGCCTTCCGCCGGTGCGGCGGAAGCCGCTCCGCTGCCGGCCGACATGCTCCCGCTCGCCGACGGCGCGGCGCCCGTCCGCACCGCGCCGGCACCCGCCGCCTCCGCGAACGGCAATGCGAACCCGAACGCGATCGCGCCGGCCGCGGCGCCTTCGACGCACGAGGCCGTCGGCGGCGCGCACGAGGTCGCCCCCGCCGTTCCCGCCGAGCCCGCGCCCTCGCTGGAGGGCGACGAACTCGCCGACGCGCTCGCCGCGCGTCTGACCTGGCAGGCCCACCAGCAGGTCAGCCGGGCCGAGATCCGCGTATCGCCGCCCGAGCTGGGCGCGATCGAGATCGACATCCAGCTCGACGGCCGCGAGCTGCGCGCCGAATTCAGCAGCGCGAACGCCGAGGTCCGGCAGGCGCTCGAGGCCGGCCTGCCGCGGCTGCGCGAGCTGCTCGACGGCCAGGGCCTGCAGCTCGTGCATGCCGAAGTCGGCGGCCACGGCCGCTCCGCGCCGCACGCCGCGCCCGCGCCGCGCGCGCTGTCGGCATTCGGCGCCGAAGGGGCCGAACCCGACCGCCCCGCGGCCGCTGCGCTTGCGCGCCGCATCGGCCTGCTCGACGAATACGCCTGAGCCCTGCGCCGGATCGGGCCGCCGATGGCATGGGCCCCGGCTTCCGCCGGAGCGACGGGGTTTGCTGGAGTTCGCGCGCCCGGGCCAGAGGGGCCAGCTCCGCCACGCGCGCCCGCGCGAACGACGGGAACCCGTCGCCCCACCCGCGCCGGCGTTCCGGCGCGAGCCGCCCCGTCCGGCACATCGGCGCCGGACGGGCGCAGGCACGCCGGTTGCATCGTCACGGCATCGACATGGAGTCCGCCGTGAGCGAAGCCAACAAGACCCCCAACGCCGACAAGCCCAAGCGCCGCTGGCCGCTGTTCCTCGCCCTCGCCGTCGCTCTCGCCGGCGCGGGCGGCGGCGGCGCCTGGTGGTGGTTCGGGCGCGCGCAGGCCGAAGCGCCGAAGCGCGCCGCGCCCAAGCCGGCCATCTACCACGCGCTCGAACCGACGTTCGTGGTGAACCTGGCCGATCCCGACGCGCCGCGCTACCTGCAGGTGGAAGTGCAACTGATGACGCGCGACCCCGAAGTGCAGCCGGTCATCGATCTGCACACCCCGCGCATCCGCAACCGCCTGCTGCTGCTCTTCAGCCAGCAGTACAGCACCAACCTGCGCACGCGCGCCGACAAGGAACGCCTGCAGCGCGAGGCGCTGGCCGAGGTGCAGGCCATCCTCAAGGCCGAGACCGGCAAGCCCGGCGTCGAGGCCCTCTACTTCACCAGCTTCGTGACCCAGTGAGGCCGGCGTGAGCGCCCACGATCTCCTCTCGCAGGACGAAATCGACGCGCTGCTGCACGGCGTGGACAGCGGCGCGGTCGAGATCGAGCCGCCGGTCGCGCCCGGCGAGGCGCGGCCGTTCGACTTCGCCAGCCAGGACCGCATCGTGCGCGGCCGGCTGCCGACGCTGGAGATGATCAACGAGCGCTTCGCGCGCCTGATCCGCATCGGCCTGTTCAACATGCTGCGCCGCTCGGCCGAAATCTCGGTGCGCGGCGTGCATCTGCTGAAGTTCAGCGAATACGTCCATTCGCTGTTCGTGCCCACCAACCTCAACCTGGTGCGGATGAAGCCGCTGCGCGGCACCGGGCTGGTGGTGCTGGAGCCGAAGCTGGTGTTCACCGTGGTGGACAACTTCTTCGGCGGCGACGGCCGCTACCCGGCCAAGATCGAGGGCCGCGAGTTCACCGCCACCGAGATGCGGGTGATCCAGCTCGTGCTGAAGCAGGTGTTCGCCGACCTCACCGAGGCGTGGGCGCCCGTGCTGCCGATGGACTTCGAGTACCTCAACTCCGAGGTCAACCCGCACTTCGCCAACATCGTCACGCCGCGCGAGTACGTGGTGGTGTCCAAGTTCTACATCGAGCTGGAAGGCGGCGGCGGCGAACTGCACATCACCCAGCCGTGGTCGATGTTGGAGCCGATCCGCGACCTGCTGGACGCCGGCATCCAGAGCGACCGCGTCGAACGCGACGAGGGCTGGGCGCACGCGCTGGTGCGCGAGCTGATGGACGCCGAGGTCGAACTGACCTGCGTGCTCGGCGAGGTGCGCACCAGCCTGCGCGCGCTGGTGCACATGCGCCCCGGCGACATCATCCCGTTCGACCTGCCGCAGCGCGCGCCGCTGAAGATCGAGAACATGCCGATGTTCCTCGGCGAATACGGCGTCTCCAACGGCCAGCGCGCCGTGCGCATCACCGACTGCCTCGCGGCGCCGCGCCGCACCGAGCCCGGAGTAACCACCCCATGAGCACCGTCGAAGCCACCCTGCACCAGCCCATGCAGCTCGAACCCGAGCGCGCCGCCGGCACGTCCCAGGACGTGAACCTGGACGTCATCCTCGACGTGCCGGTGACGCTGTCGCTGGAGGTCGGCCGCGCGCGCCTGCCGATCCGCAACCTGCTGCAGCTCAACCAGGGCTCGGTGGTCGAACTCGAACGCGCGGTGAGCGAGCCGTTCGACGTGTTCGTCAACGGCACGCTGATCGCGCACGGCGAGGTGGTCGTGGTCAACGACCGCTTCGGCATCCGCCTGACCGACGTGGTCAGCCCCTCCGAACGGATCAAGCGCCTGAAATGAGCCCCGTCGTTCTCGCCGCCGCCGCACCGGGCGCGGGCAGCGTGCTGTCCACCCTGTTCGCGCTCGCGCTCGTGATCGCCCTGGTGTTCGGGCTGGCGTGGATGCTCAGGCGCCTGCCGGGCGCGGGCGCGCGCGGCCACCAGGGCCTGCGCGTGGTCGCCTCGCTCGCGGTCGGCGCGAAGGAGCGGGTGCTGGTCGTCGAAGCGGGCGAGCGCCAGTTGCTGATCGGCGTCACCGCCCAGCAGATCAGTCTGCTCGACACGCTGGCGCAGCCGCTGCCGGAGGCGCCGCAGGAATCGTTCGCGGCCGTGCTCGCGCGTCAGCAGAAGACGATGGCGGGCGCGCCGTGGACGCAGGCGCTGGCCGCGCGCATCGCCGCCACCCCCGCGATGCGGCGCTTCGGCGAACGCGCGCGGCGCTGGGCGCCGCTGCAGCGCATCGGCGCGCGCTTCGGTCAGGCCGGAGGGGCGCGATGAGCCGCCGCGCGCTGCTCGCCTTGGCCCTGTTCGCGCTGGCGGCGTTGTGCCTGCCGGTCTGGGTCGCGCCCGCCGCCGCGGCCACCGGCGCGGGCACCGTGCCGCTGCCGGATCTGACGGTGGCCCGCATCGGCGGCAACGAGGTCAGCATCCCGCTGCAGGTGCTGGTGGTGATGACCTCGCTCACCCTGCTGCCCGCGCTGCTGCTGGGCGCGACCGCGTTCACCCGCATCATCGTCGTGCTGGCGCTGCTGCGGCAGGCGCTCGGCACCGGGCAGACGCCGTCCAACCAGGTGCTGCTGGGGCTGGCGCTGTTCCTCACCGCGCTGGTGATGTCGCCGGTGCTCGACGCCTCCTGGACCCACGGCGTGGCGCCCTACCTCAACGACCAGCTCGCCGCCGGCGACGCCTGGCGCGCGGCGTCGGCGCCGTTCCGCGACTTCATGCTGGCGCAGGTGCGCGACAACGATCTGCTGACCTTCGCCGGCATGGCCGGCCAGCCGAAGGGCTACGCCTCGCCCGCCGATGTGCCCTTCCACGTGCTGGCCGCAGCGTTCATCACCAGCGAGCTGCGCACCGCGTTCGAGATCGGCTTCATGCTGTTCATCCCGTTCCTGGTGATCGACCTGGTGGTCGCCAGCGTGCTGATGTCGATGGGCATGATGATGCTCTCGCCGATGCTGGTGTCGGCGCCGTTCAAGATCCTGCTGTTCGTGCTGGTGGACGGCTGGGTGCTGGTGGTCGGTTCGCTCGCCGCGAGTTTCCACGCCGCATGACGCCCGAATCCGTACTCACCGAACTGCGCCTGGCCCTGCAGATGGTCATGACGCTGGGCGCGCCGCTGCTGCTGGCCGTGCTGGTGGTCGGCGTGGTGGTCGGCATCGCCCAGGCCGCGACCCAGATCAACGAGCCGACCATCGCCTTCGTGGCGAAGGCGGTCACGCTGTTCGCGGTGATCGCGATCGGCGGAAGCTGGATGCTGGGCGCGCTGGTGGACTTCACCGCCGCGCTGATCCAGCGCATTCCGGAGCTGGTGGGCTAGCGCCATGGACAGCGCCACCGCGGTGCTGCTGGACGGCACCCGCCTGCTCGGCTGGATCCACGCCGCACTGTGGCTGTCCATGCGCCTGGGCGCCGCGTTCCTGGCCGCGCCGCTGTTCGGCTCGCGCGCGGTGCCGCCGCGGGTGAGGATGGCGCTGGTGTTCGCGCTGTCGGCGATGCTGGCGCCGATGCTGCCCAAGCCGCCGCCGGCGGCGTTCGATGCGCTCACCGTGCTCAACGTGATGCGCGAGCTGGCGATCGGCGTGGCGATCGGCTTCCTGCTGCGGCTGGCGTTCGAGGCCGGCGCGTTCGCCGGCGAGCTGATCTCGCAGGGCATGGCGCTGAGCTTCGCGCAGATGGCCGACCCGGCGAACGGTGCGCCGACCGTGGTCGGCCAGTGGTTCTACGTCGCGCTCGCGCTGCTGTTCCTCTCCTTCGACGGCCATCTGGCGCTGATCCAGTTGCTGGCCGACAGCTACCGCCTGCAACCGCCCGGCCAGCCGCTGCCGGACTGGACCGCGCTGGCGCAGGCGGTGCCGGCGTTCCTCACCAGCGCGCTCGCCGCGGGCGTGGCGATCGCGCTGCCGATCGTGCTGTCGATGCTGGTGGTGAACCTGTGCTTCGGCGTGCTCGGACGCGCATCGCCCGCGCTGCAGCCGATCGCGATCGGCATTCCCGCCGCCCTGCTGCTGGGCATCGCGCTGCTGGTGATGCTGATCACCCGGTTGGTCGAGCCCGCGCGTTCGCTGTTCGATGCCGCCTTCGCCGCGGCCCGTGGTCTGCTGGGGTAAGCCATGGCCGAACACGACGAGGGCGCCGAACGCACCGAACAACCCAGCGAACGACGCCTGCGCCAGGCGCGCGAGCGCGGCCAGAGCCCGCGCTCGCGCGAGCTGGCGAACGCGGCCGTGGTCGGCGCGGCGGCGCTGGCGCTGTGGCCGCTCGGCGGCATGCTGGCGCGCGGGGCGACCGAATGGATGCGCAAGACGCTGGCCTGGCGGGCGCTGCCCGCCGCGCCCGAGCTGCCGGCGTGGTTCGCCGGGCGCCTGCTCGAACTGCTGCTGGTGGCCGCGCCGCTGATCGGCGTGTGCCTGCTTGCGACCCTGATCGCCCCCGCGATCATGGGCAGCCTCGGTTTCGCGCCCAAGGCGCTGGCGCCGGACATCGGCCGGCTCGATCCGCTGCGCAACCTGAAGAACATCTACAGCCGCGAGGGCCTGGCCGAGCTGGTGCGCTCGCTGCTGCGCGTGGGCCTGATCGGCGGCTTCGCCGGCATGGCGGTGGCGGGTGCGCTGCCGAAGCTGATGGCGCTGGTGCACCACCCGCTGCCCACCGCGGCGGCCGACGGCCTGGGCATCGTGCTGAAGGTGCTGATCGCGCTGGTGGCGGCGCTGGCGGTGCTCGCCGCGCTGGACGTGCCCTACCAGCGCTGGAGCCACCGCAAGCAACTGATGATGACGCGGCAGGAAGTCAAGGAAGAGATGAAGGAGACCGAGGGCCGCCCCGAGGTCAAGGCGCGCATCCGCCGCATGCAGCACGAGGTCGCGCAGCGCCGGATGATGGAGGACGTGCCGCGCGCCGACGTGATCCTGGTCAACCCGACCCACTACGCCGTCGCGCTGGCCTACGACGCGGCGAACATGCGCGCGCCGCGCGTGGTGGCCAAGGGCGTGGACCTGATCGCGCAGACCATCCGCGAGGTCGGCGAGCGCCACGGCGTGCCGATCGTGTCCTCGCCGCCGCTGGCACGCGCCTTGTATCGGCAGGCGCGGATCGGTGAGGAAATCCCCGTGACGCTGTACGCGGCCGTCGCCCAGATACTCGGTTACGTCTACCAGTTGCGCGCATGGCGCCGCGATGGCGGCCGTCCGCCGGAGCTGCCGGCGATCGACGTGCCCGAGGGCGGCGAGCCGTGAGCGCGCCGCCTTCCACCGCGGGCGGCTGGCGCGGCGCGCTGCGCCAGGGCGGCATCGCCCCGCTCGGCCTGTTGGCGCTGCTGGCGATGGTCGTCGTGCCGCTGCCGACGCCGCTGCTCGACGCGCTGTTCAGCTTCAACATCGCCGTCTCGCTGATCGTGCTGCTGGCGGTGTTCTACGTGCAGCGGCCGCTGGACCTCAGCGTGTTCCCGACCGTGCTGCTGCTGACCACCCTGCTGCGGCTGGCGCTGAACGTCGCCTCCACCCGCGTGGTGCTGCTGCACGGCCACGAAGGCCCGGGCGCGGCCGGCAAGGTGATCGAATCCTTCGGCGAGTTCGTGATCGGCGGCAACTTCGCCGTCGGCCTGGTGGTGTTCGCGATCCTGACGATCATCAACTTCGTGGTCGTCACCAAGGGCGCCGGGCGCATCTCCGAGGTGTCGGCGCGCTTCATCCTCGATGCCATGCCCGGCAAGCAGATGGCGATCGACGCCGACCTCAACGCCGGGCTGATCACCCGCGAGGAAGCCAAGCTGCGGCGCGACGAAGTGCGCGACGAGGCCGACTTCTACGGCGCGATGGATGGCGCCAGCAAGTTCATCCGCGGCGATGCCATCGCCGGCATCCTGATCCTGTTCATCAACCTGTTCGGCGGCTTCGCGATCGGCACCCTGCAGCAGGGCATGGGCTTCGCCGACGCCGCGCGCACCTACGCCCTGCTGTCGATCGGCGACGGCCTGGTGGCGCAGCTTCCGGGCCTGCTGGTGTCGGTGGCGGTGGCGATGCTGGTCTCGCGCATGACCCGCGCGCAGGACATGGGCAGCACGCTGTCCACGCAACTGTTCGGCCAGGGCAAGGCGCTGATGGTCGGCGCCGGCGTGCTCGGTTTCCTCGGCCTGGTGCCGGGCATGCCGAACCTGCCGTTCCTGCTGCTGGGCGGCGCGCTCGGGTACGCGGCATGGCGCATCCGCAAGCGGCAGAACGAGACCGCGGTCGCGGACGCCAATCTTCCGGCGCCGCTGGCCGACGCGCAGGCGCCGGCGGAGGTGAGCTGGGACGATCTCGCGCCGGTGGACCCGCTCGGCATCGAGGTCGGCTACCGGCTGGTGCCGCTGGTGGACCGCAGCCACGGCGGGCAGTTGCTGGCGCGCATCAAGGGCATCCGCCGCAAGCTGACCCAGGAGCTGGGCTTCCTGGTGCCGCCGGTGCACATCCGCGACAACCTGGAGCTTTCGCCCAGCAGCTACCGCGTGCTGGTCCACGGCGTGCCGGTGGCGAGCGCGGACGTCCACCCGGACCGCGAGCTCGCGCTCGATCCCGGGCGCACCCTCGGCCGCATCGAGGGCATCGCCGCCAAGGATCCGGCGTTCGGCCTGGATGCGGTGTGGATCCTGCCGTCGCAGCGCGCGCAGGCGGAGAACCTCGGCTACACGGTGGTCGATCCGGCCACCGTGATCGCCACCCACGTCTCGCATCTGGTGCGCGAGCACGCCCCGGAGCTGCTCGGCCACGAGGAGGTGCAGGCGCTGCTCAACGCGCTCGCCCGCAATGCGCCGAAGCTGGCCGAGGACCTGTGCCCGAAGACGCTGCCGCTGTCGACCATCGTCCGCGTGCTGCAGAACCTGCTCAACGAGCGCGTGCCGATCCGCCAGTTCCGCCGCATCGCCGAGGCGCTGCTGGAGCACGCGACCATCAGCCAGGACCCGACCCAGCTCACCGCCGCCGTGCGCACCGCGCTGGGCCGCTTCATCGTGCAGGAACTCAACGGGCTGGCGCCGGAGCTGCCGGTCTACACCCTGGCGCCCGCGCTGGAACGCGTCTTGCAGGATTCCGGCAACAGCGGCGCGCTCGAACCGGGGCTCGCCGAGCGGCTCCACGAAGGTCTGGGCGACTGCGTCCGCCGTCAGGAAGCCGCAGGCGAACCGGCGGTGCTCCTGGTGCCCGGCTCGCTGCGACCGCTGCTCGCCCGGCTCGTGCGCCACAGCGTGCCCGGTCTGGCGGTGCTGGCCTACCACGAGGTGCCGGAAGACAAGCGGCTCCGACTGGTCGGCTCGGTGGGCTGACGAATTCGCGCCGGCGACGGCGCAGGGGGAACCGACATGACCGCAACCGCCACCTTCGCCGCGACGGACCGTCGCTGAGGCCGCCATGCGTATCCGACGCTTCCAGGCTCCCGACATGCGCACCGCGCTGCGCATGGTCCGCGAGGAACAGGGCGAGAACGCCGTGATCCTGTCCAGCGAACGCTGCGGCGACGGGATCGAGGTGGTCGCCGCCACCGATTACGACGAGGCGCTGGTGCGCCGTGCGCTGCGCGGCGAAATGCCGACGCCGCCGGCCGACGAACGCCCGGCGCCGAACTTCGAAGCGCCCGGCTGGCCGTCGCCGGCGGTCGCTTCGCCCGCGCCCGCGTGGGCGGCGCCCGCGCAGGAGAAACCGTCCAACGTCACGCCGATCGGCGGGCCGGTGCAGCCGGCCGCGCCGTCCGGCCGCGCGCGTTTCGACGTGCCGCCGGGGCCCGAGCCGATGCCGCGCGCCACCCCCGCCCGCGCCGCCCTCGCCGCCGGGCCGATCAGCTTCGCCGCGCACCTGCGCTCCGCGGTTCCCGCCGACGAACCCGCGCCGTTCACCGCGCTGCACGAACTCGAACTCGCCCGCGAGCCGCTGCCGTCCGCGCTGATGGAGCGCCTGATCGACCCGCCGGCGCCGGCCGCGTCAGTGCCGCATGCGGCGCCGGCAGCACCGGTGCCGCAGCCCGTCGACGTCGCGTCCGCCGCCGCGGCGACGGCCGCCGCGCCGGCCGAGGCGATCGCCGCGCCGGCGGCGATGCCGACCGGCCTTCCGCCGACCGAACCGCCCCCCGCGCCGGCCTCCGATTCCGCCGTGCGCCCCGCGCTCGCCGCCGTCCCTTCGCCCGACCCGACGGTGGAGGCGCTGCGCCAGGAACTGGCGCAGATGCGCACGCTGATCGAACGCGAGATCGGCCAGTTCACCGACGAGCGCCTGCGCGGCGTGCCGGTGCGCGGCGCGATCCTGCAGGAGCTGCACGCCTACGGCTGCGAGGCCGAACTCGCGCGCGCGGTGGCCGCCTCGATTCCGCCCAATATCGAAATCGGCGTGGCCCGCGGCCGCGCGCTGGCGCTGCTGGCCAAGTCGATGGTGGTGGCCGAGCGCGAGCCGATCGAGGACGGCGGCGTGATCGCGCTGGTCGGTCCGACCGGCGTCGGCAAGACCACCACGCTGGCCAAGCTCGCCGCCCGCTACGCCGCCGCCCACAGCGCGCGCGACGTCGCCCTGGTGACGCTGGACAGCTACCGCATCGGCGCCCGCGAGCAGCTCGCCGAGTTCGGCCGCCGCCTCGGCATGCCGGTGATCGACGCCAGCCGCGACGGCCTGGCCGGCACGCTCGAGCGCCTGGCCGACTACCCGCTGGTGCTGGTCGACACCGCCGGCCTGGGCCAGCGCGACCGCGCGCTCGCCGCGCAGTTCAACTGGATCAGCGCCGCGCGCCGCGTGCGCAGCTACCTCGTCCTGCCCGCCAACGCGCGCAACGATGACCTCGACGAGGTGATCCGCCGCTTCCGCTGCGCCTCGCCGGAAGGCGCGATCCTCAGCAAGCTCGACGAAACCGGTCGCCTCGGCGGCGCGCTCTCGGTCCTGATCCGCCAGCGCCTGCCGCTGGCGTACGTGACCGACGGCCAGCGCGTGCCGGAGGACCTCCACCGCGCCCACGCCCACCGCCTCGTCCTGCGGCTGGGCGAACTGCACCGCGCCGCCCAGGACGACCACGACGACGGAGATCAGAAGCATGCAGTCGCATGACCCGGCCGACCAGGCCGCCGGCCTGCGCGTCGCCCCGCCCCGCGCCCGCCCGCCGCGCGTGATCGCGGTCACCGGCGGCAAGGGCGGCGTCGGCAAGACCACGGTGGCGGTGAACCTCGCCGTCGCGCTGTCCGAGGCGGGCCGCCGCACGCTGCTGCTGGACACCGACCTCGGCCTGGCCAATGTCGACGTGCTGCTCGGCCTGTCGCCGCGTTTCACGCTCGCCGACGTGGTCGAGGGCCGCTGCGCGCTGGCCGACACCATCCTGGAAGGCCCGCGCGGCCTGCTGGTGGTGCCGGCCGCCTCCGGCAAGCGGCAGATGGCCGAACTGGCGCCGGCCGAGCACGTCGGCCTGATCCGCGCCTTCTCCGATCTGGACCTGCCGCTGGACGCGATGGTGATCGACACCGCCGCCGGCGTGTCCGACCAGGTGCTGACCTTCAGCCAGGCCGCGCAGGACGTGGTGCTGGTGGTGTGCAACGAACCGGCCTCGATCACCGACGCCTACGCGCTGATCAAGCTGCTCTCGCGCGAGCGCAACGTCGGCCGCGTGCAGGTGCTGGCCAACATGGTCCGCAGCCCGGCCGAGGGCCGCGAGCTGTTCGACAAGCTCGCACGCGTGGCCGAGCGCTTCCTCGACGTGGTGCTCAACTACCTCGGCGCGATCCCCTACGACGAATGGCTGCGGCGCTCGATCCAGCGCCAGCAGGCCGTGGTCGAAGCCTTCCCTTCCAGCGCCTCCGCGCTCGCCCTGCGCGACCTCGCCCGCCGCGCCGACCAGTGGCAGGCCCCCAGCGGCGCGCGCGGCGGCGTCGAGTTCTTCGTCGAGCGCCTGGTGCAGGGCGCGGGAGCGGCCGCATGACCATGTACGCCCAACGCGAATACCGCAACGCGCAGCGCGCCGCCGATGCCGACGTGGTCGCCCGCCACGCCGAGCTGGTGCGCCGCATCGCCCACCATCTGGCGGCGCGCCTGCCGGCCAGCGTCGACGTCGAGGATCTGGTGCAGGCCGGCATGATCGGCCTGATCGAGGCCGCGCGCCATTACGACGCCAGCCAGGGCGCGGCGTTCGAGACCTACGCCTCGATCCGCATCCGCGGCGCCATGATCGACGAGATCCGCCGCGGCGACTGGGTGCCGCGCTCGGTCCACCGCCGCGTGCGCGACGCCGCCGAGGCCACGCGCCGGATCGAGCAGAAGACCGGCCGCGCCGCCAGCGCGCAGGAGGTCGCCGCCGCGCTGGAGATTCCGCTCGACGAGTACCACCGGCTGATGGAGGGTGCCGCGCGCGGTCAAGTGCTGAGCCTGGACGCCCAGATCGAGGACGAGGGCGAGGCGCGCGTGCCCGACGCCGGCCCCACCCCCGAGCGGCGCCTGGCCCGCGAACAGTTCCACGCCGCGCTGTCGGAGGCCATCGCCGGCCTGCCTGAACGCGAAAAGCTGGTGCTGTCGCTGTACTACGAACAGGAACTCAACCTTCGGGAGATCGGTGCCGTTATAGGAGTCACCGAATCGCGGGTCTGCCAGATCCACGGCCAGGCGATGGTGCGTCTGCGCGCCCGGCTGCGCGATGCCCGCGACGACGACGACAACGATTGAGCCGGAGGAGGCGCGCGCGTGGACAAGAACATCCGCATCCTGATCGTCGACGATTTCTCGACGATGCGGCGGATCATCAAGAATCTGCTGAACGACCTGGGCTTCCACAACACCGCGGAGGCCGACGACGGCACCACCGCGCTGGCGGCGCTGCGCGCCGGCCAGTTCGAGTTCGTGATCACCGACTGGAACATGCCGGGCATGACCGGCACCGACCTGCTGCGCGCGATCCGCTCGGACCCGAAGCTGGCCAAGCTGCCGGTGCTGATGGTGACCGCCGAGGCCAAGCGCGAGCAGATCATCGAGGCCGCGCAGGCCGGCGTGAACGGCTACATCGTCAAGCCGTTCACCGCGCAGACGCTGCAGGAGAAGCTCAACCGCATCTTCGAGCGCATGGTGGCCGCCGCATGAGTCCGCGCCTTGAGGACCGCCGCGAGCTGATGCGCTGCCTGAAGGCGGCGCTGGACGCGCTCGAGCACGACGACGACCTCGGGTTCCGGCGCCAGATCGAACTGCTCGCCCGCCGCGAGGACGAGGCGATGCGCCAGGCGCTGGCGCGTCTTGCGCGCGAGCTGGGCGAAGTGCTCGGCGCGGTGCCCACCGCCGGCGCCGGCGTCGCCGAACTGCCCGATGCGTGCTCGCGCCTCGACCACGTGGTGGCGATGACCGAGCAGGCCACCCACCGCACGCTCGACCTGGTCGAGGACAGCCGCGCGCTGGTGGATCTGCTGCAGCGCGCCGCGCTGCCGCCGGAACTCGGCGACATCGCCGCGCGACTGCGCTCCAACCTGTCGGAGATGGCGCTGGCGCAGTCGCACCAGGACCTCGGCGGGCAGATCATCCGCCGCGTGGTCGGCCTGGTGCGCGGCGTGCACGACGCGCTCGGCGCGGTCGGCATGGCGCCCGCGCCGGCGTCGTCGATGCGCGGCCACGGGCCGGCGGTCGCCGGCGTGGACGCCCACACGCCCGACGACGCCCATGCGCTGATCAGCGAACTGGGGCTCTGAGATGGCCTACGACGACAGCGTCGCCGCCGACTTCGTGATCGAAGCGCGCGAGATCGCTGATCGCCTGGGCGAGCAGCTCGTCGCGCTGGAGCAGTTGCCGGACGACGCCGAACTGCTCAACGCCGTGTTCCGCGGCTTCCACACCATCAAGGGCGGCGCCGGCTTCCTCGACCTCGCGCCGCTGGTGGAGGCCTGCCATGTGGTCGAGGAAGCGTTCGGCTGCGTGCGCGGCGGCAAACGCCAGGCCGACGCCGACCTGTTCGACGGCGCGCAGGCGTTGCTGGATCACGTGCAGCGCATGCTCGCCGAACTCGCCGCCGGACAGACGCTCTCGCCCGCGCCCGCGCACCTGTGCGAACGCATGCGCCTGTGGGCCGGCGATGAGGCCACGCCCGCCGCGCCGGCCGCGCCCGTGGCCGCGCTCGCCGCCTTCGCGCAGGGCGACGGCCCGGTGAGCGACGACGAATTCGAAGCCCTGCTCGACCAGCTCCACGGCGGCCTGCCCGGCGCGCAACCGCCCCCGCCGCCCGCCCCGGCCCCGCAGCCGCCGCGCGCGGCGCGCCCGGAGGCATCGCCGCC
>NZ_VOHJ01000048.1 GCF_007923255.1 Vulcaniibacterium thermophilum | reverse complement strand
GCCCGCCGCCGCGCGCGCGCCGGAGCCCGCGCCGACCGCGGCCGCGGCGGCCCCGACCTGGCACGCGCGCGGCTGGGACGCGGTCAAGGCCCGGGTCGAACTCGAACCCGCGCCCGCCGGCCCCGGCAGCGACCGCCTGGAGATGGCCCGCGCCTACCTCGATCTGGGCGACCGCGACGGCGCCCGCCAGATCCTGTCCGACCTGCTGGTGCACGGCGACCACCACGCCCGCCAGCAGGCCGCGCGGATGCTGCGCGAGATCGAATAACCGCGCCGATGTCGGACTCCGTCACCGCGCCCTCCGCCGCGCGCCGCTACGCGCTGGGCGTCGAGTACGACGGCACCGCGTACGCGGGCTGGCAGCGCCTGGCCGCCCGCGGCAGCCGCGACGACCGCAGCGTGCAGGGCGCGCTCGAAGCGGCGCTGTCGTTCGTCGCCGGGCATCCGGTCGACGTGGTCTGCGCCGGACGTACGGACGCCGGCGTGCATGCCGAATGCCAGGTGGTCCACTTCGATTCGGCCGCCGAACGCAGCGCGCGCGGCTGGGTGCTCGGCGCCACCACCCGGCTACCGCCGGACATCAGCGTGCGCTGGTGCGTGCCGGTGTCCGCCGACTTCCACGCCCGCTTCTCGGCGCGCGCGCGCCGCTACCGCTACCGCATCCTCAACCGGCCGATCCGGCCGGCGCTGGGCCGCCATTACCTGACCTGGGAACGGCGCCCGCTGGATGCCGGGGCGATGCACCGCGCGGCGCAGGCCTTGGTCGGCGAACACGATTTCTCCGCGTTCCGCACCGTTCACTGCCAGGCGCCCCACGCCCGGCGCGAGCTGCAGGCCATCGAGGTGCGGCGGACGGGGGAGGTGGTGGAGATCGAGGTGCAGGCCAACGCCTTTCTTCACCACATGGTCCGCAACATCGTTGGAAGCTTGCTGCCGATCGGCCGCGGCGAGCGCCCCGAGAGCTGGATGGGGGAGCTGCTCGCCGGGCGGGATCGTACCGTGGCGGGGCCGACCGCGCCGGCGACCGGACTGGTCTTCCTCGGCCCGCGGTACCCCAGGGAATGGCAACTGCCTGCGGAGGTCAGCCTGTGAACCGAGTTCTGTACCGTACCCGCATCAAGTTCTGCGGCTTCACCCGGCCGGGCGACGTGCGTCTGGCGTGCGAGCTGGGCGTGGACGCCATCGGCTTCATCTTCGCCGAGGGCAGTCCGCGCCGGATCGAGCCGGAGGAGGCGCGCGCGATGCGCAATGCGCTGGGCCTGTTCGTCGATGCGGTCGCGCTGTTCCGCGACAACTCGGTCGACCAGGTGCGCGAGGTGATCCGCCAGGTGCGCCCGAGCATGCTGCAGTTCCACGGCAGCGAGGACGACGCCTTCTGCCGCGGTTTCGGCGTGCCGTACGTGAAGGTGATCCCGATGCGCGGGCTCACCTCGGCGCCGCACCCGCATGCGCTGCAGGCGCGCTATCCGACCGCCGCCGGCTTCCTGTTCGACAGCCACGACGAGGGCGAGCTGGGCGGCAGCGGCGAAACCTTCGACTGGTCGAAGGTACCGCTCGGCATGCAGAAGCCGTTCCTGCTCGCCGGCGGACTGAGCGCCGACAACGTGTTCGACGCCATCGTCTCGACCCTGCCGTGGGGCGTTGACGTGTGTTCCGGCATCGAAGTGCCCGGCCGGCCCGGCATCAAGGACGGCGAGCGCATGCGCAAGTTCGTCGAAGAAGTCCGCCGCGCCGACTGCTACGAAACCGGCTGAGTCCGCACGGCTTCGCGGCGGCAACACAGCGTGCCGCCGCGCTCCCGGCGCGCGCGCAACGGCTACACTCGCGGGTCTCCCCCCGCCGTCCGTCGCCGCGATGAACGCCCGCGTCCAAGCCCCGTCCGACTTTCACGCCTTTCCCGATCCGGAAGGGCACTTCGGCCGCTACGGCGGACGCTTCGTCGCCGAGACGCTGATCGGCCCGCTGGAGGAGCTGGCGCGCGCCTACGATGAGGCGCGCGCCGACCCGGCCTTCATCCGCGCGTTCGAGCACGATCTGGCGCATTACGTCGGCCGCCCGAGCCCGATCTACGAAGCCTCGCGCCTGAGCCGCGAAGTCGGCGGCGCGCGCATCCTGCTCAAGCGCGAGGACCTCAACCACACCGGCGCGCACAAGATCAACAACACCATCGGCCAGGCGCTGCTGGCCGCGCGCATGGGCAAGCGCCGCATCATCGCCGAGACCGGCGCCGGCCAGCATGGCGTCGCCAGCGCGACGGTGGCGGCGCGGCTGGGGCTCGAATGCGTCGTCTACATGGGCGCGACCGACATCGAGCGGCAGAAGATCAACGTCTACCGGATGAAGCTGCTGGGCGCGACCGTGGTGCCGGTGACCAGCGGCTCGGCCACGCTGAAGGACGCGCTCAACGAGGCGATGCGCGACTGGGTGACGAACGTGCACGACACGTTCTACATCATCGGCACGGTCGCCGGTCCCGACCCGTACCCGCGCATGGTGCGCGACTTCAACGCCGTGGTCGGCCGCGAGGCGCGCGCGCAGATGCTGGCCGAATACGGCCGCCTGCCGGATGCGGTCACGGCCTGCGTCGGCGGCGGCAGCAACGCGATCGGCATCTTCCACGCCTTCCTCAACGACCGCGACGTGCGCCTGGTCGGCGCCGAGGCGGCGGGCGAAGGCATCGCCACCGGCCATCACGCCGCCTCGCTCGCGGCCGGGCGTCCGGGCGTGCTGCACGGCAACCGCACCTACGTGCTGTGCGACGACGACGGCCAGATCATCGAGACGCATTCGGTTTCCGCCGGCCTCGACTATCCCGGCGTCGGCCCCGAACACGCCTTCCTCAAGGACACCGGCCGCGCCGAGTACGTCGGCGTTACCGACGAGGAGGCGCTGGCCGCGTTCCACCAGCTCGCGCGCACCGAAGGCATCCTCGCCGCGCTCGAATCGAGCCACGCCATCGCGCAGGCGATCAAGCTCGCGCGCGAACTGCCGCGCGACGCGCTGGTGCTGTGCAACCTCTCCGGCCGCGGCGACAAGGACGTGCACACCATCGCCGCGCGTGAGGGCATCGCGTTGTGATGCGGTACTCCTTCCCCTTCAAGGGGAAGGCCGGGATGGGGATGGTGTCGCTGCGATTGCGGCAGTCGCCGTGCCCGCCCGCCACACCATCCCCACCCAACCCTCCCCTTGAAGGGGAGGGCTTGAGCGGGGCCTCGGCCCCGCATGAATCCACTCCCGAGGCATCAATGAGCCGTCTCGACAACACGTTCAGCGCACTCTCGGCCCTGGGCCGCAAGGCCCTGATCCCGTTCGTCACCGCCGGTGATCCATCACTCGAAGCGACCGTGCCGGTGATGCATGCGCTGGTCGAAGCGGGCGCCGATCTGATCGAGCTGGGGGTGCCGTTCTCGGACCCGATGGCCGACGGCCCGACCATCCAGCGCAGCTCCGAGCGCGCGCTCGCGCGCGGCGCCGGCCTGCGCTACGTGCTCGACTGCGTGCGCGCGTTCCGCGAGCGCGACGCCGACACGCCCGTGGTGCTGATGGGCTACCTCAACCCGGTCGAGATCCGCGGCGCCGCGCGCTTCGCCGCCGAGGCCGCGCAGGCGGGCGTCGACGGCGTGCTGCTGGTCGATCTGCCGCCGGAGGAGGCCGACGAGTTCCGCGCCGCGTTCGCCGCGCACGGCATCGCGCTGATCCCGCTCGCCTCGCCGACCACCGGCGAAGCGCGCCTTACGCGCCTGTGCGCGGACGCGCAGGGCTACCTGTACTACGTCAGCTTCGCCGGCGTCACCGGCGCCGACCGGCTCGACGCCGGCGCCGCCGGCGAGCGCCTGCGCACCCTCCGCGCCCGCAGCCGGGTGCCGGTCGTCGCCGGCTTCGGCATCCGCGACGCCGCCAGCGCCGCCGCCATGGCGCGCGAGGCCGACGGCGTGGTGGTCGGCAGCGCCCTGGTCGCGGCGCTGGCCGAGGCGGCCGATGCCGCCGAGGCGGCCCGCCGCGCCGGCGCGTTCCTCGCCCCCCTTCGCGCCGCGCTCGACGCCGCCGTCCAGCCCGCCTGAGCGCCTGCGGTAAACTCGCCGGTCCGCCTCACACGGGAACACGCACCCGCATGTCCTGGCTCAAGAAACTCATGCCCGCCGGCATCCGCACCCAGCGCGCGCCGGTCAAGCGCCGCAGCGTGCCGGAGGGCCTGTGGGAGAAGTGCGACGCGTGCGGCGCCGTGCTCTACCGCAAGGAGCTCGAGGACAACCTCGAGGTCTGCCCGAAGTGCGCCCACCACATGCCGATCCGCGCCCGCGCCCGCCTGCGCGCGCTGTTCGACGGCGGGCGGTTCGACGAGATCGCAGGCCACCTCGGCCCCACCGACATCCTCCGCTTCAAGGACCAGAAGCGCTACGCCGACCGCATCAAGGCGGCGCAGAAGTCCACCGGCGAGCGCGACGCGCTGATCGCCGGCCACGGCCTGCTCAAGGGCCGGCCGCTGACCGCCTGCGCGTTCGATTTCGCCTTCATGGGCGGCTCGATGGGGTCGGTGGTGGGCGAGCGCTTCGCCCGCGCCGGCGAATTCGCGCTCGAGCACGGCATGCCGCTGGTGTGCTTCTCCGCCACCGGCGGCGCGCGCATGCAGGAGAGCCTGTTCTCGCTGATGCAGATGGCCAAGACCTCCGCGGTCATCGGCCGCCTGCGCGGCGCCGGGCTGCCGTTCGTGTCGGTGATGACGCACCCGACCACCGGCGGCGTCTCCGCTTCGCTCGCCATGCTCGGCGACATCAACCTCGCCGAGCCGCAGGCGCTGATCGGCTTCGCCGGCCCGCGCGTGATCGAGCAGACCGTGCGCGAGACCCTGCCCGAAGGCTTCCAGCGCAGCGAGTTCCTGCTCGCCCACGGCGCCATCGACCAGATCTGCGACCGTCGCGAACTGCGCGACCGCCTCGCCAGCCTGCTCGCGCTGCTGATGAGGCAGCCGGCGCCGGTGGAGGAGGCCGAGGGCTGAGCCTGGACACGGGAACCGGGAGTGGGGAATCGGGAATCGTTCGGCAAGCGGCCATGACGTGATCTCGACCGGCGCCCCCCGTTCAATGTCGCCTGGCTCGACCGTACGGCTTGTTCGCGCATCTCCGCTGCCCCGAGTCCTTCCCCATTCCCGCTTCCGGATTCCCGATCCCGCATGACCCGCAAATACTTCGGCACCGACGGCATCCGCGGCCGCGTCGGCGAAGGCCCGATCTCGGCCGACTTCGTGCTGCGCCTGGGCAACGCCTACGGCCACGCGCTCGCGCGCAACGCGTGGCGCAAGCCGCTGGTGGTGATCGGCAAGGACACCCGCATCTCCAACTACATGTTCGAGGCGGCGCTGGAAGCCGGCCTGGTCGCCGCGGGCGTGGACGTGCAACTGATGGGGCCGATGCCCACGCCCGCGGTCGCGCACCTCACGCGTTCGCTGCGCGCCGACGGCGGCATCGTCATCTCCGCCTCGCACAACCCGCATTACGACAACGGCATCAAGTTCTTCTCGGCCAGCGGCGAGAAGCTCGACGACGAGATGGAACTGGCGATCGAGGCGGCGCTTGAATCGCCGTTCCGCACGGTGGCGTCCGAGCAGCTCGGCAAGGCCGTGCGCACGCGCGACGCGATCGGCCGTTACGTGGAGGCCTGCAAGAACTCGGTCTCGCGCAAGTTCGACCTCGGCGGCATGCGGATCGCGATGGACTGCGCCAACGGCGCGAACTACCAGATCGGCCCGCTGGTGTTCCGCGAACTCGGCGCGCGCGTGGACGCCATCGGCACCGATCCGAACGGCCTGAACATCAACGACGGCGTCGGCTCGACGCATCCGGAGGCGCTGGTCGGGCACCTGCGCGCCGCCGGCGCCGACATCGGCATCGCCTTCGACGGCGACGGCGACCGTGTGCTGATGGTCGATGCCGACGGCACCGTGCGCGACGGCGACGACCTGCTGTACGTGCTCGCCACCGACTGGCAGCAGAGCGGCCGCCTGCGCGGGCCGGTGGTCGGCACGCTGATGACCAACTACGGCCTGGAGCGCGCGCTCGCCGAACACGGCATCGGCCTGGTGCGCGCCAAGGTCGGCGACCGCTACGTGCACCAGCAACTGCACGCCCACGGTGGCGTGCTCGGCGGCGAGACTTCCGGCCATCTGCTGTGCCTGGACCGCGCCAGCACCGGCGATGGCATCGTCAGCGCGCTGCAAGTGCTCGAGGTGCTGCGCCGGCGCGGCATCGGGCTCGCCGAGGCCTGCCGCGGCCTCCGCAAGGTGCCGCAGAAGACCGTCAACGTGCGCTACCAGCCGGGCGCGACCCGCCCGACCGAGGCGCTGTCGGTGCAGGCCGCGCTCGAACAGGCGCAGGCCGCGGTGCAGGGGCGCGGGCGCGCGTTCCTGCGCCCGTCGGGCACCGAGCCGGTCGTCCGCGTCACGGTGGAGGCCGACGATCCGCACCTGATGCAGCAAACCCTCGACCGCCTCGCCGAGGCCGTCCGCGCCGCCGCGTCCTGACCGACTTCCATCCAGCCGTCCTTCCGGAACACCTCCCATGGCCACCGCCCGCATTCCCACCCTCGACATCCGCCGCTTCACCGATCCGAGCAGTCCGGGCGACCGCGACGCGTTCGTCGCCGAGCTCGGCGCCTGCTATCGCGAGTGGGGGTTCGCGGGCATCCGCGGGCATGGCATCGCCACCGACCTGGTGGACCGCGCCTACGACGCCTTCAAGCGCTTCTTCGCGCTGCCGCAGGACGTGAAGATGAAGTACCACGTGCCCGGCAGCGGCGGCGCGCGCGGCTACACGCCGTTCATGGTCGAAACCGCGAAGGACTCGCTGTATCCGGATCTCAAGGAGTTCTGGCACATCGGCCGCGAGATCCCGGACGACTCGCCGTACCGCGCGGTGATGCCGCCGAACCTGTGGCCGGAGGAGGTGCCGGAGTTCCGCGAGCTCGGCTACGGCCTGTACCAGGCGCTCGATGCGCTCGGCTCGAAGGTGCTGTCGGCGCTGGCGCTGCACATCGGCCTGCCGGAGCAGTTCTTCGCCGACAAGACGAACTACGGCAATTCGATCCTGCGCCCGATCCACTACCCGCCGATCACCACGCCCGACATCCCCAACGTGCGCGCCGGCGCGCACGAGGACATCAACTTCATCACCCTGCTGGTGGGCGCCAGCGCCGAAGGGCTGGAGGTGCTGTCGCGCAAGGGCGAGTGGATCCCGTTCACCGCCGACGAGGACACCATCGTCGTCAACATCGGCGACATGCTGCAGCGGCTCACCAACCACGTGTATCCGTCGACCACCCATCGCGTGGTCAATCCGCCGGGCGAGAAGGCGCGCCAGCCGCGCTATTCGGTGCCGTTCTTCCTGCACCCGAATCCGGACTTCGTGATCGACGTGCTGCCCTCGTGCGTGAGCGCGGACAACCCGAGCCGCTATCCGGAGCCGATCACCGCGCAGGGGTATCTCGAACAGCGCCTGCGCGAGATCAAGCTGAAGTAGCCGGCACCGCCCCGCCGCGCGTCGGTGGGGCGTGCGGCGCGCCGCTACGCGCGCGGCGATGCGTGCGGGGTGGCGAACAGGTCGTCCTGCGCGCCCGCCACGTAGGCATCGGTGAAACCGGACAGGCCCACCCCGGCGAGCCGGTAGCGGGTGCGCGCCGGCAGATCGACGCGCGCGCGCAAGGCCAGCGCCAGACGGATCAGCTCCTCCAGCGTCGCCGGCGGCTGCGGCGGCGTCAGGCTGCGGGTCAGGATGCGGAAGTCGGCGGTCTTGAGCTTCAGCACCACCGTGCGCGCGATCCGCTCCGGACGGCGCTCGCGCTCGCGCAGGTAGCCGGCCCACGTCTTTTCCGCCAGCCGGCGGATGTGCGGCTCGAGTCCGTCCAGACGCAGGTCCGACGCGAAGGTGTCTTCCGCGGAGATCTGCAGCGTGGGCCGTTCCGGCTGCACCGGGTGCTCGTCGATGCCGAACGCGAGCTCGTGCAGGCGCCTGCCCCAGCGGCCGAAGCGCTCCTCGAGCACCGCCAGCGGCAACGTGCGCAGCGCCGCGACCGTGGTCGCCCCCAGTTCGTGCAGCTTGCGCTCGGCGACCTTGCCCACGCCCGGCAGGCGTCCCACCGGCAGCGGCGCCAGGAACGCCTCGACCTGGTGCGGCCGCACCACGAACAGCCCGTCGGGTTTGCGCCAGTCGGAGGCGATCTTGGCGACGAACTTGTTCGGCGCGACGCCGGCCGACGCGGTGAGATGCAGCTCCTCGCGGATCGCCGCGCGGATCGCTTCGGCGATCGCGGTGGCGGTGGGCAGCCCCGATTTCGGCGCGGTGACGTCGAGGTACGCCTCGTCGAGCGAGAGCGGTTCGATCAGATCCGTATGCCGCGCGAAGATTTCGCGCACCTGGCGCGAGACGGCCTTGTAGCGGGTGAAGTCCGGCGGCACGAACACCGCCTCCGGGCACAGTTTCTCCGCGCGCACCGCCGGCATCGCCGAGCGCACGCCCCAGGCGCGCGCCTCGTAGCTGGCCGCGCACACCACCGAGCGCGCGCCGCGCCACGCGACCACCACCGGCCGGCCGCGCAGCGACGGATCGTCGCGCTGCTCGACCGACGCGTAAAACGCGTCCATGTCGACGTGAATGATCTTGCGCACGACCGGCATTGTCGCGCGCCGGCGCGCTGGGTGTCCGGCGGCGATGCGCCTCGCCGACGGGCGACGACGATGAGGGTGGAGCGTTTCGGGTGGTTTCGTCGTCCCGGCGCAGGCCGGGACCCATTCGTGCGCGGGCCCGTGGATCTTTGGGCCCCGGCGTTCGCCGGGGCGACGATGATGAGGGACGAGCGTTTCCGGTGGTTTCGTCGTCCCGGCGCAGGCCGGGACCCATTCGTGCGCAGCCCGTGGAGCATGGGCCCCGGCGTTCGCCGGGGCGACGGTGATGAGGGACGAGCGTTTCCAGTGGTGTCGTCCCGGCGCAGGCCGGGACCCATTCCTTTCTTCACGTGGCAAAGCCACCCCGCCGCCTTGCCCGCTTCACGTCGCCTTTGGCACGCTGCCGCTCGACACGGAGCGGACGCCATGAAACGCCACTTCTCCATGATCCGCGACTTCCACCTCGCGGACTGGTTCACCCTCGCCAACGCGTTCTGCGGCACCGGCGCGATCTTCGCCGCGATGCGCTTCCTGCAGGAAGGCGTGGTGCGCGACCTGTTGATCGGCATGGCGCTGATCCCGCTGGCGTTCGTGTTCGACGCGCTCGACGGCCGTGTGGCCCGCTGGCGCAAGGCGGCGTCCACGCTCGGGCGCGAGCTGGACTCGCTGGCCGACGTCATCTCCTTCGGCGTCGCCCCGGCCGCGCTCGCCTACGCCTGCGGCATGCAGGGCGGCTGGGACTGGGTGGTGCTCAGCTACTTCGTCGGCTGCGGCGTCAGCCGCCTGGCGCGCTACAACGTCACCGCCGAACAGCTCTCCGGCGCCGAAGGCAAGGTGAAGTACTTCGAGGGCACGCCGATCCCGACCAGCCTGCTGCTGGTGGTGGTGCTGGCGGCGGCGGCCGCGCAGGGGGCGATCGGCGAGCGGCTCTGGCTGGGGATGGTGAAGCTCGGGCCGTGGCAGTTGCATCCGCTGGTGCTGATGTTCGCGCTGTCCGGCTCGCTGATGATCAGCAAAACCCTGCGCATCCCGAAACCGTAACGGGACGCTGCGAAGCCCGTTGCTATGATCGCCGCGATCGACAGGGAGGCGGCGATGGCCACCACGGGCAGCAACGAGTTCGAGGCGCTGGCGCGCCAGTACTGGGATTTCTGGACCGACGCCATGCGCAAGGGCACGGCCGCGGCATCGACGTGGGGCGAGGCCGCCGCCGCGGGGACCGCGCGACCGGGGGCGGGCCACGAGGTGCCCGGCGAGGACGCCTTCCGCACGATGGGCTCGCAGGCGCGCGCGTGGTTCGAGCAGATGCAGCAACTGGCCGCGCAGTTCGCCGGCCGCTCGCCGGATGCGCGCGAAGTCGCCGACGCCTGGCGCCGCATGGTCGGCATGGGCGGCGGCAACGTGTTCGCCGACCTGCTGCGCGGCATGCAGGGCCCGGGCCAGCACGGCTTCGATGCCTGGTACGCGCAGGTGCAGCCGTTCCTGCAGGGCCTGCCGCTGGAGGCGTGGCAGCGCGAGGCGCGCGCATGGCTCGGCATGCCGACGTTCGGCTTCGCGCGCGAACACCAGGAGCGCTGGCAGAAGCTGGCGCAGGCGAACCTCGACTATCTGGAACAGAGCCGCGCCTACCAGGCGCTGCTGGCGGAGGCGACGCAGGACGCGTTCTCCCGTTTCGAGCGCAAGCTGGCCGCGCGCGGCGAATCCGGCCCGCCGCTGACCAGCGCGCGTGCGCTGTTCGATCTGTGGATCGACGCCGCCGAGGAGGCCTGGGCCGAGATCGCGCTGTCGCCGCGCTTCCGCGACGCCTACGGCCGCTTCGTCAACGCGCAGATGCGCCTGCGCGCCGGCGTGCAGCGCGAGGTCGAGCAGATGTGCGCGCAGTTCGGCATGCCCACGCGCACCGAGGTCGATGCCGCGCACCGCAAGATCGCCCAGCTCGAACGCGAACTGCGCCGCCTGCGCGAACAGGCGACGCGCGCCAATGCCGCCGGCGCGCCGCAGGCCGCGCGCGAAGAGCCGACGCGGGCCGAAGCGAAGGCGCGGCCGGCGGGCAAATCGAAGGGCACGAAGAAGAGGGCAGGCTGATGGGCACGCCGATCGCGATCACCCCGCAGGCGCTGGGCGAGGAAGCCGCGCGCCTGCACGCCAAGCTCGCCGCCAGCGCGGACACGCTGCGCCAGGTGGGCGACATCGGCTACGGCGCCACCCGCAAGGAAGAGGTCTGGCGCGACGGCAAGGTGGTGCTCTACCGCTACCGCGGCGAGCGCGCGCCGACCGCCCGGGTGCCGCTGGTGATCAGCTACGCGCTGGTCAACCGGCCGTACATGGTCGACCTGCAGCAGGACAAATCGCTGGTGCGCGGCATGCTCGAGCGCGGCGAGGACCTCTACATCCTCGACTGGGGTTACGCCGACCGCAGCGACCGCTATCTCGAACTGGAGGACTACATCCAGCGGTTCCTCGGCGGGGCGATCGACCACGTACGGCAGGCGCACCGGCTGGAGGCGGTCAACCTGCTCGGCATCTGCCAGGGCGGCACGTTCGCGCTGTGCTACGCCGCGCTCAACCCGCACAAGGTGCGCAACCTCATCACCATGGTCACGCCGGTGGACTTCCACACGCCGGACAACATGCTCTCGCACTGGACGCGCGAGCTGGACGTGGACCTGTTCGTCGATACCCTCGGCAACGTGCCGGCCGACCTGATGAACTGGTGCTACCTCACGCTCAAGCCGTGGCGCCTGTTCGTGCAGAAGTACGTCGGCATGGTCGATGCGCTCGACGACGTCAAGGCGACCGAGGATTTCCTGCGGATGGAGAAATGGATCTTCGACTCGCCCGACCAGGCCGGCGAGGCGTTCCGCCAGTTCGTCAAGCAGTTCTACCAGGCCAACGGCTTCATCAACGGCGGGGTGCGCATCGGCGAGCGCACGGTGGACCTGAAGGCGATCACCATGCCGGTGCTCAACATCTACGCCGAGCAGGACCATCTGGTGCCGCCGGACGCCTCGCGCGCGCTGCGTGGGCGGGTGGGCACCGACGACTACACCGAGCTGTCGTTCAAGGGCGGGCACATCGGCATCTACGTGTCGGGCCGCGCGCAGCGCGAGGTGCCGGCGGCGATCCACGACTGGCTCGCGCAGCGCGCATGAGGGCGGCAGCCGCCCTGCTGCTGGCGGTGCTGGCCGGCAGCGTCCACGCCGCGCCGCCGCGCGCCGAGCGCGAGATCGCGCAGCTCATCGACGCGCTCGGCCGCTCCGGCTGCCGCTTCCAGCGCAACGGCGAGTGGCACGACGCCGCCACCGCGCGCGGGCACCTGCAGCGCAAGTACGACTGGCTGCGCAAGCGCGGCCTGGCCGACACCGCCGAGCAGTTCATCGAACGCGCCGGCACCCGCAGCAGCATGAGCGGCCGCGCCTACGCCGTGCGCTGCCCGGGGCGCCCCGAAGAGCCTTCCGCGGCATGGCTGATGCGCCAGTTGCAGGCGCTCCGCCGCACGACTCCGTCCTCACCCTGAGCCGCTAGACTGGCCGCGGTCCCTTCGCGGAGGTGCGCCATGGCCACGACGCCCAACCGCCCGTTCGCCCGCTCCCGCCACGACCGCATGATCGCCGGCGTACTCGGCGGCATCGCCCACCGGCTGGGCTGGAATCCCACCGTGCTGCGGCTGGTGTTCGTGGTGGTGTCGATCCTGTCGGCGGCGTTCCCCGGCATTCTGGTCTATCTGATCCTGTGGCTGCTGATGCCGGAAGAGGGCGCCTGAGCCCGGCATCGCGCGCCCTGCTGCGCGTGCTCGGCGCGATCTGGACCGCGCCCAACACCCTGATCGGCCTGCTCGCGGGCCTGACCGCGGTGCCGTTCGGCGCGCGGCCGCGCTGGCGCGGCGGCGACCTCGCGCTGGTCTTCCACGGCTACCCGCTCGGCCCCGGCGGCGCGATGACGCTCGGCAACGTCATCCTCCACACTGGCCACGACCTCGACGTGCGCGTGTGTACCTACGCCCATCGCGCAGGCCGCGCGCGCGAAGCCGAAGTGCGCCTGTGCGACCACGAACGCGCCCACGTCCTGCAGTACATGGCCCTCGGCCCGCTGTTCCTGCCGCTGTACCTGCTGTGCGGCGGCATCAGCGCCCGCAACCCCTTCGAACGCGCCGCCGACCGCTACGCGCTGACGGGGCGGGGGTGGTGGCCGTGGGCTCAGGAGAAATCCGGTTGATGTGGCGAGGGATGCGGCGCAGTGCCCGGCACGGTGTCGGCGCGGAGACGCTTGTCATCCCGGCGAAGGTCCGGATCCATTTCAGCAAGCGTAGGTTGGGCCGAGACAAGGCGAAGGCCAACATCGCCCATCGGCGCCATGCTGGGTGCGGACCGCAGGCCCGCTTGAACGATTGGTTAGCCCTCTGCGTTGCGGCGCTTGACGAGTCTGATCGCAGATTTATCAACCACCCACAGCGTGCCATGAGGAGGAGTGGCGACGTAGATTGGCTTGTCTGCCCAAATGCTCCAGAAAACGTGAACCTCCGTTGGCACCGCATCGAGTAGATGGGTAATCATTAGTCCAACTGCCTTTGGGTCGTTCTGGAGCTGTATGCAGGTCCTTGTATACGGGCGGATGGCAACGTCGCCAGTTTCGACGTTGATATCGAAGCGGTAGGATCCGCCGAGCGGCACGACGCTTCGCTTTGTAGTGGCTGGAAGCATGTAGACAACCCACCGGTCCAAACGCTCACCAGCGGGAAGCACCACTGGGTTGTACTTTTCGGCGCAAGGCTGGAACTGCGACGTCACTGCAACTGCGCGGGCTTTTACGGCGGCAGCCTCAAATTCCGTCAGCGGTTCTGGCGTCTTCAGGATAGTAGGCTGATCAAGAAGCTTTCCATCGGCGCCAACCCGCACGCGGTAGAGCGCCGCCGTTGGTTCACCCTTCGCGCCGCCAACGAACGTGACCAAGATTTCGTGGCCGACCTGCTCGGTGATCCAGCCTTGAAGTTGCTTGTTTCGCTTGAATCCTCTCACCTTCGCCAGGGCGTCAGTCGCCGCAGCAGCGGCCTGATCATGCCGATAAATCAGCACGCCAGCGGTCTCTGCTGTGCGAAGCGCAATCTCTTCCTCGCCCGGAGGCAACTCTGAAGGAAGCGGGTCATTGGCATTGGCGCAGGGCCACCACGCCAGCGCAAGAAGAAGAGCGAGGTATCGGGCCACAATAAATCTCCCTACAAAGGGCTAAGACCGGAATTAAGCCATGCCGCGAAGCGGCGTCGGCTTGGACGAATTGTTAGGCCGGCGGCCTGCTACGCTCACGGCTAACAATTTGCGTCTTTCGGCTTACGCGACGAAAGAATGCCACGGCGAGCGCGCTATACGCAGCAGAAAGCGCCATCAAGGCTGCGTTACCAAACGTAATCCCGACAGCTAGAAACGCCAGTGCGACGCCTAGGAATACCATCGCCGTGCGTCGAGTTCTGGGTACGAGCATCGCGTTACTCCTTCCGCGGCCTAACACCTGAGTTAAGCCGCGCCGCGAAGCGGCGTCGGCTTGGACGAATTGTTAGGGCGCACCCAGCTAATCAAGGCTACGAGCAAACAAGCGAGCCAGAAAGCCCGTTGCATTTCTGCCTGGGCGCCCCATGTGCTGGCGAGTGTAGTAGTTGCGGACGGCAAAGAATACGCAGACGAGTCCAACCGCTATGCCGATAAGCCGGAACATGCGCACCCTGCGGCCAATGACAGATTCCACCGCGGCGGCGAATGGCGAGCTGGCTTGGCTAACTAGAAGGCCATCTAGCCAGGCAGGTATGAGCCAATAGAAGGCCGAGAAAAGGATGGCGCCAAGCAAGAGACAGGCCTTCCAAGTCATTCGGTTCGCGATTTGCGTGGTGTCCCGAATGATCTGGCCCGCAGGCGAACCGCGGCGGCGGTGGTAGCGCTTCCTGCCCATAGCGACGGTGCCTCCTGTGCGCCCTAACACCTGAGTTAAGCCGCGCCGCGAAGCGGCGTCGGCTTGGACGAATTGTTAGGCGTGGCCCTAGCGCTAGCAGAAGTAGAGATTGCCATCGATTGGATTGTTTCGCGTGACTTCATCGTATTCCGCTACCTTTTCAAAGTACGGATGATGTTCGTTCAGTTGCTTCTTCTCCGCGAACCAAAGGCGCTCGTAAGGCTGTCCCTCGAAGTCGAAATGACAATAAATATGCGGGAAATGGTAGTACTCGTCGCCGTCTAGGTTTACTTCCGCGATGGAATCGTACGGCACGTTTGCTACAAGAAGCACGGTACGGTCAGACTTTTCTTCGTTTACGAAGTCAACGAAGCGGTAGCCACCTTCGCATTCCTTCAGGCCGCCGTATCGTAGCCCTAACAGTACGCCTTTGTCATAAGTGTCGATCAGGCCGACTCGAAACCAAGCTGAGATGCCCTTTTCATTCGGGTCAGTATCCGGGTACTTATCCGCGCGGTCGACGTCGCGGATGATGACGTCCTGGCGAAGTGACTTTGCTCGGCAGTTGTAAATCTCTTCCTGCAGGAGTTGCCTGAGACGCTCGCGGTGGCGAAGGCGTTCGGAGTTTGAGTGGAACCGCTCGTTGCGGCTCTTGGGAGCGAAACGTCGGTATAGCTCCGCGCCGCCAGTGAAACACGCCATCATCGCGAGTAGTGGTTCCCAGTTGCCCGTCGGGTCTGCGTACCAGATTGCGGCAACGGCCAGCGTTCCCGCGAAGAGCAGGAGTTCCAAGATCACGACTGCACGTGCGGTGATGTCTCGTGCCACGCCTAACACCTGAGTTAAGCCGCGCCGCGAAGCGGCGTCGGCTTGGACGAATTGTTAGCCCTAAGGCCGCATTTCAAATGTTTGGCTCGCGGGAAGACGCACGGGCTTGCCATTCTTCACGGCAGGCTTGAAGCGCCACTGGGCCAAGGCCTTAAGCGCCGCCTCTGTGAATCCTGGCGCGCTGGAGTGAACAACCTGCGGATTCTCGGCCAGCCCTGACTCGGCGATCTCGAAGCGAAGGGTCACCTCCCCGGCAACGCGAGATGCAAGCAATTCGGGAGGATAAGTCGGTGCAGGTGCCACCAGTACCTCCGGAACGCTGTCGCAGCCGCTGCGCTCGCAGTAACCGGCATTCTTCTGCTCTGACCGCCTGGAGAGGCGCTCAGCGTCAATTTCACCACCAGACATGACGGTTGTGCCGCGAGCTGCACACCCGGCTGCAAGTGTCGCGAACATTGCAGCGAGTGCACCTCTTCGTGCAACTTCAAACACCATAGGTCTCTCCACTAGGGCTAACACCTGAGTTAAGCCGCGCCGCGAAGCGGCGTCGGCTTGGACGAATTGTTAGGCCTCTGACTCGTGTCGTCTTTCCTCGCTTCAACAATGACCGCGGCAACGGCTGCGAATGCGGAGATTGCTGCAAAAAGCAAAGTTAGTGTCTGGGCATTGACCATGGAGCGGCGAGGCTGAAGAACAATTCGCGAGTGGGGGGCGAGCCTACCCTTCAAACACGCGTGTGCAACTCCTACGGTTAGGGCTAGCGCAACGACCGGAACCATACCAAGTAGGTAGCGTGACGCGGAGAACAAGTAGAGCGCGGACGTTCCCAATAGCGCCACCGACGTCCCCCCGCTTTCAGTAGCGGGGCGATTTAGAGTCCGGGGTGGATGGTAGTGGCTGCCAGTTGCTTCGCGTAGGCGCTCGGTGTCAGTCCGCCCAATGCCTTCTTTGGCCGCTCCTCGT
>NZ_VOHJ01000047.1 GCF_007923255.1 Vulcaniibacterium thermophilum | reverse complement strand
AGCGGCGCGCCGCGCACGCGCCGCGCGAGCCGGCGCGGACGGACGGCGCGGCGCCGGCCCCGCGCGCCACGGTGAGCGACCTGCGGCGCGCGCTCGACGTCGGCGACTTCGGCGACATCGAGGCCGCGCTGCGCGCGCTGGCGCCGCGTGCGGCCGACGACACCGACGCGCTGATCGCGCAGCTCGCTGATCCGGCGCAGCGGCAGGCGGTGGATCTGTTGCGGCGCGTGCGCTGGGCCGGCGAGGACGCGCTGCTGGCGCGCCAGCAGTTGCGCGCGGCGTTCGCCCACGGCCCGCGCTGGAGCACGCCTGCGACCGCGCCACCGCCGCTGCTTCCGCCGCTCTATCCGCCGGGTTGAGCCTGCCCGCTTTGCTAAGCTCGCGCGGTTTGCCACCGAGGACACGCCCATGAACGCGACCGGCGACGCCGCGCCCCGCCGCCCCTGGCCGATGCACTGGAAGATGGCGCTGGGCTTCGTCCTCGGCCTCGTCGTCGGCCTGGTCGTGCACTACGCGGTCGGCAAGGCCGGATGGGTGGAGACGCTGACGACCTACGTCACCCAGCCGTTCGCCACCGTGTTCCTGCGGCTGATCTTCATGCTGGTGCTGCCGCTGCTGTTCTCGGCGCTGGTGGTCGGGGTGGCCGAGATGGGCGACATCCGCGCGCTCGGGCGCGTGGGCTGGAAGACGCTGGCGTACACGGTGAGCGTGTCGGCGATCGCGGTCGGCATCGGCCTGGTGCTGGTCAACGTGCTCAAGCCCGGTGCGGGCGTGGATCCGGTCGCGGCGCGGCAGATGCTGGCGCAGGGCTCCGAACGCGCCAGCGCGATCGTGGAGAGCACCGCCGAGCAGCCGAAGGGGCTCGACATGCTGATCGGCATCGTGCCCGACAACGTGGTCAAGGCCGCCTCCGAGAACACCATCCTCGCGGTGATGTTCTTCGCGCTGATGCTCGGCATCGGCCTGGTGCTGACGCGCGGCGAGCAGGCGCGCGCGCTGCAGCGGGCGGTGGAGGGCCTGTTCGAGGTGTCGATGACGCTGATCGGGCTGGTGATCCGGCTGGCGCCGTACGCGGTGTTCGCGATGATGTTCAACCTCGCCGCGCTGTTCGGCTGGGACCTGCTGGTGCGGCTCGGTGCGTACGTCGGCGTGGTGGTGCTGGCGCTGGCGCTGCACATGTTCGTGGTCTATTCGCTGGCGCTGAAGACGCTCGGCGGCTACTCGCCGGTGCGGTTCTTCCGGCAGTCGCAGGAGGCGATGCTGATGGCGTTCTCCACCGCCTCCAGCAACGCCACCCTGCCGACCGCGCTGCGCGTGGCGGAGGACAAGCTCGGCCTGCCGCCGCGCATCTCGCGCTTCGTGCTCACCGTCGGCGCCACCGCCAACCAGAACGGCACCGCGCTGTTCGAGGGCGTGACCGTGCTGTTCCTGGCGCAGTTCTTCGGGATCGAGCTCACGCTGGCGCAGCAGGTGACGGTGATGTTCGTCTGCATCCTCGGCGGCATCGGCACCGCCGGCGTTCCGGCCGGCTCGCTGCCGGTGGTGGCGCTGATCTGCGGCATGGTCGGCGTGCCGCCGGAAGGCATCGGCCTGATCCTCGGCGTCGACCGCTTCCTCGACATGTGCCGCACCACGCTGAACGTCACCGGCGACCTCGCCGCGGCGGCGGTGGTATCGCGCGGGGAGAAGTGAGGGGGTTTTTCCGGAAGCCACGGATCCGCACGTGCATTCGCGTCGATCCGGGGCGGAGGATCGCTCGGCCGGGTGAGCGGGTGGCGGGTCAAGACCCGCCCTACGCGCTGCAGACGATCTTGATCCGTGTGTATCCGCGTCGATCCGGGGCGGAGGAGCGCTCTGGCCGGTGAGCGGGTGGCGGGTCAAGACCCGCCCTACGCTACAGACGCTTCCGATCCATGTGTATCCGCGTGAATCCGTGGCTGAACATCGTTCCGGCCCGGTGAGGCGGTGGCGGGTCAAGACCCGCCCTACGCGCGGCGGGCGCGATCGGCGACAATAGCGGCCCCGCCGGTTCTGGCGGGAAATCCCCTTGCCCGACGCCCGCCATGACGACGCCCAGCCGCCGCGACCTCGCCAACGCCCTTCGTTTCCTCGCCATCGACGCGGTCGAGGCCGCCAAGTCCGGCCACCCCGGCATGCCGATGGGCATGGCGGACATTGCCGAGGTGCTGTGGAACGACTACCTCAGCCACAATCCGAACAATCCGAAGTGGTTCAACCGCGACCGCTTCGTGCTCTCCAACGGCCACGGCTCGATGCTGCAGTACGCGCTGCTGCACCTGTCCGGCTACGACCTGCCGATCGAGGAGCTGAAGCGCTTCCGCCAGCTCGAATCGAGGACGCCGGGCCACCCGGAGAACTTCATGACGCCGGGCGTGGAGACCACCACCGGCCCGCTCGGCCAGGGCTTCGCCAACGCGGTCGGCATGGCGCTCGCCGAGAAGCTGCTGGCGCAGCGCTACAACCGCCCCGAGTTCCAGATCGTCGATCACCGCACCTGGGTGTTCCTGGGCGACGGCTGCCTGATGGAAGGCATCTCGCACGAGGCCGCTTCGCTCGCCGGCACCTGGGGCCTGGGCAAGCTGGTGGCGTTCTGGGACGACAACCGCATCTCCATCGACGGCAACGTCGAGGGCTGGTTCACCGACGACACGCCGGCGCGCTTCGAGGCCTACGGCTGGCGCGTGATCCGCAACGTCGACGGTCACGATCCGCAGGAGATCAGGACCGCGATCGAAACCGCGCTCAGGCACGACGACAAGCCGACCCTGATCTGCTGCCGCACCACGATCGGTTTCGGTTCGCCGAACAAGGCCGGCAAGGAATCCAGCCACGGCGCGCCGCTCGGCAAGGACGAAGTGGCCGCCACCCGCGAGGCGCTCGGCTGGCCGCACGGGCCGTTCGAGATCCCGCAGGCGATCTACGACGGCTGGCGCGCCAACAACGCCGGCCTGGTGCGCGAGCACCAGTGGAACCGCCTGTTCGACGCCTACGCCAAGCAGTACCCGCAGCTCGCCGAGGAGCTGACCCGGCGCGTGCGCGGCGAGCTGCCGGACGGCTTCGCGGAAGCCGCCGAGGCGTTCGTCGCGAAGTTGCAGAACGAAGGTCCGACCGTGGCCTCGCGCAAGGCCTCGCAGATGGCGATCGAGGCGTTCGCACCGCTGCTGCCGGAGCTGGTGGGCGGCTCGGCCGACCTCGCGCATTCCAACCTCACCACGTGGAAGGGCAGCAAGTCGGTCGCCACGCCGGATCCGGATGCGCGCTACGTCTACTACGGGGTGCGCGAGTTCGCGATGACCGCGATCAGCAACGGCCTGGCGCTGCACGGCGGCTTCATCCCGTTCGACGCCACCTTCCTGGTGTTCAGCGACTACGCCCGCAACGCCGTGCGCATGAGCGCGCTGATGGGCGCGCATGCGATCCACGTCTACACCCATGACTCGATCGGTCTCGGCGAGGACGGACCCACGCACCAGCCGATCGAGCATCTCGCCTCGCTGCGCTACATCCCCGGCAACGACGTCTGGCGTCCGTGCGATGCGGTCGAGTCGGCGGTGGCGTGGCGCTTCGCGATCGAACGCCGCGAAGGCCCGAGCTGCCTGGTGTTCTCGCGCCAGAACCTGCCGCACCAGCCGCGCACGCCGGAGCAGGTGCGCGCGATCGCGCGCGGCGGCTACGTGCTGCGCGATGCCGGCGGCACGCCCGACGTGATCCTCATCGCCACCGGCTCCGAAGTCGGCCTCGCCATGCAGGCGGCCGACGTGCTGGCGGGCGAGGGCGTGAAGGCGCGCGTGGTGTCGATGCCCTCGACCGATGTGTTCGACCGCCAGGACGCCGACTACCGCGAATCCGTGCTGCCGCGCGCCGTGCGTCGCCGCGTCGCCATCGAGGCGGGCGTCTCCGATTTCTGGGCCAAGTACGTCGGCCTCGACGGCGCGGTGATCGGCATCGACCGCTTCGGCGCCTCCGCCCCGGCCGAAGTGCTGTTCCCGCACTTCGGCTTCACCGTCGAGCGCGTGGTGCAGGCGGCGAAGGCGATCGCCTAAGGACTGCGTCCCCGATGCTCTGACGAACGGCGCCATGCGGCGCCGTTCGCGCTTTTCGTGCCCCTCATCCAAACAGCAGCTTCCCGGCCGCGATCAGCAGCACCACGCCGAGCGCGTAGCGCAGCATCCGCGCCGGCAGCCACTTCAGGCCGAGCTGGGTGCCGACCAGCGCGCCGACGGCGACCGCGCCGAGCCACAGCGGCAGCGCCTGCGGCAGCGTGCCCTGCGCTTGCAGCAGGCCGGCGAGCGCGGTGAGCGAGTTGATCCAGACGAACGCCACCGACGTGCCGCTGGCCTCGCGGGTCGGCATCCAGTGCATGAACAGCAGCAGCGGCGTGAGGAAGATCGCGCCGCCGGTGCCGGTGAGGCCGGACAGCACGCCGATGCTGCCGCCGGCGAGCAGCGCCGGAAGCCACGGCACCACGCGCCCCTGCGCCCGCACGTCTTCCGACGCCGCGCGGGTGGCCGAACGGAACACGCCGAGCGCCGCAATCAGCAGGATCAGCCCGAGCAGCAGCGAATACGACTGCTTCGGCAGTTGCACGCGCGCGGCGAAGAACGCGGCCGGTGCGGACGCCAGCGCGAACGGCAGCACGTTGCGCCAGCGCACGAAGCCGCCGCGCCAGAACCGCAGCAGGCCGATGCCGCCGACCAGCAGGTTGAGCGCGAGCGCGGTGGGCCGCATCTGCTCCGGCGCCAGCCCGACCAGCGCCATCGCGGCGAGGTAGCCGCTGGCGCCGGCATGACCGACCGAGGAGTAGAGCACCGCCACCAGGGCGAACAGCAGGGCGAGCAGGAGTTCGGCGTCGCTCATCGGCGCGGTCCGCGCGAAAAGTGCGCCAGCCTGCCACCGTGCCGCCGGCGGCTCAACCGCAGCCGGATCGCTGCGCTGCCGCCAGGCGGCCGCACGCGCCCGCTCCGCCCGCGCGGCGAGACGGGCCTCAGAGGCCGTCGGCGGAGCTTTCGAGGCGCAGCGGCGTGCGCAGGTAACGCCGCCCTTCCGCGTCCGCCGGCGGCAGGCGGCCGCCGTAGATGTTCACCTGCAACGACGGATACAGCAGGTTCGGCGCCGGCAGTCCGGCATCGCGCGCCTGGCGGGCCGCCACGAACGCATCGCGCGGGGTGTCCGCGCGCAGCATGCGGTTCTCGCGCCGGCTCTCGCCCACCGTCACGCAGGCGCGCGGCGCGCGACCGCCGACCGGGTAGTCGTGGCACAGCCACAGGCGCGTGTGTTCGGGCAGCGCGTACAGGCGCTGGATCGACGCGTAGAGCTGCTCCGCGCTGCCGCCGGGGAAATCGCAGCGCGCGGTGCCGACGTCGGGCGCGAACACGGTATCGCCGACGAACACCTCATCGCCGATGCGATAGCCCAGACCGTCCGGCGTGTGGCCCGGCAGCGCCAGCACCTCGAAGCGCAGCGCGCCGGCCTCGACGATGTCGCCGTCGCCGAGCGTGGCGTCGAACGCGTCGCGCAGCGCCGGATCGTCCGCGTCGAGACCGAACACGCGGGCGAAGTGCCCCTGCACCGAGCGGATGCCCTTGCCGATGACGATGCCGCCGCCGGTGCGCGCGTGCAGGAACGCCGCCGCGGTCAGATGGTCGGCATGCGCGTGGGTCTCGAGGATGCGGTGCACGCGCAGGCCGTGGCGCTCGACGAACTCGAGCAGCGCACGCGCGCTGTCGGTGCCGATGCGGCCGGACTTCGGATCGAAGTCGAGGACCGGGTCGATGATCGCCGCATCGCCGCCGGCGTGGACGACGTAGCTCCACGTGCCGGTGGCTTCGTGGAAAAACGGCTGGACGGCCGGCGTGCTCATCGGCGCGGCTCGCAGAGGGGGCGCTCGCCGCAGTAGACCTCGTGCAGCGTCTGCAGGACGCGTTGGGCGGGGCCCTCGGCCAGCGAGTAGTAGATCGTCTGCGCCACCCGCCGGGTACGCACCAGCCCGTCCTCGCGCAGCACCGCGAGGTGCTGCGACAGCGCCGGCTGGCTCAGGTCCAGATGCGCGTTGAGCTCGCTCACCGAGCGCTCGCCCTCGACCAGCAGGCACAGCAGCATCAGCCGGTTCTCGTTGGCGAGCGCCTTGAGCAGGCGCGCGGCTTCGCCGGCGTGCTCGCGCATGGCGGCGGGATCGATCGGCGGGACGGCAGGAGCGGTGGCGGACGGCGTCATGGGTTTCAGCGTTGCGTCAGCGGCAGCCCGGCGGCTTCCCAGCCGACGATGCCGCCCTCGATCGAGCGCACGTCGGTGAAGCCCATCCGCTGCAGGTTCAGCGCGGCCAGCGCGGCGCGGCCGCCGGTGCGGCAGTAGAGCACGATCGGGCGCGCCTTGTGCGACAGCGCCGGATCGCTCACGCCGGCGACGGCGGGGTGCGCGTCGACCTGGAACTCCAGCACGCCGCGCGGAATGTTGATCGCGCCGGGAATGTGCCCGGTTTCGTACTCGGCCGGCTCGCGCACGTCGATCAGCACCGCGCCCTCGTGGTCGGCGGCGAACGCGGCCGGCGCGATCTCGCGGATCCGGCTGCGGGCTTCGATCACCAGGTCGGTAGCGGTCAGGGCCATGTCGGGCGAGCTCCGGTTCGGGGTGTTGCTTTTATATCAACAAGAACTAATATAAGCAACAACTGATGCATCGGCGGCTGCGCGCGCCGCGCCGTGCCGGGCGTCTTCCGACCGAAACCCAACGATGCGAGGAACCGACATGAGTCTCGAACGTGCCGTGATGGCGTTTGCCGGCGTGATGGTGCTGATCAGCGTGGCGCTGACGCAGCTCGTGTCGCCGTGGTGGTGGCTGCTGACGGCGTTCGTCGGCTTCAACCTGCTGCAGTCGGCGTTCACCGGCTTCTGCCCGGCGGCGATGATCCTGCGCCGGCTCGGCGTGGGCCGCGGCGAATCGGCCGGCTGCCACTTCAAGTGACGGTGCGGCGATGACGGCGAAGCCTCTTTCGACGGTGACCCTGGCGCTGCTGCTGGCGGCCTGCGGCAGCGATGCGCCCCGGCGCGACGCGGCGCCGCTGCCCGCGCTGCCCACGCACACGGTCGGCGCGGAGGCCACGGGCGCCGGCCGCGCGTGGGACGGCGTGGTGGAAGCCGTGCGCCAGGCCGACCTGTCGGCGCAGACCGCCGGCCGCGTCACTGCGGTGAACGTCGACGTCGACGACCGGGTCGAGGCCGGCCAGGTGCTGTTGCGCCTGACCGCGGTCGAGCAGCAGGCCGGGCTCGACACCGCCCGCGCCCAGTTGCGCGCGGCGGAGGCTGCGGCGGTGGAGGCGGAAGCCAGTTACCGCCGGTTCGCCGCGCTCGCCGGCACGCAGTACGTCTCGCGCGCGCAGCTCGACCAGGCGCGTGCCGCGCGCGATGCCGCCATCGCCGCCCGCGACGCCGCCCGCGCGCAGGTGGCGCAGGCCGGGCAGCAGGCCGACTACACCGTCGTGCGCGCGCCGTTCGCCGGCACCGTCAGCCGCCGCCACGTCGAGCCGGGCGAGGCGGTGGCGCCCGGCCAGCCGCTGCTGTCGATGCACGCGCCCGGTGCGCTGCGCATCGAGGTGCAGGTGCCGCAATCGGAGGCAGAGGCCATCCGCAAGGCGGCGCGTGCCGGGATCGTGCTCGACGACGGCCGCCGCCTGGCCGCCGCCGAGACGATCGTGTTTCCCGCCGCCGATCCCGCCACCCACAGCGTCGGCGTGCGGGTGATGCTGCCGGCGATGGCCGATGCGCCGCGACCCGGCAGCACCGCGAAGGTGGTGTTCCCGATCGCCGGCGGCGAGGGCGCGCCGACGCTCACCATCCCGCGCGCGGCGCTCGCCCAGCGCGGCGAGGTGAGCGGCGTGTACGTGGTCGGCGACGGGCGCATCGCCCTGCGCCAGGTGCGGCCGGGCCGCGTGCTCGGCGAGCGGGTGGAGATCCTCGCCGGCCTGAAGCCGGGCGAGCGCATCGCGCGCGACCCGGTCGCCGCCGTGCAGGCGCTCGCCGCATCGCGCAACGCGGAGGCACGCAATGACTGAGACGACGACGCAGGGCGGGCTGGGCTTCTCCGGCCGCCTCGCCGCCGCGTTCCAGGCCAATCCGCTGACGCCGATCCTGGCGCTGATGGGGCTGCTGCTCGGCCTTCTCGCGGTGCTGATCACCCCGCGCGAGGAGGAGCCGCAGATCGACGTCACCATGGCCAACGTGTTCGTGCCGTTCCCCGGCGCGGGCGCGCGCGACGTCGAGCAGCTCGTGAGCACGCCGCTGGAGCAGAAGCTGGCCGAGATCGAGGGCATCAAGCACGTGTACTCCGTGAGCCGGCCGGGCATGGCCGTGCTCACCGTCGAGTACGAAGTCGGCGTCGAACGGCAGCCGGCGATCGTGCGCCTGTACAACCAGGTTTACTCGAACCAGGACTGGATGCCGCCTGGCGTCGGCGTCGGTCAGCCGCTGATCAAGCCCAAGGGCATCGACGACGTGCCGGTGATGAGCCTGACGGTGTGGACCGACGATCCGCAACGCGGCCCCACCGAGCTGGCCGAGGTCGCGCACACGCTGGAGACCGAGCTCAAGCGCATCCCGGGCACGCGCGATGTCTACACCATCGGCGCGCCCGACCGCGTGGTCGCGGTGACGCTCGATCCGACCCGGCTGGCCGCCTACGGCCTCGCCGTCGACGAACTCGTGCAGGCGCTGCGCGCGGCCAACGCGGTGCGCCATCTCGGCGAACGCGTCGGCACGGCCGGCGCCACCCCGGTCACCGCCGGCACCTTCCTCGCCGACGAGGCCATGGTGCGCGAGCTGGTGATCGGACTGGCCGGCGGCAAGCCGCTGCATCTGTCCGATGTCGCCGAGGTGCGCGCCGGCGGCGACGTGCCGGTGCGCTACGCCTGGCACGGCGCGCGGGCCGGCCGCGAAGGGCCGAGCGCGGGCATCGCCCCGGCGGTGACCATCGCCATCGCCAAGAAGCCCGGCAGCAACGCCGCCGACATCACCGGGGCGGTGCGCGAGCGGCTGGCGCAGCTCGAAGGCGAGCTGATTCCCGAGGGCGTGCACGTCACGGTGACGCGCGACTACGGCCTGACCGCCACCGACAAGGCGCAGAAGCTGATCCAGAAGCTGGTGTTCGCCACCGGCTCGGTGGTGCTGCTGGTGCTGTTCGCGCTCGGCTGGCGCGAAGCGATCGTGGTCGGCAGCGCGGTGATCCTGACGCTCGCGCTCACTCTGTTCGCGTCGTGGGCAATGGGCTTCACCCTCAACCGCGTGTCACTGTTCGCGCTGATCTTCTCGATCGGCATCCTGGTCGACGATGCGATCGTGGTGGTGGAGAACATCCACCGCCACATGAGCGCGGGCGGCAAGTCGCTGCGCGAGGCGATCCCGCTGGCGGTGGACGAGGTCGGCGGACCGACCATCCTCGCCACCTTCACCGTGATCGCCGCGCTGATGCCGATGGCGTTCGTGTCCGGGCTGATGGGCCCGTACATGCGGCCGATCCCGATCAACGCCTCGGCCGGCATGCTGATCTCGCTCGCGATCGCGCTGATCGTCACCCCGTGGCTGTCGCTGAAGCTGCTGTCGCGCCATCCGCCCTCCCCCTCAGGGGGAGGGGCGGGTGGGGGTGGTGTACAACCGCCGCACGCCTCCGGCTGGCTGCACCGCCTGTTCGAGCGCGTGATGCGGCCGTTCCTCGAGCGCGAGCGCGGCGCGCGCCGGCGGCGCTGGCTGTTCGCCGGTATGGCCGGGCTGGTGGCGCTGGCGGCGTCGTTCGTGGCGATCGGCTGGGTGGTGCTGAAGATGCTGCCGTTCGACAACAAGTCCGAACTGCAGGTGGTGGTGGACCTGCCCGAGGGCCGCACGCTCGAGGACACCGACGCGCTGCTGCGCGAACTGGCCGCCGCGGTGGACGCGGTGCCGGAGGTGCTCGACTACCAGGGCTACGCCGGCACCGCCGCGCCGATCAACTTCAACGGCTTGGTGCGGCAGTACTTCCTGCGCAGCGGGCCGAACGTCGGCGACCTGCAGGTCAACCTGGTGGACAAGCACGAACGCCACCGCCAGAGCCACGAGATCGCGCGCGCGCTGCGCCCCACGCTCGCGGCGATCGGCCGCCGCCACGGCGCGTCGGTCAAGGTGGTGGAAGTGCCGCCCGGCCCGCCGGTGCTGGCGCCGCTGGTGGCCGAGGTGTACGGGCCCGACTACGCCCGCGTGCGCAAGGTCGCCAGGGCGCTGGAGCAGCGTTTCCTCGCCACCGAGGGCATCGTCGACGTCGACACCAGCGTCGAGAGCGACGCCCCGCGCGAGGTGCTGGTGGTCGACCGCGTGCGCGCGGCGCGCCTGGGCGTGCCGCAGGCGGCGATCGCCGATGCGCTCGCGGCGGCGGTGTCCGGCATGGACGCGACGTACCTGCAGGATGCCGCGTCGAAGTATCCGCGCCCGGTCCGCCTGCGCCTGCCGGCGTCCGAGCAGGCCACGCTCGACCGCCTGCTCGCGCTGCGCGTGCGCGGCGGCCAGGGCCAACTGGTGCCGCTGTCGGAGCTGGTCGAGGTGCGCCGCGCCGCATGGGACGGCGCGATCCACCACAAGGACCTGCTGCCGGTGGTGTACGTGATGGGCGACGAGGCCGGCGCGCACGACAGCCCGCTGTACGGCATGTTCGACCTGGTCGGCCAGTTGCGCGAGCACGCGATCGACGGCCAGCGGATCGCGCAGACGTTCATCGCCCAGCCGCAGGACACCAGCGGGTTCGCGGTGAAGTGGGACGGCGAGTGGCAGATCACCTACGAGACGTTCCGCGACATGGGCATCGCCTACGCGGCCGGCATGGTGCTGATCTACCTGCTGGTGGTGGCGCAGTTCCGCAGCTACCTGGTGCCGCTGGTGATCATGGCGCCGATCCCGCTCACCGTGATCGGCGTGATGCCGGGCCATGCGCTGCTGGGCGCGCAGTTCACCGCCACCTCGATGATCGGCATGATCGCGCTGGCCGGCATCATCGTCCGCAACTCGATCCTGCTGGTGGACTTCATCAACCAGGCGGTGGCCGAAGGCCGCAGCGCCGAGGACGCGGTGATCGAAGCCTGCGCGGTGCGCGCCAAGCCGATCGCGCTGACCGCGCTGGCGGCGATGATGGGCGCGTTCTTCATCCTCGACGACCCGATCTTCAACGGCCTGGCGGTGTCGCTGATCTTCGGCATCTTCGTCAGCACCGTGCTCACGCTGGTGGTGATCCCGTTGTTGTATTACGTGCTGCTCGAGCGCAACGCCGCGCGAGCGGCCTGAAATCGACGGAGTCCGACGATGAGTCTTGGAGAGCCCATCCGCCTGACGCTGGAACAGGACGGCGACTACGCGTTCCGCATCCGCTTCGACGAAACCGCGCTCGAGCCGCTGCTGACCGACGAGGCGGCGCCGCTCGGGCAGGGGCAGGGGCCGAACCCGTCGCGGCTGCTGCTGGCGGCGGTGGCCAACTGCCTGTCGGCGAGCCTGCTGTTCGCGCTGCGCAAGTACCACAACACGCCCGGCCGCCTGCGCGCCGAGGTGGTGGCCACGCCGATGCGCAACGCCGAGGGCCGCTGGCGCATCCCGCAGGCGGCGGTGGAGCTGCAGCTCGCCGAAGGCGGCGAGGCGCACCAGCACCTCGATCGCATCCTCGAGCAGTTCGAACAGTTCTGCGTGGTGACGCAGAGCGTGCGCGACGGCATCGACGTCGCGGTCACCGTGAAGGACGCCCACGGCCGCGTGCTGTGGGGCGACAAGAGCTTCGAGGCCGGGGCATGAGCGATCCGCTGCACGTCGCCTGCCCGCACTGCCACGCGCTCAATCGCGTGCCGGCCGAACGCCTGCGCGAGGGCCCGGGCTGCGGCCGCTGCCACCGCGCGCTGTTCGACGCCCATCCGGTCGCGCTCGACGCCGCCGCGTTCGCCGTCCACGCCGAGCGCGCGGACGTGCCGTTGCTGGTCGATTTCTGGGCCGCCTGGTGCGGCCCGTGCCGGACGATGGCGCCGCAGTTCGAGCAGGCCGCGCGCCTGCTCGAACCGGAGGTGCGGCTGGCGAAGGTCGACACCGAGGCCGAGCCCGCGCTGGCCGCGCGCTTCGCGGTGCGCAGCATTCCGACCCTCGTCCTGCTCCGCGCCGGCCGCGAACTGGCGCGCCTGTCCGGTGCGCTGCCGGCGGCGGAGATCGTGCGCTGGACGCGCCAGCAGCTCGCGGTGCGGGCGTAGCGGCCGTGCGAGGGCGTCATCGCGCCGGCCCTCTCGCTCGTCATCCCTGCGGAGGCGTGGCATCGTGGATCGATCGCCCGGAGGCCTGTTTTCGTCGTTTCCGCGTAAGCGGGAACCCATCGACGTACCACCGGGCGTCGACGTGCCGCACGGCTGCCCCTGCGCGATGATGCACACTCACGCCACCCGCGCCGAACCGACGAGCTTCCCATGATCCGTTCAGCCTTTCCCACGGCCGCGCTCGCCGCGCTCCTGCTGCTGTCCGCCATGCCGCTGCACGCCGAATCCCCCGTCGACACCGCGCCGCGCAGTACGCCGGCCGATCCGCTGGCCGCGTTCCGCACGCCGCGTCCGGGGCTGCTCACCGGCGGCCAGCCCGACGCGACGGCGTGGCCGGCGCTGGCCGCGCGCGGCGTGCGCACGGTGATCAACCTGCGTCCCGAGGCCGAGCTGGGCGAACGCGACGAAGCCGCCGAAGTCGCGGCTGCCGGCCTGCGCTACGTCAACCTGCCGATCGCCGGCGCGGCCGACATCACCCCGGCGCAGGCCGACGCGCTGTGGAGCGCGTTGCAGTCGAGCGACGGCGCGGTGCTGGTGCATTGCGCTTCCGGCAACCGGGTCGGCGCGCTGCTGGCGCTGGCGATGCAGCGCCACGGCGGGATGACGCCGGAGCAGGCGCTCGAATTCGGCCGCAGCGCGGGCCTGAAGGGGCTGGAGCCGGTGGTGCGCGAGCGGCTCGGCGTGCCGCCCGCGCAGGAAATCAAGGACGCAGCGTCGCGTTGAGCAGCGCGGCCAGCCGCCACGCCGCCTGGCGCACGCGCTGCTCGGCGAGCGGACGCATGCGGTCGAGGTAGTCGTGCTGCATCACGTGCGTCTCGGGATACAGCCCGCGCGCGTCGATCAGCCGGCACGATTCCAGCGCCCACGCCTCCGGCGGCGAGGACGGCGTGTCCTGCGGCGGCCACGGCAACGCGTCCAGCCGCTTCGCGTAGGCGGGCTGCTCCAGCCCCAGCGAGCGCAGCACGTAGTAGTCCCAGATCGAATGCAGGTTGGTGCCCATCACGCCGTCCCGGTAGCGGGCGCGGGCGTAGCTTTCCGGCTCGATCGGCGTGCGCAGGCTGATCTGGTAGTCGTTGCCGCCCTTGTCGTTGCGGTTGCCGGCGTGCATCGGCTGGTGCACGTCGCCGACGAAGTGCACGAGGAACTTCAGCGCATCGCGCCGCGTCTCGCGCGGCTGGCTGCGGTCGGCCAGCAGCGCGCGCTGGCGCTCGATCGCGCCGATCACGCAGTCGCCGTTGGGGCAGTCGCGCTCGGGCACGTAGTCGCAGGTGCCGGTCGGGAAATTGACGTAGTGCCAGCGCGCGGTCTTGCGGCCCAGCTCGCTGCCGCGCAGCTCGTCGGCCCAGGTGGACACGCCCGCCAGCGTGGGCTCGGCCTCGCCTTCGAGCAGGGCCGTCACCTCCCGGCGGGCGGCGGGTTCGAGATGGCGCTCGGCCAGTTCGCCGACCAGGCGATGGCCGAGCGCGCTCCAGGCATGGCTCGTGCCGGGCAGCGCCAGCACGAGCAGCAGTGCGATCGTCGGTAAGCGCGTCATGCGTGGAACTCTAGCACCGCCGCATGACGCGCCGCTTTTCAGAACCTGCGCACCCACGCGACGCCATAGGCGATCGGATCGATGTGCGCGGTGCCGAGGTCGGCGCCGTTCACTTCGACGTCGCTGTCGATGTCGATCCAGCGCACGTCGGCGCGGACGGCATCGCGCTCGCTCAGCTTGAAGTCGACGCCCACGCGCGCGGCCGCGCCCCACGAGTCCTTCAGCTTCAGATCGGCGCCGGCGAGCGCGCCGGTCGTATCCTCGCTGAAGAACAGCGTGTAGTTCAGGCCTGCGCCCACGAACGGCGACACCTTGCCGCCGGTGTTGAAGTGATACTGCAGCGACACCGTCGGCGGCAGATGGCGCGCGCTGCCGACCTTGCCCACGCCCTTGACCGCGATCTCGTGCTCGAACGGCAGCGAGGCAAGCAGCTCGATGCCGACGTTGTCGCGCACGAACCATTCGGCGGTGAGGGTGGGGCGCACGTCGCTGCCGACGCGCAGCGGCAGGGTGCCGCCCGCGAGCCGGCCGTTGTCGGAGTCCGGATCGACCTGGTGGACGCCGACGCCGAGCGTCCAGTCGCCGCGGGACTGCGCGGCGGCGGGAAGGGCAGCGGCGGCGATGGCCAGCGCCGCCAGGGAAAGCGCGATGCGATGCATGACGAAGTCTCGTGTGGGAAAAACCGCGCGCAGTCTCGGCGCCCGCGCCCGACGGCACCTTGATCCGGATCAACCCGGCGTGGTCGGCCCGCACGCGCCGGGCTGCTAAAATCGCGCGTCTCCCTTTCCCGCCATAGGCCGCCTCCGGCCGCAGGAGCTCGCACCCATGACGATCAAGGTTGGTATCAACGGCTTCGGCCGCATCGGCCGCAACGTGTTGCGCGCCGCCGAGCAGTACTTCGCCGACGACATCCAGATCGTGGGCATCAACGACCTGCTGGAGCCGGAATACCTGGCGTACATGCTGCGCTACGACTCCGTGCATGGCCGCTTCAAGGGCGAGGTCGCGGTCGAGGGCAGCACGCTGATCGTCAACGGCAAGCGCATCCGCCTTACCCAGGAGCGCGATCCGGCCAACCTGAAGTGGAACGAGGTCGGCGCCGACGTCGTGATCGAATCGACCGGCCTGTTCCTGGAGAAGGCCAGCGCCGAGAAGCACCTGGCCGCCGGCGCGAAGAAGGTGATCATGTCCGCGCCGTCGAAGGACGACACGCCGATGTTCGTGTTCGGCGTGAACCACGAGTCCTACAACGGCGAGGCGATCATCTCCAACGCGAGCTGCACGACGAACTGCCTGGCGCCGCTGGCCAAGGTGATCAACGACAAGTGGGGCATCAAGCGCGGCCTGATGACCACCGTGCACGCCGCCACCGCGACGCAGAAGACCGTCGACGGCCCGAGCAACAAGGACTGGCGCGGCGGCCGCGGCATCCTCGAGAACATCATCCCGTCCTCGACCGGCGCCGCGAAGGCGGTCGGCAAGGTGATCCCGGCGCTCAACAAGAAGCTGACCGGCATGGCCTTCCGCGTGCCGACCTCGGACGTGTCGGTGGTGGATCTGACCTGCGAGCTCGACAAGCCGGCGACCTACGAGGAGATCTGCGCCGAGATGAAGGCGCAGTCGGAAGGCGCGCTGAAGGGCGTGCTCGGCTACACCGAGGACAAGGTGGTCGCCACCGATTTCCGCGGCGATCCGCGCACCTCGATCTTCGACGCCGAGGCCGGCATCCAGCTCGACCCGACCTTCGTCAAGCTGGTGGCGTGGTACGACAACGAGTGGGGCTACTCGACCAAGTGCCTGGAAATGGCGCGCGTGGTCGCGCGCAAGTAAGCCACGCCGCCTCATGCTTTGACCGAAGCCCCGCCCTGCGCGGGGCTTCGTGTTTTCCGGCTTGTTGCGCATCCCGCCCGCGCCGCCGACACTGCCGCCTGCTGGCGGATGTCCCCCCGCTGGCGGAAGGATCCAGGACGGGGACTCATGGAGGACATGCAATGAAGCACGTTTGGACGGGTCTTGGCGCCTGCACGCTGGCTGCGCTTCTGGCGGTGGGGATCGGCGATGCCGAAGCACGTCGACGCTCTGCGGACGGCCCGCCGCCGGGGATGAACGAGAGCGGCGAGGTGATCGATTCCGGCGCTGTCGAGATGGGCCACGGCGAGAAGGTCACCGGCATCAATGGCTACGAAGGCGAGATCACCGGCAAGCCGGCGCCGAACAGCAAGTTCACCCGCCTGAAGATCGGCATGTCGATGAAGCAGGTGCGCGACCTGATCGGCGAGCCGACCGACGAAGGCGCCTACATCACCGGCAAGGCCTTCATCCCGTTCTACTTCGGCGGCGACCGCCACCGCTACGAACTGGCCTACAAGGGCCAGGGCCGCCTGATCTTCGCCGGCAAAGGCATGAGCACCGGCGGCAACCTGATCTGGATCATCCACAACAAGAACGACAGCGGTTACCGCGAGTGAGCGCCGCGCACGAAGCCCCGCCGAGCGCGGGGCTTCGTGTGATGGGCGGGCTTCGTCATGCACGTCGCACGCTTTGAGTCTGTCCGGGGCGCTTCGGCTGCGAGGCGTACGTTGGGCTGAGCCAACGGCGAAGCCCAACGTCAGAGCGCCCGCGCATCACACGCTGTTGGGCTTCGCGGTGCTCCGCCCAACCTACGGTCAGCGTTAGGGCACCGACGGCGGCGCGACCGAGAGGGATCGTGCATCGCTCGCCGCCTTCCGGGGAATGCTGGACCCGAGGCGTAGGTTGGGCTGAGCCAACGGCGAAGCCCAACATCGACATGCTCGCCACATCCCGCGCTGTTGGGCTTCGCGTTGCTCAGACCAACCTACCCGAGGTCAACCCGACCTGCGGTCGGCGTCATGGCCCGCACCGACGGCGGCGCGACCGAGGCGGTCGTGCACCGCGACCCAGTCGCCGCCCTCCGGCGGGCGTTCCACCAGCAGCAGCGCCGCGCCGGCCGCATCGAGCGCGCGCAGGGCGGCGTACAGGCCGTGCGCGTAGCCGCGCGCGTCGGCGGGCAGGGCGATGCCGTGCGCGGTGGCCGGCAGCGCTCCCACCGCGAGCACCCGCACGTCGGCGGGCGCGGGGTGCGCGGCCCAGGCGCGTTCGAGCGCGTCGCGCGCCAGCAGGCGCATCGGCGTGCGCGGCGCGTAGTGGGCGGCGAGCGCGCCGGGCACGCGCGGGGCGTCCTTGCGCGCGGCGGCCTCGACCGGCCGACCGAGCACCGCCTCCAGCGCCGCCACCGTGATCATCCCCGGCCGCAGCACGCGCACGTGGTCGCCGCTGCAATCGACGATGGTCGATTCGATGCCGACGTCGCACTCGCCGCCGTCCAGCACCACCGGCACCGCGTCGCCGAACTCGTCGCGCACGTGCTGCGCGGTGGTCGGGCTGGTGCGCCCGAAGCGGTTGGCCGAGGGGGCCGCAAGGCCGCCGCCGAAACGCCGCAGCACGGCCTGCGCCAGCGGATGCGCCGGCACGCGCAGGCCCACGGTGTCCTGGCCGCCGGTCACCGCATCGGAGGCGCATGCGCCGCGCGGCAGGATCAGGGTCAGCGGGCCGGGCCAGAACGCTTCGGCCAGGCGGCGCGCCTCGGCGGGGAACGCGCGCGCCCAGCCGTCCAGCGCCTCCGGGCCCTGCAGGTGGACGATCAGCGGATGGTCGGCGGGGCGGCCCTTGAGCGCGAACACCCGACGCACCGCATCGGCATTCTCCGCATCGGCGGCGAGCCCGTACACGGTCTCGGTGGGCAGGCCGATCACCTCGCCGCGGCGCAGCGCGGCGACCGCGGCCTCGATCGCGGCGTCGTCGGAGGAAGGGAACATGCGGACACGATACCGGCGGCCCCGCGGGCGGTCGAGGCGGCGGTTCGCGCCACGCCGCGCCCGGCGGCGTTCCGGCGCCGCAGGTCGGCTCGCCGGGAGGCCGGCGTCGGCGTGATGGTAGTGTGACGACCATCGCGAGGACTGGATGCGGGGTGGGGAATGGGCGGCCTGGAGACGCTGATCGGGATGGTCGCGCTTGCCCTGTTGTCGGTGCCCGTGCTGCTGGTGATCGCGCTGGTGATGCTGGTCCGCATGCGCGGGCGGTTGGCGGCGCTCGAACGCCGGGTGGCGGATCTGCAATCGGCCGCCGTGGCGCCGGCTCCCGCGCCCGTGGCGGCAGCGCCGGCGATGCCGGAGATGGCGCCCTCCGCGGCGCCGGCGCCGACCGCCGCGGCGCCGGCCGCAGAGGAGCCGACGCGCGCTGCCGCGCCGGGCCCGGT
>NZ_VOHJ01000046.1 GCF_007923255.1 Vulcaniibacterium thermophilum | reverse complement strand
GACGGGGGCGGCGGGGGCGGCGGGCGTTGCGGGTTCCGGCGCGCGCGGCGGCGGGGGCGGGGCGGGCGCTGCGGGCGCGGGCGCTGCGACCGCTTCGGCGCCGCCGCCCAGTTCGCGCAGCAAGGCGAACAGCGCGTCGGCGTCGGTCGGTTTGGGCAGGCGATGATCGGCCTGGGTGCGCTCGGCGCTGGTGAGGCCGATCACCGTCTTGCCGGCGGCATGCAGCTTCAGCCAGCTCATCGGCCCGTACATGCTGTCCATGTCCACGACCACGTAATCGGCCTGCGACTCGGGCACGAGCTGCCAGCGTCCCGACAGGCGCGCATTGGCGTCGGAGAACGCGGACCTGAGTGCCGACTCCGTCGCCGAGTCCATGCCGGTGAGGCCGAGGGTCAGGGACATTCGTTGCCTCGCTCAAGAAACGGACCCGCGAGTGTTGCCAAGCGGGCTGCCGGCGTCAACGCGCGCGTCGCGTCGCTTTTGCGCGCGGCGTGGCGGGCTCACTGGAACGAGGGGAGCGCGAATTCGCCGGCGCGGCGTGGACGCTTGGGCAACTGCGCCTTCAGGAACGCCATCTGGTCGGCGAGGATGTTGCGGTTGGACAGGATCAGATGTTCCACCCAGCTCGGCCGGTAGGGCACCGCCAGCAGCGGCATGCCGGCCTGCTGCGGGGTGCGGTTGCCCTTGCGCGAGTTGCACTCGAAACAGGCGGCGACCACGTTCTCCCAGCAGTCGCGCCCGCCTTTCGAGAGCGGCAGGACGTGATCGCGGGTGAGGTGCTGGCGGGAGAATTCGCGGCCGCAGTAAAGACAGAGGTGGGCGTCGCGGGCGAACAGCGCGGCGTTGGTCAGCGCCGGCGTGGGATCCAGCGCATGGGCGCGCGCGTGGCCGCGGGCGGCGACGATCGGATGCAGCGCGATCACGCTCTGGCGGCCGGTGAGCCGGCTGATGCCGCCGTGCACTTCCAGGCAGGGCTCGCCGAGCGTCCAGGCGACCGCGCCGCGCGCGTACAGGCAGGCGGCGTCCTGCCAGCTCATCCAGTCGAGCACGCGGCCGTGGGCATCCAGCGAAAGCAAACGGACCGCACTGAGGCGGTCCGTGGGGCGGGATACGAGGCGGGGAGCGTCGGCGTGCGACGCCGCTCCGGTCAGCGGCGTCGCGGCGCAGCTTCCGGTTCGGACCAGGCGGAGGTGGGCTCTGCGGTTCTCCATCGGGGAACCAGCTTATACGCCATTGTCCACGTCGTGTGTACCGGCCGGGCGCTCACAACGGCTTGCCCATCCGCAGCAGGTCCACGCCGAAGCCGGCGCGTTCGTACAGGGCGCGGGCGCGCGCGTTGCCGGGAAACACCGACAGGGTGAGCCGCCGGCAGCCGTGGGCGCGGCCGAACGCCTCGGCGTGCGCCAGCAGGCGCCCGGCCAGGCCCCGGCCTTCGTGGCCGGGGGCGAGGGCGAGGTCGGAGACGTGGCAGTGCGGCCCGCCGCCGAAGAAGTCCTCGACCCGTTGCAGGTGCAGGAAGCCGGCCGGGCGTCCTTCGTCCTCGATCACGAAGAAGCGGGAGCTCTCCGGCTGCTCGCGCAGATGGCGTTCCAGGTCGGCGCGGATGCCGGCGTCGAGTTCCTCGCGGGTGCGCCCCGCCGGCAGCGGAAAGTCGGTGAAGCGCTCCACCAGCGACAGGATGAACGCCTCGTCCTCCGGGACTGCGGGACGGATGCTCACGCGTCGAAGGCTCCGGCGTCGAGCGCCATCAGCGATGCCGCGCCGCTGTCGATCGCCGCCGCGTGCGTCAGCGTGCGCGGCAGGATCCGGGCGTAGAAGAAGCGCGCGGTCTCGCGCTTGGCGGCCTTGAACGCGTCCGGATGCGCGGAGACCTCCGCCGCCGCCACCGCGCGCGCCCACCAGTACGCGAGTGCCACGTAGCCCGAGTACATCAGATAGTCGTAGGCGGCCGCGCCGATTTCCTCCGGGTTGGCCTGCGCGCGTTGCGCGATCGCCTGGGTCATCCGCGGCCACTCCTCCGCCTTGGCCTGCAGCGCGGGCAGGAACCCGGCGAGCGCCGGATTGCCGGCCTGTGCGCGACAGAACGCGTCGATGTCCTCGAGCATGGCGCGCAGCCCGGCGCCCTGCAGTTGCATCACCTTGCGGCCGAGCAGGTCGAGCGCCTGGATGCCGGTGGTGCCTTCGTAGATGGTGGTGATGCGCGCATCGCGCGCGAGCTGCTCCATGCCGTGTTCGGCGATGTAGCCGTGGCCGCCGAAGCACTGCAGCGCGTGGTAGGTGCACTCCACGCCCCATTCGGTGAGGCAGGCCTTGACGATCGGCGTCATGAAGCCGAGCAGCGCCTCGGCGCGCTCGCGCTGCGCGGCGTCGGGCGCGGCGTGCGCCTCGTCGACCAGCAGCGCGGCGTGGTAGCCCATGAGGCGTCCGCCTTCGACCAGCGCCTTGCAAGTCAGCAGCATGCGGCGCACGTCGGGGTGGACGATGATCGGATCGGCGGGCTTGTCGGGCAGTTTCGGGCCCGCGGGCGCGCGCGACTGCAGGCGTTCGCGCGCGTAGCGCACGGCGTTCTGCAGCGCGCGGTCGGACAGGCCCAGGCCCTGCAGGCCGACCGCGAGCCGCGCCGTGTTCATCATGGTGAACATCGCCGCCAGGCCCTTGTTGGGCTGGCCGACCAGCCAGCCCTGCGCGCCGTCGAAGTTCATCACGCAGGTGGCGGAGGCGTGGATGCCCATCTTGTGCTCGATGCTGCCGCAACGCACCGCATTCGCCTCGCCCACGCTGCCGTCGCGCGCGACCTTGCGCTTGGGCACCACGAACAGCGAGATGCCTTTGACGCCCGCCGGCGCGTCCGGCAGGCGCGCGAGCACGAGGTGCACGATGTTGTCGGTCAGGTCGTGCTCGCCGGCGGTGATGAAGATCTTGGTGCCGGTGATCGCGTAGCTGCCGTCGGCCTGCGGTTCGGCGCGCGTCTTCAGCAGACCGAGGTCGGTGCCGCAGTGCGGTTCGGTCAGGCACATCGTGCCGGTCCAGCGGCCCTCCACCAGCGGCTTGAGGAACAGCTCGCGCTGCCAGTCCTCGCCGTGCTGCAGCAGCGCCTCGGTGGCGCCGTGCGAGAGCAGCGGAAAGTTGCCCCACGCCAGGTTGGCGGCGTCGATCATCTCCTTGATCGGCACGCCGGCGGCGTGCGGCAGCCCTTGGCCGCCGAATTCGGCCGGCGCGGTCAGCCCGCTCCAGCCGCCTTCGACGAACTGCGCGTAGGCCTCGCGGAACCCCGGTGGCGTGGTCACGGCCCCGCTGGCCTTGTCGTAGCGGCACCCCTCGCGATCGCCGATCGCGTTCAGCGGCGCCAGCACCGTCTCGGTGAAGCGCGCGCCTTCCTCGAGGATGGCATCGAGCACATCGCGCGTGGCTTCTGCGAATCCGAGGCGGGCGAACGTCTCGTCCGCGCGCAGCACATCGAACAGCGCGAAGCGCATGTCGGTGAGGGGGGCTTTGTAGGTGGTCATGGCGGCAGGCGACGGGATTCGGGAGTGGGAGTTCGGGATCGGGCGCAGGCTGCGGGAGGAGTCGGGTCGGCGTTCGGGATTCGTTCGGGCGGCGGGTCGCGCAGGGCTTCTCGGAAATCCCGAATCCGCTTTCAGCGCAACACCCCCGGCAGCCCCGGCGCCGGGTTCAGCGCGCTGCGGGTGGCGACGTCGAAGTCGCGCGTGTCGCGGTCCTCGGGGGTGGCGTCGATGCGGCCCTCGAGGCGGTAAGGCAGGGAGCGGCGCGCGGCGAGCGCGTCGGCGGCGGCGATCTTGGCTGCCGCACCGGGCGCCAACCGCACGTTCACCACGTCGGCGGATTCCGGGCCGATGTCGAGCGCGGGCGCGGCCTGCAGCGTGCCGGCGGCGTGCCCGCCGACTTCGAGTTTCAGCTCCACGCGCTCGAAGCGCATCGGCATGCTGCTGTAGTTCTCCAGCCGCAGATCGACCGACCAGCTCCCGTCGGCATTCACCGTGAGCTGCTGGATTCGCGCGGCCGGCTCGGACACGCGGCGCACCGGGCCGCTCGAACAGGCGGCCAGCAGCAGGGCCGCGAACGCCACCAGTGCGATGCGCAACGCTTTCATCCGGACGCTCCGTCGTGTGGGCTTCGGAGCATACAACGGCGTACGGTGGCGGGCGCAGGTGCAGCTCGGTGCAGGAGCGGCTCGGCCCGCAATGCGATGCCGCCGGCATTCGGTGGCGGCTGAAGGCGCTGCTGCAGGGGCGTTCGGATCAGACCTCCAGCGTCGCCAGGTCGCCCTTGGTCTCCAGCCACGCCTTGCGGTCGGCCGCGCGCTTCTTGGCCAGCAGCATGTCCATCAGCGATTCGGTCTGCGCGTCGTCGTCGACGGTGAGCTGCACCAGCCGGCGCGTGTCCGGATGGATGGTGGATTCGCGTAACTGCTGCGGGTTCATCTCGCCCAGGCCCTTGAAGCGGGTGACGTTGACCTGGCCCTTGATCTTCTCGCGCTGCACGCGCTCCAGCAGCAGGCGCTTTTCCTCCTCGTCGAGCGCGTAGAACACCTGCTTGCCCACGTCGACGCGGAACAGCGGCGGCATCGCGACGAACACGTGGCCGGCGCGCACCAGCGCAGGGAAGTGCCGGAGGAACAGCGCCGACAGCAGGGTGGCGATGTGCAGGCCGTCGGAGTCGGCATCGGCGAGGATGATGACCTTGCCGTAGCGCAGGCCGGACAGGTCGTCCTTGCCGGGGTCGCAGCCGATCGCGACCGCGAGATCGTGCACTTCCTGCGAGGCGAGCACGCTGCCGGAGGCGACCTCCCACGTGTTGAGGATCTTGCCGCGCAGCGGAAGGATGGCCTGGAACTCCTTGTCGCGCGCCTGCTTGGCCGAGCCGCCGGCCGAATCGCCTTCGACCAGGAACAGCTCGGTGCGCGACAGGTCCTGGCTGCTGCAGTCGGCCAGCTTGCCGGGCAGGGCGGGGCCCTGGGTCACCTTCTTGCGGACGATCTGCTTCTCGGTCTTCAGTCGCAGCGCGGCGCGTTCGATCGCGATCTGGGCGATCTTCTCGCCCATCTCGACGTGCTGGTTCAGCCACAGCGAGAACGCGTCGTGCGCGGCGCCTTCGACGAAGCCCGCGGCCTGGCGCGAGGACAGCCGTTCCTTGGTCTGCCCGGAGAACTGCGGGTCGGTCATCTTCAGCGACAGCACGAACGACACTCGGTCCCACACGTCCTCGGGCGCGAGTTTCACGCCGCGCGGCAGCAGGTTGCGGAAGTCGCAGAACTCGCGCAGCGCGTCGGTGAAGCCGGTGCGCAGGCCGTTGACGTGGGTGCCGTGCTGCGCGGTCGGAATCAGGTTGACGTAGCTCTCCTGCACCAGCTCGCCGTCCGGCACCCAGGCCACCGCCCAGTCGACGACCTCGGTGTCCTTCTTCAGCGAGCCGACGAACAGCTCCGGCGGCAGCAGCTCGCGGCCCTCGAGTTCGCCGCGCAGGTAGTCGCGCAGGCCGTCCTCGTAGTACCACTCGGCCCGCTCGCCGCTGGCCTCGTCGAACAGGCGCACGGTCAGGCCCGGGCACAGCACCGCCTTGGCGCGCAGCAGGTGCTTGAGCGCGCGCACGGCGAACTTCGGTGTGTCGAAGTACTTCGGGTCCGGCCAGAAGCGCAGGCGCGTGCCGGTGTTCTTCTTGCCGACCGTGCCGACCACCTCCAGCTTCGAGGCGCGGTCGCCGTCGCGGAATTCCATGCGGAATTCCTGGCCTTCGCGCTTGATGAACACCTCGACCTTCTTCGAGAGCGCGTTGACCACGCTGACGCCGACGCCGTGCAGGCCGCCGGAGAAGGTGTAGTTCTTGTTGCTGAACTTGCCGCCCGCGTGCAGGCGGGTGAGGATCAGCTCCACGCCCGGAATCTTCTCTTCCGGGTGCAGGTCCACCGGCATGCCGCGGCCGTCGTCGGCCACCTCGCAACTGCCGTCGGAATACAGCGTGACTTCCACCGTGCGCGCATGGCCCGCCAGCGCCTCGTCCACCGCGTTGTCGATCACCTCCTGCGCCAGATGGTTCGGGCGCGAGGTGTCGGTGTACATGCCCGGTCGGCGCTTGACCGGTTCGAGACCGGAGAGAACTTCGATGTCGGCGGCGTTGTAGCGGCTGCTCATGCGGGGGGCTTCCTCGAGGAGCGGCGAGGATGCGAGCGCGGTCCGCGCCGGTCAAGGATGCGGCGCCGCGGGCGGTCGGATTCACCGTCGCGCGATGCGCGCGCGCGTAGGCTCGCGGCGTTCGGTGCGGAGTCGGCCATGCCCCTGCGGACCCTGCTGTTGTGGGCCGCGGTCGTCGCCCTGGTGGCGGCGGCGCTGGCGTGGGTGCAGTGGCGTTCCGTCGCGCGGCCGGGCGCCGCCCCAGCGCCCGAGCGCCCGCCGGCCGAGCAGTCGCGTCGCGCGCCGGGGGCTTGACAGCTTTTCCGTGCGCGGCGTCCACGGACAGCCGCGTTCTGGGCGGTGCGCGCGCGCCGCGCTGGGGGTTTTTCCGGATGGCGCTCGCGCGGGGCTTCCCTCGTCGTCGACGTCGCCGTTCAGCCTGTTTTCGCGTTGCTGTACGCCCGCCGAGCATGGGCGAGCGCCCGCTGCCGCCGTTCAGCCATCGGCACGCGCCGCCCGCCTAGGGTCGTGGCCGCCGCACGGTGCAGCGGCATTCCCCCGTTGAAAGAGGACTTCCGCATGAAACGCAGCTTCATCATCCCCGTCATCGTGGCGAGCTCGCTGGCCGCGCCTATTGCTGCGGCGCAGGTGCTCGGCGGCGGCGTGAACGTGGGCGGCGGTGCCGGCATCGGTGTGGGCGGCCAGGTCGGTCCGGTCGGCATCGGCGCCGGCGCGCAGGGACGCGGCGATCTCGGCGTGCGGCTGGACGGCGTGCGCACCGATGCGGTGCGCGACACCACGCGGCGCGCGCGCAAGGCGGCCGGCGACACCGCCGCTGCCGCCGAGGCCACCGCGCGCGGCACGGCCGACGCCACGCTGAAGGCCGGCAGCGACGTCGCGCAGCGTGCCGGCGCGACCGCGCAGGGCGCCGTCGACGGTGCCGCGCAGGCCGGCGCCCACGCGGCCGATCATGCCCAGGGCAACGTCGCCGGCCGCGCGGCGCTCGACGGCAAGCTCGGCTCGCAGGCCGCCGCCCATGCCAGCGACCAGGCCGCCGCCGCCGTCGCCGGCAATGCGACCGCCGCCGCCAACAGCGCGGTGACCGCCGGCAGCGCCGATGGCCAGACCCAGGCCGAGGCCGAGGCGAATGCCGACGCCGACGGCAAGGCGCGCGCCAAGGCGGAGAAGGGCGAGCGCGCAAAGACCCGCCGCGAGCGCGACGACCGCCGCTGACGCCCGCCTTCCTTCGTCGATCGACGCCCCGCTCCGGCGGGGCGTTTTCTTTGCTCGATCAGGCACTTGCGAGGCGCTGGCGGGGCCCGGCGCTCGCCGGGGGCGGGCGTGCGGGTACACTACGCCTTTCCAGCACCGAGGGTCTGCGGGTGTGTGCGGAGCAGGAGGGTCGGGCCCGATGGCGCGCGATGCGGCGTCATCGCTCGGTCGTGGATCGACATCCACTCCCTCGCTCTTCCTTGCCTCGCACGCCCTCGCGCCCGACGCGGCCTACTCCGCACATACCCGCAGACCCTGTCCATGACCCCCCTGATCTTCGTGACCGGCGGCGTGGTGTCCTCGCTCGGCAAGGGCATCGCGGCCGCCTCGCTGGCGGCCATCCTCGAAGCGCGCGGGCTGCGCGTGACGATGATGAAGCTCGACCCGTACATCAACGTCGACCCGGGCACGATGAGCCCGTTCCAGCACGGCGAGGTGTACGTCACCGACGACGGCGCCGAAACCGACCTCGACCTCGGGCACTACGAGCGCTTCGTCCGCACCCGGCTGTCGCGCCGCAATTCGATCACCACCGGCCGGATCTACGAGAACGTGATCCGCAAGGAGCGCCGCGGCGACTACCTCGGCGCGACCGTGCAGGTGATCCCGCACATCACCGACGAGATCAAGCGCTGCATCGACGAAGCCACCGCCGGCTTCGACGTCGCGCTGGTCGAGATCGGCGGCACCGTCGGCGACATCGAGTCGCTGCCGTTCCTGGAGGCGATCCGCCAGATCCGCACCGAGCGCGGCGCGGAGAAGGCGATCTTCATGCACCTCACGCTGGTGCCGTTCATCGCCGCGGCCGGCGAGCTGAAGACCAAGCCGACCCAGCATTCGGTCAAGGAACTGCGCTCGATCGGCATCCAGCCCGACATCCTGCTGTGCCGCAGCGAGCAGCCGCTGCCGGACGTGGAGCGGCGCAAGATCGCGCTGTTCACCAACGTGCCGGAGAACGCCGTCATCTCCGCGATCGATCTCGACAACATCTACAAGATCCCCGGCTGGCTGCACGCGCAGGGGCTCGACCAGATCGTGGTCGATCGACTGAAGCTCGCCGACAAGGCGCGGCCGGCCGAGCTGTCGGAGTGGAACGCGGTCGTCGATGCGATGGAGCATCCGGTCGACGAGGTGGCCATCGCCGTGGTCGGCAAGTACGTCGATCATCAGGACGCCTACAAGTCGCTCGCCGAGGCGCTCAAGCACGGTGGCCTGCGCCAGCGCACGCGGGTGCGGCTGAAGTGGATCGAGTCGCAGGACATCGAGCGCGAGGGCGCCGCGAAGTGGCTGTCCGACGTGCACGGCATCCTCGTGCCGGGCGGCTTCGGCGACCGCGGCTTCGAGGGCAAGGTGGCCGCCGCGCAGTACGCGCGCGAGCACGGCGTGCCGTACTTCGGCATCTGCTACGGCATGCAGGCGGCGGTGGTGGAGTACGCGCGCAACGTGGCCGGCCTGAGCGGCGCCAACAGCACCGAGAACGACCGCAACACGCCGCATCCGGTGATCGGGCTCATTACCGAATGGCGCACGGCGACCGGCGAGATCGAGCGCCGCAGCGAAGCGAGCGATCTCGGCGGCACCATGCGCCTGGGGCTGCAGGAGCAGCGCATCAAGGCGGGCACGCTGGCGCGCGAGCTGTACGGGCGTGAGGTGGTCGGCGAGCGTCATCGCCACCGCTACGAGTTCAACAACCGCTACCTCGCCACGCTGGAGGACGCGGGGCTGGTGATCAGCGCCAAGTCGATCGACGAGACGCTGGTGGAGATGATCGAGCTGCCGCGCAGCCGCCATCCGTGGTTCCTCGCCTGCCAGGCGCACCCCGAGTTCCTGTCCACCCCGCGCGACGGCCATCCGCTGTTCGTCGGCTTCGTCCGCGCCGCGCGCGAACACAAGGCGCAGGCCGGCGGACGCCTGTTGAAGGAGGCGAAGGCGTGAGCCCGGTCGAAAGCTTCAGTCACGGATCGGCACGGATGGACGCGGAGAACACCTTGCTCTTTGATCCGAGTGGACCCGTGCCCGTCCGGGCCGGACGTGCTCTTCGTGGAGGCCAGGCATGAAGCTGTGTGGATTCGAAGTCGGCCTCGACCGGCCGTTCTTTCTGATCGCCGGTCCCTGCGTGATCGAGTCGATGCAGTTGCAGCTCGATACCGCGGGCAAGCTCAAGGAAATCACGTCCGAGCTCGGCATCCCGTTCATCTTCAAGTCGAGCTTCGACAAGGCCAACCGCACGTCGATCAGCGGCTTCCGCGGCCCGGGTCTGGAGGAAGGGCTGAAGGTGCTGGCCGAAGTGAAGCGGCAGATCGGCGTGCCGGTGCTGACCGACGTGCACGAGTACACGCCGATCGAGGAGGTCGCAAGCGTGGTCGACGTGCTGCAGACGCCGGCTTTCCTCGTGCGCCAGACCGACTTCATCCGCAAGGTGTGCTCGGCCGGCAAGCCGGTGAACATCAAGAAGGGCCAGTTCCTGGCGCCGTGGGACATGAAGCCGGTGGTGGAGAAGGCGAAGTCGACCGGCAACGAGCAGATCATGGTCTGCGAGCGCGGCGTCAGCTTCGGCTACAACAACCTGGTCAGCGACATGCGCTCGCTCGCGGTGATGCGCGAGACCGGCTGCCCGGTGGTCTTCGACGCGACGCACTCGGTGCAGTTGCCGGGCGGGCAGGGCACCTCCAGCGGCGGTCAGCGCCAGTTCGTGCCGGTGCTGGCGCGCGCGGCGGTGGCGGTTGGCGTGGATGGCCTGTTCATGGAGACCCATCCGGACCCGGACAAGGCGCTCTCCGACGGCCCCAACGCCTGGCCGCTGCCGAAAATGCGCGCGCTGCTGGAAACGCTGAAGGCGCTCGACGAGGTGACCAAGCGCAATGGTTTCCTGGAGGCCGGGGGTGTCTAGGCGGAAGGAAGGACGCGCGCCCGTTGCACGAGAGGGGTGGTCGCCACGGCGGTGGCGATGGGTGCTGGCCAGTGCGATGGGGCTCGCGATCACCGTGGCCGCAGCGTCCGAGCCTGCTGCCGGGACCGCGGATGCAGCATTGCCGCATGGCGCCGAGCAGCTTCTGTCGGCGATCTTGGCGGACGAGCAGTTCATGGATTGCGTCGTCGATGCGCTGCCGGCCTCACGGGAAGAGCTGGTGAGCCGCATCGTGAGCGCGGGCGTTGCTCATGAGCTCTACGACGCGGTCACCGAGGGCATGGAGGCGCCCGAGGCGCTGCTCGGTGACTTTGTTAGCACAACGGCCGATGCCGACCGGGTTCTGGCCGAGAAGGCGGTGCACCTGATGGCCGTGCAAGGGAGGGACGGAGTCGCCGTGTCTGGCGATCCTCGCCGCGTCTACGCGACGCTCAACAAGGCGCTGGGCATGCCTTGCGATGCGCCCGCGCCCGATGTCGACCTGCAGGCTACACTCGCGCAGATCGAACCCCTTCTGGAGGAATCGCGCCGGGTGAAGACCTGCGCGACGTCCGCGGCGGAAAAGCGGGGTCTCGACGAGACGGGCGCGCTCGCACTGCTGGAGCAGGATCCGGATGCGCCGAAGCTGCGTGCCCATGTGATGCGTCTTATCGAGGCCGTCCAGCCCGCCGCCGATCAGCGCGCGCAGCTCGACCGCGCAGACCTGCCGACCGCCGTGCTGGCGTTGTTGATGTTCTCGGCGCCGACCTTCGATATGCACGCGCTCGCGCGGGCCGAGGGCATCCATGCGGTGTACCTCGATCGTGCGCTTGATGCTGGCTGCAATCCCAGCAAGGAATTGGTTGAGTACCTCGGAGTGCCCTGACGTGCAAATCGCAAAAATCCATGCTCGCGAAATTCTCGACAGTCGCGGCAATCCCACCCTCGAAGCCGAAGTCACGTTGAGCGACGGCAGCTTCGGCCGCGCCGCGGTGCCGTCCGGCGCGTCCACCGGCACCAAGGAGGCCGTGGAACTGCGCGACGGCGACCGCACCCGCTACCTCGGCAAGGGCGTGCGCAAGGCGGTGGAGAACGTCAACACCGCGATCGCGCAGGCGCTGGCCGGGTTCGACGCCGCCGACCAGGCCGGCCTCGACCGCCGCCTGATCGACCTCGACGGCACCGAGAACAAGGGCCGGCTCGGCGCCAACGCGCTGCTCGGCGTGTCGATGGCGGCCGCGCACGCGGTGGCGGCCGGCCGCCGCCAGCCGCTGTGGCAGTACCTCAACGGCCTCGATCCGCACCGCCCGGCGCCGGAGCTGCCGGTGCCGATGATGAACATCGTCAACGGCGGCGCACACGCGGACAACAACGTCGACCTGCAGGAGTTCATGGTGCTGCCGGTCGGCTTCGATTCGTTCTCCGAGGCGCTGCGCGCCGGCACCGAGGTGTTCCACGCGCTGAAGTCGGTGCTGAAGGGGCGCGGCCTGTCGACCGCGGTCGGCGACGAGGGCGGCTTCGCGCCCGACCTGCGCAGCAACGAGGAAGCGCTGGAAACCATCCTCGAGGCGATCGGCAAGGCCGGCTACCGCGCCGGCGAGGACATCCTGCTCGGCCTCGACGTCGCCTCCAGCGAGTTCTTCGACAACGGCAAGTACCACCTGGTCGGCGAAGGCAAGCGCCTGACCAGTGAGCAGTTCGTCGACTTCCTCGCCGGCTGGTGCCGCCAGTACCCGATCGTCACCATCGAGGACGGCATGGCCGAGCACGACTGGGCCGGCTGGAAGCAGCTCACCGACGCGCTCGGCGGCAAGGTGCAACTGGTGGGCGACGACCTGTTCGTCACCAACCCGCGCATCTTCCGCGACGGCATCGACCAGGGCGTGGCCAACGCCATCCTGATCAAGGTCAACCAGATCGGCACCCTGACCGAGACGCTGGAGGCGATCGCGATGGCGCACGCCTCGAAGTACGCGGCGATCGTCTCGCACCGCTCCGGCGAGACCGAGGACACCACCATCGCCGACATCGCGGTGGCGACCACGGCGACCCAGATCAAGACCGGTTCGCTGTGCCGCAGCGACCGCGTGGCGAAGTACAACCAGTTGCTGCGCATCGAACAGCAGCTCGGCGCCGACGCCCGCTACGCCGGCCGCGAAGCGTTCGTGTCGCTGGCGCGCTGATGCCCGCTGAACGCCGCACGCTCGGGCTGTGGGGAGTGGCCGCGGCGCTCGCCGCGCTCGCCGTCTATCTGCAGTACCGGCTGTGGCTGGGCGAGGGCGGGCACCGCTCGGTGGCTGCCCTGCAGGCGCAGGTGGCGCGGCAGACGCGCGAGAATGCCGGCCTTCGGCAACGCAACGATGCGCTCGCCGCGGAGGTCGAGGACCTCAAGTCCGGCGAAGCGGCGGTCGAGGAGCGCGCACGCAGCGAACTGGGCATGATCAGGCCCGGCGAGACCTTCTACCGCGTGGTGGAGACGCCACGACCGGCAGCGCCGCCGCCGGTCGCGGCGGACGACGAGGGCACGGACGGCGCGCCATGATCTGGGCGGTGATCCCCGCCGCCGGCCGCGGCACGCGCTTCGGCGGCGAGCGTCCCAAGCAGTACCTCAAGATCGCCGGCCGGCCGCTGATCGCGCACGCGCTGGATGCGCTGCTCGCGCATCCGCGCGTGGCCGGCGCGATGGTGGCGCTGGCCGCGGGCGATCCGCACTGGCCGGGCTGGCACGAGCGCCTGGGTAAGCCGGTGCTGACCTGTGCGGGCGGCGCCGAACGCGCCGACTCGGTGCTGGCCGCGCTGCGCGCGTTGCCCGCCGAGGCGGGCGAGGACACGCTGGTGCTGGTGCACGACGCCGCGCGGCCGAACCTGCGCCAGCCGGACCTGGACCGCTTGATCGCCGCCGCCGAGGCCTGCGAGCACGGCGCGCTGCTCGCCGCGCCGGTGCGCGACACGCTCAAGCGCGCCTATGGCGAGGCGGGCGAGGCGCGCATCGCCGCCACCGAACCGCGCGAGCGCCTGTGGCGCGCGTTCACCCCGCAGGCGTTCCGCCGCGGCGCGCTCACCGCCGCGCTGGAGTCCGCGCTGGCCGAAGGGGTGGCGGTGACCGACGAGGCGATGGCGATGGAGCGTGCCGGGTTCTCGCCGGCGCTGGTGGAAGGCCGCGAGGACAACCTCAAGGTGACCACGCCGGCGGACCTGGCGCTGATGGAGTTCCTGCTGGCGCGCGATCGCGACGGCTTGCGATAGGGTGGGCAGCCGCAGCGAAGGCCGACGCCCCTTCGCGTCGGAATCCCCTGCCGACTCGGCCGAGCGAACCGCGGGCCTGCGGCCCCTCTCCCGCACGCGGGGGAGGGAAAAGATGACGGCGACACGCCCGCATCGTCGCTCCGGTTGAATCCCCGATCCCCAATCTCCAATCCCGGCCCCGACCATGAACATCCGCATCGGCCAAGGCTTCGACGTCCACGCATTCGGCGAGGGCGACCACGTGATGCTCGGCGGCGTGCGGGTGCCGCACGAGCGCGGTGTCGTCGCGCACTCGGACGGCGACGTGGTCATCCACGCGCTGTGCGACGCGATGCTGGGTGCGCTCGCGCTCGGCGACATCGGCCGGCATTTCCCGCCGAGCGATCCGCGCTGGCGCGGCGCCGACAGCATGACGTTCCTGCGCCACTGCAATGCGTTGGTCGCCGCGCGCGGCTGGCGCGTGGGCAATGCCGACGTCACCGTCGTCTGCGAGCGGCCCAAGGTCGGCCCGCATGCCGAGGCGATGCGCGCGCGGCTGGCGGAGGCGCTCGGCATCGACATCGAGGCCGTCAGCGTCAAGGCCACCACCAGCGAGAAGCTCGGCTTCACCGGCCGCGGCGAGGGCATCGCCGCGCTGGCGGTGTGCCTGCTGGAGCGGCAGTGAGCCTGCCGCGCGCGCATGGCGCGGCGGTGCTGCGCGCGCGTTTCCGCGTGCGGCCGGAGGATTTCTTCGTCGAGGAGATCGCCGGGTTCGAGGCCAGCGGCCATGGCGAGCATCTGCTGCTGACGATCGAGAAGCGCGGCCTCACCACCGCCGAGGCGATCCGCCGCATCGCGCGCTGGGCCGACGTGCCGGAGCGCGCGATCGGCCATGCCGGACTGAAGGACCGCCACGCGGTGACGCGGCAGCGGATCAGCGTGCATCTGCCGGGTCGCGAGGCGCCCGATACCGCTGCGCTCGAATCCGGATCGCTGCGCGTGCTGGAGGCCGTGCGCCACCAGCGCAAGCTGCCGCGCGGTGCGCTCGCCGGCAACCGCTTCGTGCTGATCCTGCGCGAGGTGCAGGGCGAACGCGCGGCGATCGAGCAGCGGCTGGCGGCGATCGCCGCGTGCGGCGTGCCCAACTACTTCGGTGAGCAGCGCTTCGGCCGCGAGGGCGACAACGTCGCGCAGGCGCGGGCGATGTTCGCCGGCCGCCGGGTCGGCCGCGAGCTGCGGTCGCTGTTGCTGTCGGCCGCGCGCGCGGAGCTGTTCAACCGCGTGCTCGCCGTGCGGGTGGAGCGCGACAGCTGGGACCGCGCGCTCGACGGCGAAGTGTGGATGCTCGACGGCCGCCGCAGCGTGTTCGGCCCCGAACCGTTCGACGCGGCGCTGGCGCAGCGGCTGGCCGCGTTCGACATCCACCCGACCGGGCCGCTGTGGGGCCGCGGCGCGCTGCGCACGCGGGGCGAGGCGGCGCGGCTGGAGCAGGAGGCGCTGGAGGGAGGCGACGCCCTCGCGCTGCGCACCGGGCTGGAAGCGGCGGGGCTGGAGCAGGAGCGCCGTGCGCTGCGCGTGCGCCCGGACGCCCTGCGCTGGGACTGGCACGACGCGGCGACCGTGCGGCTCGACTTCGCGCTGCCGCCCGGTGCCTACGCCACCGCGGTGCTGGCCGAACTGGGCGAGATGGAGGCCGGCGGCTGAGGCGCGCGCCGGCGGGCGGCATTCCGTTCGTCGGAAACCGCCTTGCGGCACTGGAAGCGCCCAGGGGCGGGCGTATAAGCCGGAGACGAGCCCGGCATGGGGCCGGGCTGGCGCCACGCGCGCCGAACCGGAGACGCCGTCATGAGTACCGGCTACCGCCTCGTCCTGCTTGCCGCAGCGCTGGGCCTCTCCGCCTGCGCCACGACCTCGGAAGACACCGCACGCACCGCTCCGCCACGCGAGCCCTCGATCCTCGATCCGGACGAGGCGTACATCGCGCGCGTGGAGGCCATCGCCCGCCGCCGCGGGATCGAGGTGCAGTGGGTGAACGCACCGCGCAAGACCGCAAGCCAGGTCGCGCGCGAGAAGGCCGAGCTGCAGAGCCAGTGAGCCGCTAGCGCCGCTTCGGCGGCGCCAGCAGCACCAGCACCGCACCGGTGCCGCCCTGCGCGGGCGGCGCCGAGTGGAACGCCATGACCTCACTGCGCTGGCGCAGCACCCGATCGACCAGATTCTTCAGCACCGGCAGGCCGCCGTCGTCGACCAGCTCGGCCGCGCGCCGGCCCTTGCCGTGCACGATGCGCACGCAGCCGAAGCCGCTGCGATGCGCGGCGTGCAGGAAATCGCGCAGCATCGCCTCCGCCTCGCGCGCGGTGGCGCCGTGCAAGTCGAGCTCGTCCTGCACCGCCAGATCGCCGCGCCGCAGACGCTGCCAGGCGGACAGCGGCACCGGATCGCGGCGGTAGGAGAGCACGTCGCCGGCGAGCAGCGGCTCGCCTTGCAGAGCCTGGCGGAATTCGCTCAGCGCGTTGGCCTCGTCGCGCTCGGCCATGCGCGCGCGCGGCGCCGGTTTCGGCGGCGCGGGCGGTGCGGGCGTGTCGGGCAGACGGCGCACGGGGCCCACGGCGGCACGGAAGAGTTCGCCTTCGTCCGCCCCGTCGTCGTGATCGCGTCGTGCCATGCGTCCCAGCCTAGCGCAGAGGACACCGCGCGTGCGTCGGGGGCTCACGCCGCATCGGCTATCATTCACGGCCTGCGCGAGACGCGCGATCGGTCGATTTCACGGAGTCCATGCGAGTACTGGTCAGCAACGACGACGGCGTCGACGCGCCGGGCATCCGCATTCTCGCGGCGGGCCTGCGCGAGGCGGGGCACGAGGTGCTGACGGTGGCTCCCGACCGCGACCGCTCCGGCGCGAGCAATTCGCTGACGCTCGACATGCCGATCCGCGTGATCCGTCAGGACGCGGTCACCTGGCGCGTATACGGAACGCCGACCGACTGCGTGCACATCGCGCTCACCGGCATGCTGGAGAGCGAGCCGGACATCGTCGTCTCCGGCATCAACAACACCGCCAACCTGGGCGACGACGTGATCTATTCGGGCACCGTCGCCGCGGCGATGGAAGGCCGTTTCCTCGGCCTGCCCGCGGTGGCGGTCTCGCTGGTCACGGCCGATCACGTCGGCCGCCATTACGAGACCGCGGCGCGCGCGGCGGTGGAAATCATCGCGCGACTGAAGACCGACCCGCTGCCCGCCGACACGATCCTCAACGTCAACGTGCCCGACCTGCCGTGGGACGGGATCCGCGGCTTCGAAGTCACCCGGCTCGGCAACCGCCATCGCGCCGAGGCGTGCATCCCGCAGCGCGATCCGCGCGGCCGGCAGTGGTGGTGGATCGGACCGGCCGGTCCCGAGCAGGACGCCGGCCCCGGCACCGACTTCAACGCGATCCGCCGCGGCTGCATCTCGATCACCCCGATCCACGTCGATCTGACGCGCTACCACGCGCTCGAACAGGTCGCGAGCTGGGTCGACGGCCTGGCCTCGTCGCTGAAGGAGAAGGCGGCATGACGCCGCGGCTGCGCCTGCAGCCGGAGGCGCTGGGCTCCGGGCTCACCTCGCAGCGCGTGCGCGACCGGCTGGTGGAGCGCCTGCGCGAGGGCGGCATCGGCGACGAGCGCGTGCTGAGCGCGATCCGCACCGTGCCGCGTCACCTGTTCGTCGACGAGGCGCTGGCCACGCGCGCCTACGAGGACACCGCGCTGCCGATCGGTCACGGCCAGACGATCTCGCAGCCGTGGGTGGTGGCGCGGATGACCGAGGCGCTGCTGGACGCGCTGCCGCCGGTGGCGCCGGGCGCGGCGCCGAAGGTGCTGGAGGTCGGCACCGGCTCCGGCTACCAGGCGGCGATCCTCGCCGCGCTGGGCGTGGAGGTGTACACCGTCGAGCGCATCGGCGAGCTGCTGCGGGTCGCGCGCAAGCGGTTCCGCTCGCTCGGGCTGAACGTGCGCAGCAAGCACGACGACGGCCATCTCGGCTGGGCCGAGCACGCGCCGTTCGACGGCATCATCGTGACCGCCGCGGCCGCCGCGCTGGCCGCGCCGCTGACGGCGCAACTGCGCGAAGGCGGCGTGCTGATCGCGCCGGTGGGCGGCGCGAACGCGCAGTCGCTGCTGCGCCTGCGCAAGCACGACGAAGCGCGGATCGAGCAGGAAACGCTCGCGCCGGTGATGTTCGTTCCGATGCTCGCGGGCACGATCGACTGACGCATGCGCAGCCACGACACGTCCGCCCCCGCCGACCCGACCTCCCACGCCGCGCTCGGCGAGCAGCTCGCCGCGGTGATCCGCGACCTGCCCTCCGACGCGCTGACGCTGGGCGAGCTGCTTGACGTGTTCGGCGACGAGGGGCTGCTGCTGCTCAGCATGCTGCTGACGCTGGTGTTCCTGATTCCGGTATCGATCCCGGGCGTGAGCACGGTGTTCGGCGCGGCGATCCTGCTGGTGGGCGTGAGCCGTCTGATCGGTCGGCCGCTGTGGCTTCCGGCGCGGATCCGCCGGCGCGCGCTGCCCGCCGATCGTCTGCGGCCCGCGCTCGAGCGCGGCCTGGTGTGGGTGCGGCGGCTTGAGCGCCTCAGCCGTCCGCACCGTCTGCGCGGGCTGGTCGACGGGCGTCTGCCGGCGATGCTGACCAATCTCGCCTTCATCCTCGCCGCGCTGCTGCTGATGGCGCCGTTCGGCCTGGTGCCCTTCAGCAACACGCTGCCGGCGCTCGCGCTGCTGCTCTACGCGGTGGGGATGGTGCAGCGCGACGGCGGCGCGGTGCTGCTCGGTCACCTGGCGAACATCGGCACGCTCGTCTACTTCGGCGCGCTGATCGGCGGCGGCGGACTGGCGCTGGGCGAACTCTGGCAGCGGGTTTCCGGATGAACCACGGGGAGCGGACCGGGGCATGAGGCAGGGGGCGAGGCGGGGACTGCGGACGATCGTGGCGCTCGGCTGCGCGCTGGCGATCGCAGCGTGCGCGACGACCGTGGTGCGCCCGACGGCGGGCCCGGCCGCCCGCCGCGCATCGGTTCCGAAGCCGGGCGCGAGCGTGGTCGTGCAGCGCGGCGACACGCTGTACGGCATCGCCTTCCGCAACGGCATCGACGTGCGCGACCTGGCGGCGTGGAACCGGCTCGCGCCGCCGTACACCATCTATCCGGGGCAGCGGCTGTATCTGTATCCGCGCGGCGGGGCGTCCGCCACGCCCGCGCGCCCGGGCGCGCCCGCGTCGCGGCCCGCCGCGCCTTCCACGCGCCCGGCCGCTCCACCGGCCACGCCGTCCGCCGGCACCCCCG
>NZ_VOHJ01000045.1 GCF_007923255.1 Vulcaniibacterium thermophilum | reverse complement strand
TCTCGACCCTTCGCGGTCAGGCGCGCATTCTTGTGCATGGTTGTTCCCCTCGCGGATGGGAGCTGGGTGTTTGGCGACATCAGCTTCGCCCTCCGGTCAGAGGGGAACAACCTCTTGAAACATCACATCTAGGGCGGATCCGGGATCGGGGGATTCGGGATTCGTGACGGCGGGTTCGCTACGCTGCCGTCGCCGCGTCGGGCTCGACTCCGTCATTCGCCCGCCAGTACGCCCGCCTCCCGCCTCCCGCCTCCCGCCTTCCGCCTCCCGATTCCCGACTCCCGATTCCCGCCTCCCGCCTCCCGACTCCCGACTCCCGACTCCCGACTCCCGACTCCCGACTCCCGACTCCCGATTCCCGATTCCCGATTCCCGATTCCCGATTCCCGATTCCCGATTCCCGACCCCCCGATTCCCGCCACCCATGACCGACACCATCTTCCACAAGATCATCCGTCGCGAGATTCCGGCCGACGTCGTGTTCGAGAACGACGAGATCATCGCGTTCCGCGACATCGCGCCGCAGGCGCCGGTGCACGTGCTGTTCGTGCCGAAGACGACGCTGCCCACGCTCGACGCCGCCGGGCCGGAGCATGCCGAGCTGCTGGGCAGGCTGCTGCTCGCCGCCGCCGCGTACGCGCGCAGCGAGGGGCTCGCGCAGGACGGCTACCGGGTGGTGATCAACTGCAACCGCGACGGCGGCCAGACCGTGTTCCAGTTGCACCTGCATCTGCTCGCCGGCGCGCCGCTGGGGCATTTCGGCGTGGCGGGGGAGTAGCGTTCCGTTGCACGCGCGGGACGGCGCTTTGCATCCGTGCCCGCTCGTATGGGCGCGGGCAGCCCCATCCTTCCTGCTCCCGTGTTTCCGAGAGCCAAGATGAGCCCTTCCCGCATCGCCCGTGTGGTGCGCACCATCCAGGGCATGCCGACGTCCGACGGCGCCGGCGTGCGGCTGACCCGCCTGATCGGTGCGCCGCAGTTGCCCGAGCTCGACCCGTTCCTGATGCTCGACGAGTTCGGCACCGACCGGCCGGAGGAGTACCTGGCCGGCTTTCCCGACCATCCGCACCGCGGCTTCGAAACCGTCACCTACATGCTGGACGGCCGCATGCGTCACCGCGACAACCACGGCAACGAGGGCGTGCTGGTGCCCGGCAGCGTGCAGTGGATGACCGCCGGCCGCGGGCTGGTCCATTCGGAGATGCCGGAGCAGCAGGAAGGCCGCATGCGCGGCTTCCAGTTGTGGGTGAACCTGCCGGCGCGCGACAAGATGACCGCGCCGCGCTACCAGGAATTCGCGCCCGAGCGCATCCCGCGCGTCGAGCCGGCGCCGGGGGTGGCGGTCAGACTGATCGCCGGCCGCATCGGCGATCACGTCGGACCGGTGTACGCGGACGGCGGTGCGGCGACCGCGCCTGTGTATCTCGACGTGCGGCTCGCGCCGCAGGCGAAGTGGACCTACGCGCTGCCGGATGGCCACAACGCGTTCGCATACGTCTACGAAGGCGGGGCGAAGGTCGGCGGCTCCGCGCTGCGCAAGGGCCGGCTCGGCGTGCTGGGCGACGGCGCGCGGCTGGAGCTGGCCGCGCAGGACGAGGAGGCGCGGCTGATCGTGGTGGCCGGGCGACCGCTGGGCGAGCCGGTGGCGCGTTACGGCCCGTTCGTGATGAACACGCGCGAGGAGCTGATGCAGGCCTTCGAGGATTACCGCGCCGGCCGCTTCTGAGCAGGCGCGCCCCGGCGGGCCGGTGGCCGGCCGCGCCGGGGCAGGGCTCAGTTCTGGCTGAGGTGGGCGGCCCCGAGCTGCATCGACTGCGCCAGCCCGAGCGACTCGCGCAGCGCATCGCCGGTCGGCGCCTGCACCCAGATGTGCGCCTTGCGCCCGTCCGGCAGTTCGACCAGCGTCTCGCGCGCCTGCACGTTCGGGCGGCCGGCGAGCTCGCTGCGGTACCAGCGGATCGGACGGCCGTCGAGCACGCCCTCCTCGGCGCGGTCGCCGCCCTTGGGTTCGAACGGCGTGTCGCGCGCGATGTACAGGCCGAAAGCCTCGGAGCCGTCGGCGCGCAGGGCGCGGCACAGGTCGGCGTCGTTGCCGATCGCCTTGTGTTGCCAGGTGAGGCCGCTTTCGGGCGGCAGACGCGGACAGTTGCCGGTGTCCTGGGCAAGGGCCGGAGCCGCGGCCGTCGTGAGAAGCAGAAGCCAGGCTAGACGTTGCATGCGGATCATCCCCCTGAAGTCACGCCGGGAGCGTGCGGACGCTCCCGGCTCCGACCATAGACCAAGCCGAGGGGTCTTGACAAATCCTTGATCCGATGTCCTCGGTTCAGGCATCTGAGCGGCCCGGCGCCGGCACGGCGTGAAGGCGGCGACGGCGCGGGCGCGGAGGCGCCGCCGGGGGTTACGCCGGCCCCTCGGCGTCGTCGCCGCGGCGCGAGGCGAGGCGATCGGCGAGGCGGGTCGGTTCCGGCAGCCGGTAGCCGCGCAGGGTGCGCCGCACCCAGTCGATGGCCGTCTCGTGCGAGACGCGATGCCCCGGCGAGACGATCAGCGGCCGGCAGCCGCGCTTGCTGCGCAGCGCGGTGCCGACGCGCTGCTCGCCATCGAGCAGCGGCGCGGCGGCGCCCGCGTCCTCCGCGAGCGGTGCGTGGGTGCCGACCAGGATGCTCTTGGCGACGCCGATGGTCGGCAGGTCGGCGGCCAGCCCGAAGTGACACGCCGCTCCGAGCCGCCGGGGATGCGCCAGGCCCTGGCCGTCGACGAACGCGAGATCCGGCCGCCGCCCCAGCCGCGCCAGTGCCTCCAGCAGCGCCGGCAGCTCGCGGAAGCTGAGCAGTCCCGGGATGTACGGCATGCGCGTGGGCATCTCCACGACGTGCCGCTCGACCGGCGCCAGCGTGCGCGCCTCCAGCAGCACGACGGCCGCGCGCGTGGTCCGGCCGCGCTCGACGAAGCCGACGTCGAAGCCGGCCAGCCAGCGCGGCGGGTCGCGCCATTCGTCCGCCACGCGCACGCGGGCGGCGAGTTCCGCCTGCAGCCGGCGCGCGGCGCGCACGTCGCGGTCCCACGGCGGCAGCGGATCGAGCGTCATCAGTAGCGCGCGTCCTCCAGCCGCGCGGCGCCGTCGGCGGCGAGCGTGATCCGCAGCAGCCGGCCGTAGTCGCTCTCGTCGATCGGCGTCACCGGGCATCCGCACAGCGCCGCCGCCAGCGAGGGGACGGTGTTGCTGTGGCCGACGATCACCACGGTCGTGCCCGCATGCGCCGCGCGCAGCCGCGCGGCGAACGCGGCGGCGTCCTCGCGGGCGTCGTAGGCGAGCACCGGGCGGGCGAACGCATCGGCGAGCGCCTGCGCGGTCTGCCGGGTGCGGCGGTAGCCGGTGGCGTAGATGGCATCGGGCGGGGTGGCGCGCAGCAGCGCGGCCAGACGCGCGGCGCGCTGCTCGCCGGCGGCGGTCAGCGGGGGATCGTCGCCTGCGGCCTTCTCGGCATGGCGCACCAGCACGAAGCGCGTGGCCGGTTGCGCGCGCGGCGGACTGCCGGCGCAGGCGGCCACGGCGACTGCGAGCAGGAGGACGAACGGTCGGGAGAGGCGCATGCGAGGTCCGGCAGGATGCGGGAGCGCGAGCGTGACGCGCGTGAAGCGGGTGCGCCAGTGGGCCCAGGTTGCTCCTGCCGTTTTCGAGGCAAATGGATCCCGGCTTCCGCCGCGATGACGGCGATGGGGTACGTCGCCCCGGCGCAGGCCGGGGTCCAGGGTGCTCTTGCCGTTTTGGAGGCAAGTGGATCCCGGCTTCCGCCAGGCTTCCGCCGCGATGACGGCGATAGGGGTGCGTCGCCCCCGGCTGCTGCTCCGCATGTTCTGCGGACAGGCGCTGGCCTCGCCGGGATGACGACGATGCGCGGGTCGGGCGCTCAGTGCACCGCGGCGGTTTCGGCGGGGGCTTCGCTGGCGGCGGTGGCCATTTCCACCCGGTTGCGGCCGCCGGCCTTGGCGAGATAGAGCTGGCGGTCGGCTTCCGACAGCATGGCGTGCAGCGTGCGGTCGAGGTGGGACTGCACGCCGATGCTCACCGTCAGCCGCAGCACATGGTCGGGCAGCGGGATCTGCAGCGCCTCGATCGCCTCGCGCAGGCGCTGGAAATAGGCGTGCGACTGGGCGGAGTCCAGGTCCGGCGCCAGCACGCAGAACTCCTCTCCGCCGAACCGCGCCACCACGTCCTCCGGGCGCGCGTGGTCCTGCAGCGCCTTGGCCACGTGCTTGAGCGCGATGTCGCCGGCGTCGTGGCCGTAGGTGTCGTTGATGTGCTTGAAGTGGTCGATGTCCAGCAGCGCGGCGGCGAGCGGACGGCCGGCGCGCGCCTGCTGGAACAGCGCTTCGCCGACGGTGAACAGGTGGCGGCGGTTGACCAGGCCGGTCAGGAAATCGCGCGTGGCCAGGTCCTGCAGGGTGCCGATCAGTTCCAGATTGTCGATGTTCTGCGAGACGCGGCAGAGGAACTCCTCGCGCGAGTACGGCTTGTGCAGGAAGTCGTTGGCGCCGTGCTTGAGGAACTGCGCGACCAGCGGCGCATGGCTGCTGCCGGACAGTCCGATCACCGCCAGCCGGTCGCGGCTGTGGGTGGTGCGGATGCGCCGCGTGAGGTCGACGCCGGTCATGCCGGGCATGTGGAAGTCGGTGATGACCAGCCGGATGCTGCGGTCTTCGGCGAGCACGTCGAGCGCGTCCTCGCCGCAGGCGGCCTCGCGCACGTTCAGGCCGAACTGGCGCAGCAGCGCGGCGGTGTGTTCGCGGCTGCTGGCCGAGTCGTCCACCACCAGCGCGGCGATGCGCCGGTTGCGGTCCAGGCGCTGGATCAGCCAGATCAGGTAGTCGATGCTGTCCGGCGCCGTTTTCGGCACGTAGTCGATGATCGGCATGCGCACCAGGCGCTGGCGCGTTTCGTCGTCGAGCATCGAGGTGACGACCACCGTCGGCACGCCGCTGCGCGCCAGCGGCGGCACGATCTCGTCGCCGCTGGCGTCGGGCAGGACCAGGCCGGTCAGCACCAGGAAGTGGCGCGCCGGGTCCAGGCGCTGGCGCGCTTCGGCCAGCGAGCCGGCGACGTCGACGGCCAGGCCCAGCCGCTCGCGCACGGCGGTCGCCAGCATTTCGGCGAACACGCGCGAGTTCTCCACGAGCAGCACGCATTCGGGGTGGCCGCTCTCGGCCTCTCCGGCGCGGGGCTGCAGCAGGGCATCCAGTCGTGTCATCGGCAGGGGTGGGGCTTGACGTCGCCCTCCATCGGTCGTACCGGTCAGCGGCCGGCGGTGGAGAAACTTGAGCGCGCGGGGGCGGGCGCGGACGTCGTCCCCGGCGCGCCGGGTCGCGGCTGAAGCCGCCCTGCAGGTGGGGAGTCAGGTGGGGGCGTGCAGCGCGGCGAGCAGGCCGCGCGCGGCCTGCAGGCGGTCGGCCGGCTCCGGCAGCTCCAGTTTCAGCTTCAGCTTGTCCGGGCCATCCATCTGGTAGCGCTGCGGCTGCTTCTGGATCAGCTGGATGACGGTCAGCGGGTCGATCTTCGGCTTTTCGACGAATTGCACGCGGCCGCCGTTCGGGCCCAGGTCGAGCTTGCGGATGCCCATCCCGGTGGCGTGCAGCTTCAGCTCGGCGATCGCGAACAGGTGCCTGGTCGCATCCGGCAGCAGGCCGAAGCGGTCGATCATCTCCACCTGCAGCTCGCGCAGGTCCTCCGGCGTGCGCGCCGCGCTGATGCGCTTGTACAGCGTCAGGCGGGTGTGCACGTCGGGCAGGTAGTCGTCCGGGATCAGCGCCGGGATGTTGAGCTCGACGTCGGCGCCGCGCACCTCGTCCAGGTCGACGTCCGGCAGCTTGCCCTGCTTGATCGAGCGCACCGCGCGTTCCAGCAGCTCGGTGTACAGGCTGAAGCCGACCTCGGCGATCTGGCCGCTCTGTTCCTCGCCGAGCAGCTCGCCGGCGCCGCGGATCTCCAGGTCGTGGGTGGCGAGCATGAAGCCCGCGCCCAGTTCATCCATCGCTGCGATCGCCTCCAGCCGCTTCTGCGCATCGGCGGTGATCGAGCGCTTGTCGGGGATCAGCAGGTAGGCGTAGGCGCGATGGTGCGAACGGCCGACGCGGCCGCGCAGCTGGTGCAGCTGAGCCAGGCCGAACTTGTCGGCGCGGTTGATGACGATGGTATTCGCGTTCGGGATGTCGATGCCCGACTCGATGATGGTCGTGCACAGCAGCACGTTGAAGCGCTGCTTGTGGAAGTCGAGCATCACCCGTTCCAGCTCGCGTTCGGGCATCTGGCCGTGCGCCACGCCGATGCGCGCATCCGGCATCAGCTCGGACAGCTGGCGCTGCATGCGGCCGATGCTCTCGACGTCGTTGTGCAGGAAATACACCTGACCGCCGCGCGCCAGCTCGCGCTGGAACGCCTCGCGCAGCTGGGCGTCGTCCCACGGCACCACGAACGTCTGCACGGCGAGGCGATGCGCCGGCGGAGTGGCGATGATCGACAGGTCGCGCAGGCCGGCCATCGCCATGTTGAGCGTGCGCGGAATCGGCGTTGCGGTCAGCGTGAGCAGGTGCACGTTGGCGCGCAGCGCCTTCAGCGCTTCCTTCTGGCGCACGCCGAAGCGCTGTTCCTCGTCGACGATGACGAGGCCCAGATCCTTGAACTTGACGTCCGGCTGCAACAGCCGGTGGGTGCCGACCACCACGTCGATCTCGCCGCGCGCGAGCTTGGCGAGCTCGGCCTCGATCTCCTTCTTGCTCTTGAAGCGCGACAGCACTTCCACGCGGATCGGCCAGTCGGCGAAGCGGTCGCGGAAGTTGCGGTAGTGCTGTTCGGCCAGCAGCGTGGTCGGCACCAGCACCGCGACCTGCTTGCCGCCCGTGGCGGCGACGAACGCCGCGCGCACCGCGACCTCGGTCTTGCCGAAGCCGACGTCGCCGCACACCACACGGTCCATCGGCTGGCTGGAGGCGAGGTCGCGCAGCACCGCCTCGATCGCCGCGTGCTGGTCGGGCGTTTCCTCGAACGGGAACGCGGCGGCGAACGGCTCGTACAACGCGCGATCGACGTCGATCGCCATGCCGGCGCGCGCCTGCCGCTTGGCCTGGATCTCCAGCAGCTCGGCGGCGACGTCGCGTACCTTCTCGGCCGCCTTCTTCTTCGCCTTCTGCCACTGCTCGCCGCCGAGCGAGTGCAGCGGCGCGTTCTCCGGCGATGCGCCGGAGTAGCGGCTGATCAGGTGCAACTGCGCCACCGGCACGTACAGCCGGTCGCCCTTGGCGTATTCGATCTCGAGGTAATCGCCGGGCGTGCCGCCGGCGTCGAGCGTCACCAGCCCGCGGTAACGGCCGACGCCGTGATCCTCGTGCACGATCGGATCGCCCTCGGCCAGTTCGCCGAGGTCCCGGATGATCGCTTCCGGCTCGCGCGCCGCGCGCGTGCGGCGTCGCGGCTGGCTGGCGCGCTCGGGGAAGAGCTGGCGCTCGGTGAGCACCGTGAGCGCGGGTTCGCTGATCGCGAAGCCGTCGTCGAACGGCGCGACCGCGAGCGCGAATTTCGGCGGCGCGCCGGTCGTGGGGGCGAGGAAGTCGCGCCAACCGGCGATGGTGTCCGGCCGCAGACCGCCGGCCTGCAGCAGCTCCAGCAGCGCTTCGCGGCGGCCGGGCGAATCGGCGGCGATCAGCACGCGGCCGGGGTAGTGCCGCAGGAAGCGCGCCAACGCGTCGGCCGGCGGCGCGTCCTTCGCCGCGATCGGCAGCGACGGCGCGGGCTGGTCGCCGAGCGCCTGCGCGCGCTCGCGCTGCGCGTGCCGCTCGCCGCAGACCTCGATGCGCTGCAGTTGGTTCAGCCGCTCGCGCAGCGCGTCCGGGGGCAGGTACAGCTCCTCCGGCGGCAGCACCGGGCGTTCGACGTCGTGCCGGCGCTGCTCGTAGCGCTGGCCGGTGTTGGCCCAGAACTGGTCCGAGGCCTCGGCGGCGCCGTCGCCGAGCACCGCCAGCACGTCGCCGTCGAGATAGTCGAACAGCGTGCTCGTGCCGCCCTTGCGCCCCTCGCCGAAGAACAGCGGCAGGTAGTACTCGATGCCGGCCGGTGCGTGGCCGGCCTTGAGGTCCTGGTACAGCGCGCTGCGGCGGGTGTCGACGTCGAAGCGCTCGCGCAATGCGTCCAGCGCGCGCTTGACGGACTCCTCGTCCATCGGCAGCTCGCGGCCGGGCAGCAGGTGGATCGCCTCGATGCGGTCCAGCGAGCGCTGCGATTCCGGATCGAACGTGCGGATGGTGTCGATCTCGTCGTCGAGCAGCTCGATGCGGTACGGCTGCTCGGCGCCCATCGGGTACACGTCGAGCAGGCCGCCGCGCACGGCGAAGTCGCCCGGATCGAACACCTGCGGCACGTTGCGGTAGCCGGCGGCCTCCAGGCGCAGCTTCTCGGCCTCGAGATCGAGCCGCTGGCCCACCTTAACGTCGAAGCTGCCGCCGACCACGTGCCGGCGCGGCGCGAGCCGCTGCATCAGCGTCTGCACCGGCACCACCACGATGCCGCGCTCGAGCGCGGGCAGCCGGTTCAGCGTGGCGAGCCGCTGGCTGACGATGTCCGGATGCGGGCTGAAGCGGTCGTACGGCAGCGTCTCCCAGTCGGGGAACGGCAGTACCGGCAGTTCGCGGTCGTGCCCGAGCAGCGTGTGCAGGTCGGATTCGAGCTGGTGCGCGGCGTGGTTGTCGCGGGCGACGACCAGCACCGGACCGGCATGCGCCGACGCCAAGGCGGCGATGTGGAACGCGAGCGCCGAAGTGGACGCGGGCGCGCGCCACCAGGCGCGCTGCTGGCCCGCCTGGGGCAGCGGCGGAACGGGGAGGGTGGGGGAACTCATGAGGCGCGCGATTCTAGCGGAGCGCACGCGGCGCGACGCGTGAGCGGGCGGGGCGGGGGCTTTCGGGGCGCCGGCCCGCCGCCCGTGGTTCGACAGGCTCACTCCGGACGGCGCTCCGCCTTGCGGTCCTGCAGCTGCAGCGTCACCCGGACCAGGCCCGGCGTGTCGGGCAGATGCTGGCGTTCGAAGCCGAGCTCGCGCGCCAACGCGAGCATCGCGTGGTTGTGCTCGAACACGTCGCCGTACAGCGTGTCGAGCTTCCTGCCGCGCGCCCATTTCACCAGGCGCGTCATCAACCGGCGGCCCAGGCCCATGCCGGCGATGAAATGGCTGACCAGGATCGCGAACTCGGCGTTGCGGCCGGTCTCGTCGATCGCCGCGCGCGCCACCGCGCCGACCAGCGCCTCGCCCGGCGGCAGCGGTTCGGCGGCCACCAGCGCGAACTCGGTGCGCGGGTCGAGCCGGGTCAGCCGCTGCGCGGTGTCGGGGCTGAGCTCCTTCACCGCATGCAGGAAGCGCTGGCGCACCTCGTCCGGTTGCAGCAGCGGGAAACCGGCGCGCAGCGGTTCGGCATCCTGCGGACGGATCGGCCGGATCAGGACCTCGCGCCCGTTCGACAGACGCACGAGTTCATGCCAGGGCGGAAGTCGCTCGCGGGCGGCCATGGCCGGATATTGGCACACTGGTGCGACCACACCGCTCACAGGGGACGCGATGGACGAGCGCACGCTGCGCGAGTGGACGGCGCCCTGGCCCGGGGTCGCCGCCGAAGTGAAATGGGAGGACGACCTGGCGTTCGGCGTCGCCGGCAGGATGTTCTGCGTGCTCTGCCTGCGCGGGGCGGACGCGGGGCGCATCAGCTTCAAGGTCGACGACGACCGCTTCCTCGCCATGACCGACCGCCCCGGCTTCGCGCCCGCGCCGTATCTCGCCCGCGCGAAGTGGGTGACGCTCGCCCGACCGCAGGACGTGCCGGCGGCCGAGCTGCGCACGCTCGTGCGCCGCAGTTACGAGCTGGTGCGCGCGCGCCTGACGAAGAAACAGCAGCGTGAACTCGCCGACTGAGCGCCCGCGCTTCGCCGAGGCGGTGCGGTTCTGGCTGCTGCTCGGCTGCATCAGCTTCGGCGGGCCGGCCGGGCAGATCGCGATCATGCACGCGGAGCTGGTGGAGAAGCGGCGCTGGGTGGACGAGGCGACGTTCCTGCGCGCGCTCGACCTGTGCATGCTGCTGCCGGGGCCGGAGGCGATGCAGCTCGCCACCTGGCTCGGCTGGCGGCTGCATGGCCTGCGCGGCGGGCTGATCGCCGGCGCGCTGTTCGTGCTGCCGGCCGCCGTGCTGCTCGCGCTGTTGGCCTGGGCGTACATGCGCTTCGGCCATCTGCCGGTGACGGCGGCGGTGGCGTTCGGGCTGCAGGCGGCGGTGCTCGGGCTGATCGTGCACGCGCTGCAGCGGATCGGCACGCGCGTGTTGCGCACGCCGCTGGCGATCGCGCTGGCGGTGGGCGCGCTGGCGGCGCTGGCGCTGCTGCGCTGGCCGTTTCCGTGGGTGCTCGCGGGCGCGGCGCTGGCCGGGCTTGCGGCGTGGCGCTTCCGCCCGCATTGGCTGCCGGCCGGCGGCCTGCACGGGGGCGGCGAGGGCGGCCAGGCGGGAACGCGTCCTTCGCTCGCGCGCGCGGCGCTTCGGGCGGCGGTGCTGACCGCGGTCTGGTGGGCGCCGCTGCTGGCGCTGGCCGCGTGGCTGGGCTTCGACAGCACGGCGTGGGCGATGGGCCGCTTCTTCGGCCAGGCCGCGCTGGTGACGCTGGGCGGCGCGTACGCGGTGCTGCCCTATGTGGCCGAGCGCGCGGTGCATGCGCAGGGCTGGCTGGATGCGGGGCAGATGATGACCGGGCTCGGACTGGCCGAGACCACGCCGGGGCCGCTGATCCTGGTGCTGGAGTTCGTCGGTTTCGTCGGCGCGTGGCAGCACCCGGACCTCCCCTCGCCGCTGGCGTCGGCCTGGCTCGGCGCCGGGGTGGCGGTGTGGGCGACCTTCCTGCCGAGTTTCCTGTTCGTGCTGACGCTGGCGCCGTGGGTCGAACGCATCGCGCGGGTCGGCGCGGCGGCGGCGATGCTCGGCGCCATCACGGCCGCGGTGGTGGGCGTGATCGCGCAACTGGCGTTGTGGTTCGGCGCGAGGCTGCTCGGCGGGCAGGACGCCGTCGGCGCGGCGCTCGTGCTGGGCATCGCGGCGGCGACGTGGTGGGCCGTCGGCATCCGCCGCTGGCCGGTGTATGCGGTGGTGCCGGCCGCCGCGCTGCTGGCCGCGGCGCTGCAGGCCGCGCGGTAGCGTCAGGTCGGGCGCGCGGCGGCGGCGCGCAGCCGGCCCAGCAGCTTGACCGCAGCGACCACCGCCAGCCCGGTGGCGATGCCGACCGCGGCGTCGTACAGCAGCGACACCAGCCAGCCCAGATCGCCGTGCGTGTAGGGCTCGATCAGATGATGCAACGCGCCGATGCCGTGGACGACGATGCCGCCGCCGACCAGGAACATCGCCGCGGTGCCGGCGATCGACAGCAGCCGCATCAGTTTCGGCGCCAGCGCGAGGATGCCGCGGCCGACCGCCGCCCGCGCGGCGCCCGCGCCGGGCGCCGCCAGACGCAGGCCGAGGTCGTCGAGCTTCACAATCGCGCCGACCAGCCCGTACACGCCGACCGTCATCAGCATCGCGATCGCCACCAGCACCGCGAGCTGGGTCAGGAACGGCGCCTGCGCCACGGTGCCGAGCGTGATCACGATGATCTCGGCCGAGAGGATGAAATCGGTGCGGATCGCGCCCTTGATCTTCTCGCGCTCGAACGCGCACATGTCCACCCGCGTATCGCTCACCGCCTGCACCAGTTCGGCGTGATGCCGCTGCTCCTCCTCGCGATGGAGCCACTTGTGCAGCAGCTTCTCGACCCCCTCGTAGCAGAGGAACGCGCCGCCCAGCATCAACAGCGGCGTGATCAGCGGAATTGCGATGCCGCGCCCGCGCAGCCAGGCTTCCAGCGCCGCGATCGCCAGCGCTGCCGGCACCAGGATCGCCTTGTTGACCAGCGAGCCCTTGGCCACCGCCCACACCACCGGCAGTTCGCGGTCGGCGTCGATGCCGGTGACCTGCTGCGCGTTGAGCGCGAGATCGTCGCCCAGCACGCCCGCGGTCTTCTTGGTGGCGACCTTGGTCATCACCGAGACGTCGTCGAGCAGCGTGGCGATGTCGTCGAGCAGCGCGAAGAAACCGGAGGCCATGGCGGGCGCGTGATCGGGAAAAGGGGCCGGATTCTCGCACAGCCCCGCGTCAGGCCGGCGCGCGCAGCCACTCCAGCCGGGTGGAGGCGTCGGCGCCCTCGGCCAGCGCCGGGCGCAGCGCCTGCAGCGCCGGGGCCAGCGCGCGGTCGAACTGCCACGGCGGATTGAGGATCAGCAGGCCGCTGCCGTTCATCCGCAGCGGCAGGTCGTCGCGCCGCACCAGCAGTTCGGCCAGCAGCGCCGACCGCGCCGGCAGCGCCGCCGCGCGCCGGAAGAACGGCTGCAGCGCGCGCCGCTGCTTGATCGGGTACCACAGCGCGAACACCGCGGTCGGCCAGCGCGCGAGGCCCTCGCGCAGCGCGGCGAGCGCGGCGTCGAACTCGCCGAGCTGGGCCTCGTAGGGCGGATCGATCAGCACCAGCCCGCGCGCGAAGCGCACCTCGCCCACGCGCGGCGGCAGCAGCGCCTTCACCGCCGCGTAGCCGTCGCGCGGGTGCACGGCCACGCGGGCATCGCCGGCGAACAGCGCCTTCAGCGCGGCGGCTTCCTCGTCCTGCAGCTCGCAGGCGGCGATGCGGTCGTCGGCGCGCAGCGCGTGCGCCAGCAGCCAGGGCGAGCCGGGGTAGGCGTCCTCGCCGTGCGCGGCGCGGCAGGCGCGCACCGCGTCGAGGTAGCGCGCGATCGCCGGCACCGCCGGCGGCTGCGCCCACAGCCGGCCGATTCCGCCCGCGGCTTCGCCGGTGCGGCGCGCGGCATCCGCCGACAGCGCGTACAGCCCGCGGCCGGCGTGGGTGTCCAGCGCGAACAGCGGCGAGGGCTTGGCGGTCAAGGCATCGCACAGCGCCAGCAGCGCGACGTGCTTGAGCACATCGGCGTGGTTGCCGGCGTGGAAGGCGTGGCGGTAGTTCAACGGGGGAGGGAACGGGGAACGGGGAACGGGGAACCGGGAATGCTACGGGATAGGCGACGCCGCGTCCTTGCGTCCCCTCTTGCCAGCGACGATGCTGCTCCCCGTTCCCCGTTCCCCGTTCCCCGTTCCCCGTTCCCCGTTCCCCCACTCCATGCGCCTCCTCCTGGTCGAAGACGAATCCGCAATCGCCGCCACGGTGCAGTTCGCGCTGCAGGCGGACGGCTTCGAGGTGGTGCACTGCCTGAGCGGCGGCGAAGCGCTGCGCGCGGCGGCGACCGGCCCCTTCGCGCTGGCGATCCTCGATGTCGGACTGCCGGACATCACCGGTTTCGCGCTCTGCCGGGAACTTCGGCGCGAGCGCGATCTGCCGGTGATCTTCCTGACCGCGCACGACGCCGAGGCCGAGCGGGTGCTGGGTTTCGAGCTGGGCGCCGACGACTACGTCACCAAGCCGTTCTCGCCGCGCGAGCTGGTGGCGCGCGTGCGTGCGCTGCTGCGGCGCATGGCGGCCGGCGCGGCGCCGGCGGCGCCGCAGGCGATGCGCGTCGTCGGCGCGTTCGAGCACGACACCGAGGGGCACCGCATCCGTTTCCGCGGTCGCGCGCTGGAGCTGACGCGCTACGAGTACGGCGTGCTGGCCGCGCTGTTGGCGCGCCCGGGGGCGGTGCTCACGCGCGCGCAGCTCATGGACCGGGTCTGGAGCGACGCGTACGACAGCAGCGATCGCACCGTGGACACCCACATCAAGACCCTGCGCGCGAAGCTGCGCGAGATCGCGCCCGACACCGACCCGATCCGCACCCACCGCGGCCTCGGCTATTCGCTGGAGCCGTAAGACGGCTAACGGGAACGGGGAACGGGGAACGGGGAACGGGGAACGGGGAGCGGGGAGCGGAGATCGGCCGCGACGTCTCTCGCGTCCTGGTCGCGGCTAAAGCCGCTCCCGCAACCGCATCGCCTGCCATCCCCATCGCGATTCCCGGTTCCCGATCCCCCGATCCCCCGATCCCCCGATTCCCAGTTCCCAGTTCCCAGTTCCCAGTTCCCAGTTCCCAGTTCCCAGTTCCCAGTTCCCGACTCCCGATTCCCGATTCCCGATTCCCGATTCCCGATTCCCGATTCCCGATTCCCGATTCCCGATTCCCGATTCCCGATTCCCGATTCCCGATTCCCGATTCCCGATTCCCCATTCCCGCCCCCATGCGCATCGCCCTCCGCATCTTCCTCGGCTACTTCCTGATCGTCGCGCTGGCGGCGTTGCTGCTGGCGCGGGTATTCGTGGCGGAGGTGAAGCCGGGCGTGCGGCAGGCGATGGAGGACACGCTGGTCGACACCGCCAACCTGTTGGCCGAGCTGGCGACCGACGACTTCCTCGCCGGACGGATCGCCGACGGCGCGTTCGCCCGGCGCGTGCGCGCGCTGCAGGGGCGCGATTTCGGCGCGCGCATCTGGGGCTTTCCGAAACGGCGCGCGACCTACCGCGTCTACGTCACCGACGCGCGCGGCATCGTCGTGTTCGACAGCAGCGGGCGCGACCTCGGCCGCGACTACTCGCGCTGGAACGACGTCCATCTCACCCTGCGCGGCCGCTACGGCGCGCGCTCCTCGCCGGAGAGCCCGTACGACCCGGATTCGACCGTCATGCACGTGGCCGCGCCGATCCGCGATGCGCAGGGCCGCATCGTCGGTTCGCTCACGGTGGCCAAGCCCAACCGCAGCATCGCCCCGTTCATCGCCCGCAGCCAGCGCGTGGTGATGGGCTGGGGCGGCGTGCTGATGGGCGCGGCGCTGCTGATCGGGCTGCTGGCGGCGTGGTGGCTGTCGCGCCAGCTCGGCGCGCTGCGGCGTTACGCGCAGGCGGTGACGGCCGGCGAGCGCGCGCCGCTGCCGGGCAGCAGTGGCGAGTTCGCCGAGCTGGGCCGTGCGCTGGAGACCATGCGCGAGCGCCTGGAAGGCAAGCAGTACGTCGAGCGCTACGTGCACACGCTCGCGCACGAGATGAAGAGCCCGCTGGCGGCCATCCGCGCCAGCGCGGAGCTGCTGGAGTCGCCGATGTCCGAGGCCGACCGCCTCCGCTTCGCGGGCCACGTCCGCACGCAGAGCGAGCGCATGGCGCAGACCATCGACAAGCTGCTGGCGCTGGCGCAGGTGGAGCACCGCCAGCGGCTGGAGCGGCCCGAGCCGGTCGACGTGCGGGCGGCGCTGGAGGCGGCGATCGAGCAGCTCCGCCCGCGGCTGCAGGAGAGGCGGCTGGAGGTCGTCGCGCGCGTAGCCGACGATCTGCCGCCGTTGCCGGGCGATGCGGTGCTGCTGCGCCAGGCGCTCGCCAACCTGCTGGACAACGCGGCCGACTTCGCCCCGGCCGGCAGCCGCGTCGACGTCGAAGCCGACCTCGACGGCGAATGCCTGCGCCTGCGCATCGCCGACCGCGGCCCGGGCGTGCCGGACTATGCCCTGCCGCGCGTGTTCGAGCGCTTCTTCTCGCTGCCCAGGCCGGAGGGCGGCAGCCGCAGCAGCGGCCTCGGCCTGCCGTTCGTCGCCGAGGTGGCGGCGCTGCACGGCGGCAGTGCCGGGCTGCGCAACCGCGAGGGCGGCGGCGCGGTGGCCGAGCTGCGCCTGCCGCTGCGCTGAGCGCCGGCCTCACCTCCGCTTCACCCTGGCCCCATCGTCGCTTCGCGCGCGCGGCGCACGCTGCGGCGCGATGGCAACCGGGAGACGACGATGAAACTGGCGGCAGGCTTGCGGTTCTGGCTCAAGGGCGCGGTGGTGATGCTGATGACGCTGCTGATCCTGATCCCACTGGCGATGATCGGCGGCGTGGTGTCCGAGCGGCAGCAGCACCGGCAGCGCGCGGTCGCCGACATCGCGCGCAGCTATGCCGGCGCGCAGGCGTTCGCGGGCCCCGTGCTGGTGGTGCCCTACGTGGACCGCGTCGCCGTGCGCGAGCGCGGCGAGGACGGCGTGCTGCGCGAGGTGCGGCGCGAGGTGGCGGGGGAGTGGACGTTCTTTCCGCAGACGCTCGAGGTCGGCGGCACGATGCGGCCGAGCGTGCGCCGTCTCGGCCTGCACGAGGTGCGCGTGTACGAATGGCACGGCGAGGCGCGCGCCCGCTTCGACCTCACCCTGCCGGAAGACGAGGACCCCGCCAGTCCGCGCAGCATCGGCCAGCCGCGGCTCGGCTACGCCATCGCAGACGTGCGCGGGCTGATGGCGCTGCCCGTGCTCAGCGTCGACGGGCGGCGCGTCGGGGTGTCCGAAGGCTTCGGCGCACGCGGCGCGGGCGGCGTGCACGCGCGTCTGCCGGCGCCGGCCGCCGGCGCGCGCTGGCGGCTGGACACGCGCCTGAACTTCGTGCTCGGCGGTACCGAAACGCTCGCGCTGGTGCCGCTCGGGCGCAGCAACGCGTTCGACGTCCGCTCGTCCTGGCCGCATCCGCGCTTCGGCGGCAGCTTCCTGCCGCGCACGCGCGACGTAGGCGCGGACGGCTTCCGCGCGCGCTGGCAGATCGCCGCGGTGGCGAGCGGCGCGCAGGCGCAGTTCCGCGAGGGCGCCACGCTGCCGCCGGCCGAGTGCCTCGACCGCGGCGCCGCGGGCCGCGACGCGCTGCCGGCCGCACGCTGCGCGCTCGATCCGGTGACGGTGTCGCTGGTCGATCCGGTCAACGCCTACAGCCAGGCCGACCGCGCCATCAAGTACGGCGTGCTGTTCGTGTTCCTCACCTTCGTCGGCTTCTTCCTGTTCGAGCTGATCCGGCAACTGCCGGTGCACCCGATCCAGTACGCGCTGGTGGGCCTTGCGCTGGCGATCTTCTTCCTGCTGCTGGTGAGCCTCAGCGAACATCTGCCGTTCGGCGCGGCCTACCTGATCGCGTGCGCGGCCTGCATCGGCCTGATCGGCTTCTACCTGAGCGCGGTGCTGCGCAGCGCGGCGCGCGGCGCGGGCTTCGCGGCGATGCTGGCGGCGCTGTACGCCGCGCTGTACGGCCTGCTGCTGTCGGAGGACTACGCGCTGCTGCTCGGCTCGCTGCTGCTGTTCGCGGTGCTGGCCGCGCTGATGGTCCTCACCCGCAGGGTCGACTGGTACCGGCTGGGCGCCTCGACGCCGCCGCCCTTGCCCTGAGGCCGGCGCGCGGCCCTCTGTCCGCACGACGGGCAGGCGGCCGCGCGGCGCGACGTGCGCCCGACGACGCCTCCGTACAATCGCGCCCATGACCGACATCCGCATCGAACGCGTGCGCGGCCGCGCGATCGCCGACCGGCTCGAGGATCTGGCGCGGCTGCGCATCGCGGTGTTCCGCGAGTGGCCGTACCTCTACGACGGCGACCCGGGCTACGAGGCCGACTACCTGCGCACCTACGTCGATGCCGCCGGCAGCATCGCGGTGCTCGCGCTGGACGGCGACCGCGTGATCGGCGCTTCCACCGGGCTGCCGCTGGAGGAGGAGACCGAGGCGTTCAAGGCGCCGGTGGTCGCGGCCGGGCTGGATCCGGCGCGCGTGTTCTACTGCGGCGAATCGGTCCTGCTGCCCGAGTACCGCGGGCGCGGACTCGGACACCGGTTCTTCGACGAGCGCGAGGCGCACGCGCGCGCGCTCGGCGGCTTCGAGTGGACCGCGTTCTGCGCGGTCGACCGCGCCGGGCACGATCCGCGCCGCCCGCCCGCACACCGGGACAACGACGCCTTCTGGCGCAAGCGCGGGTACGCGCCGCGACCGGAGATGCGCGTGGAGCTGCCGTGGAAGGAGATCGGGCAGGGCGAGATCGCGCACACCCTGACGTTCTGGTTGCGCCCGCTGGAGGCCGCGTGAGCGCGCTCACCGTCGCCGCCGCCCGCTACGCGATCGGCGCGCCGCGCAGCTTCGCCGAATTCGCCGACAGGCAGCGCGCCTGGCTGCAGGAGGCGCGCGCGCTCGGGGCGCAGGTGGCGGTGCTGCCGGAGTACCTGTCGCTGGAACTGGCGGCGACGTTCGAACCGGCGATCGCCGGCGACCTGCACGCCTCGCTGGCGGCCACGCAGCGCTACCACGCCGACTGGTGCGCGCTGTTCGCCGGCCTTGCGTGCGAGACCGGCATGCACGTGGCCGCCGGCACCTTCCTGCTGGACGTCGGCGGCCGCTACCGCAACCGCGCCTACGTGTTCGCGCCGGACGGCGGCCGCCTGTGGCAGGACAAGCTGGCGCTGACCGGGTTCGAGAAGGGCGCGCGCACGATCGAACCGGGCGATGCCCTGAAGGCGTTCGCGATCGGCCCGGTGCGCGCGGGCGTTGCGGTCTGCTACGACATCGAATTCCCGCTGCCGGTGCGCGCGCAGTGCGAAGCCGGCGCGCGTCTGCTGCTGGTGCCCAGTTGCACCGACACCGAGGCCGGCGCCACCCGCGTGCGCGTCGGCTGTCTGGCGCGCGCGCTGGAGAACCGCTGCTTCGTCGTCCAGTCGGTGACGGCGGGCGAGGCGCCGTGGAGTCCCGCGCTCGACGTCAACACCGGCGAGGCGGCGATCTATGCGCCGATGGACGTGGGCCTGCCGGCCGACGGCGTGGTCGCGCGCACGACGGGCGCGGAGCGTTGGGCGGTGGCGCGGTTGGACTTCGCCGCGCTGGAGGCGAGCCGCGAGCGCGCGCAGGTGGCGAACGACCGCGACTGGCCGGCGCAGGCGCGCCCGGGGCTAGTTGTGATGTTTCAAGAGGTTGTTCCCCTCTGACCGGAGGGCGAAGCTGATGTCGCCAAACACCCAGCTCCCATCCGCGAGGGGAACAACCATGCACAAGAATGCGCGCCTGACCGCGAAGGGTCGAGA
>NZ_VOHJ01000044.1 GCF_007923255.1 Vulcaniibacterium thermophilum | reverse complement strand
GCGGCCCCGCGCAGCCCGGCCCGCCTCACCCCCCTGCAAGCTGGGGGAGGGGTTCATGTCTGGCCATCGCGTGGCGGACTCCCTCCCCTGCGTGCAGGGGTGGGGTGGGGTGGGGTTGCGTCGGTGGTCCCGCGTCGGTCGGCGACCGCTTCACCCCCTCCCAACCTCCCCCTGCCAGCAGGGGGAGGAGTTCCCACGACGCCAGTCACGCGGGCGTTCGGCGGGCCGCGCGGCAGTGCCGCGCAGGCAGGCCCGCCTCACCCCCCAGCAAGCAGGGGGAGGGGTTCACGACGCTCGTACGCGGCCACGACCGCGCCGCGTTTCAGCGCGGCCGCTTGAGGGTGATCAGCGCCGAGGTGTCGGCATCGCCCTGGCCGCGTTCGACCAGCGCCGCGTAATCGGCCAGCGCCTGATCGATGGTGGCGTGGCCGACGCCGGCCTCGCGCGCGATCGCCTGCACGATGCGCAAGTCCTTCAGCATGTGCGCGCACTTGAAGCCGGGCGTGAACTCGTCGCGCAGCATGGTCGCGCCGCGCTTGTCGAGGAACCAGTTGGCGGCCGCGCCGGCCATCAGCGTCGGCAGCAGGCGTTCGGCATCGAGGCCGAGCGCCTCGCCGAGCGCGAGCCCCTCGCACACCGCCTCGTTGATGCCGGCCACCAGCACCTGGTTCACCGCCTTGGTCGCCTGGCCCGCGCCGGTGCCGCCCATGTGGCTGATGCGCGCCGCATACGCCTCGAGCACGGGACGCGCGCGTTCGAGCCCCTCGCCATCGCCGCCGACCATCACCGACAGCCGCCCGTTGCGCGCGCCCTCGACGCCGCCCGACACCGGCGCGTCGAGGAAGGCGATGCCGCGTTCGGCCAGCATCGTGGCGGAACGGCGCGCGGTGTCCACCGCGACGGTGGAGTGGTCGACCACCACCGCCCCCGGCTTCAGCACGGCCGCAAGCCGTTGCACGTTCTCCAGCACGTCGGCATCGAACGACACGCACAGCGCGACCACGTCGCAGCCGGCGAACGCCTCCGGCGCGCGCGCGACCTGCACCCCGGCCGCGCCGGCGGCGAACGCCTCGGCCTTGGCCAGCGTGCGGTTGCCGACCACGCGCAGCCGCCCGCGCGCGTGCAGATGCCCCGCCATCGGCGCACCCATCGCGCCGAGCCCGATGAAACCGACCTGGAGTTCGCTCATGTGTGCGTTCGCGCTGCGGAAGGCGGCTGATGGTGCCCATTCCGCGGCGCCGGCGGAAGCGGGACAAGGCCTCGTCGATCAGCGTTCCTTGCGCCAGTTGATCGAGGCGCGGTTCTCCACCGTGCTCGATTCGATCTCGATCTCGAAGCCGCGCCGCAGCAGGTATTTCAGCGTCAGCACCTGCCCGGTGCCGAGCAGCGAAACGCCGTAGCCCACGTACAGTTTCGGCGACAGGTACTTGCCGACGCCGAACACCTGGCCGCCGAGCGCGCGGCTCTGCATCACGCCGGCATCGTCCAGGCCGATGCGCGCGCCGATCTGCGAGGCCAGCAGGCTGCCGCCGGCGGTGAGCGCGGCGCTGGCGGCGTCGAGCTGGCGGCCCTCCTCGCCGGTGAGCGAGGCGAGCGGGCGGCCGAGCGCGAGATAGGCCAGCGCCTCCGACTGCGAGCTGGCCGGATCCGACCACACCTCCGCCTGCGGCGCCGACGCGCGCCCGGTGACGCGGATGCCGGCGGTGACCTCGCCCACCTCGCGTTCGGCGCGGATGTCCAGCAGCGGATCGGCGACCGGACCGCCCGACCACACCAGCACGCCGCGGGTGATGTCGAGCTTCTGGCCGTAGGCGGTGTAGCGGCCGTCGACCTCGAGCCGGCCGTGGCCGACGATCTCGCGGCCGGGGCGCTGGCGCACGCGCAGCTCGCCGGTCACCTCGCCTTCCAGGCCGAAGCCGTCCATCCGCACGTCCTCGCCGAGCGCGAGCACGAGGTCGAGGTCGAGCCCGGCGCCGGCGCGCGCGCGCGGTTTGACCGGATCGAGCACCACCACGTCGGGCGAGGTCGCCACGCCCTCGTCGAGCCGTTCCAGATCCAGCCGCGCGCTCGGCACGCCGACGCGGCCGCGCACCTCCAGCGGCTCGCCGGGCCGGTAGCGCACCTGCACGTCGGGCGTGGCGATCGCGCGCACCTGGCGGGTGTCGGCGAGCAGCACGTTCTCGCCGCGCAGCTCGAGCTGCAGCGGCGCCTCGCCCTGCCCGCCGAGCGTGCCGTCCACGCGCAGCACGCCCTCGCCCGAACGCACGCGGCCGGCGATGCGCGCGTTGCCGTCGGGCGCGGCATCGAGGCGTACCTCGCCCTCGCGCAGCACCAGGCCGAGCGCGGGCAGTTCGGCGGTGAAGGCGGACAGCCGCGCGAACCCGCCCAGCCGCGGCTGCGCCGGCGTGCCGGCGAGCTGCAGTCGCGCGTCCAGCCGGCCCTGCGGATCGACGATGTCCGGCGAGAACAGCTCGATCCAGGTGATCGCGTCCGTGCGCGCGCTGACTTCCCCCGACAGCGGCGCATAGGCGTCCCAGCCGGTGGCGAGGCGGGCGTCGATGCGGCCGTCGTCGAGCGCGGCGGCGAGCGTGGCCTGCACGCGCTGCGGCGTGGCATCCACGTCCAGCCGCAGCTCGCGATAGGCCAGCAGCTCGCGCCGCGCGCGCTCGCCCAGCCGCACGCCGCCGTCGTTCGATGTGAGGCGCGCCTCGCCGCGCCAGCCGCCGCGCACCGGCACGAGCCGCGCCTCGAACGCCGCCTCGCCGCGCAGGTGCCAGGCGCCGCCGTCCTCACGCTCGGGCAGCCAGGGTTCGGCGAGCGCCAGCGGCAGCCCCGCACCTTCGACATCGACGCCGCGGCGCGGCCAGTCGGCCTGCGCGCACACGCGGCCGCCCGCGCTCGAGGCCAGGCACGCACGCGCGAGCGACACCCCGGCGCCGCGCCACGCGAACGCCGCCGGCGCCTCCAGCCGCCAGCGCGCGCCCTTCGGCGGCGCGAGCCGCAGCGCGCCCAGCGTGCCTTGCCAGCGCGCGCGGTCGCGCCGCAGCACGCCTTCGAGCGCGAGCGCACCGGCCTCGCCTTGCGCCTCGGCCGACAGCCGCAGGTTCTCCACCGCACCGCGCGCGTCCAGCATCAGCGATTCGAACGGCAGTCCGGCGCGCACGCCCGCCGCATCCACCCGCAGCGCGCCGCCGTCGCCGCGCCAGGGCAGGTGGCCGCGCGCCTGCACGCGCTCGGCGCGCCACGCGTTCCAGGCGAGCGCGCTGCCCGCGAGTTCGGCGCGCACGTCCGGCGCGTCGCGCGCGCCCTGCAGCCGCAGGGTGCCGCGCACTTCGCCGCCCGCCTGCGGCAGCAGATCGGCCAGGCGCAGCGGGCTGAAGCGCGCATCGACGTCGAGCGTGCGCGCGTAGAGTCCGCGCGCGTCGACGCGGCTGTCTCCCATGCGCAGCGCGAGTTCGCCTTCGTAGTCGTGGCCCGCCCCCTTCGCCGGGCGCATCGCCAGGCGGCCGCGCGCCTCCAGCGCACGTCCGCGCAGGCGGCCGCGCAGTTCGGGCACGTCGGCGTCCACGCGCAGCCGGCCATCGTCGAAGCGCTCGCCGCGCGTGCTCACGCGGCCGGCGAGCGCGCCCGGCCAGTCGGGCGCGAAATAGCCGGGATCGAAACCGGCCAGGTTCGCATCGAACGTCCACGCCAGCCGCGGCGACCACGCCAGCTCGCCGTGGCCGACGAGGGTGCCGCCGCGCGTGTCGGCGCGCAGCGAGCGCAGCGCGACGCGCGCGGTGTCGCCGCGGCCGTCGAAGCGCACGCTCGCGCGGTCGCGTCCGCGCTGCAGGCGCGCGTTGCCGATCGCGGCCCAGCGTTCGAGCGTGCCGGCGAAGCCGAAATCGGCATCGGCCACCACCGCCACCGGCTGCTCGCGGCCCTGCCAGCGCAGCCCGCGCGCGTTGACCGCGAAACGGAACCGGCGGCGCGCGGGATCGCGGAAATCCGCCCAGCCGCGCAGCGTCGCCTCGCCGCCGAGCACGCCCAGCCGCAGCGGCGCGACGTCGAGCCGCTGCCGCTCCAGCGCGAGCTGCGAGGGATGCAGCACGAATGCGAGTTCGCCCTGCGCCGCCTCGCCCTGCACGCGCGCGCGGCCGCCTTCGCCTTGCGCGCTGACGCGGGCGCGCCACGGCGTCGGCGCGGGCTCCGCCGTCGGATCGAACAGCGCCGGGTCGAACGCGTCCGTGCGTGCCTTTAGCGACCAGCGCGGCGCGTCCGGCGCGCGGCCCGGCCGCAGCGTCAGCGTGGCCCGCAGCGGACCGGGCAGCGCTCCACCGAGGCCGACGTCCAGCCGCGCGGCATCGCCGCGCGCGATCATCCCCAGCCGCGGCGGCGTGCGCGGCGGCGCGGCCGGCAGCACGGCGGTGGCGACGAAGTCCATGCGGTAGTCGTCCGCCGGCACGTAATCGCCGTGCAGCGCGAAGCGGCCGCGGTCGCTGTCGATGCGCAGATGCTCGACGTGCAGGCGGCCGCGCCGTGCGTCGAGGCCGCCGCGCAGGCGGCGGATCGCAATCAGCGGCCGCGCCAGGCGGTACACGCGCAGGCCATCGATGCGCACGTCGTCGGCCTGCAGCGAAAGCGGCGGCTCGATCGCCGGCAGCGACTCCGGCCAGCGCGGCAGCTCGAACGGCTCCTCGCTTTCCGGCAGCGTCAGCCGCGCATTGCGCACGCGCAGCGCATCGAGCCGCAGCGTGCGTCCGAGCAGCGGCCGCAGCGCCGGATCGAGCATCACCTCCTCGGCGACGAACTCGGTTCCGCCATGCGCGAAGCGCACGCCGCGCAGGGTCAGCGGGCCGGAGGCCGGGCCTTCGGCCGCGCGCCAGGTGAGACTCGCCCCGGCAGGCAGGCGCGCGACGATCTGCGCCAGCAGCGCATCGCGCCCGGCCACCGTGGTCAGCAGCCAGACCAGCAGCAGCGCCGCCGCCGTCGCCAGCAGGCCGACGCCGAGCGCGCCGCGCAGCGCCAACCAGCGCATCCGCGCCCGCCGCCGCGCGCGCAGCTCGGCGATGCGCGCCTCGCGCTCCTGCGGCGTCGGCGCCGGCGCGCTCACAGATCGGCTCCGATGTTGAGGTGGAGCTGGAACGGGTTGTCCGGATCGTCCAGCCCGCGTGCGATGTCGATTCGCACCGGCCCCACCGGCGAGCGCCAGCGCAGGCCGACGCCGACACCGGTGCGCAAGCTCGGCGTGCCGTCGAACGCATCGCCGGTGTCGACGAACACCGCGCCGCCCCAGCCGTTCTCGAGGTAATGCTCGAACTCGAGCGAGGCGGTGACCACGTTCTTGGCGCCGAGCGCGTAATCGAGGAAACGCGGCCCGACCTCGCGCCAGCCGTAGCCGCGGATGCTGCGGTCGCCGCCGGCGTAGAAGCGCAGGCTCGGCGGCAGATCGACCAGCGCGTCGGTGAACGTGCGGCCGAGCTCGCCGCGCGCGATCAGCCGGCTGCGTTCGCCGAGGCCGCGGAACCAGCGCGCCTCGCCGTGCAGTTGCACGAAGTCGGCATCCGAGCCCAGCCCCTGCACGCCCGCGCGCACGGTGCCGGTGAAGCCGACGCCGTTGCGCGCGAACACGCGGTCGTCGGCATCGACGTATTCCGCGCGCAGGGCCGGATACGTGTAGGTGGCGTAGCGGTAGGCGTCGAGCGGCACCGCCGCGCGCAGCGTGTACAGCCGCCAGCGTTCGCGCAGCGCGTGCAGCGAGGCGGTCGCCGTCCACTGCCGCGAGATCTGCCCGCTGCGCGCGGCGACGAACTCGATGCGCCGCGTGTCCACGTAGTCGGTCTGCTCGTCGGCGCCCTGCGCGCTGAACGTGTACCAGCCGTCCAGCCAGGCGAACGCGGGAATGCGGTACTGCACGGTCAGCGTCTTGCGCCGCTCGGCCCAGTCGACCTGCGCCAGCGCCTTGTGCCCGCGCGAGTTGACGTAGCGCCGCTCGAAGCCGAGCCGCACGCCCGCGCCGCTGTCGGTGCCGTAGGTGAGACCGGCGGTGTAGACGTCGCGGCGCGCCGGCGTCAGCGTGACCGTCACCGGCACGCGCTTGTCGACCGCGTCCTCGGGGCGCGGCTCGAGGTCGATGCGGCTGAAGTAGTCCAGCCGCGCCAGCGACTCGCGGAAGCGGTCCAGCTTGCCCTGGTGGTAGTAGCTGCCTTCGTCCCAGTACACCAGCTTGCGCAGCAGATCCTCGCGCACGATGCGGCGGGGGGTCTGCACGAAGGTCATCGCGCCCATGTCGTAGCGCTCGCCGCTGTCCCAGCGCAGGTCGATGTCGGCGGCGGCCGCGGCGCGCGTGACCTCGACCCGGCGGGCGAGGAAGTCGGCATCGAAGTAGCCGCGCTCGGCCAGCCTGCGGGTGATGCGGGTCTTGCTCGCCTCGTACACCGCGTGGTCGAACACCTCGCCGGTCCGCGGGCGGAACGCATCGACTTCCTCGCGCAGATACCGGTCGCGCGCGCCCTCGCCTTCGATCGCCACCGTCGAGCGACGCACGCGCACCGGCGGACCGGGATCGATCGCGAGCGTCACTTCGTGGCTGCCGTCCGCGCGCTGCACCGGCGTCACCGTGATCGTCGGCGAGTAGCGCCCGAACGGCTCCAGCGCCGCGCGCGCCTCGTCCTCGGCCACGCGCAGCAGGTACTCCAGCCGCCGCTCCGGCACCTCGCGCCCGATCGCATCCACCAGCGACAGCGCGACCCGCACGTTCTCCTCGATCGCCTCGTCCACGCCGCGGATGTGCACCGCATTGACGCGCGCCGCCCACGCCGGCGCACAGGCCAGCAGCAGGGCGATGGTCAGGAATGCGCGCAGTCGGGGCATCGACGCAGGATAACGGGCGTTCGCGTTAGCCCCTCGCAACGGCGCTCGCCGACGAGAAGCCCTCCCCTTCAAGGGAGGGTTTGGGAGGGGATGGTGGTGGCCGCCTTCGCCTGCGGCCGCGATGCTGCAGGAGCCGCGCCGCCGGCTCAGAGCGACAGATGCTCGATCGCCGCCACGCTGCCGAGGCGGTCGCCGAGGCGCTTGAGCAGGGCGAGGCGGTTGGCGCGCACCGCCATGTCCTCGGCGTTCACCAGCACCTTGTCGAAGAACGCATCGACCTGCGGCCGCAGCGCGGCGAGGCGGGCGAGCGCGGCGACGTAGTCGCGGCAGGCGAGCAGCGGATCGGTGTCGGCGATGGCCGCATCGACCGCCTGCGCGAGCGCGCGTTCCGCATCCTCGGTGAAGCGCGCGGGATCGACCGCCTCCGGCACGGCGACATCGGCCTTGCGCAGGATGTTGCGGATGCGCTTGTTGGCCGCCGCCAGCGCCTCGGCTTCCGGCAGGCGGGCGAATTCGCCGATGGCGCGCAGGCGGCGGTCGAAATCGAGCAGCGAGGCGGGGCGCAGCGCCGCCGCCGCTTCGAACTGCTGCGGCGGCACGCCGGTGTCGGTGTAGTAGCCGCGCAGGCGATCGAGCACGAAGTCGTAGAGCCCCTCGACGTCGGCGGACGCCTGCGCGCCCTCCTTGCCCGCCGCACCGATCTGCCGCGACGCCGCCTCCAGCGCAGTCCGCAGGTCCAGCTCCAGTTGACCCTCGACGAGGGTGCGCGCCAACCCCAGCGCATTGCGCCGCAGCGCGAAGGGGTCCTTGTTGCCGGTCGGCTGCAATCCCGCCGCGAAGCCGCCGGCCAGCGTGTCCAGACGTTCCGCGATCGCCAGCACCTGCCCCAGCTTCGACGGCGCGATCGCATCGCCGGAGAACCGCGGCATGTACGCCTCGTCCAGCGCCGCGGCGAGCGCGCTGCGCTGCTCGAACGACAGATCGGCGAGCGCGGCATCGGCCATCGCGTAGTAGCGGCCGGCGATTCCCTGCAGTTCCGGGAATTCGTTGACCAGCCGCGACTGCAGGTCGGCCTTCGACAGCAGCGCGGCACGACGCGCGAGCGCGGGATCGACGCCGGCATGCGGCGCGATCGCCTCCGCCAGCGCGGCCACGCGCGCGACCTTGTCGGCCACGGTGCCGAGCCTGGCCTGGTAGGTGACCGTCTTCAGGCCCTCGTTCATCGCCACCAGGCCCTGCTTGAGGTCCTCGACGAAGAAGAACTTGGCGTCGGCGAAGCGCGGGCGGATCACGCGCTCGTAGCCCTTGCGCACTTCGGCCGGATCGCGCGACTCGATGTTGGCGATGCCGACGAAGCGCTCGCCGAGCCTGCCGTCCGCATCCAGCACCGGGAAGAACTTCTGGTTCGCCTCCATGGTGGCGATCAGCGCTTCCTGCGGCACCGCGAGGAACTCGCGCTCGAAGCTGCACAGCACGGCCTTCGGCCATTCGACCAGCGCGTTGACCTCCTCGAGGATGCCCGGATCGATGCGCGCCCGTCCGCCAGCCTCGCGCGCGGCGGCCTCGACCTCGGCGACGATGCGCGCGCGGCGCTCGTCCGGATCGGCCAGCACCTTCGCCGCGCGCAGCGATTCGACGTAGTCGTCGGCGCTGCTGAACCACACCGGCTTGTCGTGCATGAAGCGATGGCCGCGGCTCATGCGGTCGCTCTTCGCGCCCAGCAGCTCGGCCTCGACCACCTCGCCGCCGAACAGCACCACCAGCCAGTGCAGCGGACGCGCGAAGCCGTGCTCGTGCGCGCCCCAGCGCATCGGCTTGGGAATCGGCATCGCCGCGACCGCCTCGCGCAGGATCTCCGGCAGCAGCGCGGCGGTCGCCGCGCCGGGCTTGACCGCGCGATGCACGAAGCGCTCGCCCTTGCCGTCGCGGGCGCGTTCGAGCTGCGTCCACTCGACGCCGGCCTTCTGCGCGAAGCCGAGCAAGGCGCGGGTCGGCTGGCCGTCGGCATCGAGCGCGACGTTGAGGTACGGCCCCGGCACCTCGCTGCGCTGCTCCGGCTGCCGCACCGCCACCGCCGGCAGCCGCACCGCGAGCCGGCGCGGAGTGAACAGCGGCCTGGCCTCCCCGCGCTCGAACGCGATGCCGCGCTTTTCGAGGCCCGCGAGCACGCCGTCGAACAGCGCCTGCGCCAGGCCCGGCAGCGCCTTGACCGGCAGTTCCTCGGTGCCCAGTTCGATCAGCAGCGGTTTGATGTCGGTCATGGGGAGCAGTGGGTCGCGAGGGGGGAACGCCGCGCAAGGCGGTCAGGTTCGGAACGGGGCGACAGCGAGCGTCAGCGGGCGGGCTGACGCGTACGGTTCTTCCACAACAGCACCAGCCCGGTGATCGGCGAGAACAGGAACCCGCAGGCGAACCACAGCCACGGGTTGCGTCCGGTCGTCTGCGCCCAGTACGCGCAGAAGATGCCGAACAGAAAGCTGCCGAATCCGAGCTGGAGGGTGATCGGGTCGCTCATGCCGCTTCCCTGCCGGTCTTGTGCAATCCGGGAAACCCGAGCTTCTCGCGCTGCGCGAGGTACGCCTCGGCCACGCCCTGCGCGATCCGGCGCACGCGCAGGATGTAGCGCTGGCGCTCGGTGACGCTGATCGCGCGGCGGGCGTCGAGCAGGTTGAAGGTGTGCGAGGCTTTGCAGACCTGGTCGTAGGCCGGCAGCGGCAGGCCGAGTTCGATCAGCTTCAGCGCCTCGGCCTCGCACTGGTCGAAGCGGCCGAACAGCACCGCGGTGTCGGCGTGCTCGAAGTTGTACGCGCTCTGCTCGACCTCGTTCTGGTGGTAGACGTCGCCGTAGGTGACCGGCGTGCCGTCGGGGCCGTGGGTCCAGACCAGGTCGAACACGTTGTCGACGTTCTGCAGGTACATGCACAGCCGCTCGAGGCCGTAGGTGATCTCGCCCATCACCGGCCGGCACTCGAGGCCGCCGGCCTGCTGGAAGTAGGTGAACTGGGTCACTTCCATGCCGTTCAACCAGACTTCCCAGCCGAGCCCCCAGGCGCCGAGCGTCGGCGATTCCCAGTTGTCCTCGACCAGGCGCAGGTCGTGCACCTGCGGATCGATGCCGAGCGCCTTCAGCGAGCCGAAGTAGCGCTCGACGATGTCGTCCGGATTCGGCTTCATCACCACCTGGTACTGGTAGTAGCGCTGCAGGCGGTTGGGGTTCTCGCCGTAGCGGCCGTCGGTGGGCCGGCGGCAGGGCTGCACGTAGGCGGCGTTCCACGGCTCCGGGCCGATCGCGCGCAGGAACGTGGCCGGGTGGAAGGTGCCGGCGCCGACCTCGAGGTCGAGCGGCTGGATCAGCACGCAGCCCTGCTCCGCCCAGTAGGCGTTCAGGCGCTGGATCAGTTCCTGGAAGGTGGGGGCCGCCATGGTCCGTGGGCTCTCGCGAAGCGCGCTAGTATAGCCGCGGGGATGTCCGTGCCCGGCCGGCGCGACGCGGGTTTCGACGCCGATCGCGGGCGCGCGGCGTTCCTTCCGTGCCCCAGCTTCGCGACCGCCGTGACCCCTCCGTTCCTGATCCTGCAGACCGGCCGCCCGGTCGATTCGATGCGCCGCCACGGCGGCTTTCCGCACTGGATCCGCGTCGCCGCCGGTCTGCACCGCGACGAGGCGGTGGTGATCGACGTGCAGGAGGGCGAACCGCTGCCGCGTCCGCACGGCTTCGCTGGCGTGATCGTCACCGGCTCGGCGGCGATGGTCACCGAGCGCGCGCCGTGGAGCGAGCGCGCTGCCGAATGGCTGCGCGAGCGCGCGCACGAGGGCCTGCCGCTGTTCGGCATCTGTTACGGCCACCAGCTCATCGCGCACGCGCTCGGCGGCGAGGTGCGCGACAACCCTGCCGGTCGCGAGATGGGCACGGTGCACGTCGAACTGCATCCGCACGCGGCCGACGATCCGCTGTTCGCCGGCCTGCCGGCGCGCTTCCCGGCGCAGGCCACGCACCTGCAGACGGTGGCGCGTCCACCCGAGGGCGCGGTGGTGCTGGCGCGCTCGGCGCGCGACGGCTGCCAGGCGTACCGCTGGCGCGATTCGGCCTGGGGCGTGCAGTTCCACCCCGAATTCAGCGCGCGCCACATGCGCGGCTACGTGCGCGCGCGGCGCGAGGCGCTGCACCGCGAGGGCCTCGACCCGCACGCCACCGAGCGCGGCGTCAGCGCCGCCCCGCACGCGCGGCGCGTGCTGCGTCGGTTCGTGCGCCACGCGCGCTCGCGCCGCTGACGCCCGCGCCTCCCTTCCGATCACCGAGGACTTCCCGACCCCATGAACGACATCCGCAAGGTCCCCGCCAGCGCCGGCGCGGAATGGCTGCTCGACGGCTTCCGCCTGCTGAAGCGTTCGCCGTTCGGGCTGGGCACGCTCGGAATCATCTTCGGCGCGCTGGGCCTGCTGTCCTCGCTGGCCGCGCAACACGGGCAGAGCGCGCTCGGCATGACGCTGCAGCTCGCGTTCGTGCTGATCGGCCCGCTGCTGCTGGCGGGCATGATCTTCGCCGCGCGCGAGGTCGACGAAGGCCGCGGCGCTACGCCCGCGCACCTGCTGCGCGGCGTGCGCGAGGGCAAAGCCGGGCGCCTGATCGGCACGCTGATTCCGCAGTTCGTGGCGATGCTGGTGCTGGCGGCGCTGTTGATCGCCATGCTCGGGCCGCAGGGCCTGCAGGACATGGCGCAGACCGTGGAAAAGCTGCAGGGCCAGGTGAATCCCGACCCGGCGCTGGTCGCGCAACTGCCGCTCGGCCGGCTGATGGCATGGTTCGCGCTTGCGATCGTGGTCGGCGTGGTCGCCGGCTTTTTCACCTTCACGTCGGTGCCCGACATGATGTTCGGCGACGTGCGCCTGTTCGCCTCGATGGGTCGCAGCGTGCGCGCCTGCCTGCGCAATCTCGGCGCGATGGCGGTGTTCTTCCTGCTCGCCGTGATCGCGGTGGTGGCGCTGAACGTCGGCGCCACGGTGCTGGGCCTGGTCGTGCGCGCGATCGCGGGCGATCTGGCGATGCTGGTCGTGGTGCAACTGGTGATGATGGCGGTGCTGATGCCGGTGATGACCAGCGCGATGTATTTCGCCTGGAAGGCGATGCTGGGCCCGGCACCGGCAGCGGTGGCGCCTTCGGCCGGCGCCGGCATCGAGGTCTGAGCCGCGCGCCCGCGGGCGCCGCTGGAGCGGCTTCGGTCGCGGCTGAAGCCTCCTACAGGCCGCGCTTCGGGTCGTCGGTCGCGGCCGGTTTGTCGGCGGCCTCGCGCGGCGCCAGCAGCCGCGCGGCGATGATGCCGGCCTCGTAGAGCAGGCACATCGGAATGGCCAGCATCAACTGCGAGACCACGTCCGGCGGGGTGATGACGGCCGCCAGCACGAAGATGCCGACCACCGCGTAGCCGCGCGCCTCCCTGAGCTGCGCGGGCGTCACCCAGCCCAGCAGCACCAGGATCACCAGCGCCACCGGCAGCTCGAAGCTGGCGCCGAAGGCGAGGAAGATCACCAGCACGAAATCGAGGTAGGCGTTGATGTCGGTCATCATCGCCACGCCCGCCGGCGCCACCTTGGTGAGGAAGCCGAATACGGTCGGCAGCACCAGGAAGTACGCGAACGCGCCGCCGGCGTAGAACAGCAGGACGGCCGATACCAGCAGCGGCAGCGCGAGCTTCTTCTCGCGCTGGTACAGGCCGGGAGCGACGAACGCCCACGCCTGGTACAGCAGCCACGGCGCCGACAGCAGCAGCGCGGCGAAGAAGGCGAGCTTGATCGGCGCGAAGAACGGCGAGGCGACCTCCACCGCGATCAGTTGGCTGCCCTTCGGCAGCTTCTCCAGCAGCGGCTGCGCCAGCCACGAGTACAGCCGGTTGGCGAACGGCAGCAACGCCACCAGCGCCAGCACCAGCCCGGCCGCGCCGCGGAGCAGCCGGCCGCGCAGCTCGATCAGATGGTCGATCAGGCGCGGCTCGTTGGCGTCCGGGTCAACGTCGCGCTGCGTCATGGTCGGCGGAAGGGGTGGAAGGCGGAGCGGCGGGGGCGGCATCGGCCGCGCCGGCGGGCGGGGCGGACGCGGCGGGCGGGGCATCGGCGGTGCCGGCGGGCGGTGCGGCCGGCGGCGCAGGGCGCTCGAGCGGCGCGCCGGCCGCCTCGGCCTCGTCGTCGTCCTCGAAGGCGTCGGGCGGCTCGGTGGTGATCGACGGGCGCTCGATCAGCGCCTCCTCGGGAATCGGCACCTCCTCGGGCGTCCAGTCCTGCGCGTCCTCGCGCCCGGCGGCCTGTCCGCGCGCCTCCGCGATCGCCGCGGCAGCCGGCAGCGCGGCGGCGGCATCGTCGTTTCGGGCGCCGTCGCCGCGCACGCTGCGCTGGATGCTCTCGGTCTGCGCGCGCAATGCGCGTTCGGCGTCGTCGATGTCGGCGCGCAGGTCCGCCGCCGCGCTGTCGAACCGCGCGCGGGTGTCGTGCAGGGTGCGGCGCAGTTCCTCGTCGGCGATCTCGCGCTCGAACTCGGACTTCACCGAATACCAGTGCGCCCGCGCCCGGCGCACCCACAGACCGGCGAACCGCGCGGCCTTGGGCAGACGCTGCGGGCCGAGGACCACCAGCGCCACCAGCGCGATCACCAGCAGCTCGGAGAAGCCGAGATCGAACATCGGAGCGTCCCGCGTCCGATGTCAGCGCGGCTGCTCGTCGCGGTTGGTCTCGCTGCGCTGCGCTTCCTCGCTGCGGCGCTCGTCGCGCAGGCGCTTCTGGTCCTCCTCCGAGAGGCCCTTCTTGAAGCCCTTGACGGCTTCGCCCAGATCCTGGCCGATGTTGCGCAGACGCTTGGTGCCGAAGATCAGCACGACGACCGCCAGCACGATCAGCCAGTGCCAGATGCTGAAACTGCCCATGGGATGGCTCGCGGTGGGAAGGAGGGATCGAAGGATAACGCAGCGTCCGCCGGCCGCTGTGTGACGGCGCGTCCGTCAGGGCAGCGGCTCGACCTTGGTCGGGCTCTCGACGGTCTCGAACGGCTGCGGCGTGGGCTCGGCGGGGGCCGGCTGCGCGAGCGGCTGCGTCTGCGCCGCACCTGCGGGCGCGGTCGCCGGCGCGGCGGGCACGGGCGGGACGGCGGGCACGGTGTCGCCGCGGCGCGCGCGCGCCAGCGCGGTCGCTTCCTCCAGACGGTCGCGGAAATCGACGATGGCGTTGGACGCCGGCTGCGGCGCGCGGCCCTCGAAGATCATGCGCGGGGTGGTGCCGGCGCCGTAGACGGCCTGGTTGGCGTCGTCGTCGATCGACAGCACCGCGCCGTCAAGCGCGACGCCGGCGAACAGCCCGCGCGCGCGCGACCACGACCAGATCTCGGCCTTCAACTGGCCGTCGGTCGCGGTGGCCGCGTTGCGGCCGAGCGGGCCGGCGGCGACGCCGGCGTCGGCGCCGAGCGTCAGCTTGCCGTTGACGATCGAATCCAGCCCGCGCTCGCCGCGGAACACCAGCACGATGTCGGCCGACTGCACGCCGGCCTGGAAGCCGACGCTGCCGCCGGTCAGGGTGACGAAGCTCGGGTTCGACCAGGTGCCGTCGGCGTTCTTCACCGCCAGCAGGCCGTGCCCGCGGCGCCCGCCGACCACCAGCCCGACCTTGACCGTGTCGGGCACGACCACGATCGCGCGCGCCTCGTCGAGCAGCTTGTCGGGAATGGCCGACTCCGGGATCGCCTGGATGTCGGTCAGCACGCGCACGGCGTTGCGGGCGCGCTCGTCCTCGGCCGGGCCGGCGACGGCGGCGGTCGCCACCGCGAGCGCGAACGGCAGGGCAAGGGCGGCGAGGCGGCGGGAGACGGGCATGCGAGGCTCCGGAGCGGGGCGATGAACGAGGGTTCAGGCTAGTGGCGGGGCGATGAATACGCGGACAACCGGGCGGGCGCCGGCCCGGCAATCTGCAGCGCACGCGCCGCGCTGTCATCCTATGCCCATGATGACCGATCCGTCCGCCCGGCGCGCCGACAGCGCGGTGTTGCTCGTCAACCTCGGCACGCCCGAGGCGCCCACCGCACCGGCGGTGCGGCGCTACCTGGCCGAGTTCCTCGGCGATCCGCGGGTGGTGCAGATCCCGCGCTGGCTGTGGTGGCCGTTGCTGCACGGCGTGATCCTGCCGCTGCGCGCGCCGAAGGCGGCGCGCAAGTACGCGCAGATCTGGATGGACGGCGGTTCGCCGCTGCTGGTGCACACGCGCGCGCTCGCCGAGGCGGTGCAGGCGCGCCTGCCGCAGACGCGGGTGGCGTTCGCGATGCGCTACGGCGAGCCGACGATCCGCGGCACCCTGCTGCGGCTGCGCGGGGAGGGCATCAACCGCGTGCTGGTGCTGCCGCTCTACCCGCAGTACTCGACCACGACCACCGCCTCGGTCGCCGATGCGGTCGCGGCAGCGCGCTCGGGCCTGACGACGCGGCTGGTGGAGCAATACGCCGAGGAACCGGCCTGGATCGCCGCGCTCGCCGCCAGCATCCGCGCGCACTGGGCCGAGCACGGCCGCGGCGAACGCCTGCTGCTGTCGTACCACGGCATCCCGCAGCGGGTGGCCGACGCCGGCGACCCCTACCCGCGCCAGTGCGAGGCGACCACCGCCGCGCTGACGGCGGCGCTGGAGGTGCCGCGCGGGTTCGTGCTGCACACCTACCAGTCGCGCTTCGGCAAGGAGGCATGGCTGCAACCGTACACCGACCGCACGCTCGAACGCCTCGCCGGCGAGGGCGTGCGCACGGTCGACGTCGCCTGTCCCGGTTTCGCGGTCGATTGTCTGGAGACGCTGGAGGAGATCGCGGTGGAGAACGCCGCGCTGTTCCGCACGCGCGGCGGCGGGGCGCTGCGCTACGTCCCCTGCCTCAACGCCGCGCCGGCGCACGCCGACGCGCTGGCGGAGCTGGCGCGGCGGACGCTGGACGGGTGGCGATGAGCGTCGAGCTGCGCCTGCCGACGCCGCTCGGCGAGATCGCCGCGCTGCGCCTCGGCCCGCCGGGCGGCGCGCCGGTGCTCGCCCTGCACGGCTGGCTCGACAACGCCGCGAGCTTCGTGCCGCTGGCCGCGCATCTGCAGGGACTGGACCTGGTCGCGCTCGATCTGCCCGGCCACGGCCGCAGCGCGCATCTGCCCGACGGCGCCGAGTACTCGCTCACCAACGCGCTGCACGCGGTGCTCGATGCCGCCGACGCCCTCGGCTGGGCGCGCTTCGCGCTGCTCGGGCATTCGATGGGCGCCGGCATCGCCAGCGTACTGGCCGCGGCGGCGCCGGAGCGCGTCACCCGGCTGGTGGCGATCGAGGCGCTGGGCGCGCTCGCCGACACGCTCGAGCGCACCACGCCGCGCCTGCGCGAAGCGATCGCGGCGCAGCGCGCGGTGCGCCACAAGCGCCTGCGCGTGTTTCCCGATCTCGACACCGCGGTTCGCGCGCGCATGCAGGCCAACGAGCTGGGCGAGGCCGCGGCGCGCCTGCTGGTCGAACGCGGCATGCGTCGCAGCGAGGACGGCGGCGGCTGGGTCTGGAGCAGCGCGCAGCGGCTGACCACGCCGACCGCGTTCCGTCTGACCGAGGCGCAGGTGGCCGACGTGCTGGCGCACATCGAGTGCCCGGTGCGCGCGGTGTTCGCCGATCCCGCGCCGCCGTACTTCCCGGAAACCCTGCGCCGCGAGCGCTTCGCGCGTCTGAAGCGGGGCGAGCTCGTCGTGCTGCCCGGCACCCATCACCTGCACATGGAGCAGCCGCAGGCGGTGGCGGCGGCGATCGGCGACTTCCTGGATGACGAACGCAGCCGCCCGTAGCCGCGGCTTCAGCCGCCATGCGGGCATGGCGGGCGTTTCGCGTCGCGGCTGAAGCCGTTCCTAGGCGGAGCGCTAATCCTTGCCCAGCAGCGCGCGCAGCGTCGCCTTCAAGCGGCGTCCTTCGGCGTGCAGGTAGGCGCGTTCCTCGCGCCAGGCCGGAAAACGCGCCTCGACCTCGCGCCAGTAGCGACGCGAGTGGTTGTGGTGGATCAGGTGGCAGAGCTCGTGCACCAGCACGTACTCGAACGCGCTCGGGCGGCCGAGCACCAGCGCCAGATCGAGCGACACCGCGCCGTCCGGCGACAGCGATCCCCACAGCGAGGACAGCACCTTGAACTGGATCCGGCGCGGCGCGCGCGGCAGGCCGACGACGTAGCGCGGCAGCCAGCGGCCGAGGTCGGCGCGCGCCTCGCCTTCGTAGAAGTCGCGCAGCGCGCGCTGCAGCGCGGCGCCGCGCGCCGACGCCGGCGCCTGGAACACCAGCGCCTCGCCGTCCTGCCGCACGCGGGTGTAACGGCCCGTCTCCCAGCGCACCGGCAGCGCGCGGCCGCGCAACGGCAGTTCCGCGGTCGCGCCCGCCTCCAGGCACGGCGCATCGTCGATCACGTGGCGCAGGATCTGCCGGCCGAGCCAGTCGCGATGCGTCTCGATGAACCGATCGCCGGCGTGCAGGCTCACGCTCGGCGGCAGCGTCAGCCGCACGCCGCGCTCGCTCACCGACAGTTTGATCCGGCGCGCGCGCGGATCGCGCACGCGCAGCACGTCGACGTCGCGCCCGTCGTCCAGACGCACCGTGATCGCATCGCGTTCGAGCGCACGCGGCGTGCGTGCGCGGAAATGTCGCAACGAGGGTGTGGGGGACATGCAACCAGCATCGCGCGCGCGGGTGTCAACTCCAAGCGAAACCGCGCGCGCCGTCGAACCGATTCAGCTCTCGGCTTTCGAGAGTTTCAGCGCGCGCTCCAGCACGCCGAACAGACGCTTCAGCTCGCCCGCCATCAGCGCGCAGCGGGCGTCGAGCTCCGCGCGCAGATCCTCGCGCTCGGTGCTTTCGAGCTGGTCCACGGCGCCGTCGAGCAGCTTGAACTTGCGGATCACCAGATCCTCGCCCAGCACGAAGGAGACGTGATCGTCGAGGGTGAGCGCCAGCCGCGTGACCTGCTTGCCGGATTCCAGATGCTTGCCGATCTCCTCGCTCTGCAGCTCGTGGCGCTGGCACTTCACCACCGCGCCCTTGTCGGCCGGATCGCGCAGCTCGCATTCGTCGCCGAGCGCGAGGCCCTCCGGCAGCGGATCGCCGGCGACCCAGCCGGTGAGCACCGCGCGCGGCGCCACTTCGGCGTTGAGCGGCAGCGCGGGAAAGCTGCCCAGCGCGCGGCGGATCTCGCTGACCACGCTCTCGCCGACCTTGCGGCTGGAGGTGTCGACCGCGACCACGCCGTGCCCGAGGTCGAGCAGCGCATCGACGCGGCTGGGGCGGATGAACGCGCGCGGCATCAGCTCGGTGACCAGGTCCTCCTTCAGGCGCTTGCGCGCGCGGCCGCCGAGACGGCGGCCTTCCTTGCGTTCGATCTCCTCGACCCGGCGCGCCAGCAGGTCGTTGACCACCGAGGCCGGCAGCAGACGGTCCTCGCCGCCGACCGCCAGCCACACCGTCTCGCCGACGCGGTGCGAGAGCACTTCGCCGTCGCGGCCGAACGGCGAGACGAAACCGCGCGAGGACAGCTCCAGCGGGCCGACCGGCTTGAGCGCGCATTCGGCCAGGCCGGCATCGAGATCGCTCACGTCCAGCGCGGACGGGAAGCGGAACAGCGTGAGGTTGCGGAAGAACATCGAGGGGGATTCGGGATTCGGGAGGGGATTCGGGATTGCTCGGGCGCGAACGCGCGTCGCGATCGCGCGGCCCGGCCGTGGCGACGACGGCGCCGCCGGCGCTCAGGCCTCGCCGTCGTCGTCGGGCCGCGCACCGCCGGCGAGCCAGGCGTGCGCGTCCGGCAACGGCCCGTCGCCGCGGCGACCGAGCGCGAGGAAGTCGAACAGCTTCGGATCGGCGAGCTGCGAGGGCCGCACGTCGGCGAGCGCGCGCGCGATGGTCTCGATGCGGCCGGGCGACTCGCGCTCCCAGGCGTCCATCATCTTCTTGACCTGCTTGCGCTGCAGGTTCTCCTGCGAGCCGCACAGGTTGCAGGGGATGATCGGGAAGCCCTTGATCGCCGCGTATTCGACGATGTCGTCCTCGCGCACGTAGGCCAGCGGGCGGATCACCACGTGCCGGCCGTCGTCCGACAGCAGCTTCGGCGGCATCCCCGAGAGCTTGGCGTGGAAGAACAGGTTGAGGAAGAACGTCGCCACCATGTCGTCGCGGTGGTGGCCGAGCGCGATCTTGGTGAAGCCGTGTTGCTCGGCATAGCTGTACAGCGCGCCGCGGCGCAGGCGCGAGCACAGCGAGCACATGGTCTTGCCTTCCGGCACCACGCGCTTGACCACCGAATAGGTGTCCTGTTCGAGGATCGCGTACGGCACGCCGATCGCCTCGAGATACTGCGGCAGCACGTGCTCGGGGAAGCCCGGCTGCTTCTGGTCGAGATTCACCGCCACCAGCTCGAAGCGCACCGGCGCCTTCTTCTGCAACTGCAGCAGGACGTCGAGCAGGGTGTAGCTGTCCTTGCCGCCGGACAGGCACACCATCACCTTGTCGCCGTCCTCGATCATCCCGTAGTCGGCGATCGCGCGGCCGACCTGATGACGCAGGCGCTTGGCGAGCCTGTTGTGCTCGTGGGCGCGACGCTTCGTCCGCGAAACGTGCGGCGCGGGTTCCGGCAGGGGCAGGACGGTGGTCATGAGGGCGGGCATTCTACGCCACGCCCGCCACCGCGCCGGCGCGCACGGGGCGCGCTAAGCTGCGGTCATGAGCGACGTTCATGATCCCGCGTTCATCGCCCGCCGGCTCGCCGAACTGCGGGTCGAGCACCGCGACCTGGACGCGGCGATCGACCGTCTGGCGTTCGATCCGGCCGCCGACCAGCTCACCCTGCGGCGATTGAAGAAACGCAAGCTGCTGCTGAAGGATTGCATCGCGCGGCTGGAATCGATGCTCATTCCCGACGAGCCGGCGTAGCGCGCGCATCGCCGCTCGCGCCGATGCGCGCCGACGCGGATTCCGTGCGCGAGGTCGCGCCCGCGGCGGTTGTGGCGTCGCGCACGTTGTGGCCAGATGCCGGCAGCGACTGGGGAGCCGCCATGCCTCGCCTCCAACCGACCCTGCGCCGGACCGCCGGACGGCTGCGGATCGCCGCCGCCGCGGCGCTCCTCGGCCTTGCCGCCTGCGCCGGCGGCGGTACGGACGCGGACGTGGCGCCGCGCTCGCCGGAAGCGGCGGTGCGCCGGCTCGCCGACGATCTGCGTCGCGGCGATCTGGCCGCCTACGCGCGCCATGCGGTCCCGCCCGATCTGCACGCGCGGCTGGATGCCGCCTGGCGCGAGGGCCGCACGCTGTGGCCGCTGACCGAACTGCCGCTGCACGCGCAACTGCCCTCGATGGTGGCCACGCTGGCGCAACCGGGCGCGGAGAAGACCCTGCTGGCCGAATACCGTCGGCAGTTCGCCGGCGCGCACGGCGAGTTGCGTTCGGCCGCCACCACGCTCGGCCTGTTCGCCACCCGCTACGTCGCCGCCAGCGAGGACTACGGGCCGGACGAACGCGCGCACGCGATGCGCCTGATCGAAGCGCTCACCGCCTGGGGGCAGCAGGCGCCGCTGGGCGATCCGGCACGCGCGCGCGAGGCGATCCCGCAGCTCGTCGCCGGCGCGCGGCTGACCGGTCTGCGCGATCCGGCGATGCTGCGCCAGGCCGGTCTCGAAGGCGGCCTGCACCGCCTGCAGCCGTTCGTGCAGCGCCTGAAGCAGGTGCTGGCGCGGCATTACGCGCTCGATCTGGATGCGGCGCTCGACAGCCTGCAGACGTTGCCGCTCGACCAGCACGGCGACAGCGCCCGCGTGCGGGTGCGCTACCGCCTCGCCGGGCGCGTGGTCGAGGGCACTTTGCGTCTGGAACGCCGCGACGGGCAGTGGTATCCGGCCGATCTGGTGCGCCGCGCGCAGCGGGAAGCCGAACGCACCCCGACCGTGACCGCATCGCGCTGACGCGCCGGCCCTGCGGCGGCGAGCAGGCATAATTCGGCCGATGCCGAACCAGACTTCCCTGCCGTTTCCGGATCCCGAGCCGCCGCGCGCCGGCCGCGAGCCGCAGGCGCCGGACGTCGGGCCGGCGGCGGACGAGCCTGCGCACGCGGCGGCGTCCCCGCGCGAGACGGACCCGGCCCAGACCGAGCTGCCGATCGCCGCGGCCGACGCGCCGCGCACGCTGCCCGCGCGCC
>NZ_VOHJ01000043.1 GCF_007923255.1 Vulcaniibacterium thermophilum | reverse complement strand
CGCCCCGCCCTCCCACAACGCCGCCGCGATCCCGGCGAACACCACCAACCCCACCCACTGGTTGTGCAGGAACGCGCGGAAGCAGCCCTCGCGATCGCGCCCGCGCGCCTGCCGGAACTCCCACGCCACCAACAGCACCGCCACGCCGAGCGCCGCCCAGTACGGCCCCCCGAGCTGCGCCTGCCGCCCCACCAGCGCCAGCGCGGCGAGGAACAGCGCGTACAGCACGCCCTGCGCGACCAGATCCAGATCGCCGAACAGGATCGCGGTCGACTTCGCGCCCATGCGCACATCGTCGTCGCGGTCGACCATCGCGTACCAAGTGTCGTACGCCGTGGTCCAGAAGATGTTGGCGACGTACAGAAGCCACGCCAGCGGCGGCACCGTGCCCTGCACCGCGGCGAACGCCATCGGGATGCCCCAGCCGAACGCGAGCCCGAGGTACACCTGCGGAAAGTAGGTGTAGCGCTTGAGATACGGGTACGTCGCCGCCAGCGCCACGCCGCCGAAGCTCAGCAGCGCCGTCAGCCGGTTCAACGTCAGCACCAGCGCGAACGCCGCCAGCATCAGCACCGCGAACAGCGCCAGCGCCTCGCGCCCGCGCACCGCGCCGGTCGCCAGCGGCCGCCCCTTCGTGCGCTCGACGTGCGGATCGAGCCAGCGGTCGGCGTAGTCGTTGATCACGCAGCCGGCCGAGCGCGTCAGCCACACGCCGGCGCTGAACACCGCCAGCGTCCACAGCGGCGGAACACCGCCCGCCGCCAGCCACAGCCCCCACCAGGTCGGCCACAGCAGCAGCAGCCAGCCGATCGGCCGGTCGCCGCGCACCAGCGCCCAGTACAACCGCGCGCGCTGTCGCCACGCCGGCTCGGGGCGCGCCTCGTATCGCTCGTAACCCATGCGCGAAGCTTAATCCGCCCGCCCCCGCGCCGCGCCCCTCGCCCGGCCGCCGCCGATTGCGGCTAGAATGCGCCTCCCGCGGCGCAACGCCGCGGCCGCAGCACCACGCGCCCGTAGCTCAGCCGGATAGAGTAGCGGCTTCCGAAGCCGTTGGTCGGGGGTTCGAATCCCTCCGGGCGCGCCATCTCACACACCGCGGAATGCTCATTCCCGACGCGCGTCGCGGCCCGCCGGCAACGTTCACCGGCGCAAGGGTCATGGCGGTGCGGTGTCGAGGTCGAACAGGGTCAGCGCGCGGCGGAACTCGGCGTCCAGCGGCGCTTCGACCGCGATGCGGCGGTCTTCGTGCGGATGCGGAAACGCCAGCCGCTCGGCGTGCAGCAGCATGCGGTGGATGCCCAGCGTGCGGAAATAGCGGTTGTGGCGGCCGTCGCCGTGGCTGGTGTCGCCGATCAGATGATGCGAGGCGTGCTTGAGATGACGGCGGATCTGGCGGAAACGCCCGGTCAGCGGCCAGGCGCGCAGCAGCGCGTAGCGCGAGGCGGGGAAGCCGTTGGCGGCGAACGGCAGTTCCGCCGTCGCCAGCCGCCGGAAGCGGGTGACCGCTTCGCGGCGGGTGGGTTTGCCGGGGCCGCCGTCGAGCGGGTGGTCGACCGTGAACTCCGCTTCCGGCCAGCCGCGGCATACCGCCAGATACGCCTTCTCGACCTCCCGTCCCATCATCGCCTGCCCCAGCCGCGAAGCGGTGTCGCGATCGAACGCCACCAGCAGGCAGCCGCTGGTGGCGCGGTCGAGGCGGTGCACCAGATGGATCGGCCGCGCGAACTGCGCACGCAGGCGGTCGGCGAGGAAATCGTCCTCGCCGCGCGCGAGCCTGCTGTCGTGGACCATCAGCCCGGCCGGCTTGCACACCACGGCGAATGCGCTCTCCTCGTGCAGGACGGGCAGCGGCGTCGCGGGGGCGGGGTCGGTCGGCATCGGGGTGGGGTTCGGGACGGGGGTGGGGGATTGGGGCGGGGCAACCGGACACGCCGCCGGAGCGTGTTCGAAGCGCGTCGCGCTGGCGGTCGCGATGCCTGTCCGGCGGATGCGATCCGGGCCGCGGCAACGGCCGCTCACGCGTCGTGGTTGCGCCCCTTGGAAACGCCGCGGAACCACGCGCGGATGCGCTCGATGTCGGCCTGCATGTCCTCCGTCAGCGGCAGCAGCGGGCCGATGCCGATCACCTTCCGTCCGTAGTGGAAGTAGGCCGGAAGCACCGGCACACCGGCGCCCTTGGCGATCTTCCAGAAGCCGGTTTTCCAGCGCTCGACCGGTTTGCGCGTGCCCTCCGGGGCGATCCCGAACCACAGGCGCTCGGCGCCGCGCAGCATCGCCACCGCCTGCTCGACGATGCCCTGCGGACGACTGCGGTCGACCGGGATCACGCCCAGCCGCCGCAGCACCAGCCCCAGCAGCGGCACGCGGAACAACGAATCCTTGCCGAGGATCTTGATGTCCAGGCCGAGCGCCAGTTTGGCGGCGAAGCCCCAGATGCCGTCCCAGTTGGACGAGTGCGGCGCGCCGATCAGCACCAGCCGCGGGACATCGGGGAAGTCGCCGATCATGCGCCATCCGCCCAGCCGCAGCACCGTGCGACCGAGCCAGCGGGTGAAGCGGTTGGGCCGCACGCGCGGCGCATTCGGCGGCAACGGCAGGACGACGTCGGACGTCATGCGGGGCGGTTCACTCCCAGTCGCGCGGATTGCGACCGCGCTTGATCGTAGCGCGCTGGCGCTTGTGCTCCAGCCGGCGCTGCTTGGCGGCGCGGGTGGGGCGGGTGGCGATGCGCGGCTTCGGCGCCTGCAGGCCCGCTTCCACGAAGGCCGCCAGCCGCGCCCGCGCGTCCTCGCGATTGCGCTCCTGGGTGCGGAATCGCTGCGCCTGGATCACCAGCACGCCCTCGACGGTGACGCGCCGGTCGCGCCGGGCGAGCAGGCGCGCGCGCACGTCCTCCGGCAGCGAGGGCGAGCCGGCGATGTCGAAACGCAGCTCCACCGCGGTCGAGAGCTTGTTGACGTTCTGCCCGCCCGGCCCCGCCGAACGCACGAAGCGTTCGGCCAGTTCGGCGTCGGGAATCGTGATCGGACCGATGCGCAGCATCCGCGCAGATTAGCCCACGCGCGTTCGGCCGCCGCGTTGACGGATGCCGCGCTGCGCCGCCAACATGCGGCCTCTTTCTGTCGATCAAGGAGGACCGAACATGCGCAAGCGCTGCACCCTCGTCCTGGCCCTGCTGCTCGCCGCGCCGCTGGCCCACGCCGTGCCGCCGACCGACGCCCAGCTCGACGCCCTGCACGAAGCCGCACGCACCGAGCGGCTGCTCGAGGAGATGTGGCCCCGCATCGAGGCCATGCAGCGCCAGATGCTGCAACAGGCGCTGCAGGGCCGCGAACACGACCCGGAAGCGCAGGCGCGCGCGCAGCGCAGCCTGGAGCGCGGCAACGCGGCGATGCGCAAGGCGCTGAGCTGGGAGCGCCTGCGGCCGCTGCTGCGCGACGTCTATCGCCGGCACCTGGAGGCCGAGGACGTCGAGGCCATCACCGCCTTCTACCGCACGCCCGCCGGGCAGAAGCTGCTCGACAAGGGCCCCGCGCTGATGCAGGCCTCGATGGAAGCGGTGCAGCCGCTGCTGATGGAGGTGCTCGGCGAGATGGAGAAGGAACTGCGCGCCGAGGCCGGATCGCCCTGATCCATCCGCGCTCAAGGAGGAGACCATGCGAACGACCGCCCTGCTGCTGGCCGCCGCGCTCGCCGCGGCCGCCGGGCACGCCGCTGCCTTCGATCCCGCCCGCGTCGACGCCGCATCGGCGGCGAGGCCCGACCCCGCGCGCATCGACCGCGCCCGCGAGTTGCGCCACGCCCAGGCCCTGCTGCGTCGCGCCGAGCGCCTGGGCCGCGCGCTGGAGGCCGGCGAACGCGCAGGCCGGGCGCCGTCGCGGGACGAGTACCGGCGCAGCCTGGAACTGCTCGACCGGACCGACCGCGTCCTGCACCCGCACTGGGACCGTCTCGACCCGCAGACGCGCGAGCGCTACCGCGCCGCATGGACGCAGGCCGAGCGGCTGCATCGCGAAGGCCAGCGTATGGCCGCGCAGCCCGAGGTGAAAGCGGCGATCGGCAGCGCGCGCGAACTGCTGCTGGCGCTCATCCGCGACCTGCGCAACGGCCTGCACGCCGGCATCGAACGCGCGGCCGAGCGCTCGCGTTAGCCGCGGGGCGGGCGACCGTCAGGGGTGGGATTCGATCCCCGCCAGCGCGGGCATCGCCGCCCACGGCGAGCGGCGCTCGCGGTAGACCTCCACCCATGGCGCCGGGAAGCCGGGATCGGCGAACGCGCCGACCGCGACCGCGACGATCCCCGGCTCACGCTGCAGGGTCCACCAGACGGTCGTGCCGCACTGCGGGCAGAAGCGCTGGCTGACGCGCCGGCCGCTGTCGGCGGTGCGCACGAACACCGCGGCATCGCCCGCGGGCCGCACCTGTTCCTCGCGGAACCGCGCCTGCACCCCGAACGCGCTGCCGGTCCGGCGTCGGCAGTCCAGACAGTGGCAGATCGACACGCGGACCGGCTCGCCCTCGCATTCGACGGTGAGCTGGCCGCAGGCGCAGGCGGCATGGCGGACGGTCATGGGCAGGCTCCGGCGGTTCAGGCAGGGCGGGGCGTCAGCTTGCCGCAACGGGGGGCTGCCGGCATAATGCGCGGCTCGCTGCGTCCAGGCCCCGCCCGGACCGGGCCGGAAACGCGATTCCCGCCCTGTCCGCGCAGCAGATTCCCTCCCGCATCGCGTGGCGCCCCCGGCGCCGGGGCCGCCGTCTCCCTGGCCAAGGGAGGCCCCAAGTCACCACAGAGGTGCGTATGTCCCGCGTCTGCCAAGTCACCGGCAAGCGCGTGCAGACCGGCAACAACGTCTCGCACGCCAACAACAAGACCCGCCGCCGTTTCCTTCCCAACCTGCACGAGCGCCGCTTCTGGGTGGCTTCGGAGAACCGTTGGGTGAAGCTGCGCGTTTCCACCCAGGCCCTGCGCACCATCGACAAGAACGGCATCGACGCCGTGCTCGCCGAGCTGCGCGCCCGCGGCGAGAAGATCTGAGGAGGACCTGAGCCATGGCATCCAAGCGCGACAAGATCCGCCTGATCTCCTCGGCCGGCACCGGTCACTTCTACACGACCGACAAGAACAAGAAGAACACGCCGAACAAGATCGAGATCAAGAAGTACGATCCGGTGGTTCGCAAGCACGTGATCTACAAGGAAGGCAAGATCAAGTGACGCAGTGACGCCTTCGCGCGCAGCGCGAAGGCCTTTGTCACTGCGTCATCCCCGCGCAAGCGGGGATCCAAGAAAGCCCGCCGCCAGGCGGGCTCCGCTTTTTGGGCTCCGGCGCAGTCCTCCGCGCACCGGGCGAAGGCCTTTGTCACTGCGTCATCCCCGCGCAAGCGGGGATCCAAGGAAGCCCGCCGCCAGGCGGGCTTCCGCTTTTCGGGCTCCGGCGCAGTCCTCCGCGCACCGGGCGAAGGCCCCCCGCGAACGCTTGAGCCAACCCGCGTCGCGCTCAATGGCGGCGCGGGCCCTTGCGGCGTTCGATGGGTTCGGCGCGGCCCGGGTCCGCGGCCAGGGGCGCGACGGCCAGGCGAAGCCCCGCAGCGCGCAACGCCTCGCGCACGTCGCGGAACGTCGCCCACTCGGGCACGTCGCGCAGCGCGCTTTCCACCAGCCGCAGGTCGCCGGTTTCGTGGCAGGTGCGGAAATACTCGGCGAGAGCGTCCGTCGAGCGCAGGTGATCGGCGATGCGTCGGTTCTCGGCCATGACGCGGATACCGGGCGAAGACCGCACACTAGCGCGCGGCCGTGGCGCCGGCGTCAAGGCGCGTGCGGCGTGCGGAGGCTCAACCGCAGGCGTCGTCGGCCGCGGCCGAGCGCGCGTGGCGCCGTCCGCCGTCGTCCTCGTCGCAACCGGGCAGGGGCGCGTAGGCGGTCACCCGGTTGCGACCGCCGACCTTGGCGCGGTACATGGCGGCGTCGGCATGGGCCATGAGCGTTTCGTAGTCGTATCCCGACACCTGCGTGGACGCGACGCCGACGCTGGCCGACACCGGCTGTCCGCAGGCCACCGCGCGCGCGTCGATCGCCGCGATCGACTGCCGGCACCCCTCGGCGACGCGCAGCGCGGCTTCCAGGTCGCAGTCGATCAGCGTCATCGCGAATTCCTCGCCGCCGATGCGTCCGTACACGTCGGCCTGCCGGCAATGCAGGCGGCCGACGCGCGCGACCTCGCGCAGTACCCAGTCGCCGCTGGCGTGGCCGCACTGGTCGTTGATCTGTTTGAAATGGTCGAGGTCGAACAGCAGCACGCTCACCGGACGGCCGCGCTGCCGGCCCTGCGCGAGCGCCGCCTCGCTGCAGGCGCGGAAATGGCGCCGGTTGCTCAGGCCGGTCAGGCCGTCCGTCTCGGCCAGCTTGCGCAGCGACCGCTGCGTGCGCCGGCCGCGATAGCCCCACAGCACCGCGCTCAACGTCAGCAGGACCAGCAATGCGATCGCAAGGCGGGTATTCCATTGCGACTTGCGCGCGACTTCCTGCTGCAGGCGCAGGAGCTGATTCTGCTGCTGCAGCAGGGCGATGGACTGGTTCTTCTCGCGGATCTCCTGTTGGCCGAGCTGGAACGCGTATTCGCGCGCCTTGACGTCATCGAGCCGGGCCCTGTCGGCGTCCGCATAGCGCCTGTAATAAGCCAATGCAGCGGACAGGTCGCGTCGGCTCAGCGCGATCTCGTAGAGCACGCGGTTCGCAACCACGCTTGCCTGGGAGGTGCCGTCTTGACCTTTGGCTCTCAGGATGGCGCGGGCGTGCGCTTCGGCGTGGGCAAGGTCGCCGATATCGAGGTAGTACTGCGCCAGCAGGCGACGCATTTCGCCGGTCAAGCGTGTATACCCCGTCGCCTCCGCTTCCGGCAGGTGCGACTCGAGCAGCGCGATGGCTTCCCGTCGGCGTCCCTTGGCTGCTTCATGTTCAGCCCATGTGCACCGGATAGCGTTCACGAGGATGATTTCGCCTTGCGACGCGCAGTCGGCGATTGCGTCGTCGACATCGCGCGATTTGTCGAGCGCGCGACCGAGCCCGTGAAGAGCGCGCACACGAACCTGGCGGGCGATGCAGCGATTGCGCCCGTCTGGATCGTCAGCAAGCACGCGCTCCGCACGCGCCAGTGCCATCGGGTAATGGCCGAACTCGTTGTATAGCGTGCCGGCGACGTTGTCGCCGGTATGTTTCAGCGAGCGATCCTGGAGTCGATCCGCGAGGAGCGACGCACGGTTGAGGTAACGCAGCCCCACCAGGTATTCGCGGTTCAGCGCGCTGACGGTGGTCACCAGCAAAGCCGCGCGATAGCCGATCTTCGGATCGATCGCATCATCGGCCAGGCGGCCCGCATCTGCGATCGCCTCCTGATACTCCCCGCGCAGTGCCCGTCGATAGTTGCGGAGCAGGCGCAGGTACTGGATCTCCGCCTTGGTCGCTTCATGCTTTCGCCGCTCCAACCGGGAGAGCAGCTCGGCCGCGCGGGCGGGCTCACGTGTCCGGAGCGCATCCGCCTGTGCAAGCAGATCGGAGAAGGAGGACGCGCGCGCCTCGATGGCAGGCAGCACGAGAGCCGCCGCCAGTGCAAGGCTCAACAGCCCAGGGTGTGGCATGGCCGGTCCCTACGCCTCCACGTGCGTGGCGACCGCTTTGCGCCGGTCGCCGGCAGCCGAGGATAGCGTCAATCCGCGCCGTCGTCCGGGGTGCGGCCGGGCTCCGGCACCGGCTGATCGCCGGGTTCACGCGCGGGCTCCGGCTCGTCCTGGTCGGGGGCCGCGATGGCGCACATCACGTGCGGGCGACCACGAAGCGCCGCCGTCAGCGCGCGGATGTCGGCCGCGCGGAAGGCCTCCTGGCATTCCGGCTCGAGGGCGCCGAGCATGGCCTCCAAGCCGGCCTCGTCCACCCCATAGGGGGACGTCGCGAGCGTTTCGAGCATGCGGAGGGCATCGGTCACGTGAGGGTCTCCTGGGTGTCCGCGCCGCAAGGCGCCGTGGATGGGGCAGTCGCGCGGGCGAGTGCGTCCCGCATGGCCGGGTCGGCGGCCAGCGGCATGGCCGGTGGCACGACCAAGGTCGAGTGCATGCTCAACTCGGTGTCAAGCAATGCATGCAGGCGCAGTCGGAGCGCGCGGTGCTCGGCCAACGGCGTGGTGGCAGCTTCGTACACGATGACCTCGTGCTCGAGCGGATAGTGGTCGGCAAGCCGCTCCACCAGCAACTGCAGGTGCGCCGGCAGGCCCCGAGAGCGGCGGCATTCCACATCACCCACGAGGCCGATCTGCCACAGGACCAGATAGGCGGACGGGTCGATCACCCGGCGGTAGATCAGGAACTGTGTGGCCTCATGGTGCTGGCAGCCGTATCGCCCCGGGTCGATGCCGAGATCGGCGTAGAGGCACGCTTCGGCCGATATCCCCGGCTCCATGACGGCCTGGAAACCTTCGGCGCGGGCCCGCGTGACGACGTCGTGCGGCACCTGTGCGAACACCCCGGGGTGGCCGTAGAAGGCGGCGCATACGCGTCGGCCGGCCCTGACCTCGGCGAGGATCGCCTCGGCCATCTCGCGGTAGGTCTGCCGGCGCGCCTTTCCTTCGGCGTAGTAGGGCTGCAGGCTGCGTACGTCGGGGCGCATGGCCTGGACCCAAAGCTCGACCAGTGCGTCCGAGGCGGCGACGAACACGACGTCGGCCTGTTCGATGAAGGCCTGCGAACGAGGGCTGAGGTGTCCGCCCAGCATCATCCCCAGGCCGACGCAGGCCAGGTGGCCGCGGCCGTCTCGCACGTTCATTTTTTGGGTTCCCCCCTGGAACGGAACCCACCCTACCGGGCCGGATCGCTCCTGCCAATCGCCAGCGGACGGCCGACCGACCAGCGCGCGCGGTCCAGGCCCCACTGCACGGTACCCGGTCGCCCGGGGGGCTCCTCGGCGAAACCGTAAGGCTGTAGCAGGCGGCGGGACATGCGCTCGTTGGCGCCCCGAAGGCACACGCCAATGAGTCGCTCGACGCCGGCCACATCGAATGCATGCAGCACCAGCCGGTCCATCACCTCGTGCGAGCGGCGGCCGTCCCACGCGGCCGGCAGCAGCATGATGCCGGCTTCCGCGACCCCGCCTTCGCGATGCAGCGCGGCGATGCCGAGCGCCCGGCCCGTGGCGGTATCGACGACCGCCCACGTGCGGTGGCCCGGCACGTCGCTGCGGTTGTGCGCCATGACCTTGCGGAAGGCGCGGGTGGCGCGGCCGGCATCCAGCGGCGGGCCGATGCGGGCCATGACGCGCGGACAGGTGTAGAGCGCGAGATAGAGCGGCTGATCGTCGTCCCGTAGCGGGCGCAGGTCGGTCGTGTAGGACGCCGTGGTCATGCCGCCGATGCCATGAGGCGCGCGCTATTGCCGCGGCGATGCGCCCGTCGAGCCGGGCGCCCGATCGCGCAGCAGCGACTCCACCACCCCCGGATCCGCCAGCGTCGAGGTGTCGCCGAGCTGGTCCGGCTGGCCTTCGGCGATCTTGCGCAGGATGCGGCGCATGATCTTGCCGGAGCGGGTCTTGGGCAGGGCGGGGGCCCACTGCAGGTGGTCGAGGGTGGCGATCGGGCCGATCTCGCGGCGCACCCAGGCGATCAGCTCGGCGCGCAGGGCCTCGTCGGGCTGTTCGCCGGCCTTGAGCGTGACGTAGGCGTAGATGCCCTGGCCCTTCAGATCGTGCGGGAAGCCGACCACGGCGGCTTCGGCCACCTTGGGATGCGCGACCAGCGCGCTCTCGATCTCGGCGGTGCCGATGCGGTGGCCGCTGACGTTGATGACGTCGTCGACGCGGCCGGTGATCCAGTAGTAGCCGTCGGCGTCGCGGCGGCAGCCGTCGCCGGTGAAGTACATGCCGGGATAGGTGCGGAAGTAGGTGTCGATGAAGCGCGCATGGTCGCCGTACACCGTGCGCATCTGGCCGGGCCAGGAATCCAGCAGCACGAGGTTGCCTTCGGTCGCGCCCTCGAGCACGTTGCCGTTGGCATCCACCACCGCCGGGCGCACGCCGAACAGCGGCAGCGTCGCCGAGCCGGGCTTGAGGTCGGTGGCGCCCGGCAGCGGGGCGATCAGGATGCCGCCGGTCTCGGTCTGCCACCAGGTGTCGACCACCGGGCAGCGGCCATCGCCCACCACGCGGTGATACCAGCGCCACGCCTCGGGATTGATCGGCTCGCCGACGGTGCCGAGCAGCCGCAGCGAGGCGCGCGAGGTGCGCTGCACCGGCTCCTCGCCCTCGCGCATCAGCGCGCGGATCGCGGTCGGCGCGGTATAGAAGAGCGTCACCCGGTGGCGGTCGATCACCTGCCAGAAGCGCGCGGCGTCCGGGTAATTCGGCACGCCCTCGAACACCACGCAGGTGGCGCCGTTGGCGAGCGGGCCGTAGACGATGTAGCTGTGGCCGGTGATCCAACCGACGTCGGCGGTGCACCAGTAGACGTCGTCCTCGCGCAGGTCGAACACGCACTCGTGGGTGTAGCTGACGTACACCAGGTAGCCGCCGGTGGTGTGCAGCACGCCCTTCGGCTTTCCGGTCGAGCCGGAGGTGTAGAGGATGAACAGCGGGTCCTCGGCGTTCATGCGCTCCGGCTCGCACTGCTGCGGCTGGCCGTCGACCACGGCGTCGTACCAGCGGTCGCGCGGCATCTGCATGTCCACCGCGGCGCCGGTGTGGCGCACCACCAGCACGGTTTCGACCGAGGTGGTGCCGGGCATCTTCAGCGCGGCATCGACGTTGGCCTTCAACGGCACGCGCCTGCCACCGCGCACGCCTTCGTCGGCGGTGATGACCAGCTTGCTGCCGCAGTCGGCGATGCGGTCGGCGATCGAATGCGGCGCGAAGCCGCCGAACACCACCGAATGGATCGCGCCGATCCGCGCGCAGGCCAGCATCGCCACCACCGCCTCGGGGATCATCGGCAGGTAGATCGTCACCCGGTCGCCCTTGCGCACGCCGAGGTGGCGCAGCGCGTTGGCGAGCTGGCAGACGCGCGCGTGCAGCTCGCGGTAGGTGATGTGCTGCGCCGGCTGCGCGGGATCGTCGCGCTCGAAGATCAGCGCGGTCTTGTCGCCGCGCGCGGCGAGGTGGCGGTCGAGGCAATTGACGCTGGCGTTGAGCTCGCCGTCCTCGTACCAGCGGATGCGGAAGTCGGCCGGGTCGAAGCGGGTGTCCTTGATCCGCGTCGGCGCGCGGTACCAGTCGAGCCGCTGCGCGACGCGCCGCCAGAAGCCTTCGGGGTCGCGCAGCGACTCCTCGTACAGCCGCGAATAGTCCTCACGGGTGATGCGGGCATGCGCGGCGAAGGCGGGGTCGACGGGAATCGCGGCGGGCGTGCTCATCGGCGGTCTCCTGACGTTCGCGCGCCAGTGTGCCGCAACGCCGGTGGCGCCGGCATGCGGCATCGGGCCGAACGGGGCGGACGCGCGCGCCGCTCAGCGCGGCGGCGCGGCCAGTTCGCGGGCGTCGAGAAAGCCGTCGCGGTCGGCGTCCTGGCGCCGGAACGTCGCGGCGAGCGCCTCGCGATGCGCGGCCAGCGTGACCGGCCGGCCGCGTCCGCCGGGCAACTCGTCGGCGGTGAGCGTGTCGTCGCGGTTGCGGTCCATCGCCTCGAACGCGTAGCCCATCCACGCCTGGTATTCGGCCAGCGAGACGCGGCCGTCGCCGTCGCCGTCCATGCGCGCGAGGTAATCGTACGCGCTGCGGACCTGCGCCGGTGCGGCGGCGGCCACCGCGACGGTGCCGGCGCACGCCAGCCGGATGAAGAAAAGCGCCGGCGGGCGGCGCTTTTCGTTCGGCTCCCGGTAGCTCACGGGACTCACGCGCGCGCGGGCACCAGCGCGTAGCCTTTCAGCCGCGCGGAGAACGCCTGCAGCGCGGCGATACCGCTGGCCTCGGCCTCGGCGCACCAGGCGTGCAGCTTCTGCAGCGTGGCCTGGGCGTCGTGCGAGCGATCGTCCAGCACCTGCGCCAGGCGCTGGCGGAACTCGGCCAGCGTGGCCATCTTCGGGCGTTCCGCCAGCCACGCCTGCAGACGCGCGCGCGCGTCGCCGTCGAGCCAGCGGCCGCCGTCGGCGAGCGCCTTGCGCCACTGGCGCGGCAGCCGGCGCATGCCTTCGCCGGCGCGCGCGGCTTCCTCGCGCAGCGCGGGCAGCATCACGCTGCGGTAGTAGTCGGTCATCGCCTGGAAGCGGATCGTCAGCAGGGCCTTGAGCGTCTCCGCGTCGGGCACGTGGATGTTCGGACGCACGTCCAGCGCCGGCGCCACGCGCAGCACCTTGGCGAGGCCGACCGTCTGGAACGCGCGGATCGCCGCCCAGCCGATGTCGAACTCCCACTTGCGCAGCGCGAACTTGGCCGAGGACGGGAACGCGTGGTGGTTGTTGTGCAGCTCCTCGCCGCCGATCCACACGCCCCACGGCGAAAGGTTGGTCGCGGTGTCGGTGGTCTCGAAGTTGCGGTAGCCCCACCAGTGGCCGAGGCCGTTGACGATGCCTGCGGCCCAGAACGGGATCCACAGCATCTGGATCGCCCACAGCGCCACGCCCGCGAAGCCGAACAGGGCGAAGTTGATCAGCAGCATCAGCGTCGGGCCCCAGCTCGAGCGCGGGGTGTAGAGGTGACGCTCGATCCAGTCGTCCGGGCAGCCCTTGCCGTACTTCTCGATGTCCTCGTGCCGCCTGGAGGCGTCGCGGTAGAGCTCCACGCCGCGCCACATCACGGTGTCGATGCCCTTGAACTGCGGGCTGTGCGGGTCTTCCTCGGTCTCGCACTTGGCGTGGTGCTTGCGGTGGATGGCGGTCCACTCCTTCGTCACCATGCCGGTGGTGAGCCACGACCAGAAACGGAAGAAGTGCGCCAGGACCGGGTGGAAGTCGACCGCGCGATGCGCCATCGAGCGATGCAGGTACAGCGTCACCGAGAAGATGGTGAGCTGGGTGACGACGAGCAGGTAGATCGCCAGCGTGCCGAGCCCGGCCTGGGTGAGGCCCCGGGCCAGAAGATCGAGCAGGGAAACGGACATGCGGGAAGACTCCGGAAGAGAAATGCCGGCGATCCGGCGAAGGCATCATGCCATCCCAGGCGTGGCATCCGCGTGGGTACGGCCGGCGCCGATCACACTCTGTTGGGGCAGGTGTAGGCGAAACAACGGCGGCCATCGCGGCCCGGGATGAACCGGCTGAACCTGCAAGCGGCGGGCCACGCCGCAGTCCACGGCCAACGCCTATCCTGTCGGCATGCCCGAGTTGCCCGAAGTCGAGACCACCCGGCGCGGTCTGGCGCCGCACGTCGAGGGCCGGCGCGTGACCGCGGTCACCCTGCGCCGCCCCGACCTGCGCTGGCCGATTCCCGGCGAAGTGCGCGAGCGTCTGCCCGGCCGCCGCATCGACCGCGTGCGCCGTCGCGCCAAGTACCTGCTGCTCGACAGCGAAGCGGGCAGTGCGCTGCTGCACCTGGGCATGAGCGGCAGCCTGCGCGTGCTGCCCGCCGACACGCCGGTGCGCGCGCACGATCACGTCGACCTGTCGCTCGATTCCGGCCAGGTGCTGCGGTTCAACGATCCGCGCCGGTTCGGATGCCTGCTGTGGCAGGCGCCGGGCGAGACCCATCCGCTGCTGCAGGGGCTCGGGCCCGAGCCGCTGTCGGACGCGTTCGACGGCGCCTATCTGTTCGCGCGCAGCCGCGGCCGCCGCGCGCCGGTGAAGGCGTTCCTGATGGACCAGGCAGTGGTGGTGGGCGTGGGCAACATCTACGCCGCCGAGGCGCTGTTCCGCGCCGGCATCTCGCCCTGGCGCGAGGCCGGGCGCATCTCGCGCGCCCGCTACGAGGCGTTGGCGCAGGCGATCCGCGACATCCTCGGCTACGCGATCGAACGCGGCGGCACCACGCTGCGCGACTTCCTCAGCCCCGACGGCGCGCCCGGCTACTTCGAGCAGGAGCTGTCGGTCTACGGCCGCGCCGGCGCGCCCTGCCCGCAATGCGGCCGCACGCTGAAACACGACGTGCTCGGCCAGCGCGCGACCGTGTGGTGTCCGCGCTGCCAGCGCTAGTCCGCGATGCGCGCAGGAGCGCCTTCAGCCGCGACCGGGGACATGCGCCCGTGCTCGCGCGCCGATCCGCTCAGATCGGCAGCGACGGCTGCAGCGGTTCCACCGTGCCCTCGCCGCGCATGATCTTCTTGTACTCCGCGCGCGAGACCGACACGTAGCGCTCGTTGCCGCCGATTTCCACCTGCGGCCCGGCGGTGACCGCGCGGCCCTGCTCGTCCACGCGCACGGTCATGGTCGCCTTCTTGCCGGTGTGGCAGATGGTCTTGATCTCGTTGAGCTCGTCGGCCCACGCCAGCAGGTACTGGCTGCCTTCGAACAGCTCGCCGCGGAAGTCGGTGCGCAGGCCGTAGCACAGCACCGGAATGCGCAGCGCATCCACCACTTCCGACAACTGCCACACCTGCGCGCGGGTGAGGAACTGCGCCTCGTCGACCAGCACGCAGTGCAGCGGCCCGTGGGCGGCGATGTCGGCGCGCACGCGCGCCTCCAGATCGTCCTCGCGCGCGAACGGCACGCCCTCGGCCTGCAGGCCGATGCGCGAGGCGATGCGGCCGTGGCCGGCGCGATGATCCAGCGCCGGCGTCAGCAGCAGCGCGCGCATCCCGCGCTCGCGGTAGTTGTGCGCGGACTGCAGCAGCGTGGTGGTCTTACCGGCGTTCATCGCCGAGTAGTAGAAGTACAGCTTGGCCATCCCGGCAGTTTAGCGGTCGCGCGCCGTCACCCGGGCGGCGGCGTGAGCGCCGATGCCGGCACCGCGGGCGCCTCGGGAGCGTCGGGCTCCGGCGCGTCGATCTGCGGCCTCACCGCCGGGATACGGCTGTCGCTTTGGGGCGGCGCGGCGGGAAGCGTTTCGATCTCGCCGACCTCGACCCGTCCGATTCGGGGCTTCGCCCAGATCTGGTCGTGCCAGGCCCAGTATTTCTCCGCATCCCAGTACCGCTCGTCGTAGTACTTGCTGCCTTCGATCGACTGGCCGCCTGCCGGGCCGGGAATGTGGATCTGCACGCCGCGGTTGAAGCCGGTGCGGCTGCCGGTCATCTTGCGCCGCCCGTCCCGGAGCTGGAACTCGTAGCGCGGCTTGGCGGCGGCATCGCCGAAGCGGGCGTAGATCGCCTGCCCCTCGCGAAGCGCGCGCTCGCGCTCTTCCGCGCTGAGCGCGTTCCAGTAGCGCTCGCGCAGGCCCAGGAAGCCCGCATAGCCGCGCTCGGCGGCGAGGTCCATCCACGCGTAGGCCAGGGCGCGGTCCTGCGCCACGCCTTCGCCGTTCCAGTACATCTCGGCGACCATGCCCTGCGACGGCTTGTCGGCGTAGAAGCTGGCGCGGCGGAAGTAGCGGAACGCATCCTCGTAGCGTTGCTCGCGGTAGGCCTCCATGCCGAGCAGCCGGTACTTCATGTCCGGATGGTGGGTCAGGAAGCCGGCGGTGATCAGCAGCGGATCCTGCGTGGGATCCGGCGGCGCCGCGCGCTCCGCGGCGGCGGCGGGAAGGGCGAGCGCGAGCAGGATCGGCAGAAGTGTGCGCTTGAGCATCCGTTGCCTCGTCGAGTCAGGTTCCGGACGCATAGCGTACCCGGCGTGCGTCGCCGTGGCCGCTAAACTGACGGCCTATCCGGAAGTGTCTCCATGCACGGCCTCAATCCTCCCCAGCAGGCCGCCGTCCTGCATTGCGACGGCCCGTTGCTCGTGCTCGCCGGCGCGGGCAGCGGCAAGACGCGCGTGATCGTCGAGAAGATCGCGCACCTGATCGGCCGCGGCATCATGCCGGCGCGGCGGATCGCGGCGATCACCTTCACCAACAAGGCCGCGCGCGAGATGCGCGAGCGCATCGGCAAGCGGCTGAAGGGCGACGCGGCCGAAGGGCTGACCTTGTGCACGTTCCACGCGCTCGGCCTGCGCTTTTTGCAGATCGAACACGAGAAGGCCGGGCTGCGGCGCGGGTTCTCGGTGTTCGATGCCGACGACACCACCGCGCAGATCAAGGATCTGCTGCCCGCCGGCGCCGCGCCCGATGCGCTGGACAACGTGCGCAACCTGATCTCGCGCGCGAAGAACGCAGGGCTCTCGCCCGAGCAGGCACTGGAAGCCGCGCGCAGCCCGCGCGAGCGCATGGCGGCCGAGCTGTACCTGAAGTACCAGCAGCGGCTGACCAGCTTCAACGCGGTCGATTTCGATGACCTGATCCGCCTGCCGGTGCAGTTGCTGGAGGCGGAGGACGAGCTGCAGCGCACCTGGCGCGAGCGCATCGGCTATCTGCTGGTGGACGAATGCCAGGACACCAACGACGCGCAGTACCGCCTGCTGAAGGCGCTGGCCGGGCCGAAGGGCCTGTTCACCTGCGTGGGCGACGACGACCAGTCGATCTACGCCTGGCGCGGCGCCAACCCGGACAACCTGCTGCAGCTCGGCAAGGACTATCCGCACCTGCGCATCGTCAAGCTGGAACAGAACTACCGCTGCAGCAACCGCGTGCTGCGCGCGGCCAATGCGCTGATCGCGCACAACCCGCACGAGCATCCGAAGAAGCTGTGGAGCGACCAGCCCGACGGCGAACGCATCCGCGTCTGGGAATGCCGCGACGCCGCGCACGAGGCCGAGAAGGTCGCCGCCGAGATCCACTTCCTGCACACCGCGCGGCAGGCGCCGTGGAGCGACTTCTGCGTGCTGTTCCGCGGCAACCACCAGTCGCGCGCGCTGGAGAAGGCGCTGCAATTGCTCGGCGTGCCGTATCACCTCAGCGGCGGTACCGCGTTCCTCGATCGCGGCGAGGTCAAGGACCTGCTGGCGTGGCTGCGGCTGATCGCCAATCCGGACGACGACGCCGCGTTCCTGCGCGCGGTGGGCGCGCCCAAGCGCGAGATCGGCGCGGCGACCCTGACCAGGCTGGCGGACCTTGCGCGTCACGCCCACCTGTCGCTGTCGCGCGCGGCCGAATCGGTCGGCGCGCTCAAGCAGCTCGGCCCGCGCGCGGCGAACGCGGTGGAGGGCTTCGCGCGTTGCGTGCAGGGCCTGCGCCAGGACGCAGCGAAGCTGACGCCCGCGCAACTGGTGCAGGCGGTGGCCGAGCGCAGCGGAATGCTCGCCGCCCTGCGCGCGCAGAGCAAGGACGAGGCCGGCTTCCTGCGCCGCAAGGCCAATCTCGAGGAACTGGCGCAGTGGTTCGACGGCGCGCGCAACGCGGGTCCCGGCGAACTCGCCGCGTCGCTCGCGCTGCTGTCGCATGCCGACAAGGGCGAGGCCGGCAACCAGGTGCGGCTGATGAGCCTGCACGCGGCCAAGGGCCTGGAGTTCCGCTACGTGTTCATCGTCGGCATGGAGGACGGCACCCTGCCGCACGAGGCGAGCCTGGAGGAAGGCCGCGTCGAGGAGGAGCGCCGGCTGCTGTACGTCGGCATCACCCGCGCCAAGGAACGGCTGTGGCTGTCGTACTCGCGCGAGGCGCAGCGCTGGGGCGAGCGCGTGCGGCTGAAGCCGTCGCGTTTCCTCGACGAACTGCCGGCGGAGGAACTGCAGCGCGACGGCGCCGATCCCGAGCTCGATGCCGCCCACAAGAAGGAGCGCGCCTCCGCCGGCTTCGCCGCGATCAAGGCGCTGCTCGACGGGTAGGGCGGGTCTTGACCCGCCATCACTCCGACGAGCGAGGACCGGCGGGGCAAGGCAGGAGCGGCGGGTCAAGACCCGCCCGACCGCGTTGACGGTCATGCGGCTGGCTTACACTCGCGCTCCCCTCGCTTCCCGCCGCCTCGCATGCGTGCCCATCCGCTCGTCCTGTTGCTTTCCGCCGCGCTGCTCTCTGCCGGCTGCACGCGCGCCGTCGCGCCCGAGGCGCCGCCCGCGCCGGTCGCGGTGGAAGCGCCCGCCGTGCCCGCGCACGACAACCTCAACGCGGTGCTGTGGATGCAGACGGCGGTCGAGTACCGCGCGATCGCCGAGCAGACCTACCGCGCCGCGGCCGAGCGGCTCGACCGCGCGCTGAAGGATCCGGCCTGGGACGCGCTGGTGGCCGACGAACGCGACGTCCCGGCCCGGGGCCTGCCGCCGGCGGTGGTGCTCGACATCGACGAGACCGTGCTCGACAACTCGCCGTACCAGGCGCGGCTGGTCGCGCAGGACGCGCACTACGACGAGGCGAGCTGGGACGCCTGGGTGCGCGAGCAGAAAGCGCGCCCGGTGCCGGGCGTGGTCGAATTCGCCAAGGCCGCGCAGGCGCGCGGCGTCACCCTGGTCTACATCTCCAACCGCGCCGAGCACCTGAAGGAGCCGACGCTCGCCAACCTGCGTGCGGTCGGACTGCCGGTGAAGGACGACAGCGTCTTCCTCGGCCTCGGCACGTTCGTCGAGGGCTGCGAGCAGGAGGGCAGCGAGAAGCTCTGCCGCCGCCGCCTCGCCGGCCGCCGGTACCGCGTGCTGATGCAGTTCGGCGACCAGCTCGGCGACTTCGTGCAGATCGACGCCAATACGCCGGACGGCCGCGCCGCGCTGTACGAAAAGCATCGCGCCTGGATCGGCGAGCGCTGGTGGGTGCTGCCGAACCCGAGCTACGGCTCGTGGGAGCCGGCCCTGTTCGACAACGACTGGCGCCAGCCGGCCCCGGCGCGCCGCGCCGCCAAGCGGGCCGCGCTCCGCGCGGACTGATTCTTTAGAATCAATGGGTTGCGCGACCAAACTTCAGGTGTTGCCTCAACAGTAGCCCTCGGCTACGCTGGCCTCATCCGGTCGGCGACCGGATGCCATGCCCCACAAGCGTCCTCCGGCGGATTGCCGGGCTTGTATCGTGATCGAGGCCCCCGCGGGCCTCTTTTTTTTCGCGGCTGGGGGCGCAGGCCCTCACGCCGCGGGCTTGGCCGTCTCGGGGCTCACCTTCTCGATCGAATGCCGCAGCTCGCGGCCGAGGATCACCTTGGCGTCCTTCGCCCACGCCGCCAGGCGCTCGTCGAAGGCGAGCTTGCCGGCCTCGTCGGTCCACACCAGCTTCAGCTCGCGCAGCTTCTGGATGAAGCCGCGGAACAGGGTCCTGTCGAAGAACTCCGGCGCGGCCGGCGCGTACAGCAGCGACAGCCGCTGCGCGGCGAGCTGGCACAGGGTTTCCAGCTCGCCGGCGCTGAGCACGCCGGAGCCGTTCTTGGCCAGCACCGAGATGGCGATGTAGTAGCGCTCGAACGCCTGTTGCAGCGAATGGCCGATCGCGCGCAGGCGGAACACCTCGTCGCTCTGGCCCGCGTAGCGCGCGAGGATGCGCTCCTCGCCGTCCTCGATCGGTTCGAGCAGCCCTTCGCGGATGAACAGCCCGATGGTGCGCGCCAGGCGCTCGACGAAGCCGTCCTCGTCCCACGGCAGGAACAGCTCCGCCTGCAGGAACGGATACACGCTGCGCCCGAGCTGCAGCACGCGCGCCTGGCTCATGCGCCGGTTGTTCTGGAAGCAGCAGGCGATCCACGCCGCGGCGGTGAACAGGTGCAGCACGTTGTTGCGGTAGTAGCTCAGCAGCACCGCGGTCTCGTCGTCCACGCTGAGCACGTCGCCGAGCGGATGCCGCGTGCGCTGCAGCACGCCGATCTCCTCGCCGTGGGCGACGATCTCGACCGGCGTGTGCGGCGTCACCGTCACCCGTTCCGAGTACGGCAGCTCCGCCAGCAGCGTCTTGCACAGCGCGATCTGCTGCAGCAGATCGCCTTCGCCCATCGCGTGCTTCGGCGTGGACAGCAGCGCCAGCGCCAGCAGGTTGATCGGATTGACGTCGGCGGCGCGGTTGATGTTGACCTGGATGCGCTGCGCCAGCGTGTCCACCGTGGCCGCCAGCCAGGCCGGCTTCTCGTCCTCCGGCAGAGGGCGGCCGTCCCAGTCCGGCGCGTGCTGCGCGAGCACGTCGTCCAGCCGGATCGGCTCGCCGAAGTTCACCACCACCTGTCCGAAGTTCTGCCGCAGGACGCGCGGAATGCCGACCAGCAACTGCCAGATCGATTCCTTCTCCTTCGGCTTGCCCGACAGTTCGTCGAGGTAGCTGCGGCCCTCCATCAGCTTCTCGTAGCCGATGTACACCGGCTGGAACAGCACCGGCCGGGTCGGCGCGCGCAGGTAGGCGCGCAGCGTCATCGCGAGCATGCCGCCCTTGGGCGGCAGCAGGCGGCCGGTGCGCGAGCGGCCGCCTTCGATGAAGTACTCGATCGAATAACCGTCGGCGACCAGTTGCGCCACGTACTCGCCGAGCACGGTCGAATACAGCGCGTTGCCGCGGATGCTGCGGCGGATGAAGAACGCGCCGCCCTTGCGCAGCAGGGTGCCGATCACCGGCAGGTTGAGGTTGATGCCGGCGACGATGTGCGGCGGCACGATGCCGCGCGTGTACAGGAACCACGACAGCAGCAGGTAATCCATGTGGCTGCGGTGGCAGGGCACGTAGATCACCTCGTGCCCCGGCGCGTCCTGCTTGAACTGCTCGAGGTGGTGCACCAGCACGCCGCGGTAGATGCGGTTCCACACCGGCTGCAGCAGGAAACTGGCCGAGCGCACCACCGGATGCGAGTAGTCGGCGGCGATCTCGTAGGCGATCGCGTGCGCCTTCTTCCACGCTTCCTCGGTGGAGGTGCCGTCGCGCCGCGCCTGGTCGGCGATCGCCTCGCGCACGCTGGGGGCGGCCAGGACGCGGTCGACCAGCAGGCGCCGGGTCGACAGATCCGGCCCGATGATCGCGGCGCGGATGCGGCGGAAGTGCGCGCGCAGCACGCGCGAGAGCTTGCGCACCGTGCGCTCCGGCGGCAGGCCCTCGTCGACCACGCCGCGCAGGCTCACCGGCGGGGAGAAGCGCACCAGCGTGTTGCGGCCGTTGAGCGCGATCGCCAGCAGCCGGCGGAAGCGGCCGACGATGGTCCAGTTCTCCGAGAACAGCACCGAGAACCAGCCGGTGCTGCGGTCCGGCGCACGGCCGACGAAGATCGACACCGGCACCAGTTGCACGTCGAGCGACGGGTCGAGGCGGTGGGCATCCAGAAGGCGCGCGAGCGAGCCCGAATGCGTCTTGTGCTCCGGCCCCGGCGCCAGTCCGAGCGCGTTGGTGTGACGGCGCGACAGCGCGACGTAGGCGCGCTTGCGGCCGAGCGGATCGCCGGGCAGCGGCTGCAGCGGCGAGGGCAGCCCGGCCTCGCGGCAGGCGCGCTCGAGGATCAGCGCGTTCGACAGGCCGTAGTCCTCGAGCACGTAGCACACCGGCCGGCCGGCGGTGGTGTCGTGTTCGGCGGGCTTCTCCGGCTCGATCGTCAGTTCGATCCACGGCGCCAGCGCGCGGCCGAGCAGGCGCGCCCACAGCGGCCGGCGCGGCGGCGGCGCGCGGCGCGCGGGCAGCGTGCGC
>NZ_VOHJ01000042.1 GCF_007923255.1 Vulcaniibacterium thermophilum | reverse complement strand
GCCCGCCCCGGCCCCGCAGCCGCCGCGCGCGGCGCGCCCGGAGGCATCGCCGCCCGCGGCGCGCGCCGAGCCGGCCGCGGAAGCCACCCTGCGCATCGAGGCGCGCCGGCTGGATGCGATCGTCAACCTGGTCGGCGAGCTGGTGCTCTCGCGCAACCGTCTGAAGACGCTGCGCAGCCGCTTCCGCGACGAGGAGCTGGAGCGCGCCGTCACCGCCATCGACGTCGCCACCACGCGCCTGCAGGGCGCGGTGATGCGCACCCGCATGCAGCCGGTCGGCCGCGTGTTCCAGCGCTTCCCCAAGCTCGCGCGCGACGTCGCGCGCATGCTCGACAAGGAAGTGGAGCTGGTGCTGGAAGGCGCCGACACCGAGCTCGACCGCACGCTGGTGGAATCGCTCGCCGATCCGCTGGTGCACCTGGTCCGCAACGCGATCGACCACGGCATCGAAGCGCCGGCGGTGCGCGAGCGGATCGGCAAGCCGCGCGCGGGCCGCGTGCTGCTGGCCGCGCGCCAGGAGGGCGACCACATCGCCATCGAGGTGCGCGACGACGGCGCCGGCATGGACCCGGAAGTGCTGCGCGCCAAGGCGGTCGAGAAAGGCGTGCTCGACGCCGAGCAGGCCGCGCGGCTGGGGCCGGAGGAGTGCTACGCGCTGATCTTCCACCCCGGCTTCTCCACCAGGAGCAACGTCAGCGAGATCTCCGGCCGCGGCGTCGGCATGGACGTGGTGCAGTCGAAGATCCGCGACCTCAACGGCCGCGTGCAGATCCAGTCGCGGCTCGGCCTGGGCACCGCGTTCGTGGTCCGCGTCCCGCTGACGCTGGCGATCCTGCCGGCGCTGCTGGTGCAATGCGCCGACCGCGCGTTCGCCCTGCCGCTGGCGCGCGTGCAGGAAGTGGTGCGCTACGACCGCAGCCGCCTGCGCTGGTTCGACGGCCATCCGATGGTCGATCTGCACGGCCAGACCACGCCGCTGCTGGGACTGCGCCGCTGGCTCGGCGAGCGCGAGGACGACGGCGACGGCCACCTGGTGCTGGTGCAGAGCGGCGACGGCTGCCTCGGCCTGCACGTGGACCACGTGCGCGGCCGCGAGGAAGTGGTGGTCAAACCGCTGCCCCGACCGCTGCACGCCCTCCCCGGCTACGTCGGCGCCACCCTCACCGGCGACGGCCGGATGGCGCTGATTCTCGACGTGGATGCGCTGGGGAGGGCGGCGTAGGGGGTTCGGGAATCGGGAATCGGGAATCGGGAATCGGGAATCGGGAACCGGGAACCGGGAACCGGGAACTGGGAACTGGGAATCGGGATCTTGCGTCGTCGTTCCCGCGAAAGCGGGAAGCCATGGACGTTCTGCTGCCGGCCGGATGACGCCGGTCGCGCCGCTCATGCGGCGGGACAAGTCCCGCCCTACCCGAGGCTTGACGTAGGTTGGGCTGAGCCGAAGGCGAAGCCCAACGTCGGCCGCAATGCGATGTTGGGCTTCGCTGCGCTCAGCCCAACCTACGAAACCGGGAACCGGGAACCGGGAACCGGGAATCGGGATCTTGCGTCGTCGTTCCCGCGAAAGCGGGAAGCCATGGACGTTCTGCTGCCGGCCGGATGACGCCCGTCGCGCCGCAGGCGCGCAGCTCATGGGGCGGGACAAGTCCCGCCCTACCCGAGGCTTGACGTAGGTTGGGCTGAGCCGAAGGCGAAGCCCAACGTCGGCCGCAATGCGATGTTGGGCTTCGCTGCGCTCAGCCCAACCTACGAAACCGGGAACCGGGAACCGGGAACTGGGAACCGGGAACTGGGAATCGGGACCATGCGCTCCGTCGTTCCGGCTGAAGGTGCGCGCCGCGCCTGCGCGGTCGGGAAGCGCACTGCGAACCCGGCCACAAACGCGCGATCCGGCACGGCCGCCAAGGTCCGCGACCGTCAAGTTTCCGCCGCCGCGGCCGCTATCGGCGACGATGGACATCCTCAGCCTCGTCGGATTCTTCTTCGCCCTGGTCGCGATCGTCGGCGGCAGCATCCTCAAGGGAAGCGGCCTCGGCTCGCTGTGGAACGCCGCCGCCTTCGTGATCGTGATCGTCGGCACGGTCGCGGCGATCCTCGTGCAGACGCCGAAGCCGACGTTCCAGCGGGCGCTGAAGATCGTCGGCTGGGCGATCAGGCCGCCGCCCGCGGACGGCCATGGGCTGATCGCGCAGATCGTCGAGTGGAGCAACGTGGCGCGCAAGCAGGGCCTGCTCGGGCTGGAAGCGCAGATCGAGCAGCAGAGCGATCCGTTCCTGCGCAAGGGCCTGCAGATGCTGGTCGACGGCGCCGAGCCGGAAACCATCCGCTCGATGCTCGAGATCGATCTGGAAACGCAGACCCACGCCGACCAGTCCGCCGCCAAGGTGTTCGAAGGCATGGGCATCTACGCGCCCACGCTCGGCATCATCGGCGCCGTGCTCGGTCTGATGGCGGTGATGAAGAACCTGGCCGATCCCAGCAAGCTCGGCCACGGCATCGCCGCCGCGTTCACCGCCACCATCTACGGCATCGCCTCGGCGAACCTCGTCTTCCTGCCGATCAGCAACAAGCTGAAGAGCGTGATCGCCCAGCGCGGCCGCGAGCGCGAACTGGCGATCGAAGGTCTGGTGGCGATCGCGCAGGGCGAGAACCCGCGCAACATCGAAGCGCGCCTGGCCGGCTTCCTGGACTGACGGAGGCGCGATGGGCCGCAAGCGCGCGCACGAGGAGCACGTCAACCACGAGGCCTGGGCGATCCCCTACGGCGACCTGATCACGCTGCTGCTCGCCTTCTTCGTCGTGATGTACGCGATCTCCTCCGTCAACGAGGGCAAGTACCGGGTGCTCGCCGACGCACTCTCCGAAGCGTTCGGCGGGCCGCCGCGCACCATCAACCCGCTGCAGTTGGGCAAGGTGCAGCCGCGCGGCTCGCAGGCCGATCGCGCGCCGCCGATGGCGCCCACCACCGGCGCGCGTGGAGCGGTCTCGCCGATGCCGCTGCGCGACTGGCCGAACCGTCCGCAGATCCCGCGCCAGATGCCGCAACGCGGCCTGTCGCAGGCGGAGCAGGAGGCGTTCGAGCGCCACCAGCAGCGGCAGCTCGATTCGGTCACCGCGCGCATCGAGGAGGCGCTGGCGCCGCTGATCGACCGCCAACTGGTGCGCGTGCGTCGCGCCCGCTTCTGGGTCGAGGTGGAGATCAGCACCGACCTGCTGTTCGCGAGCGGCCAGGCGTATCCGGCGCCGGAAGCGCAGGCCACGCTGCGCCAGCTCGCCGACATCCTGCGCCGGTTCCCCAATCCGCTGCGGGTGGAAGGTCATACCGACGACCGCCCGATCAGCAATCTGGTGTTTCCGTCGAACTGGGAGCTCTCCGCCGCGCGCGCCGCCGCGGTGGTGCGCCTGTTCGCCGAACGCGGCGTGCCGACCGACCGGCTGTCGGTGGTCGGCTACGGACCGTTCCGCCCCGCACGCGACAACGCCGACGAGGAAGGCCGCGCCGCCAACCGCCGCGTGGTGGTGGTGGTGCTGACCGAGCCGGGTCCGTACGGAGACATCCCCACCACCGCGATGGGAGCGCCGTGATGCGCGTCTGGGCCGTTGCCAACCAGAAAGGCGGCGTGGGCAAGACCACGACCACGCTCGCGCTCGGCAGTCTGCTGGCGGCCTCGGGCCGCAGCGTGCTGCTGGTCGATCTCGATCCGCACGCCTCGCTCACCCGCAGCCTGGGCGTGCCCGCCGAGCCGGTGCCCCGCGGTGTGGTGGAGCTGTTCGATTCGCCGCCGGCGTCGGTCGGCAGCCTGTGCCGGCCGGTGCGCGACGGGCTGGACTTCATCGCCGCGCAGCCGGCGCTGGCGACGCTGGAGAAGCGCAGCGCCACCCGTCCCGGCATGGGGCTTGCACTGATGCGGGCACTCGATTCGCTGCGCCACGATCTCGACCACGTGCTGCTCGACTGCCCGCCCACCCTCGGCCTGCTGATGGTCAACGCGCTCGCCGCCGCCGACCGCGTGGTCGTGCCGACCCAGACCGAACCGCTCGCGCTGCACGGCCTGGACGGCATGCGCCGCACGGTGCAGATGATCGAGCGCTCGCGCCGGCGACCGCTGCCGGTGTCGATCATCCCCACCCTGCACGACCGCCGCACGCGGGTCGCGACCGATTCGCTGGAACGCATGCGCGAGCAGCATGGCGAGGCGGTGTTCGACGGCGTGATCCCGGTCGACACCCGCCTGCGCGATCCCGACCACCTGCGCCAGGCCTCGCCCGAGGGCAGCCGCGGACTCGGCGCCTATGCCCGGGCGCTGGACTGGCTGCTCGGCACCGATCACGCGATGGAGCTGGCCGCATGAGCCATGCCGCGATCGAGGACTACCTCAGCGAGCTGATGACCGCCGACGCGCCGGCGGCCACCGCGCTGCCCACCGCGCTGCCCGCCGCCGTGCCGGTCGCGCCGCCGATGCCGCCGATGCCGACGGCGCCCGCGACACCGGTCGCACCCGCGCCTGCCCCGCCGCCCGCGCACCCGCCGGCGCTGTCGGCGTTCCTGCGCGAGGCGACCGCGGCCGCGGCGGACGCCGAGGTGCCGGCGCGGCGCGCGCACGAACGCAGCAGCCGCTGGCTGCGCTTCCGCGTCGGCGGGCAGCCGTTCGCGGTGGAGGTGCTGAAGGTGCAGGAAGTGCTGCGCGTGCCGGAGATCGTGCCGGTGCGCGGCGCACCGGACGCGGTGGTCGGCCTGATGAACCTGCGCGGCCAACTGGTCGCGGTGCTCGATCTGGCGACCCGCCTGGCGCTGCCCCCGGCCGCGCGGGCCGAGCGCGCGGAGGACGCGCGCGTGGTGGTGCTGGAGGAGCACGGCCACTGCCTCGGCGTGCACGTCGATGCGGTGGCCGACGTGGTCACGCTGACCGATGCGGCGATCGAGACCGTCGACGGTCCGCTGCTCGGCGCGGCCGGCGACATCCTGCGCGGCGTCGCGCGCGTGGAAGGCAGCACGGTGGTGCTGCTCGATGCGCGCGCGGTGCTGGAAGACTGAACCGCCCTGCCCTCAAGTCCGCTTCCGCTGCGCCGCTAACGCGCATGACCGCTTTCTGATCCGGAGACAGACGTCCATGACCGCGGTACCTCTGGGACCCGATCTTGGCATCGAATCGGCGGACGAGCTGAAGGCCCGGCTCGCCGACCACCTGACCTGCGCCGACACCGTGCATCTGGACGCCGGCCGGGTCGACCGCGTGCACACCGCCAGCCTGCAGCTGCTGTGCGCGTTCGTGCGCGATCGCCGTCGCAGCGGCCAGCACACCCGCATCCACCCGGTCGCGCCCGAGCTGCACGCGGCCGCCCAAACGCTCGGCCTGCGCGACGCGCTGGGCCTGGAGGACCAAGAATGAGCGCCCGTATTCTCGCTGTCGACGACTCCGCCTCGATGCGGCAGATGGTCGCCTTCGCGCTGACGTCCGCCGGCTTCGAAGTCACCGAGGCGGAGGACGGCGTGGTGGCGCTCGACAAGGCCAGGACCACGAAGTTCAGCGCCGTGGTCGCGGACGTGAACATGCCGAACATGGACGGCATCACGCTGATCAAGCACCTGCGCCAGTTGCCGGAATACCGCTTCACCCCGCTGCTGATGCTGACCACCGAGGCCGGCCTGGACCGCAAGCAGGAAGGCAAGGCCGCCGGCGCCACCGGCTGGCTGGTCAAGCCGTTCAACCCCGAGCAACTGATCGCCACGCTGCGCAAGGTGCTGGGCTGACGCCATGTCGATCGACCTCGCCCGCTTCCACGCGACCTTCTTCGAGGAGAGCCGCGAAGGGCTCGCCACGATGGAATCCGGCCTGCTGAAGCTGGAGTCCGGGCAGGCCGATGCCGACACCATCAACGCCATCTTCCGCGCCGCCCACTCGATCAAGGGCGGTGCCGGCACGTTCGGTTTCCACGCGATCGCCGATTTCACGCACGTGCTGGAAACCCTGCTGGACGGCATGCGCGCCGGACGCCGGCCGGTGGACACCGCATCGGTCGAGGCGCTGCTGGCGTCGGTGGACGTGCTGCGCAACCTGCTGCACGCCGCCGAGCACGATGCCGGCTTCGACGCCGCCGCCGTCACCGCCGTGCAGCAGCGGTTGCAGGCGCTGCTGGACGGCAAGCCCGTCGCCGCGCCCACGGTCGCGCCGGCCGCCGTGCAGGCGCCGGCGGCCGCGGCCGGGTGGGACATCCGCTTCCTGCCCCAGCGCACGCTGTTCCAGAGCGGCAACGACCCGCTGCGCATCCTGCGCGAACTCGAACGGCTCGGCCCGCTGCGCGCGCAATGCCATCTCGACGCGCTGCCCGCGTTCGCGCAGCTCGACCCGTTCGAGGCCTATCTCGCCTGGGATCTGCAGCTCGACGGCGGCGCGCCGCTGGAGCAGGTGCAGGAGGCGTTCGCCTGGGTCGAGGACGAGTGCGAGCTGACGATCGCGCCGCGCACCGCCGCGCCGGCCGCGCCGGCGCCCGTGGCCGCGGAGTCCGCAACGCCCGCCGCACCCGCACCCGCGCCAGCGCCCGCAGCCGACACCCAGCCCGCCCCCGGCGCGTCGTCCACCGGCGGCGAAAGCTCGATCCGCGTCAACGTCGCCAAGCTCGACGCGCTGATCAACCTGGTCGGCGAACTGGTCATCACCCAGGCCATGCTGCAACAGGTTTCCGGCCAGCTCGATCCGGTCGTCCACGAGAAGCTGCTCGCCGGCCTCGGTCAGCTCGAACGCAACACGCGCGACCTGCAGGACGCGGTGATGAGCGTGCGCATGCTGCCGGTGGACTTCGTCTTCAGCCGCTTCCCGCGCCTGGCGCGCGATCTGGCCGGCAAGCTGGGCAAGAAGATCCGCCTGCAGACCCACGGCGAGAACACCGAACTGGACAAGTCGGTGATCGAGAAGATCACCGACCCGCTGGTGCACCTGGTGCGCAACGCCATCGACCACGGCATCGAAACGCCCGAAGTGCGCCGCGCCGCGGGCAAGGACGAGACCGGCACGGTCGCCCTCAAGGCGTCGCACCAAGGCGGGCACGTGGTGATCGAGATCGTCGACGACGGCCGCGGCCTGGACCGCGCGCGCATCCTCGCCAAGGCCGCCGAACGCGGCCTGCCGGTGAGCGAGGCGATGAGCGACTTCGAGGTGTTCCAGCTCATCTTCATGCCCGGCTTCTCCACCGCCGAGCAGATCACCGAGATCTCCGGCCGCGGCGTCGGCATGGACGTGGTGCGCAGGAACATCGTCGAGCTCGGCGGCGACGTGCAGATCGACTCGATCGCAGGCCGCGGCACGCGCATCACCATCCGGCTGCCGCTGACGCTGGCGATCCTGGACGGCATGTCGGTCGCGGTCGGCGAGGAGACCTTCATCATCCCGCTCAACTACGTGGTCGAGTCGCTGCAGCCGGCGGCCAACGACGTCCATCTGGTCGGCGGCAAGGGCCGCGTGCTGCGCGTGCGCGACGAGGTGTTGCCGCTGTACCGCATGCGCCAGATCTTCGGCATCGGCACCGGCTCACGCGAGGGCGAGCGCGGCCTGGTCGTGCTGCTGGAGAGCGACGGCCGCAAGCTCGCGCTCGAGGTCGACGCGCTGGTCGGCCAGCAGCAGGTGGTGATCAAGAACCTGGAAAGCAACTTCCGCCGCGTCAACGGCATCTCCGGCGCCACGATCATGGGCGACGGCCGCGTGGCGCTGATCGTCGACGTCGGCGGCCTGGCACGTTCGCTGTCGGCCGCCGCCTAACCCCGCAGGACCCCCGATGGACGCCTTCACCGAAGCTGCCCGCGACAAGAAATCCGCCCAGGAGACGGCCGCCGCCGAGTTCCTCACCTTCGCGCTCGGCGACGAGGAGTACGGCGTGGACATCCTCAAGGTGCAGGAGATCCGCGGCTACGACGCGGTCACCCGCATTCCCGACACGCCGGATTTCATCAAGGGCGTGATCAACCTGCGCGGCACCATCGTGCCGGTGGTCGACATGCGGGTGAAGTTCCAGTTGCCGCGCGCCGACTACAACGCGTTCACGGTGATGATCGTCCTCAACGTCGCCAACCGCGTGGTCGGGATGGTGGTGGACGGCGTCTCGGACGTGGTCGCGCTGCGGCCCGAGCAGATCCGCCCGGCGCCCGAGTTCGGCGCCACGGTCGGCGCGCAGTTCCTCACCGGCATCGGCACGCTCGACGAGCGCATGCTGATCCTGATCGACATCGAGAAGATGATCGGCAGCGCCGACATGGCGCTGGTCGACGAGCCGGTGCACTGAAACCCCATGCCGGCGCGCGCGCCGGCCGGACCGAACGACGATGAAGTTCAAGATGACGATCCGCCAGCGGTTGCTCGCCGTGATGGCGTTCATGATCGTGCTGCTGATCACGGTGGCGACGCTCGGCCAGGGTGCGCAGAGCCGCAGCCGCGACGCCCTGCGCGATCTGTACGAACGCGAGACGGTGGGCCTTGCGCGGATCGGCGAAAGCGCGCAGACGCTGCTGTCCACCCACGCCGCGCTGGCGCGCGCGGCGGCGACCGGCAGCGCGCCGGCCGAGCTGCTCGACGCCCCCGAGCGCCTGGCGCGCGGCCGCGAAACGCTGCTGGCCGCCCCGCTCGCCGACGCCGTCAGGGCGCGCGCGCAGGCCTACGCCGACCTGGAGACGCGCTATGTCGGAGAGGGCCTGACGCCGACGCTCGACGCACTGCGCGGCGGCGATGCCGAGGCCGTGCGGGCCGCTTTCGACGCCGCCGATCAGCGCTTCGCGAGCGCGCGCGATGCGCTCGTCGCACTGTCGCGCGATCAGACCGCGCACGCGGCACGGACCTACGCCGGAGCCGGCGCCGCGAGCGACCGCACGCGCTGGATCACCCTGCTGGTGACGGTCGTCGGCACGCTGGCGGCGCTGGTGTTCTCGCTGTACCAGCTCGGCATCGTCCGGCGCGCGCTGGGCGGCGAGCTGGCGCAGGTGGCCGACACCGTGCGCCGCATCGCCGGCGGCGATCTCGACACCGCGGTGCACACGCGCCCCGGCGACGACACCAGCCTGCTCGCGCAGGTGCGGCGCATGCAGCACGAGCTGCGCGCGCGCATCGACACCGAGCGGCGCGTCGCCAGCGACAACCTGCGCATCCGTCAGGCGCTGGACGGCATCTCCAACCACGTGATGATCGTCGACGCGCAGGGCCTCGTGCTCTACGTCAACCGCGCGATGGCCGACTACCTCGTCCGCGTCGAAGCCGATTTCCGCAAAGAACTGCCCGGTTTCCGCGCCGAGCGCGTGGTGGGCGCCGATGCCGCGACCCTGGGCGCCGAGGTGGTCGCGCTGGCGCAGGGCTACGCCACCGGCGAGCGCCACGTCGAGCTGGGCGGGCGTCCGCTGCGCATCACGCTCAGTGCGCTCCTCGACGGCGAGGGCCGCCGCATCGGCACGGTGATGGACTGGAGCGACCGCAGTTTCGAGGTGGGCATGCAGCGCCAGATCGCGGCGGTGGTCAACGCCGCCGCGCACGGCGACCTGCGCTCGCGCATTCCGCTGGACGGCAAGCAGGGCTTCTTCCGCGAACTCGCCGAAGGCATCAACCAGCTTCTCGACAGCAACCAGGCCAGCATCGAGGACGTGCAGCGCGTGCTGGCCGCGATCGCGCAGGGCGATCTGAGCCAGCGCATCGAACGCGAGTTCGAGGGCACGTTCGCCGAGATCAAGCGCGACGCCAACGGCTGCGTGGACCAGCTCGCGGCGATGGTCGGCCAGATCCGCACCGTCACCGATGCGATCATCGCCGCGGCCGACGAGATCGCCGCCGGCAACGCCGATCTGTCGCAGCGCACCGAGCAGCAGGCCGCTTCGCTGGAGGAAACCGCCTCCTCGATGGAGGAGCTCACCTCCACCGTGCGCCAGAACGCCGACAACGCCCGCCAGGCCAACCAGCTCGCGATCGGCGCGGCCGACGTCGCAGGCAAGGGCGGCGAGGTGGTCGGCCAGGTCGTCACCACCATGAGCGCCATCCACGAGGCCTCGCGCAAGATCGTCGACATCATCGGCGTGATCGACGGCATCGCCTTCCAGACCAACATCCTCGCGCTCAACGCCGCGGTCGAGGCCGCCCGCGCCGGCGAGCAGGGCCGCGGTTTCGCGGTGGTCGCCGCCGAGGTGCGCTCGCTCGCCCAGCGTTCGGCCGCCGCCGCCAAGGAGATCAAGGCGCTGATCGGCGATTCGGTGCACAAGGTCGAGAACGGCAGCCAACTGGTCGAACAGGCCGGCCGCACCATGAGCGAGATCGTCACCAGCGTGAAGCGGGTGACCGACATCATGGCCGAGATCACCGCCGCCTCGCAGGAGCAGAGCGCCGGCATCGAGCAGGTCAACACCACCATCACCCAGCTCGACGAGGTGACGCAGCAGAACGCCGCGCTGGTGGAGCAGGCCTCCGCCGCCGCGCGGTCGCTGGAGGAGCAGGCGGCGGGCCTGGCCGAGGCGGTGCGCCGCTTCCGGCTGGCCGAGGACGCCGCCGCCGCGGTGCGCGCGCAGCGGGCGCAGGCGGCCGCGGCCGATCCGGTCGCCGCCCTGCCCGCGCGCCGCGCCCCGGCGCGTCCGGCGCGCGGCAGCGGCGCGCGCGCGGTCGCCGCGGTCACCGCCCACCACGTCGCCGATCCGCAGCACTGGCAGGAGTTCTGACGCCGCACCGGCGTCCGCACCCCGCACACCGGGCCCCGGCCAACGCCGGGGCCTCGCGTTGCCGAAGTGGTGCGCGCGTAACCCCTCCTCCTGCGCATGCAGGGGGAGGTTGGGAGGGGGTGAAGTGGATGCCACGTCGGATGCGGGTTCACCCCTCCCCAACCCTCCCCTCCATCCGGAGGGGAGGGCAAGAGCAGGCACTGCGCACGTAACCCCTCCCCCTGCGCATGCAGGGGGAGGTCGGGAGGGGGTGAAGTGGACGCCACGTCGAATGCGGGTTCACCCCTCCCCAACCCTCCCCTCCATCCGGAGGGGAGGGCGAGAGCAGGCACTGCGCACGTAGCCCCTCCCCCTGCGCATGCAGGGGGAGGTGGGGAGGGGGTGAAGTGGACGCCACGTCGGCTGCGGGCTCACCCCTCCCCAACCCTCCCCTCCATCCGGAGGGGAGGGCAAGAGCAGGCACTGCGCACGTAGCCCCTCCCCCTGCGCATGCAGGGGGAGGTCGGGAGGGGGTGAAGCGGATGCAGCGTCGGATGCGGGCTCACCCCTCCCCAACCCTCCCCTCCATCCGGAGAGGAGGGCGAGAGCAGGCACTGCGCGCGTAACCCCTCCCCCTGCGCATGCAGGGGGAGGTGGGGAGGGGGTGAAGCGGGATGCCGCGTGGCTGCGGGTTCACCCCTCCCCAACCCTCCCCTCCATCCGGAGGGGAGGGCAAGAGCAGGCACTGCGCGCGCAGCCCCTCCCCCTGCGCATGCAGGGGGAGGTCGGGAGGGGGTGAAGTGGATGCCGCGTCGGATGCGGGTTCACCCCTCCCCGACCCTCTCCTCCATCCGGAGGGAGGGCGAGAGCAGGCACGATCCGCGGCGGCACGCCGCGCACCGCTTCGGCGATCGCGCTGCGCACGGCCGCGCGATCGCCCTCAACTTCCCGCGCCTGCCGCCGATATCACTCCTGTCCGAACCCTCAGGACGCGCCGCATCGCGTCCGGCACCACAGGAGCCCCCAATGAAACACGTCGCCACCGCCCTCTTCGCTCTCGCCCTCGCCGCCGCGTCCGACGCGCATGCGCAGGCGAAGCCGATCGCGCCGCAGCAGGCCCCCGACTTCGTCGGCAAGAACGGCATGGTCTGCGGCCGCGTCGAGAAGGCCCGCTTCGCGCAGAACTCCGAAGGCGAGCCGACCTTCCTCTACATGGGCGGCGCGTTCCCGCGCCACACCTTCTCCGCCCGCATCTGGGGCGCCGACCGCGGCAAGTTCAAGCCTTCGCCCGAGCAACTGGAAGGCAAGGACGTGTGCGTGATCGGCGATATCCAGCGCGACGGCGCGCGCGCCGAGATCGTCGTGAAGTCCCCGTCCGATCTCAAGCTCGCGATCATCAAGTAAGCGTCCCGACCGACGCGTCCTCCTTCCGCAACGGAATACTCCGATGAACTGGATCCGCGATCTCAAGCTGATGCCCAAGCTGATGCTGGGCTTCGGCGTGGTGCTGGCCCTGCTGCTGCTGCAAAGCGTGATGGCGTGGCGCGGCCTGGACTCGCTGGACGAGGTATCGACCGAACTCGCCGGCAAGACCATCGACAGCGCCCGCGAGGCCGCGGACATCCGCGGCGACATGCGGCGCTACCACGAACTGGCGATGCTCTCGCTGATCAAGGCGAGCGACCGCGTGAAGGCGGACGCGCGCGCCCAGCGCAAGACGCTCGCCGCCGAGATCGAGACCCAGATCAAGGCGTACCGCCGGCTGCTGGTCGACGCGGACGAGAAGCGCCTGTTCGAGACCTTCGTCGCCGACTGGAACGGCGCGCGCAAGTCGTACGCCGACTTCGACGAGATGATGGACATGGCGCTCGAGGAGGACGCGCTGGATCACTTCGTCAGCGACGTTTCCGGACGCAAGGCGCGCGCGGAGAAGTCGCTGAACGCGCTGATCCAGCACAACGACAAGGCGGCCAAGGCGAGCAAGGAGCACGCCGGCTCGGTGTACGCCGCTTCGCTGAGCGCGCTGTCGCTGACGGTGCTGTTCGCGCTCGGCGGCGGCCTTGCGATCGCGTTCCTGTTCGCGCGCAGCCTGAGCCGCAGCATGGGCCACGCGGTGAAGGTCGCCAACGACGTCGCCGGCGGCCAGCTCCACACCGCGATCGTGATCGACCGCGGCGACGAGATCGGCGAGCTGCTGCGCGCCATGCAGCGCATGCAGCACGACCTGCGCGAGCGCATCGAGCGCGACCAGAAGATCGCCGCCGAGAACCTGCGCATCCGCACCGCGCTGGACAACTCCGGCACCAGCGTGATGATCGCCGACACCGAGCGCACCGTGATCTACGCCAACCACGCCGTCTCCGAACTGCTGGCGCAGTACGTGGACGACGTGCGCAGCCAGGTGCCCGGGCTCGAGCCGACCGAGCTCGTGGGCCAGCCGCTCGACCGCTTCCACGCCGAGTTCGAGGGCGCCCGCCTGGAGCGCCTGCAGGGCGCGCAGCAGAGCCAGATCCAGCTCGGCGATGCGCACTTCGCGCTCACCGTCTCGCGGGCGCTCGACGCCTCGGGCGAGCCGCTGGGCTATGTCGTGGAGTGGCGCGACCGCACCCCGCAGGTGCAGGTCGAGAAGGAGGTCGAGCGCATCATCCGCGCCGCCGCCGAGGGCGATCTGTCCGGCCGCATCGAGGTGGCCGGCAAGCAGGGCTTCTACCTGCAGCTCGCGCAGCAGCTCAACGCGCTGCTGGAGACCAACGCCACCAGCCTCGAGCAGGTCTCGCGCGTGCTCGAAGCGCTGGCGCGCGGCGATCTGACCGTGCGCATGGAAGGCGAGTACAAGGGCGTGTTCGCGAAGATGCGCGACCACGCCAACGACACCGTCGCGCAACTGACGCAGATCGTCGCGCAGATCCAGCAGACGACCGAAGCGATCAACACCGCCGCCGGCGAGATCTCCTCCGGCAACGCCGATCTGTCGCAGCGCACCGAGCAGCAGGCCGCTTCGCTGGAGGAAACCGCCTCCTCGATGGAGGAGCTCACCTCCACCGTGCGCCAGAACGCCGACAACGCCCGCCAGGCCAACCAGCTCGCGATCGGCGCGGCCGACGTCGCAGGCAAGGGCGGCGAGGTGGTCGGCCAGGTCGTCACCACCATGAGCGCCATCCACGAGGCCTCGCGCAAGATCGTCGACATCATCGGCGTGATCGACGGCATCGCCTTCCAGACCAACATCCTCGCGCTCAACGCCGCGGTCGAGGCCGCCCGCGCCGGCGAGCAGGGCCGCGGTTTCGCGGTGGTCGCCGCCGAGGTGCGCTCGCTCGCCCAGCGTTCGGCCGCCGCCGCCAAGGAGATCAAGGCGCTGATCGGCGATTCGGTGCACAAGGTCGAGAACGGCAGCCAACTGGTCGAACAGGCCGGCCGCACCATGAGCGAGATCGTCACCAGCGTGAAGCGGGTGACCGACATCATGGCCGAGATCACCGCCGCCTCGCAGGAGCAGAGCGCCGGCATCGAGCAGGTCAACACCACCATCACCCAGCTCGACGAGGTGACGCAGCAGAACGCCGCGCTGGTGGAGCAGGCCTCCGCCGCCGCGCGGTCGCTGGAGGAGCAGGCGGCGGGCCTGGCCGAGGCGGTGCGCCGCTTCCGGCTGGCCGAGGACGCCGCCGCCGCGGTGCGCGCGCAGCGGGCGCAGGCGGCCGCGGCCGATCCGGTCGCCGCCCTGCCCGCGCGCCGCGCCCCGGCGCGTCCGGCGCGCGGCAGCGGCGCGCGCGCGGTCGCCGCGGTCACCGCCCACCACGTCGCCGATCCGCAGCACTGGCAGGAGTTCTGACGCCGCACCGGCGTCCGCACCCCGCACACCGGGCCCCGGCCAACGCCGGGGCCTCGCGTTGCGGAGGTGGGGTACGCGTAACCCCTCCTCCTGCGCATGCAGGGGGAGGTCGTTCGATGCTCGCCTGCGCGCTTCGCCTCCCCCTGCGCATGCAGGGGGAGGTCGGGAGGGGGTGAAGCGGATGCCACGTCGGATGCGGGCTCACCCCTCCCCAACCCTCCCCTCCATCCGGAGGGGAGGGCGAGAGCCGGAGCGGAGGGAGCAGGCACCACCGCGCAGGCACGACGAAGTGCGCGTAGCCCCTCCCCCTGCGCATGCAGGGGGAGGTCGGGAGGGGGTGAAGCGGATGCCGCGTCGGATGCGGGTTCACCCCTCCCCAACCCTCCCCTCCATCCGGAGGGGAGGGAGCAGGCAGCCCCGCCCCCAAGCCACATCGCCAACGCGCAACGCCCCGCACGACGCACACCGCCCTCAAGCCCGGCCCTTCCGCGCCGATGACGAAGGCGACGGACGCTTCGCGCCTCCCACTCCCGCACCCGCCCCATGACCCAGCCGGCCGCGACCGACCGCGAGTTCACCTACACGGAACGCGACTTCCGCCGCATCTGCCGGCTGATCCACGAGCACGCCGGCATCGCGCTGGCGCCGAGCAAGCGCGACATGGTCTACAGCCGCCTGGCGCGCCGGCTGCGCGCGCTCGGCATGGCCGCGTTCGACGCCTACCTCGACCACCTCGAAAGCGCCGGCGATGCCGAGGAGTGGCAGGCGTTCACCAACGCGCTGACCACCAACCTCACCGCGTTCTTCCGCGAACCGCATCACTTCGACCTGCTGACGCGCCACCTGCGCGCGCAGACGCGGCGGCCGATCCTGCTGTGGTCGTGCGCGGCATCCACCGGCGAGGAGCCCTACTCGATCGCCATCGCCGCCTGCGAGGCGTTCGACAGCATGACACCGCCGGTGCGCATCCTCGCCACCGACGTCGATACCCAGGTGCTGGCCACCGCCTCGGCCGGCATCTATCCGATCGAGCGGCTGGAGCGCGTCGGCGACGAGCGCAGGCGACGCTTCTTCCTGCGCGGCGCCGGCCCGTACGCCGGGCAGTGCCGCGTGCATCCGGCATTGCAGCAGCTCATCACCTTCCGCCCGCTCAACCTGCTGGATGCCGGCTACGGCTTGCGCGGCCCGTTCGCGGCGGTGTTCTGCCGCAACGTGATGATCTATTTCGACAAGCCCACGCAGTACGCGATCCTCAAACGGATCCACCCGCTGCTCGCGCGCGACGGCCTGTTCTTCGCCGGCCACTCGGAGAGCTTCTTCCACGCCACCGATCTGTTCCGCGCCTGCGGGCAGACGGTCTACCGCCGCGCCGATGCGGTCGAGGACGCCGCATGACCCGCACCGCCGCGCGCGCGACCGGTGCCGCCCGCGCCGAACCGATGCAGTACTACGACCCGGTGCTGAAGTCGCAGGCGGCCAAGCTGCTGCCGGCCGAGTACTTCGCCACCGGGCGCGACATCGCGCTGGTCACCGTGCTCGGCTCCTGCGTCGCCGCCTGCCTGCACGATCCGCTGCTGCGCGTGGGCGGGATGAACCACTTCATGCTGCCCGACGGCGACAGCGCCGACGGCGGCGAGCCGGCCCGCTACGGCGTGCACGCGATGGAGCTGCTGGTCAACGAGCTGCTGAAGCTCGGCGCGCGCCGCGACCGCATCGAAGCCAAGCTGTTCGGCGGCGGCAACGTGCTCAAGAGCTTCACCAGCAACCAGGTCGGCACCCGCAACGCGCAGTTCGCGCTCGACTATCTGCGCGCCGAAGGCATCACCCTGCTGGCGCAGGATCTCGGCGGCATCCACCCGCGCAAGGTCGCCTTCTTCCCGGTCACCGGCCGCGCCTTCGTGCGCCAGCTTCCGCACGCGCACGACGCCGAGATCGCCGCCGAGGAGCGCGCGTACCGGCAGCGCCTGCGCAGCGCGCCGGTCGCCGGCAGCGTGGAACTGTTCTGATGATCCGGCTGCTGATCGTCGACGACTCCGCGCTGGTGCGGCAGGTGCTGACCGAGATCCTCTCGGCCGAGCCCGACATCGAGGTGGTCGGCACCGCGGCCGACCCCTTCCTCGCCCGCGAGAAGATCAAGGCGCTGCGTCCGGACGTGCTGACGCTCGACGTCGAGATGCCGCGGATGGACGGCCTCACGTTCCTCGAGAACCTGATGCGGCTGCATCCGCTGCCGGTGGTGATGGTGTCCTCGCTCACCGAGCGCGGCGCGGAGGTGACGCTGGACGCGCTGGCGCTCGGCGCGGTGGACTTCGTCACCAAGCCGAAGCTGGAGGTGGCGCGCGGCCTGCGCGAGTACGGCCGCGAGCTGGCCGAGAAGGTGCGTGCCGCCGCCCAGGTGCGCGTGCGCCCGCCTGCCGCGCGCCGCGCCGCGCCGCCGACCGCGCCCGCCACGGAAGCGCCGCGCGCGCGCAGCTTCCGCACCACCGACCGGCTGATCGCCATCGGCGCCTCCACCGGCGGCACCGAGGCGATCCGCGAGGTGCTCGAGCGCATGCCGGCGGACGCGCCGGGCACGGTGATCGTGCAGCACATCCCGGCCGCGTTCAGCCGCGCCTTCGCCCAGCGCATGGACCGCCTGTCGCCGATGGCGGTGTGTGAGGCGCACGACGGCCAGCCGATCCGGCCCGGCCACGCCTACATCGCGCCGGGCGATCGTCACCTGCGCGTCGTCAGCGACGGCGCGCGCTGGGTGTGCCGGCTCGACGACGGCCCGGCGGTCAACCGTCATCGTCCCAGCGTCGACGTGCTGTTCCGTTCGGTCGCCACGCACGCCGGACGCAACGCGGTGGGCGTGCTGCTGACCGGCATGGGCGAGGACGGCGCGCGCGGCCTGCTGGAACTGCGCAACGCCGGCGCGCCGACCGTGGTCCAGGACGAGGCCAGTTCGATCGTCTGGGGCATGCCGGGCGCGGCGGTGAAGCTGGGCGCGGCACAAGAAGTGCAGCCGGTCGGCGCGATCGCCTCGCGCCTGCTGGAGCTGGCGGCGCGGTAGCCGCCGCGTCGCGGGCGATGAGGCGTGGGAGGCGGACGATCCGCACACGCCGGCGGCACCGCGCGTCTCCATGGGGGAGGACGCGCGGCGGCGCCGGACTGGATCGCTTCCGTCTCCCACGCCTGATCGCCCGCGGACGTGCCCCGATGTCGCACGGCATCGCCGCGAGCCGCTGGAGCGGCTTCGGCCGCGATGGGAACGGAGCGTGCGTCGCGCGCCGCGGCCGAAGCCGGTCCTGCGGACGATCGCAGCGATGCGACGCGCTGCGCAGTTGAACGGATCGCCCGCCGCGCGCGTCCGTCGATGCGCTAAAGCCGCCCCGCCGCGGGCCGATAACGGATCCGAACGGCACACGCCTGATGGACTTCTGCATGTACTCACGCATCCTGCTCCGCCTCGCCCCTGCCCTCGTCCTGACCCTGATGCATGCGCTGAGCGAGTTGCTGGCGTGGCCGCCAGCGCTGCGCTGGTCGGTGCTCACGACGATGACGCTGGCGTGGGTCGCGTTCGCCTGGTGGGTGACGCGCGCCGCGTTCACGCCTTCCGCCGACGAGCAGCGCCTGCTGCGCGAGCAGGAGCAGGTGCTCGCCGAACTGCGCCAGTTCGTCGCCCGCGAGGTGGACGGCACGCGGCGCGAGATCGGCCGCAGCCGCGACCTGCTGCGCGAGGCGGTCGCCAAGCTCGGCGGCAGTTTCGACGGCATGTCGCGCAGGTCGCGCGAACAGGGCACGCTGGTCGCGCGCCTGATCGAGCGCACCAGCGACGGCGAAGGCGTGGACATGCAGCGCTTCGCCGCCGAGGCCGGGCGCCAAGTCGAGCAACTGGTCGAGGCGCTGGAGCTGGCCAGCAGCCAGAGCAGCGTGACGGTCGAGCACATCGACGCGATGGCGCAGCACCTGGACGGCATCTTCGCGCTGCTGGAGGACGTCAAGTCGATCGCCGACCAGACCAACCTGCTCGCGCTGAACGCCGCCATCGAGGCCGCGCGCGCGGGCGAAGCCGGCCGCGGCTTCGCGGTGGTCGCCGACGAGGTGCGCAACCTCTCCGAGCGTTCGACCACGTTCAACGACCAGATCCGCAAGCTCGCGCACAGCTCGAAGGAAGCCATCGCCAAGGTCCGCGAGTCGGTCACCCAGATGGCCAGCCGCGACATCGAACGCTCGCGCGAGGCGCGCCACGAATCGGCCCGCCTGCTGCAGCAGGCGCAGACCATGAACGCGACGCTGGCGCGCGGCATGCAGGAGATCTCGCACTGCACCGGCCAGATCGACCAGTCGGTCGCCGAGGCCGTGCGCTCGCTGCAGTTCGAGGACATCGCCACCCAGGCGCTGAGCGCGGCGCTGGTGCACCTCGACCGTCTCGACGCGATCAACCGCGAGGCGACCGCGCTGCAGGAACTGCTGCACAAGGCCAAGGGCCCGCGCGACGAGGAATTGCACCGCGCCCTGCAGCGCATCGCCGGCCGCGTGCGCGAAGTCCGCGGCGAATGGGAGCGTCCACCGCACAAGCCCGTCACCCAGGAAACGCTCGAAGCCGGCACCGTCGAGCTGTTCTGACACCCGTTGGGGGCACCGCCCCGCGGTCGCCGCTCGCGGCGCCGCGGGGCTGTTTCATTCCGGCCGCGATCTGGTTCACACTCCAGCTTCGCGGCCGCGCCGTAAAGTGCGGCAGCCCATTCACTTCCGGGGCGAACCGAGGTGACCAGCGCAGTGCCCGCGTTTCGGCAGGGAATGCCCTCCTTCGAAGCCGACGTCTGGCGCAGCCTCGCCCTGCAGGCGGCCGGCGTGGGCGACGGCGCGATCGACATCGACCGCCGCTGCGTGCATCTCTCGCGCGAGGGCGCCACGGTGCTCGGGCTTCCGCCGCGCGCGGACGTGCTCGCGCTCGAGACCTTCTTCCAGCTCGTGCATCCCGACGACCGCACCGCCGTGCGCGACGCGGTCGACCGCATCGTCGACACCCGCGGCGTCGTCGAGATGCGCTTCCGCGTGATCCTGCCCGAGGGCAGCGTGCGCTGGCTGCTGGGCCGCGGCCAGTATCACGAGGACGAAGCCGGACGGCGCATCCTCGGCGTGATGGTGGACATCCAGCGGCAGGTCGAGCTGGAGGAGCTGTTCGCCGGCCACAAGGACGTGCTCGTCCACCAGCGCGACGAACTGGGACGGCTCAACGCGCAACTGCAGGATCTCTCCGCGCGTGTCGTGCGCGCCCAGGAGGAGGAGCGCCTGCGCATTTCGCGCGAGCTGCACGACGAGATCGGCCAGGTTCTCACCGCCTGCGTGATGAACCTGGAATTCGGCGCCGACGGGGCGGACGCCGTCCAGTTGCAGCAGGAGGTGCTGCGCGATCTGCGCCACGCGCTGCGCCAGTTGCGCCAGCTTTCGCTGGAGCTGCGTCCGCCGCTGCTCGACGAGGGCGGTCTGGAGGCGGCGTTGCGCTGGCTGCTGGAACGCATGCTCACCCCGCGCCGGATCGTCCATCAGCTCAGCATCGACGGCCTGCACGAGCGGCTGCCGCCAGCGCTGGAGATCACCGCCTACCGCATCGTCCAGGAAGCGCTGACCAACGTCGTGCGGCATGCCGAGGCGCAGCACGTGCAGGTGGAACTGCGCGTGGCGGGCGACGAGCTGACCCTGCGCGTCAGCGACGACGGCCGCGGTTTCGACGTGAGCGCGGTGCGGCGCCGCTCGCGCGACGGCGACAGCGTCGGCGTGCTCAATCTGAGCGAGCGCGCGGTGCTGGTCGGCGGCCAGTGCGAGATCGTCTCCACGCCCGGCGCGGGGTGCGTGGTGCTGGCGTGGCTGCCGCTGCCGCGCGCGCAGGGCGCGGGCTGAGACTCGCACGGAAAACGCGGCGACGGCGCACGCGCGCACGGCGTCGGCGAGAGCGGCATCCCAGTTTCGACATCGCGCCCTCAAGTCGCGCCTACCGCCGTCGCTAACCGACCTAGCTACGTATCCGCGGAGGCCGTGTGCTCGTCGTCGTCGTCGGTCAAACCACCCAGGCCCTGGCCCCCCTCGCCGCGGAGCTCGCGGATTACGATCCCGGCTGGAAGCTTCGCGCCGCCGTCGACGAGCAGGCGGCGATCGCGGCCGTGGCGGAAGACCGCGCCGACGTCATCGTCACCGGCATGCACGGCGGCTGCGGCCCGGCGCTGTTCAACCTGCTGCGCAGCCGTCATCCGGACGTGGCGCGCCTGCTGCTGCTCGACCGGGACGACCACAGCCTGCCGCTGGGCGTGCTGGAGAGCGCGCACCGGCTGCTCAACCGTCCGCTGCATTCGGAAGAGCTGATCGACGCCATCGAGAGCATCATCGAGCTGCGCGAGCTGCTCGGCGACAGCCAGCTCAAGGCGCTGATCGGCCAGGTCGGCCACCTGCCGGCGCCGCCGAAGCTGTATCTGGAGCTGACGCGCGCGATCGACGATCCCAGCAGCTCGCCGGCGCAGATCGCCAATCTCATCGCCCAGGATCCGGCGATCGCCGCCAAGGTGCTGCGCCTGTGCAACTCCGCCTACTTCTGCGGCGGACGCACCGTCACCGATCTGCGCAGCGCGGTGGTGCGCCTGGGCCTGCAGACGCTGCGGCGGCTGGTGCTGGCCACCGAGGTGTTCGCGCACGCCGCCAACGAGACGCCGGACCGCGAGGCGATCCGCCACCGCGCCCTGCTCGCCTCGCAACTGGCCGCGCGCCTGCTGGGCGGCAGCAGCGCCGAGCTGGCGGCGACCGCCTCGCTGCTGTCCGAAGTGGGCCGCCTGCTGCCGGGCATCGGCGAGGGCGGCAGCGAAGGTGCGCCGCACTACGCCGAAGCGGGCGCCTACCTGCTCGGCCTGTGGGGCCTGCCGATGGCGATCGTCGAGGGCGTCGCCCATCACCACCAGCCGCAGCGCAGCCGCACGCGCGGTTTCTGGGTCAGCGGCGCGGTCCACGTGGCGCGCGCGCTGGCCGCCAACGAGCCGGTCGACGAGGAGTATCTGGCCTCGGTCTCGATGCTCGATCGCCTGCCGAAGTGGCGGAAGATGGCAGAGGAGCTCGCCGAGGCGAGCTGAGCCCTGACCCACCGCAGAGCGGCTTCGCCCGCGTCCCACCGTCGCCCCGGCGTCCTGCGTCGGGCTCGGGATGAGCGCGCCGGCGCCCCACGGGAGGGGATGCAGGCACTCGTCGAAAGATCGCGGCGTTCGCCGGGATGACGAACGGAAAGTTCGCCGGGTCCCCGGGACTCCGTCGCCCCGGCGCAGGCCTGGGCCCAGCGAACGGGACGCCGGCATTACTTGCAGGCGTCGTACACCTCGTCGTCGAGCCTCCGCAGCAGATCGAACGTGCGCTTGAGACCCACGCGGGCGAGTTCGCGCTCGCGTTTCGCCTTCGCCGCTTCGCAGGGGTCGAGCGGCTCGCGCTGCACGCGCCAGCGCACCGGACGGTACGCGACGTAGCGTTCGCGCGGTTCCTTCCCACGCGGGTCTGCGGATCGCGCACGAGCGGCGGGCGGCGGCGGATCGGGCTGGAACTCGCGCGTCCAGGCGGTGACCGAACGCGGCTCGCACGGGCTCGTCTGGTAGGCCACCGAACCGCGCGCGACGCACTTGTACAGCGTGCCCGCCAGCGCCGACGGCGCACACACGATCGACAGCAACGCCAGTCCCGCGCCCACCCTGCGCGGCGCATGCCTCCCTGCCATTCCGCTTCCTCCTTCCCGGCGATGCGCTTCAGCGTGCCAGCAGGCACAGGGCGATGGCATCGGACAACGCCGCGGCGACGGCTCGGAGCGCGCCGCGACCGACGGGCCCACGCCCCTCGCCGCAACGGACGCGTGCCGCACGCCGCTGCGTCCGTCACCCTGGGGTCGACCCCAGGGTGCCGGCGACGCGCGCCGGCACTACGGTGAGCGGACGCGCCCCGGGCTGCGGAGACCGCCATGTCGCTTCCCCCCGTGCTCCCCAAGCTGCTCGACCTGCTGCCGGGCGGACGCCCGGAGGGCCGCGGCCCCGGCGACGGGCCGCACATCGGCGGATCGACGGGCGCCGACCTGCCGGACCGCCCGCTGCCGCCCGGTATTGCGCAGCGGCTGGAGGGGCGCGGACCGGACGCGCTCCCGCCCGGGCTGGCCCGTCAGCTCGGAGGCCCGCCCTCCGGAGCGCCGGCGACCGGCTCTCCCGCGCCGCCCTCCGGCCACGGCCCGCTGCCGCCCGGCCCTCCTGCCGCGCCGCCCGGCCCCGGCTCCGGCGGTCCACCCGCCCCCGCACTGCCG
>NZ_VOHJ01000041.1 GCF_007923255.1 Vulcaniibacterium thermophilum | reverse complement strand
CCACTCGGCGGGCGACTGCGACAGCCGCACGGCCAGCACGTCGCCGCGGTAGGCCTCGATGGTGGCGCGGTGCGCGCGGTAGCGCTGCTCGTTGGCGGCATCGAGCAACGGCGTGCGGGTGAAGTTGTCGATGGTGTGCGCGTCGAGGGTGGCGACCGCGCCCAGCACGCCGCGCGCCGCCTGCATCGCCGGCGGCAGCGGCACGCCGACGTAGCCGGCCCGGCGCAAGGCCTGGATGTCCTCCTCCAGCGCGTACGCGCGCACGGTGCCGAAGTGCGCGCTGGCGGCGCTGACGAGGTCGGTCGCACGCACGTGGTTGACCACCTGCGCACCGCCCTCCGGCACGATCCGCATCACCCCGTCGTGGTAGTAGGCCAGCCGCGCCGCGCCGTAGGCGTTGAACGTCTCGCGCGCAGGCCGTAGTGGCTGGCGGTGATCTGCGCGAGACAGCCGCCGAGGGAGTGGCCGGTGACGGTGAGCACGCCGCCTTTCGAACTCACGTAATCAAGAGCCAAGCGTGTGAATGCCAGCGCGTCCGGCGTTTGCCGGTTGAGACTGGTGCGCACCATTCCGAGATCGGTTGCCACGCCATCCCTGAACAGTTCGCCTAGGCCACGCCCGGTTTCCGTTCCGCGGTGGGCCAGGACGTATTCGTTCGTTCCCGCACGGCGGTAAAGAGTCGCCTGATAGCCCGACGGAAGGTCGACATGCTTGACGACTTCGAACTCTGCTGTCCCCGTCAGAACCGGCTTCGGCGGGCTCTGGTAACTGCCTGCTGCTAGCGCAGCGTACTCACGGCTGCTCACCATGTGTCACCTCCTTGGCATCGACGTCCATATAGAAGTATTGCCCGGCATGCGGGGACGTACTCCCGACGTCCACCCGGTCGCCGGATTGACGAAAGTCGGCGAATGCCGGGTTCGTCAACCACTCATTCTTGAAGCGATATCGAATCGTCGTCCCAAGGCTGCTCTTCGGAACGTCGACGGCGAGGCGGAAGCCTTTGACGAGAAACTCGGCTCCAGCCCCGATGAACTCCCAATCGCACACGCCCAGATCGTCCGTCTGCGGCTGGCCGAGGTAGAGATCGGGATACACGACGCCTTGCCAGACGTTCGGCGCGACGGGCCGAAGCCGTACGGGTTCGCTGACGGCGGATATGCCGGTGTTGTAACCGAAGTAGAACGCCTTCGGCAGGCACTCGGTATCCATCACCTGATAGCTGGCATGCCCCTCGATCGCCGTCACCGGCGCCGGCGGGTTCTCGACCGTCAAGGTGATGAGATAGGCCTGCTTCGGTGCGTGGTTGCGCACCGGCGGGCGCGCGTCTTCGGCGCAGCCGGTGGTCAGCGCGAGCGAAAGCGCAAGACCGGCGATGCGGAGCAGGCGAACGCGGGTCGGCATGTCGTCGTCCATGAGGCGCCGCGCGCAACGTTAGCAGAGCCGCGCGTCTCGCGGCGACCGGCGCCGTGGCGGCGCGGGCTCATGGTGGCGGGTCGAGCGACGGTGCTGGCCGAAAACGGCGCAGGTGTGCGACGGGCGCTCAGGGCCACGCCGGCGGATTCGCGGCCCAGGCCCGCTGCACTTCGGCGAGCGTCGCACGCTCCTCGTCGCGCCAGTGCGGCAGCAGCGCGGCATAGCGCGCCGGCGTGGACCACTGCGCCGGCTCGGTGCGCACGGCGGCGGCGTACCACTGCACCGCTTCGTCCTTGCGACCCAGGGTCCACAGCGCCAGCGCGAAGGTCGGCGGCATCCAGGACGCGTTGATGCCGCGCGCGAGCGCCAGCTCGCGCCACTGCTCGAAGGCGCCCTGCGCATCGCCGGCGCGGTACAGATCCCAGCCCCAGTTCCACTTCAGCGCACGCCACAACGCGTGGTTGCGGTCGATGCGCGCCTGCGCCTCGGCGTAGAGCCGGCGTCCGAGTTCGGCGCGACCGCCGGCGAAGGCGACGTGCGCCAACTGCAGGCGTTCGGCGTCGGCGCTGTCCGGACGGCGCTCGATCACCTTCAGCAGGCGCTGCACGGCGGCATCGCCGCTCTCGCGCACGACCTCGATCGGGCGCAGGGCGCTTGCGTCTTCGTCGAAATAGAACTCGGCAGGTTTCGGCAGCGACTGCGCGCCTGCGGCAAGAGGCGCGAGCAGAAGCGCCGCAAGCAGGACTGTGCGGAGCATGGCGTCGATGTGGACAAATCCCCCCTGGGACGGCCGGATGGTAACGGCGCTCGCGCGCGTTTGCCTGAACCGGGCGCTCATTCCCGGCGCAATGCCGCGCAGACACGGGCGCGGCGTTCGATCTCCGCCCAGTCGCGCGACGCCAGCGCATCGGCCGGCGTGCACCACGAGCTGCCGACGCACGGCACGTTGCGCAATGCGAGGTAGGCCGGCGCATTGCCCGGCTCGATGCCGCCGGTGGCGCAGAAGCGCAGCGACGGTAGCGGCCCGGCCAACGCCTTCAGCGCGGCGGCGCCGCCGATCGCCTCGGCCGGGAAGAACTTGAGGTGGGCCAGGCCCGCCTCGGCCAGCGTCATCGCCTCGCTCGCGGTCGCCGCGCCCGGCAGCCACGGCAGGGCGGTGTCGTGAGCGGCGGCGATCAGGCCGGGCGTGCTGCCGGGCGACACCGCGAACCGCGCGCCAGCCGCTTCCGCCTCGGCGAAATCGCGCGGCGTACGCACACTGCCGACGCCGACCACGGCGCCTTCGACCTCCTGCGCGATCGCGCGCACCGCCTCCAGCGCGGCCGGCGTGCGCAGGGTGATCTCGATCGCCGGCAGCCCGCCGGCCACCAGCGCGCGCGCCATCGGCACCGCGAGCGCGGCATCGTCGATGACCACCACCGGAATCACCGGCGCGAGCGCGAACAGGTCGGCGAGCTGTTGTTGTTTCGACCTCATCGCAAACCCCGCAGGAGCGGCTGCAGCCGCGAAAAGTCGCCTCTGGCGCGCACAGGAAAGAGAGACCCTAAAGCAGACCGAACACGCTCGCGCCGCGGTCGGACGGGCCGACCGCATCGCGGAACAGCGCGAACAGCTCACGTCCCAGCCCGTGCCCGTGATGCGACAGATCCGCCTGCGCGGCAGGACGCCCGGCGAATTCCGCCTCGTCCACGAGCACCGACAACGTGCCCGCCACCGCGTCCACGCGCACCACATCGCCATCGCGCAGCCGGGCGATCGGTCCGCCCGCCGCCGCTTCCGGGGTGACGTGGATCGCCGCCGGCACCTGCCCCGACGCGCCCGACATGCGCCCGTCGGTCACCAGCGCGACGCGATGGCCGCGCTTCTGCAGCACCGACAGCAGCGGCGTGAGCTGGTGCAGCTCGGGCATGCCGTTGGCGCGCGGGCCCTCGAAGCGCACCACCACCACCACGTCGCGTTCCAGTTCGCCGCGACCGAACGCGTCCTTGACCTCGCTCTGGTCGTGGAACACGCGGCACGGCGCCTCGATCACCCAGCGGTCCTCCGGGACCGCCGAGACCTTGATCGCCGCGGTGCCGAGGTTGCCGGTCAGCACACGCAGGCCGCCGTCGGCGCGGAACGGTTCGCGCACCGGGCGCAGCACGGCCGGATCGGCGCTGATCCGCGGCGCCGGCGCATACACCACGCGGCCGTCGTCGCCGAGCTTCGCCTCGGCGCGGTAGCGATCGAGTCCGGTCCCGGCGATGGTCTCGACGTCGCCGTGCAGCAGGCCGGCATCGAGCAGCTCGCCGATCAGGAAGCCGAGACCGCCGGCGGCGTGGAAGTGGTTCACGTCGGCGCTGCCGTTGGGATACACGCGCGCCAGCAGCGGCACCACCCGCGAGAGCGCGTCGAAATCCTCCAGCCGCAGGTCGATGCCGGCCGCGGCCGCCATCGCGACCAGGTGCAGCAGGTGGTTGGTGGAACCGCCGGTGGCGTGCAGGCCGACCACACCGTTGACGATCGCGCGCTCGTCGACGATGCGGCCGATCGGCCGGTAGTCCTCGCCGAGCGCGGTGATGGCCGCCACGCGGCGCGCCGCCTCGCGGGTGAGTTCGTCGCGCAGCGGCGTGTTCGGATTGACGAAGCTGCTGCCCGGCAGGTGCAGGCCCATCAGCTCCATCAGCATCTGGTTGGAATTGGCGGTGCCGTAGAACGTGCAGGTGCCGGGACCGTGGTAGCTCTGCGCCTCGGCTTCCAGCAGCTCCTCGCGACTTGCCTTGCCTTCGGCGTAGCGCTGGCGCACGCGCGACTTCTCGTCGTTCGGCAGGCCCGAGGGCATCGGCCCGGCCGGCACGAAGATCGCGGGCAGGTGACCGAAGCGCAGCGCGCCGATCAGCAGGCCCGGCACGATCTTGTCGCACACGCCCAGGTACAGCGCGGCGTCGAACATGTCGTGCGACAGCGCGACCGCGGTGGACAGCGCGATCACGTCGCGCGAGAACAGCGACAGCTCCATGCCGGCGCGGCCCTGGGTCACGCCGTCGCACATCGCCGGCACGCCGCCGGCCACCTGCGCGGTGGCGCCGACCTCGCGCGCGGCCTGCTTGATCAGCTCCGGAAAACGCTCCAGCGGCTGGTGCGCGGAGAGCATGTCGTTGTACGCGGTGACGATGCCGATGTTGGGCGCCACGCCGGCGCGCAACGCCGGCTTGTCGATGCCGCAGGCGGCGAAGCCGTGGGCGAGATTGCCGCACGACAGCCGCGCGCGCTTCGGGCCCTTGTCGGCGGCGGCGTCGATCTGCGCGAGATAGCGCGCGCGCGAGTCGCGGCTGCGCTCGACGATGCGCTGGGTGACTTCGGCGACGACGGGATGCAGGGGCATGGGTCGAAAATTACCGTTGAGCCGGACGAGGCGCGGACGACCTGCGCCGCGCCGATGCGCAGTGAACCACGCGCGTGTTGAACGCCGGACGCACCGGAGCGGTCGCGCGCATGCCGCAGACTGAACCGGTCAACCCGCGTCCTCGTGCCAGTGCCGGCCCTCGCGCTCGATCAGCGCCACCGCCGCGCTCGGGCCCCAGCTTCCGGCGGTGTACGGCTTGGGCGCATCGTCGCTGGCCTCCCACGCGGCGCGGATCGGATCGATCCACGCCCAGGCCGCTTCCACCTCGTCGCGCCGCATGAACAGCATCGCGTTGCCGCGCACCACGTCCATCAGCAGGCGCTCGTACGCATCCGGGTGACGCGCGCCGCCGAAGGTCTCGGCGAAGCTCATGTCCAGAGGCACGTTGCGCAGGCGCAGGCCGCCGGGGCCGGGCACCTTGTTGGTGATCCACAAGGTCACGCCCTCGTCCGGCTGCAGGCGCAGCACCAGTTTGTTGGGCGACAGCGGCTGCTCGCCGAAGATCGAATGCGGCACCGGACGGAAGCTGATGACGATCTCGGACACGCGTTGCGCCAGCCGCTTGCCGGTGCGCAGGTAGAACGGCACGCCGGCCCAGCGCCAGTTGGCGATCTCGGCCTTGAGCGCGACGAAGGTCTCGGTGCGCGAATCGGTGCGACCGAGTTCGTCGAGGTAGCCCGGCACCGCCTGGCCTTCGACCGCGCCGGCGCGGTACTGGCCGCGCACGGTGAGCTGCGCGGCGCTGTGCGCGTCGATCGGCTTCAGCGCGCGCAGCACCTTGAGCTTCTCGTCGCGGATGGCGTCGGCATCGAGCGAGGCCGGCGGCTCCATCGCCACCAGGCACAGCAACTGCAGGATGTGGTTCTGCACCATGTCGCGCAACGCGCCTGCGCGGTCGTAGTAGCTGGCGCGCCGCTCCAGGCCGACCGTCTCGGCGACGGTGATCTGCACGTGGTCGATGTGGCCCGCGTTCCACAGCGGCTCGAACAGCGCGTTGGCGAAGCGCAGCGCGGTCAGGTTCTGGACCGTTTCCTTGCCGAGGTAGTGGTCGATGCGGAAGATCTGCGACTCGGCGAACACGCGCCCGAGCGCGTCGTTGATCGCCGCCGCCGACACCGCGTCGCGCCCGATCGGCTTTTCCACCACCACGCGCGTGCACGGCCGCGCCAGTCCGTGGCGTTGCAGGCGGTCGCCGACGTGGCCGAACAGGTCGGGCCCGACCGCGAGGTAGAACACCTGCACGCGGTCGCAGGCGCCGAGTTCGCCGGCCAGCTCCGGCCAGCCGGCGTCGGAAGTGAGATCGATCGTGCGATAGCGCAGCAGCGCGAGGAAGCCGTCCAGCGCTTCCGCCGCGCGGGCGTCGTGCATCGTTTTTTGCAGCGCCGCGCGCACGCGCTCGCGGTAGCCGCCGTCGTCGAGGCTGTCGCGCGCCAGGCCGTAGATGCGTGCCGCATCGGTGATCTGCCCGTCGGCGTAGCGATGGAACAGCGCGGGCAGCAGCTTGCGCTGCGCCAGATCGCCGGTGCCGCCGAAGATGATGAGGTCGAACGCGTCGAGAGGTGGCGCTGGGCTCACGGGAGGGGGGCGTGCGGTCGGGAGGTCGAACATACCAGCGCCGTGGTGGCCCGGCGGGCGCGGCGCGGCCGCGACCTCGTGCATACGTTTGCAGCGCACCCGGCGTTGCTCCATGCGCCGGAGTAGGGCATGCGGGGACGTCCGCGCGCCCCGCCCGCCGGGCGGAGAGGGCCCGGCTGCTACAATTCCGGGTCTTTGCTCGGCCCGTGCGTGCTCCCGGGCCGCATCGACGCTCCCCCTGCCGCCACCGCCACCGCGCCCGCGCGCGCCGCACGCCATGACCAGCACCGCCGAACTCGCCTCCCCGGCTTCCGTCGACCTTGCCCGTTCCCTCGCCGATCCGGGCTACACGCTGGACGACAAATACACCCGCCTGCAGGGCCGCATCTACCTGTCCGGCGTGCAGGCGCTGGTGCGGTTGCCGCTGATGCAGCGGCTGCGCGACCAGGCGTTGGGGTTGAACACCGCGGGCTTCATCTCCGGCTATCGCGGCTCGCCGCTCGGCGGCTTCGACCTCGAACTGTGGCGCGCGCGCAAGCACCTGGAGAAGGCGGGGGTGAAGTTCACGCCGGGCCTCAACGAGGACCTCGGCGCGACGATGGTGTGGGGCACGCAGCAGACCACCCTGTTCCCCGGCGCCACCGTCGATGGCGTGTTCGGCATGTGGTACGGCAAGGGCCCGGGCGTGGACCGCTGCGGCGACGTGTTCAAGCACGCCAACGCCGCCGGCACCTCCAGGCATGGCGGCGTGCTCGCGCTTGCCGCCGACGACCACGCCTGCCGCAGCTCGACCCTGCCGCACGGCTCGGAGCACGAGTTCGTCAGCGCGATGATGCCGGTGCTCAATCCGGCCGGCGTGCAGGAGATCCTCGACCTCGGCCTCATCGGCTGGGCGATGAGCCGCTTCACCGGCCGCTGGGTCGGCTTCAAGACGATCGCCGAAACCGTGGAATCGTCGGCCTCGGTGGACGTCGATCCGCTGGCGCTGCAGATCGTGCTGCCGGAAGACTTCGAGCTGCCGCCGGGCGGGCTCAACATCCGCTGGCCGGATCCGCCGCTGGAGCAGGAGATGCGCCTGCACCAGTACGCGGTCAAGGCGGCGCAGGCGTTCGCGCGCGCCAACCGGATCGATCGCATCGTCATCGATTCGCCGAACCCGCGGCTCGGCATCATCACCACCGGCAAGAGCTACCTCGACGTGCTGCAGGCCCTCGAGTACCTCGGGCTCGACGCGCGCGCCTGCGCCGATCTCGGCATCCGCGTCTACAAGGTGGCGATGACCTGGCCGCTGGAGCCGGTCGGCCTGCGCGCGTTCGTGCGCGGCCTGTCCGACATCGTGGTGGTGGAGGAGAAGCACGCCTTCATCGAGAGCCAGATGAAGGAGCAGATGTACAACTGGCCGGAGCGCCCGAGCATCGTCGGCAAGTACGACGAGGCCGGCGAGTGGATCCTGCCGTCGACCTCGGAACTGACGCCGGCGCGCATCGCGCGGGTGATCGCGCGCCGCATCCAGCGCTTCCACAATTCCGAGCACATCGAGAACGTGCTGCGCTGGATGGCCGAGAAGGAATCCGAGCTCGCGCTGCCGCGCGCGCAGTTCCCGCGCGTGCCGCATTACTGCTCCGGTTGCCCGCACAACACCTCGACCGTGGTGCCGGAGGGCTCGCGCGCGCTCGGTGGCATCGGCTGCCATTACATGGTCACGTGGATGGACCGCAGCACCGACACCTTCACCCATATGGGCGGCGAAGGCGTCACCTGGGCGGGGCAGGCGCCGTTCACCCGGACGCCGCACGTGTTCCAGAACCTCGGCGACGGCACCTACTTCCACAGCGGCTCGCTGGCGATCCGCCAGTCGATCGCCGCCGGGGTCAACATCACCTACAAGATCCTCTACAACGACGCGGTGGCGATGACCGGCGGCCAGCCGGTGGACGGCGTGCTGAGCGTGCCGCAGATCGCCCACCAGGTGCGCGCCGAGGGCGTGCAGACGATCGTGGTGCTGTCCGACGACATCGCGAAGTGGTCGGACCGGTCGATCTTCCCCAGCGGCGTCGAGTTCTTCGACCGCAAGGAACTGGACGCCGTGCAGAAGCGCCTGCGCGAGACGCCGGGCGTGACGGTGCTGATCTACGATCAGACCTGCGCCACCGAGAAGCGTCGCCGCCGCAAGCGCGGCAAGATGCCGGATCCGAACAAGCGCGTCGTCATCAACTCGCTGGTGTGCGAGGGCTGCGGCGACTGCGGCAAGAAGTCGTTCTGCGTCTCGGTGCTGCCGAAAGAGACCGAGTTCGGCCGCAAGCGCGAGATCGACCAGTCGAACTGCAACAAGGACTTCTCCTGCGTCAACGGCTTCTGCCCGAGCTTCGTGACCGTCGAAGGCGGCCAGTTGCGCAAGCAGAAGGGTTCGAACGCGAAGGACCGGCTGGCGAACCTGCCGATGCCGCAACTGCCGGCGCTCGACCGGCCCTGGAACATCCTGATCACCGGCGTCGGCGGCACCGGCGTGGTCACCATCGGCGCGCTGCTCGGCATGGCCGGGCACCTGGAAGGCAAGGGCGCGACCGTGCTCGACCAGACCGGGCTGGCGCAGAAGGGCGGCGCGGTGACCACCCACGTGCGCATCGGCCGCACGCCGGCCGAGCTGCACGCGGTGCGCATCGCCGCCGGCGAAGCCGACCTCGTGCTCGGCTGCGACATGGTGGTGGTCAACGACTACTGGGCGCTGTCGAAGATCCGCGCCGACCGCACCCAGGTCGTGCTCAACACCTACGAGGCGATGCCGGGCACGTTCACCACCCGGCCGGACATGAAGTTCCCGGCCGCCGACATCGTCGCCGCGGTGCGCACCGCGCTCGGCGGGCGCGATCCGCTGCAGGTCGATGCCACCCAGCTCGCCACCGCGCTGCTCGGCGATGCGATCGCCACCAACCTGTTCATGCTCGGCTACGCCTGGCAGCGCGGGCTGGTCCCGGTGACGTTCGAGGCGCTGATGCGCGCGATCGAACTCAACGGCGCGGCGGTGGAAATGAACAAGACCGCGTTCGCCTGGGGCCGCCTGGCCGCGCTCGACATGCGCGCGGTGCTGGACGCCGCCGGCATCGCGCCGAGCGCACCGAATGCCGGCAACGCGCTCGACCTGCCGGTGCTGAAGCCGGGCGAGTGGGAAGGCCACGAGTGGGGCGCGAACGTGGCGCCGAAGCCCGTGCGCGAGACCGACGAGCTGCGCCACGTGCCGTCGCACGGCGGCGGCGAAGTGGCGTTCCTGCCGCTCGACGACGCGCGTCTGTCGCGCTCGCTGGACGAGCTGATCGCGCGCCGCGTCGCGTTCCTCACCGACTACCAGAGCGCTGCCTACGCCAGGCGCTACGCCGACCTCGTCGCCAGGGTGCGCGCAGTGGAAAGCGCGAAGGCGCCGGGCAGCACCGATCTCACCGAGGCGGTGGCGCGCTACGCGTTCAAGCTGATGGCCTACAAGGACGAGTACGAAGTGGCGCGGCTGTACACCAGCGGCGAGTTCCAGCGCCGGCTGGCGCAGCAGTTCGAGGGCGACTTCAAACTGAAGTTCCACCTCGCCCCGCCGCTGCTGGCGAAGAAGGACGCCGAAGGCCGGCTGATCAAGCGCGAATACGGGCCGTGGGTGTTCACCGCATTCAGGCTGCTGGCCAAGCTGCGCGGACTGCGCGGGACCAAGCTCGACATTTTCGGCTACACCGACGAGCGCCGCACCGAGCGCCGGCTGATCGAGGAGTACTTCGCCACCGTCGAGCGTCTGCTGGCGAAGCTGGATACGGGCAACCTGCGGCTCGCGGTCGAGATCGCCTCGATCCCGGACCACATCCGCGGCTACGGCCACGTCAAGGACGCGCACCTGCACAAGGCCAGGCAGCGCGAGGCCGAGCTGTGGGCGCAGTGGGACGCTGGGCGCACGGAGGCGCGGCAGGCCGCCTGAGATCAGGGGTTCGGGTATCTATTCACAAAGGCCGACAAAACGCAGACAAGCCATTGATCGCACTGCGAGGGCGTCGCATTGAATCTATTCAGTGATCGATGCATGATCCGGGCATGCCCCGGACCCGCCCGCCCGACCTCGAACGCCTGTTCCGCGCCCGCGGCACCCTGACCGCGGCCGAGCTGGGTGCCGCGCTCGGGGTCAGCCAGCCGACCGTGTCGCGGTTGCTCGCGGCGGCCGGGCCGCGAGTGGTGCGGCTGGGCCGCGCGCGCGCCACGCGCTACGCCTGGGCGCGCGAGATCGGCCGCGCCGGGCAGCGCTGGCCCCTCTACCGCATCGACCCCGAGGGTCGGCCCGCGCGCCTGGGCGAGCTGCGTGCGCTGGAAGGCGGCCTGTTCCATTTCGAACCGGATCGACCGCTGCCGGCCTTCCTCGACGGCGAGTTCGCGCACGGCCTGTTCCCCGGGCTGCCGTGGTTTGTCGACGATCAGCGTCCGCAGGGTTTCCTTGGCCGCGCGTTCGCGCGCCGCGTCGCGGCCGAGATCGGCGCGCCGGCGGACCTGCAGCTCTGGCAGGCGGACGACGTCGTCCTCGCGCTGCTGCTGCACGGCGAGGACGGCGCGGGCGATCTGGTGCTCGGCGAAGCGTCCCTCGAGCGCGCGATGCAGCAGGTGCTGGCGCCGCGGGAGGTGCTGCGGCCGGATGAGCGCGTGCGCGCCTATCCGCAGCGCGCCGAAGCGGTGCTGCGCGGCGAGGTGATCGGCTCTTCCGCCGGCGGCGAGCAGCCCAAGTTCGTCGCCCTGCGTCTGCGCGACGAACGTCCGACCCCGGTGATCGTCAAATTCAGCGAGCGCACGACCAACCCGGCGGGCCGGCGCTGGGCCGACCTGCTGGTCTGCGAGCACATCGCCGGGCAAAGCCTGCGCGCGCACGGCCTGCATGCGGCCGAAAGCGAACTGCTGGACGCCGACGGCCGCGTCTTCCTCGAATCCGTCCGCTTCGACCGCACGCCGCCGCTGGGGCGGCGCGGCTTCGTCTCGCTGGCGGCGCTGGATGCCGCGCACTACGGCCACGGCTCGACCGCGTGGTGGCGTCTCGCGCCGCAGTTGCACCGCGACGGCTGGCTGTCCGCGACCGACGCCCACGAACTCGCGCTGCGCGGCTGGTTCGGCGCGCTGATCGCCGACACCGACATGCACCTCGGCAACGTCGGGCTCGTGCTTGCCGACGCGCGCCCGCTGGCGCTGGCGCCGAGCTATGACATGTCGCCGATGCTGCTGCGGCCGGCGGGGTCCGGCGAGGTGGTCGAACGCGAGTACGCGGTCGTGCCGCCGATGCCGGAGCATCTGCCCACGTGGCAGACGGCGGCGCGCCTGGCGCAGGACTTCTGGACGCGCGTGGCCGGCGAGCCGCGGGTGTCCGCGGCCGTCCGCGCGTTCGCGACGCGGGCGCGCGATGCGCTTGTCGAGGCGATCGCGCGCTTCGGCTGAGCCTGTCTCCGTGGCGACGGCGTACCGACCGCGTGTTCAGAACCCGCGGTCGGTGCCGGGGCCGATGCCGCTGCGGGTCGTGCCGGTGGTCGGTGCGCCCAGCCCGGTCTCGGTCCACTCCGCGCCGAGGTACTCGTCCTCGCGGGTGTGGAAGGCTTCGCGCACCGCGTGCTTGGCGCGTTCCCAGGTCAGCCGCGAGCCGCCCTTGATGCGCTCCCAGCCTTCGCGCAGTTCCGCCTCGAGCCGGTCGTCCCAGTCGCGTTCGCCGTAGCGGCTGCGCGCCTGCATGCCGTAGCGGTACGCGGGGCGGTAGTCGTCGAAGCTCTCCTCGCTGGAGCGATAGGGGCTATGCTCGAAGCGCGAAGCGAAGTAGCGGTCGCCCGCGCCGTAGGTGCGGTAGGTGCGGTCGGTGCGCTCCCACGCATCGCGCGCGGCGTGGCGCGCGTCGTCCCAATCCAGTTGCGAGGTGGCGCGCGCGTGCGGCCACTGGCTGCCGAGGTCGCGCTCGACCTCCTGCCAGTCGCGATCGCGATGCCGTTCGCGCGCGCCGATGCCGTACTCGTAAGCCGGCCGGTAGTCGCGCTCGAAGTCGCGATCGGGTTTGACGTACTCGCGGCTGCGATGGGCTTCGCGCCAATAGTCGATCTCGCCGGTCGGGTCGATGCGCTCGGCGACCGCCTTGCCGGCGGCGGCGCCCGCCACCACGCCGACGCCGGCGCCGATCAGCGTGCCGAGAGGACCGAACACGGTGCCGGCGAGCGCGCCGGCGACCGCGCCGCCGGCCACGCCGCCCACGCCGACGCCGAGCGGATGCGCGCCCGGCGCGCCGGTGATGGGATCGCGATTGAGATCGCGGGGCTCGTTCGGGGTGTGGTTCATGGCTGCCTCCGTCGAATGGACCCACTCACCTTACGCAGCGGCGGTCGGCGCACCGTGGCCGCTAGGTGACTCCGGGATGAAGGCCAACGCGCGGCTTCGACCCGGACTGCACGCCGCCGAGATCACCCTGAACGCGCCTCGCGCCCGGAGATGCCATGCCACGGCTGCACGTGCTCACCGCGAACATCCACATGGGTTTCGGCATGGACCGCCGGCGCTTCGTGCTGCCCGAACTGCGGCAGGCGATCGCCAGCGTGCGCGCGGACGTGGTGTTCCTGCAGGAGGTGGTCGGCGAGCACAGCGGCCACGCGCGCCGGCACCCGGAGTGGCCGGCGATGCCGCACTACGAATACCTGGCCGAGCGGCTGTGGCCGGAGTTCGCCTACGGACGCAACGCGGCCTATCCGGCGGGCCATCATGGCAACGCGCTGCTGTCGAAGTTCCCGATCGTGCACCAGTGCAACCACGACGTGTCGGTGCCGGGTCACGAGCCGCGCGGGCTGCTGCACTGCGTGCTCGATCCGGTCGAGGAAGCCACGCGCGTGCACGTGGTCTGCGCGCATCTCGGCCTGCGCGAGTCGCACCGGCGCCGGCAGCTCGATCTGCTGTGCCGTCTGCTCGAACGCGAGGTGCCGCCGCGGGCGCCGCTGGTGGTGGCCGGCGACTTCAACGACTGGCGCGGACGCGGCCACGCGCGCCTGCGCGACTGCGGCCTGCACGAGGTGTTCGAGCAGGCGCACGGTCGGCTGGCGCGCACGTTCCCGGCACGCTGGCCGCTGCTGCCGCTGGACCGCATCTACCTGCGCAACGCGCGCGCCACCGCGGCGCACGTGCTGTCGAACCGGCCGTGGTCGCGGCTGTCCGACCACGCCGTGCTGTATGCCGAGGTCGAACCGCAACCGGGGGCCGGCCATGGCTGAGCCCGCGTGGCGCGACGGCAACGCGGTGCGCCTGCTGGAGAACGGCGAGGCGTACTACGCGCGCGTGTTCGAGGCGATCGAGCGCGCGCGCCGCGAGGTGCTGCTGGAAACCTTCATCCTGTTCGAGGACGAGATCGGGCTGGCGCTGCACGAGCGGCTGATCGCGGCCGCAAGGCGCGGCGTCGAGGTGCAGGTGACGGTCGACGGCTACGGCTCGCCGCGCTTCTCCGAGGGCTTCCTGCGCGCGCTGGCCGAGGCGGGCGTGCGCTTCCACGTCTACGATCCGCGCCCGACGCTGCTCGGCGTGCGTCTGCACATCTTCCGCCGGCTGCACCGCAAGCTGCTGGTGGTGGACGGCGAATGCGCGTTCGTCGGCGGCATCAACTATTCGATCGACCACGTGCGCGCGCACGGCCCGGAGGCGAAGCAGGACTACGCGGTCGAGCTGCGCGGCCCGATCGTCGCCGACATCCGCGATTTCGCCCGCGCCGCGCTGCGCTCGCCGCGCGATGCCGAGCGCTGGCGGCATCCGGCGCAGACGGCAGGGGACGCGGCGGGCCCGGCGCGGGTGCTGTTCCGCGTGCGCGACAACGGCGGCCACCGCGACGCGATCGAGCGCGAGTACCGCGCGGCGATCCGCGGCGCGCGCGAGCGTATCGTGATCGCCAACGCCTACTTCTTCCCCGGCTACCGCTTCCTGCGCGAACTGCTGCGCGCGGCGCGGCGCGGCGTGCGCGTCGCGCTGATCCTGCAGGGCCAGCCCGACGAGCCGCTGGCGCAGCCGGCGGCGCGGACGCTGTACCACACGCTGTTCGATGCCGGCGTGGAGGTGTACGAGTACTGCCAGCGGCCGTTCCACGGCAAGGTCGCGGTGATCGACGACGACTGGGCCACGGTCGGTTCCAGCAACCTCGACCCGCTGAGCCTGTCGCTGAACCTGGAGGCCAACGTGTTCGTGCGCGACCGCGACTTCAACCGCGAACTGCACGGCCGACTGGACACGCTGATGCGCGAGCACTGCACCCGCATGCACGCCGACAGCCTGCCGATGCCGAGCCTGTTCCGCCGCCTCATCCGGCCGCTGGTCTACCACGTCATCCGCCGCTTCCCGCGCTGGGCCGGCTGGTTGCCGGCGCACACGCCGCGGCTGGTGCGCGTCGCGCCGCACGCGGACGCACCGGAACTTCCTGCAGGCCGCACGAATTAGTTGCCGCCGCCGCGCCGCGCCGATCGCGCGGGACCGCGCCCGCGGCTGGCTGCCGGGCTGGCATGCGGATTGCGACACCTGCGAAGCCGCGTGAGACCGCGCGGTCACCGCGACGTGCGCTCCGCCGCACGACGCGGCACGCGCTTCCATCCGGAGCAACCTTCCAGGAGAAGAGAAATGGCCAACACCCGTAACGACAACGAGCAGAACCGCAACGAACAGAACCGCAACGAACAGGGCCGCGGTGGCCAGCAGAACTTCGGCAGCCAGACTCAGGGCCAGGGCGGCGACATGAGCGTGCGCGAAGCCGGCAAGATCGGCGGCGAGATCCGCAAGGAGCAGTTGGGCCCGGAGGGCTACTCCGAGCTCGGCAAGAAGGGCGGCGAAACCCGCAAGGAGCAGTTGGGTCCGGAGGGCTACTCCGAGCTCGGCAAGATGGGCGGCGAAGCCCGCAAGGAACAGCTCGGGCCGGAGGGCTATTCCGAGCTCGGCAAGATGGGCGGCCAGCGCGTGAGCGAGCTGGTCGAGAAGGGCAAGCAGTCCGAAGGCGGTTCGTCCTCCAGCGACCGCAACCGCTGAGCGACGCCAGCCGCTCCCGGGCGCCGGGATCGGCACGCCACCACCGCAGGCCGGGCCTCGCGCAAGCGGGCCCGGCCTGCGCGTCCGCGCCTGATCTCGTCGCAACACCCTCCCCCAACCCTCCCCTTGAAGGGGAGGGCTTGGATTGCGGCCACGGATTCGCGCGGATACACGCGGATCGCGATGCCTCTCTCGCGACTGCGGGCGAGGGGTCGGGGTGAGGGCAAGCGCCGCGCGCGTTCGGCTCAGGTTGGAATCCGACGCGGAGCGACCGGGACCATCACCTGCCTGCCCTTGCCGCACCCGGCCGCGGCATCATGCCGTGCACCCCGCGCTCCACATCGCTTGCATCTGGCCCACACCCCCGCTCCCGCCTGGCCCGGCTGGTCCGACGCCGGCACGCTCGTCATGCCGCTGGCGGCGCCGCCGCCGGTGCGGCCGCTGACGCTCGATGGCCTGCGGCTGCAGCCCAAACGCGAACTGCACGTCACCCTGATCGGCGGACGGCTGGCCGAACGCCTGCGCGCGAGCCTGCGCGATCCTTACCTGACCGCCGCCGTGCGCACGCTGTACGAGGCGCACGACTGGCACTTCGCGACGACCGGCGAATACCGTCTGCTGCGCAAGCCGGCGCGCCGCGACGACGGCCGCTTCGGCGCCACCCACAGCGTGATCGCGCTGCTGACCATGCCGGCGATGGCCGCATTCCACCATGGCCTGGGCCGCCTGCTGGGCACGCAGCTTCCGCTGCCGCCGCCGCACGTGACGCTGTACGTCGAAGGCCGTGCGCAAGGGATCGGCGTACGCAGTCCTTCGGCGCTGCGCGGCTATGCGGTGCGCGCGATCGCACCGCACGAGCTCGACGCCGGCGCGCCGGCCTGAGCCGTCAGGCGGCGCGTGCGTACCAGTGGGCGTCGAGCTGCGGATCGACCGCGGCCGGTGCCGCCAGCAGCGCGGTCAGGCCGTGATCGTCGAGCGCAGGGTGCTCGGCACGGGCCTGCGCGAGGATCTCCGCCGCGAGCGCGTGCATGCGCGCGACGTTGCCTTCGATGCGGGCGATGAAGCCGCTGTGATCGAGCGGATCGTGCAACGCGCGGTTGAGCTCGCGGAACCAGTCGATGCGGTACTGGTCGAGCAGCCGCGCCGGCGATGGCCGGCCATCGTTGCGTTCGCCCCACTCGCGCAGCAGGCGCTGCATGGCCGCATTGAGCGCACTGGCCGCGCCGAACGCGGGCCGCAACGCGCCCAAGGTCGCGAGATCGGTCAGGCGGCCGGCGAAGAACAGCGGCGCCAGCACCGACCAGTAGAACGTGTAGTCCCAGATCACCTTGACCGGCATCACCTGCGCATCGCCGAACAGCGGGTACTGGTCCTGGTAGAGCGAGAGCGTGTTCTCGTAGAACGAGAAGAACAACTGCTGGTACAGCGACGCGTACGGCGCCAGCGCCTCGCCCGCGCGGTCCTTGCGGATCAGGTCGCAGATGTAGGTGTTGGCGATGGCGATGAAGTCGCTGCCCGGCGAGTAGAACGGATCGAGGAACACGCCGGCCTCGCCGGTCAGCGCCCAGCGGTCGGCCGAGAACACCTGCTTGCACGAATACGAGAAGTGGCGCAGGAACAGGAAATCCTGCACGCGGTGCTGCGGCGCCTGCAGCGCACGCGCGAGGCGCGGCTGGTGCTCGCGCATCCAGTCCATCGCCTTGGCGTGGGTGTTCATGGTCGACAGCGGGTGCATCTTCGCATCGCAGACGATGCCCACCGAATGCGCGCCGGAGGCGAGCGGGATCAGCCACACCCAGTAGCCCGGCCCGCACAGGTGGTTGGTCGAGCGCCAGCGGTCCGGCGGCGTGCAGCGCGACAGCCAGGCCTCGTCCTGCGACCAGTCGTTGGGATCGAGCAGGCCGTCCACGCGCCACCAGACCGCGTTGGCGTCGTGCGCGTTCGGCAGCGCCAGGTCGAGCTTGCGTTTGATCAGGCCGGCGCGGCCGGACGCGTCCACCAGCCAGCGCGCCGACAGCGTCGTGCGCTCGCCGTCGCATTCGCTGGCGACGCGGTGCGCCTCGCCGGCGCCGCCCATCTCCAGCGCGCGCACGACGGTGCCGCCGCGCAGCTCGATGCCTTCGGCGCGTACGCGCTCGGCGAGGAAATTCTCGAAGCGGCCGCGGTCGATCTGCCACGAGGGCGTCGGCAGCAGCCGGCTCACGCCCAGTTCCGTGCAGCGGTCGATGTCCTCGCGCCCTTCGCTGAAGAAGAAGCGGAAGCCGAACTTGCGGATCTGTTCCTGTTCCAGATGCTCGCGCAGGCCCAGCACGTCGGCGAAATAGTGCGCGCCGACTTCCACCGTCGATTCGCCGACCTTGAACGCGGCCTCGCGCACCGGATGGCGGTGGCGTTCGAGCACGACGATCCGCAGCGCGTCGTCCTGCCGGCGCAGTTGCAGGGCGAGGGTGAGCCCGGCCAGGCCGCCTCCGAGGATCGCGACGTCGTAGTCGAAAGCGGCAGCGGCCATGCGGGGGGTCCTGGTCGGTGGAAGGGTCAGCGGGCGGCTTCCGCCTGCGCGACGGCGCCGGCATCGGCCGGCGGCGCGCCGTGGATCAGCGGCCGCTCGCGTCGCGAGCGCCGGTAGTGTCCCCACAGGAAGCCGGCGCGCACGATCTTGGCGATCACGCGGAAGGTGATGCGCAGGAAATCCGGCAGCGAGCGGAAGTGGCTCGGGCGGAACTCGCCCTGGTAGCGCGACTCGATCGGCACCGCCACCACCCGCAGGCCGCGCCGCCAGCTCGCCTCGATCAGGATCTCGCTTTCGAACACGAAGCCCTCGGTCTCGATGTCGACCAGCTCCATCGCCGCGCGCGGGTAGTAGCGCTGGCCGCTCTGGGTGTCGATCAGCCGCTGCCCGCACGCCCAGCCGATGCCCCAGTCGGCGAAGTTGTTGGCCCAGCGCCGGTAGGGCGGCTGGCGGTGACGGTTGAGGATGCGCGCGCCGATCGCGATGTGGCCCGGATGCGCGGCGGCGGCCTCGAGCAGGCGGGGCACGTCGGCGGCGACGTGCTGGCCGTCGCCGTCCATCGTCACCACGCCGTCGAAGCCCTGCCGCAGCGCCTCGCGGAAACCGTCGCGCAGCGCCTCGCCCTTGCCCATGCGCTGCGGGTGGCGGATCAGGGTGACGCCGCGCGCGGCGGCGATCTCGGGCGTGGCGTCGTCGGAGCCGTCGTCGACGAAGATCACCGGCAGGCCGAGCGCGAGCACCGAATCGAGCACGCCGGCGATCGCCTTCTCCTCGTTGAGCGCGGGGATCACCACCGCGACCCGGCCGAGCGCCGGCGGCACCGCGAACGGCGCGCTCATGGCGTCACCGCGCGGCGCGCGGAAGGGCGAGGATCAGCCATGATCGATCTCCAGGTTGAGCACGTGGCCGGGGCCGGCATGCAGCGCGGCCTGCGGGCGGCCGGCGGCGAGCGCGTCGAACAGCGGCAGCATCGGCGCCATGGCGTTGCCGGCGGCGTGCCGCCCCAGCGGGCCGGACGCCGCCGTCGGTTGTAGCGTCCCGTTCATTAACGCCGCGCGCACGCGCAGGCCCGGCCGGCCGTCGTCGCGCGAAAGCACCAGCGCCGCGCCCAGCAGGCCGATGCTGCGCGCCATCGTGCCGAGCGGGCCGACCGCGTGGCTGTCGTAGCCGACCAGCAGCGCCGCCTCGGCGCCGGCGGCCAATTGCGCCAGCGCTTCGATCAGGCCCTGCGCGAAGCTGGCGTCGTAGGCGCTGATCGCCGTGGCCGGTGCCATCGCGCCGGCGCCGATCGTCCAGTAGCCGGCGGCGGCGTTGTGCACCGAGTTGTGGAAGCGGATCGGCGAGATCGTGGCCGGCGCTTCGGCGAGCGTGGCGCACATGTAATCGGTGATCGCAAGCTCGCCGTGGGTGGAAGCGAACACCGACGGCAGCGCCTTCGGATCGCGTCCGGCCGCGGTGCAGGCGGCGAGCGCCACTTCCAGCGCGACCGCCACCGTCTCCGGCGCGCGCCGGCGTTCGTTCGGCGGCAGCAGTTGCGGCGAGGGCCGCGCGGGCGCGCCTTCGAGCGGCGTGCCGCCGTTGGCGAACGCGCGCGCGGCCTCCCACGAGGGCAGGCCGGACGCCCAGAAACCGATGCCCTCGATACGGGCGGCGAGCGCGGTCATGCGGCCGCTCCGCGCGGAGTGTGGGTCATTCGCATCCTCATGCGCGGGCGAACACCAGTGAGCAGTTGTTGCCGCCGAAGCCGAACGAGTTGTTCATCGCGAAGCGCACGTCGGCGTGCGCGTTGTCGAAGCGGATCTGCGGGCCGCAGGCCGGATCCGGCGTGGAGGCGTTGAGCGTGCCGGGGAGCAGGCCGTGTTCGAGCGCCAGCAGCGCGATCACCGATTCGACGATGCCGGCGGCCCCCAGCGTGTGCCCGGTCCAGCCCTTGGTCGAGCTGGCATGCAGCGCGGGCGGAAACAGCGCGGCGACCGCCTTCGCCTCGACCGTGTCGTTGGCCGGCGTGGCGGTGCCATGCAGGTTCAGGTAGCCGACCGCGTCGACGGCGATGCCCGCGCGCGCCAGCGCATCGCGCATCGCGATCTGCGCGCCCAGCCCGTCCGGATGCGGTGCGGACATGTGGTGGGCGTCGCTGGACTCGCCGTAGCCGCGCAACTGCAGGCCGCCTTCGCCGGCCGCCGCGCGCTCCAGCAGCGCGAAGCCGCCGGCCTCGCCGAGCGAAAGGCCCACGCGATGGGCGTCGAACGGCCGGCACGGCTCGCGCGCCACCAGTTGCAGCGAGTTGAAGCCGTACAGCACGCTGCCGCACAAGGTGTCCACGCCGCCGACCAGCGCCGCATCGGCCAGCCCCGCGGAGATCAGCCGGTGCGCCTGCGCGAATACCTTCGCGCTCGACGAACAGGCGGTCGCCACCGTCACGCACGGCCCGCGCGCGCCGGTGAGCGCCTGCACGAACGCGCCGAGCGAATGCACCGTGTGCACGATCGGTCGTGCCAGCTCGTCCGGAAAGCGCGCGCCTTCGGGCGTGTCCTGCAGACGGGTGTAGGCCTCCTCGCTGGCGCCGATGCTGGCGGTGGAGGTGCCCAGCACCAGCGCCACGCGTTCGGCACCGTGGCGCGCGATCGCGGCGCGCACCGCGTCCAGCACGCCATCCTGCTGCAGCGCGATCCAGGCCAGGCGGTTGTTGCGGCACTCGTATCCGGCGAGCGCCGGCGGCAGCGGCGCGTCCTCGATGCCCTCGACGCGGCCGATCCAGCATTCGAGCGGACGGCCCTCCGCGTGCGGCCCGAAGTCGTTCGGGCGCAGCCCGCTGCGGCGTGCCGCCAGCGCTTCGAGCTGCGCCGCGCGGCCGCGGCCGAGGGCGGTGGTGCAGGTCCAGGCGCGCACGGCCAATGGCGCGATCGGGTCAGGCAGGGCGTGCGGCACACCAGGCTCCATCATCAAGCCGAACGAGTATAGCCGTGGCCTGCGCGCGCGCAGGCCGGCGCGGGGGCGTATCCTGCGCACGGGGAAGCCGCCTGCCTGTCCGCTTCACGCATGACCACCCGCACCGCCCACCGCCTCGCCCTGATCGGCGACCGCGACGTGCTGCATTCGCTCGCCGTCAGCCTGGCCGCGTGCGTGCTCAGCGCGGGGCTGGTGTACGTCGGCTACTTCCTGCACGTGCTGCGGGTGGCGCGGCGCGCGCCGCATCATCCCGAGCACGGCGAATGCGTGCTGCTGTTCGGCAAGCACGCGCCCTGCGGCCATATCGACCACGATTTCGAGGCGCGGCTGGATCGCGCCGTCTCGCTGTGGCGGTCGCGGCCGCCGCAGCGGCTGGTGCTGCTCGGCGGCGGCGCGCCCGGCGAGCCGACCGAGGCCGAAATCGCGCGTCGCGTGCTGTGGCAGCGCGGCATCGGGCTCGAGGCGCCGCTGGTGCTGGAGGCCGAATCGCGCGACACCCTGCAGAACCTGCGCAACGCGCGGCGTCTGCTCGGCGAGGGCGTGCGTCGCCGCGTGACCCTGCTCAGCAACCGCTACCACCTCGCCCGCTGCGCGCTGTTCGCGCGCCAGCTCGGCTACGACTGGGAACTGTGCGCCGCCGAACCGCGCCTGCGCTGGACCCCGCGCACGCTGCTGCGGCTGGCCGGCGAGGCCGCCTACGTCTGCTGGATCGACGTCGGCACCCGCTGGGCGCGCCTGATCGGCCACCGGCGGATGCTGGCCAAGGTGACGTGAGCGCGTCGCTTGGCCACGGATTGGCACGGATGAACACGGATCGCGATGCCGCCATGGGCAAGGCTGGTCGCACGATCCGACAGGCGACATCCCGTCGTTGGGCTTCGCTTCCTGCTCGGCCCCACCGACGCGTTCGTCCGCGCCCCTCCTTGGCCGGTACCGGCCTTGCTGCCGCGACTATTTCTTCGCCTTCTGCTGCGGAATGAACTGCTCGCGCACGGCCTTGGCCAGCAGGTCCGGCGGCAGCAGGCCCTGGTCGAGCAGGAAGTCGTTGAACGCCTTGCGGTCGAAGCGGTCGCCGAGCGCGATCTCGGCCTCCATGCGCAGCGCGAGGATGCGCTGGTAGCCGTAGAAGTAGCTGCCGGCCTGGCCGGGAGCGTTGACGGTGTAGCGGTCGATCTCCTGCCGCGCCATGGCCTTGGACAGGCCGACGTCCTCGGTGAGCACTTCGAATGCCGCATCGCGGTCGATCAGGCCGAGGTTGAGCATCGGATCGAGCATCGCGCGCGCGGCGCGCATCAGCCGGAACTGCAGCGCAAACAACTGGCCGTCGAGCGGCTCGTATGGAACCATCTCCGCCTCCGCGTACAGCGCCCAGCCTTCGACGTTGACCGAGTTGAACGCGAACAGCGTGCGCGCCAGCGACACCCCGCGCTCCACCATCGCGGTGAACTGCAGCTCGTGCCCTGGCCTGCCCTCGTGCGCGGTCAGCGTCCACGCCACGGCGGGGAAGTTGAAGTCGTCGTAGGCGCTCTCGGCGCCGGCGTTCGGGTTGCCGAGCGGCAACACGAACGTGCCCTGCTGGCCGGTGTTGCCCACCAGCGGCGCGGGCAGGAAGTGCGGCGCCGGCTGCGCCGCGCTCTCGGCCTCGGTGCCCAGCCGCATCTGCATCGGCCGGTTGGGCACGGTGACCACGCGGTGTTGCGCGATCAGCCGCTCGAGCTCGGGCATCACCACGTTGCGGTAATGCGGCTCGATCTGGTCGTTCTTCAGTTGCGGCTGTTTCAGCGCACGGATGACGGCGATGTAGTCGGTCTCCTTCAGGCCCTTCTCCTTCGCCACCAGCGGCGCGAGCTGCTGCATCGCCGCGCGGGTCTCCATGAAGCCCACGCGCGCGCGCTCGATCAGTTGCTGCGGCGGGATGTCGATGCCGAAGTTCTTGAGCTGCAGCGCATACAGCTCCGGCGGCAGCGCGTAGCGGGTGCGAGCGCCCGGCAGCACGCTGGCCTTCGACCAGGCGGCGTACTCGGTGAGCTGCTTCTCGAGCGCCGCCAGCGCGGGCTCGGCGCCCTCGATGCCGTACTTGGCGAACAGCCCGCGGATGCCCTTCAGGTAGCTCGGCAGGTTGTCGAGCGCCTGCTCGACCTCGATCCGCGTCGGCTGCAGCAGCTTGGGATCGCGGCGTTCCTCGTAACGCTGGCGGGCGAGCGTGGCGATCGGCGTGCTGCCCTCGGCCAGGCCCACGTAGCGCTGCAGGCGCTTGAGCGCCAGCGCGCGACGCTCCGGCTGGGTCTGGTCGGACAGCAGCGACTGCATGCCCTGGAACACGGTCTGGCCGGCGTCGAGCCACGGACGGGTGAGGCGCTCGTTGACCTCGCTCGCTTCGATCGCATCGTCGGCGGCGCGGATCATGATCTCGAGATCCTGGCGCACGTTCGGATCGCGCTCGGTCGCCAGCTTCGCCTGCAGTTCGGCGCGGGCGCGGGCGGTCGCCTCGCGGAAGCGGCGGCCGTTGTCCGGGCCGAGGTCGGCCACCTGATCGTCGTAGCCGGGCACGCCGAGGAAGGACATCTGCTCCGGCGCGAACGGCGCCTGCGCCTGCAGCAGGATCTGCGCGTATTCGTTGCTGCGCGCGACCCAGGCGGGCGGCGCCTTCGCCTGCGCGGCGGAGGCGGGCGCCTGCGCCAACGCGGCGGTCGGAGCGAGCAACGCGAGCGAGACGGCGAGAACGAGCGGCTTGAGCATGGGGCACCTCGGCAGGGCGGACCGGCCGAGCATGCGCCGGGCGGCGTGAGCCCGGCAGCGCCAAAGGTCACGCCCGGCACGCTCGCGCCTTCCAAGCCCCTCTCCCGCGCGCGGGAGAGGGGCTTGAGGGCACGCGCCGAAGGCGCGGCGCGGCGCGCTGCGGAAGCCGCTTGTGTCTTTCGATCCCGCTAGATTTCCAAGGTGAGAGCGGAGTGCGGCAGGTCGCTAAGCCGCGGTGCCGCGAGCACGAGCAGGAGCATGGACCGCCGCACTCCGTGCTCTCGCCCCA
>NZ_VOHJ01000040.1 GCF_007923255.1 Vulcaniibacterium thermophilum | reverse complement strand
CGCGGGACGCGCCGCGCCCGCGGCGGGCGCGTCGGCCGGCACCGGCGGCACGTCGAGCGACTGCACGGCGACGTCGCGGTCGAGATGCGAGCGGGTCGCCAGCCACACCGGTACCGCGATCGCGGCCGTGAGCACGACATAGACCGCGCGACGCGTGGCCTGCTCCAGCCACCAGCGGTAGCGCGGAACGTGCACGTGGCTCACCAGCGGAGCGGGCTCGTTGGCGGCCGGGATGGCATCGAGTTCGGGTTGCAGATCCAGATCGAGCAGGCGCGCGTAGCTGCGCAACTGGCCGCGCACGAAGACCGGCGCGCCCAGACGCGCGTGGTCGCCGGATTCGAGCGCCTCGACCACGTGGCGCGGGATGTGCAGCCGCGCGGAAACCTGGTCGAGGGAGAGACCGGCGGCCTCGCGGGCCTGCTTCAAGCGCGCGCCGAACTGCCCGAGGTCGCCGCGCGCGACGTCATAGGACTGCATCATGGCTTGCTTTCCGCCCCTTGCTTGGAGTCCCGCGCCCGCGGGAACTCCGCCCCCATTCGCTGAACGTATCGTTCCGCCGCACGGTTGTCGCCGAGCGCGCGTTCGATCTGTGACGCAAGCTGCAAAGCCTCCGCATCCGCCGGCGCGGCAGCCAGCCGGCGTTCAGAGAACGCGCGTGCGGTGAGGAAACGGCCGGCCTCGTACTCGATGCGCGCGAGCGTCCCCAGCGCCAGTGCGTTGGCCGGATCCAGCTCGATCGCGCGGCGCAGCTCGCGTTCGGCGCGCGCGGCGTCGCCGGCGCGGTAGGCGCAGGCGCCGAGGTTGGCCTGCGCCGAGGCCGGCGTGCGATAGGCCGGATCGGCCAGCGCGCGCTCGAACCACGCCAGCGACTCGCCGGGGCGGTCGTGGGCGCACAGCCAGACGCCGTAGTTGTTGAGCGTCTCGCCGCGCTCCGGGGCCAGCTCGACGGCGATCCGGTGGTGGGCGCCGGCGTCGTCGTCGCGGCCGCGCGCGGTGAGCACCGCGGCCAGCAGGTCGTGGGCTTCGGCCATGCGCGGCGCGAGCTTCACCGCCTGGCGCGCGGCCTTTTCGGCGGCGTCGAGGTCGCCGGCGACGACGCGCTGCTGCGCCAGCAGAAGCTGCCGGCGCGCTTCGGCGGCGCTGCGCGAGGCGCGGGTCTCGCGGATCTCCACCGTCTCGGCGACGTGCTGCGGGCCGCGGCGTCCGAGGTCGGGGCGCACGAACGTCAGCCGGCTGCAGGCGGCCAGCGCCGCCAGCATCATCAGCACGGCCGACACGCGCAGGCTAGGCGGCATCCCCCATCCCCTGCCCGGCGAGACGACGGCGGAATTCGGCGGAGCGGCGGGTGCGATCCATCACCTGCCCCTTGAGCTGGCCGCAGGCGGCGTCGATGTCGTCGCCGCGGGTGCGGCGCACCGGCGCGATCAGCCCGGCTTCGTTGAGGATCTTCTGGAACGCGCGGATGGCGCCCTCGTCCGGGCGTTCGAAGCGGGTGCCCGGGAACGGGTTGAACGGAATCAGGTTGACCTTGGCGGCGTCCTTCATCTGCACCGCGCGATCGAACTGGCGCATCAGCCGCGCGAGCGCCTGCGCGTGGTGCGGCTGATCGTTGACGCCCTTCATGAGCGTGTATTCGAACGTCACCGACGCCTTCTTGCGGCGCGCATAGCGCACGCAGGCGTCCATCAGCACCGCGATCGGGTACTTCCTGTTGAGCGGCACCAGCTCGCTGCGCAGGTCGTCATCCGGCGCGTGCAGCGACACCGCCAGCGAGACGTCGCTCTCCTCGGCGAGGCGGTCGATCATCGGCACCATGCCGGCGGTGGAGAGCGTCACGCGCTTGTTGGCGAGGCCGTAGCCGAGGTCGTCGCGCATGATGCTCATCGCGCGCACGACGTTGTCGAAATTCGCCAGCGGCTCGCCCATGCCCATCATCACCACGTTGGTGAGCTTGCGCTGCTGGTGCGGCACGTTGCCGAGGTGGCGCGCGGCCACCCACACCTGGCCGATGATCTCGGCGGTGGTGAGGTTGCGGTTGAAACCCTGGGTCGCGGTCGAGCAGAACTGGCAGTTGAGCGCGCAGCCCACCTGCGAGGACACGCACAGCGTGCCGCGGCCCTTGTCGGGGATGTAGACCGTCTCGATCGCATTCGAGGTGTCCATGCCGAGCAGCCACTTGTGGGTGCCGTCGTCGGACGCCTTGTCGAACACCACCTGCGGCACGCGCACTTCGGCGTGCTGCTCGAGCTTGGCGCGCAGCGCCTTGCCGAGGTCGGTCATGCCCTCGAACTCGGTGACGTAGCGGTGGTGGATCCACTTCATCACCTGGTGCGCGCGGAAGCGCTTCTCGCCGAGCTGCTCGAAGAACGCTTCCATGCGCGGCCGGTCGAGGTCGAACAGGTTGAGCCTGCCCGACCCCGACACGGACGCCCGTTCCGGCGCGGAGGCGCCGACCAGCGCAATGTCGATGGGTTTGTTGTCGCGCGTGTCGCTCACTGCCTGAAGCCTTGCGTCGGAACGGAAAGCGGGCTCAGCGCCCGTGGATCTCGGTGGTGGAGAAGAAGTAGGCGATCTCGACCGCCGCCGTCTCCGGCGCGTCGGAACCGTGCACCGCGTTGGCATCGATGCTGTCGGCGAAGTCGGCGCGGATGGTGCCCGGCTCGGCCTTCTTCGGGTCGGTGGCGCCCATCAGCTCGCGGTTCTTCGCGATCGCGTTCTCGCCCTCGAGCACCTGGATCATCACCGGGCCGCTGATCATGAATTCGACCAGCGCGTTGAAGAACGGACGCTCGCGGTGCACCGCGTAGAAGCCCTCGGCCTCCTGGCGCGAGAGGTGCTTCATCTTGGCGGCCACGATCTTCAGGCCGGCCTTCTCGAAGCGGGTGTAGATCTCGCCGATCACGTTCTTGGCGACCGCGTCGGGCTTGATGATGGACAGGGTGCGCTCCAGCGCCATGGACAGACTCTCCGGAAAAAGGGTGAGCGGACCGCCATCGGAGCGGTCCGAGACTAACAGAAAAACCCGCGGCGGGACGCGGGTTTAGCCGAAATGGCTGCGGGGAATTCTAACCCGTACGGCCTTCGCCTGGACACCGGCCGGGCGGGCCGGCGATGTCGGGTTCAGCAGCCCGGGCATGAGGCCCTCACCCCAGCCCCTCCCGCTCGCGCGGGAGAGGGCCGCGCTCGCGATCTGCGTGGCAAGCCGCGTGAACCCTCTCCCGCTCGTGCGGGAGAGGAGCTGATAAGGCGGGGCCCACCCCACCCCCTCGCCCGGCCCGCCGCGGCGCGGCGGTGTCCGGATGATCCGCGCGGCAGTGCCGTGCAAGCAGGTCCCCTCACCCCGCCGCGGGCGGGAGCGGGGCTGCACCGTTGCGGTGTCCGACGCGGTCGGAATTGACGCCCGGCCGTACCCGGGCGTACGCTCAAACAAGCGTTTGATTCATACGAGCGATGGCCGCGCACTTCTCCACCAAGGACCGCATTCTCGGCGCCGCCGAGGAACTGTTCGCCCAGTACGGTTTCGCCGGCACGTCGCTGCGGCAGGTGACCAGCCGCGCCGACGTCAACATCGCCGCGGTCAACTACCACTTCGGCAGCAAGGAGAACCTGGTCAACGAGGTCTTCCGCCGGCGGATGGACGAGATGAGCGAGCGCCGCCTGGCGCTGCTGCGGGAGGCGGTGGCGCGGCAGCCGGGCGAGCTGGAGCCGATCCTGGCGGCCTTCGTGGAGCCGGCGCTGGCGCTGGCCCAGGACCGCCACGGCGGCGGCGCGTTCATCCGCGTGATCGCGCGCGCCTACGCGGAGAAGAACGACGGCCTGCGCAAGTTCCTCTCCGACCGCTACGGCCACGTGCTGCGCGAGTTCGCCAAGGCGATCGCGGTCTGCGTGCCCGGGCTGAGCAAGGAAGAGCTGTACTGGCGGCTCGACTTCCTTGCCGGCGCGCTCACCTACGCCATGGCCGACTTCGGCCTGATCAAGCGGCCGGCGGGGGTGAGCGAGGCCGCGCACCGGCAGCGCGCAGCGCAGGAACTGATCCGCTTCGCGGCCGCCGGCTTCAAGAGCTGAGCGCGATTCACGGCCGCGGACGGGCGGCAGCGCCGCCTCGTCCGTGGCAGCAACCCAATGTTTTCAACCGGATGGACGCTATGGCCAAGAAACTGCTTGTACGCCGGGCCGCCGTGCTGGGCGCCGGCGTGATGGGGGCGCAGATCGCCGCCCATCTCACCAACGCCGGGGTCGACACGGTGCTGTTCGACCTGCCCGCCAGGGAGGGCGATCCCAACGGCATCGTGACCAAGGCGGTCGCCAATCTGGCCAAGCTGAGCCCGGCCCCGCTGGCCGACAAGGCGCTGGCCGAGCGCATCGTCCCGGCCAACTACGAGACCGGGCTCGAGCTGCTGCGCGGCTGTGACCTCATCATCGAGGCGATCGCCGAGCGGATGGACTGGAAGCAGGACCTGTACCGCAAGGTCGCGCCCTACGTGCCGGGGCACGCGGTGCTGGCCAGCAACACATCCGGCTTGGGAATCAATGCCTTGGCCGATGTTCTTCCAGAAGAACTTCGCGCGCGGTTCTGCGGCGTGCACTTCTTCAACCCGCCGCGCTACATGCACCTGGCCGAGCTGATCCCGGCCCGCTCGACCGACCCGGCGGTACTGGAGGGCCTGGAAGCGTTCCTCACCACGACGCTCGGCAAGGGCGTGGTGGTCGCCAAGGACACGCCCAACTTCATCGGCAACCGCATCGGCGTGTTCTCGATGCTGGCGGCGATGCACCACACCGAGCAGCTCGGGCTCGGCTTCGACACCGTCGACGCCCTCACCGGCCCGGCGATCGGCCGGCCGAAGTCGGCGACTTACCGCACCGCCGACGTGGTCGGGCTGGACACCATGATCCACGTCATCAGGACGATGGCCGACACCCTGCCCGACGACCCCTGGCACGCCTACTTCAAGGCGCCGAAGTGGCTCACCGCGCTGGTCGAGAAGGGCGCGCTGGGCCAGAAGAGCGGCGCGGGCTTCTACACCAAGCGCGGCAAGGACATCCTCGTGCTCGACCTGAAGGCGCAGGACTACCGCCCAAGCGCCGGCGAGCTCGACCCCGAAGTCGGCGCGATGCTGAAGGAGAAGGACCCGGCGAAGAAGTTCGCCGCGCTGCGCGGCAGCGGCCATCCGCAGGCGCAGTTCCTGTGGTCGATCTTCCGCGACACGTTCCACTACAGCGCGTTCCACCTCGCCGAGATCGCCGACACCGCGCGCGACGTCGATTTCGCCCTGCGCTGGGGCTACGGCTGGTCGCTCGGTCCGTTCGAGACCTGGCAGGCGGCCGGCTGGAAGCAGGTGGCCGAGTGGATCGCCGAAGACATCGTCGCCGGCCGCGCCATGAGCAACGCGCCGCTGCCGGACTGGGTGTTCGACGGCCGCGAGGGCGTGCACGGCGCCAAGGGCAGCTTCAGCCCGGTGCGCAACGCCGACGTGCCCCGCTCGTCCAACCCGGTGTACGCGCGCCAGCGCTTCCCCGACCCGCTGCTCGGCGAGAAGTTCTCGCAGGGCCGCACGGTGTACGAGAACGACGGCGTGCGGATGTGGGTCGACGAAGGCGAGGAGATCGCCGTGGTCGGCTTCAAGACCAAGATGCACACGGTCAACGACCAGGTGCTGGCGGGCCTCCGGGAGGCCATCGCGATCGCCGAGCGCGACTTCCGCGGCCTGGTGATCTGGCAGCCGAAGGAGCCGTTCTCGGCCGGCGCGGATCTGGCCGGCGCGCTCGGCCTGCTGCAGGCCGGCGACCTTGCCGGGTTCGAGAAGATGGTGGCCGACTTCCAGGCCACCTCGCAGCGGATCAAGTACGCGCTGGTGCCGGTGGTGGCGGCGGTGCGCGGGCTGGCGCTGGGCGGCGGCTGCGAGTTCCAGATGCACGCCGCGCGCACCGTGTTCGCGCTGGAGAGCTACGTCGGCCTGGTCGAGGCGGGCGTCGGCCTGCTGCCGGCCGGCGGCGGCCTGAAGGAGCTGGCGCTGCGCGCGTCGGAGGCGGCCGGTCCGGGCGGCGACGTGTTCGCGCAGCTCAAGACCGCGTTCGAGAGCGTGGCGATGGGCAAGGTGTCGACCTCGGCGTTCGAGGCGAAGTCGCTGAAGCTGGCGCGCGAGGCCGATGTCGTCGTGTTCAACAGCCACGAGCTGCTGCACGTCGCCAAGCAGCAGGCGCTGGCGCTGGCCGAATCCGGCTACCGCCCGCCCCTGCCCGCGCGCCGCATCCAGGTCGCCGGCGACGTCGGCATCGCCACCTTCAAGATGATGCTGGTCAACATGCTCGAAGGCCGTTTCATCTCGCCGCACGACTACGAGATCGCCACCCGCATCGCCACCGTGCTGTGCGGCGGCGAGGTCGATCGCGGCGCGTTCGTCGACGAGGACTGGCTGCTGCGGCTGGAGCGCGAGCACTTCGTCGCGCTGGCGCAGATGCCGAAGACGCAGGAGCGCATCGCGCACATGCTGAAGACGGGCAAGCCGCTGAGGAACTGAGCGGCGGGAATCGGGAATTCGAGAATCGGGAATCGTCAACAGCGGGGTCGGGTACGGCAATCGGGAACCATCGCGGCATGCGATTCCCGATTCCCCTTCCCGATTCCCGCGTTCGGAGAACGCAGATGAAACAGATCCAGGACGCCTACATCGTCGCCGCCACCCGCACGCCGGTCGGCAAGGCGCCGCGCGGCGCGTTCCGCAACACCCGTCCCGACGAGATGCTGGCGCACGTGCTGAAGGCCGTGATCGCGCAGGCGCCGGGCATCGACGTCAACCGCATCGACGACGTGATCGTCGGCTGCGCCATGCCGGAAGGCGAGCAGGGCATGAACGTCGCCCGCATCGGTGCGCTGCTGGCGGGTCTGCCGAACACCATCGGCGCGCAGACCATCAACCGCTTCTGCTCGTCCGGCCTGCAGGCGGTCGCGCTGGCGGCCAACGAAATCCGGCTCGGCAACGCCGAGCTGATGCTGGCCGGCGGCACCGAGTCGATGTCGATGGTGCCGATGATGGGCAACAAGGTGGCGCTCAGCCCGCAGGTGTTCGCGAACGACGAGAACGTCGCCATCGCCTACGGCATGGGCATCACCGCCGAGAAGGTCGCCGAGGAGTGGAAGGTCTCGCGCGAGGACCAGGACGCCTTCGCCTATGCCTCGCACCAGAAGGCGATCGCGGCAATCGAGCGCGGCGAGTTCCGCGACGAGATCACGCCGTACGAGGTGATCGCGCGCATGCCCGACATCGCCGGCAACACGGTGCGGGTGAAGAGGACGCTCGTCGAGATCGACGAGGGCCCGCGTGCGGACACCTCGATGGAGGCGCTCGCGAAGCTCAAGCCGGTGTTCCGCAACGGCCAGTTCGGCGGCAGCGTGACGGCGGGCAACAGCTCGCAGATGAGCGACGGCGCCGCCGCGGTGCTGCTGGCGTCGGAGAGCGCGGTGAAGCAGTACGGCCTCACCCCGCTGGCGCGTTTCGTGAGCTTCTCGGTCGCCGGTGTGCGTCCGGAGGTGATGGGCATCGGCCCGATCGCGGCGATTCCGAAGGCGCTGAAGCAGGCCGGCCTCGCCCAGGATCAGCTCGACTGGATCGAACTCAACGAGGCTTTCGCGGCGCAGGCGCTGGCGGTGATCCGCGACTGCGGGCTCGACCCCGACAAGGTGAACCCGCTCGGCGGCGCCATCGCGCTCGGCCACCCGCTCGGCGCCACCGGTGCGATCCGTACCGCGACGATCGTGCATGGTCTGCGGCGCCGCCAGAAGAAGTACGGCATGGTGACGATGTGCATCGGCACCGGCATGGGCGCGGCGGGGATTTTCGAAGCGCTCTGACGGCGCCCGCGCGCTGTGCGGAAAGGCCCTCCCTGGCGGAGGGCCTTTTCGTTTGCGGCCATGCGCCGCGCCTGGCGCGGGCGGACGCACAACGTGTTGAGGTCGCGCTCACGCCCCTTCGGCGCACGATACGACACCACGCCACAGGGACGAGCTTGATCCAGATCAAGTTCGCACCCGTATCCCTCGGCTAAGATGCGTTGCATGAAGCGATTCCGCCACAAGCGCCTGCGGGCACGGCTGTCGATCCTCGCGATCGTCGCCCTGCTGTGGGCGCAACTGGCGCTCGCCGCGCATGGCGGCTGCACGATGCCGGCGCACGGAGCCGCGTCGATGGCGGCCTCGCATCCGGCGGCCACGATGGGCGAGACCTGCGGCCACGACGAGACGCCCGCGACCGTGGACGATCCCGCGCTCTGCCTGGCGCACTGCAGCCAGGGCGATGCCTCCAGCGATGTCGCACGGGTGCCGGCGGTGCCGGCGCTGCCCGCGATGGCGCCGGTGGCGCTGGCGCTGGTGAGCCGACTCGAACCGCAACGCCCGCTGCTGCTGCGCGCGCCCGTACCGCCATCCTGGCACCGACCTACCGCGCACCCTGCCGCACTGCTGCTGATCTGATGCCCGGCCCGCGCGTGCGCCGCTTCCGGCGGCGCGCGCTGGCCGCCGTGCGCCGCACGGCCTGTCTCCACCCGCTCTGCCGATCCGCTCGGCCCGCGGACCCACGACATGGCATCGCCCGTGCTTCCTCCGCTTCTTCGTTCCCTGTTCCGTGCGCGGTCCGCCCGCAGTACGGTGCTGATCGCCGCGCTCGTGCTGTTCGCCGGCGCCACGCCCGCGTTCGCCACCGAACCCGCGCTGCCCGGTCGCGACGTCGCCTCCATCCGCGCCTGGTTACTTGAGCGCAACCCCGAACTGCGCGCGCTGCAGGCCGAAGCCGAGGCCGCGCGGGCGCGCATCCAGCCTGCCGGCGCACTGCCCGACCCGATGGCGTCGGTGTCGGTGCAGGAACTCGACCCCGACCGGCCGTGGCAGGCGCGCGACGAAGGCGCGGCCAGCGTGCAGCTTCGCCAGCGCTTTCCGCTGTGGGGCAAGCGTTCGCTGGCCCGCGAGGTCGCCACCCATGAGGCCGAGGCGATGCGGCTGGAGCGCGAAGCCACCGCGCGCACGCTGCTCGCCGAGGCCGAAGCCGCCTACGTCCGCTACTGGCACGCCGACCAGGCGGTGGCGGTGCTCGACCGCCGCATCGCCCTGCTGGAACGGATCGAGGAGATCGCCGGCGTGCGCTACGCGCTGGGCCTGGCCGCGCAGCAGGACGCGATCCGCGCCCAGGTGGAACGCACGGCGATGCAGCGCGAACGCATCGAGCGGCTGGCCGCGCGCAGCGAGGCGGCCGCGGCGCTCAACCGTGCGCTCGGCCGGCGCGCCGACGAAGCGCTCGCCGAGCCCGCCGCGCCGCCGGCCCTGAGCGTGCAGGCGCCAACGCTGGAGGTGCTGCTGCAAACGCTCGATGGCGGGCGGCACCCGATGGTGCAGGCGCGGCAGGCGCTGGCCGAGGCGGCGCGCAGCAACGTCGAGCTGCAGTACCGCAACCGCTATCCCGACATCACGTTGGGCGTCGGCCGCATGCGCCGTTTCGACGGCATGGACAGCGCCGAACTGATGCTGGAAGTCGAGATTCCGCTGCAGCAACGCGCGCGCCGCGAACGCGAGCGCGAATCGCGCCTGCTCGAGGACGCCGCGCTGGCCCGCGCCGAGGCCGCCCGCCGCAGCCTGCAGGGCGAGGCCGGAATGGCGTGGGCGCAGTGGCAGAGCGCGCGCGAGCGCCGCCGCCTCACCGAAACCACCCTGCTGCCGCAGGCCGACGCCAACTTCCGCTCCGCGCTGGCGAGCTACCAGGTGGGCGAAGTCGATTTCGGCACGCTGCTGGAAGCCCTGAACGCCTGGCAAGGCGCCGACCTCGCGCGCGTGGATGCCCTGCGCGACGAACTGCTGGGCGCCGCCGCCGTGCGCGCCCTCGAAGGAGACACCCGATGACCCGCTTCCGGACTCTGGTCCTCGCCCTGTCCGTGGCCGCCGCGGCGCTCGCCGTCGGCTGGCTCGCCGGCCGCGCCTCGCGCGAGCAGGCCGCCGCGCCGGCGCAGGCCGACACCGGGCGCCCCACGCGCAAGGTTCTCTACTACCGCAACCCGATGGGCCTGCCGGACACCTCGCCGGTGCCGAAGAAGGACCCGATGGGAATGGACTACATCCCCGTCTACGAAGGCGAGGAGGCCACCGCACCCGGCACCGTCGTGCTGACGCCGGAGAAGGTGCAGACGCTCGGTGTGCGCACGGCGGTGGTGGAACGCGCGCCGCTGGCCGCCGGGGTGCGCGCCAGCGCCACGCTGGAGATCGACGAGACCCGGCAGTACGCGATCGCGCCGCGTTTCGAAGGCTGGATCGAGCGCCTGTACGCCGACCAGACCGGCATGCGCGTGCGCCGCGGCCAGCCGCTGATGCGCGTGTACAGCCCGGAGCTGATGGCGGCGCAGCAGGAGTACCGCGTCGCCGATGCGGCGGCGCGCAGGCTCGCGCAGAGCGATCCGGCCAGCGCCGCCTCGATGACGCGCCTGCGCGATGCGGCGGTGGCCCGCCTGCGCAACTGGCAGATCGCCCCGCGCCAGCTCGGACAGGGCGACGGCGGCTTCGTGCTGACCTCGCCGGCGGACGCGGTGGTGATCGAGAAGCCGGTCGTGCAGGGCGCGCGCTTCGAGCCGGGCGAGACCGTGCTGCGGCTGGCGGACCTGTCCACGGTGTGGGCGGTGGCGCACGTGCCGGCGGCGCAGGCGGCGGAGCTGCGGGTCGGACAGGCCGCGCGTTTCGAATCCACCACCCTGCCCGGCCGGCGCTTCGGCGGCACGGTGACGTTCGTGCAGCCGGTGCTGGACACCGCCACGCGCACGGTGCAGGTGCGGGTGGCGCTGCCGAATCGGGACGGCGTGCTGCGTCCCGGCCTGTTCGGCGCGATCGTGCTGGAGCGCGACGACCCGACGCCGGTGCTGAGCGTGCCGCGCTCGGCGGTGCTCGACAGCGGACTGCGCCAGGTGGTGCTGGTCGAGCGCGCGCCCGGCCGGTTCGAGCCGCGCGAGGTGCGCATCGGGCGGCGCGCCGGCGACAGCGTCGAGATCCTGGATGGCGTGCGCGAAGGCGAGCGTGTGGTGGTGGCGGCGAACTTCCTGATCGACGCCGAAAGCAACCTGCAGGCGGCGTTGCAGGGACTGGGCGCGCACGCCGGCCACGGCGGGTCCGCACCCGCCGCACAGGCGACCGCGCCCGCGGCGGTGGACCACGCCGGACATGGGCCGGCGATGCCACCGGTCGATGCGAAGAAGGACACGCAGCCGGCCCCAGCCACGGCGCGACCGAAGCCGCAGGCGCACGCGCAGCCGTCGCCGGCGCCGGCCGACCCGCACGCGGGGCACGCCCCAACCGCGTCTCCCGATCCGCACGCCAGGCACGCCCCGCCCCCGCCATCCGATCCGCACGCCGGCCACGCGCCGGCAACCGACGGCACGCACGACGGCCACGAGGACCGCTGACATGCTCGGCCGCATCATCGAGTGGTCGGTCCGCAACGTCTTCCTGATCGCGGTGATGACGCTGGCGGTGATCGCCGGCGGTGTGTACGCGCTTCTGCGCACCCCGCTGGACGCGCAGCCGGACCTGTCCGACGTGCAGGTGATCGTGTTCACCGAATACCCGGGGCAGGCGCCGCAGGTGGTCGAGGACCAGGTCACCTACCCGCTCACCAGCGCGCTGCTGTCAGTGCCGAAGTCGAAGGTGGTGCGCGGTTTCTCATTCTTCGGCGCCTCGTTCGTCTACGTGATCTTCGAGGACGGCACCGACCTCTACTGGGCGCGCTCGCGCGTGCTCGAGTACCTCAATTTCGCCTCGAAGAACCTGCCGGCCGGCGTCACCCCGAGCCTCGGGCCGGATGCCACCGGCGTCGGCTGGGTCTACCAGTACGCGCTGCAGGGCAAGCAGCGTTCGCTCGACGAGCTGCGCGCGGTGCAGGACTGGTACGTGCGCTACCAGCTCGCCAAGGCGCCGGGCGTGGCGGAGATCGCCAGCGTCGGCGGCTTCGTGCGCCAGTATTCGGTCACCGTCGATCCGGCGCGCCTGCGCGAGTACGGCATCCCGCTCGCGCGTGTGTCGCAGGTGGTGCGCGAGAGCAACCGCGATGTCGGCGGCCGCGTCGTCGAGATGGCCGAGACCGAATACATGGTGCGCGGCCGCGGCTACCTGCGCGGCGTGGAGGACATCGAGAACCTGGTGCTGAAGGCGGAGGGCGGCGCGCCGGTGCGTGTGGGCGACGTCGCCCACGTCGAACTGGTGCCGGACGAGCGCCGCGGCCTGGCCGAGCTCGACGGCGAAGGCGAGACCGTCGCCGGCATCGCGGTGGCGCGCTACGGCGAGAACGCGCTGGCGGTGATCCACGGCCTGAAGGAGAAGCTGGCCGAGATCCGCGGCGGCCTGCCCGCCGGCGTCAGCCTGCGCACGGTGTACGACCGCTCCGAGCTGATCCACCGCGCGATCGCGACCCTGCGTACCACGCTGATCGAGGAGAGCCTGATCGTCGCGCTGGTCTGCCTGGTGTTCCTGTTCCACGCCCGCAGCGCGCTGGTGGCGATCGTGATGCTTCCGGTCGGCGTGCTGATCGCGTTCATCGCCATGCGCGTGCTCGGGCTCAACAGCAACATCATGAGCCTGGGCGGCATCGCCATCGCCATCGGCGCGATGGTGGACGCGGCGATCGTGATGATCGAGAACGCGCACAAGCATATCGAGCGCGACGACGGCACGCGCAGCCGCGCGCAACTGATCATCGACGCCTGCCGCGAGGTCGGCCCGGCGCTGTTCTTCAGCCTGATGATCATCACCGTCTCGTTCCTGCCGGTGTTCGCGCTGGAGGCACAGGAAGGACGGCTGTTCCGGCCGCTGGCGTTCACCAAGACCTTCGCGATGGCCGGCGGCGCGCTGCTGTCGATCACGCTGGTGCCGGTGCTGATGCTGCTGTTCGTGCGCGGCCGGATCGTGCCGGAGGCGAAGAACCCGGTGAACCGCGTGCTGATCGCCGGCTACCGCCCGGTGATCAACGCGGTGCTGCGCCACAAGCTCGCCACCCTCGTGCTGGCGGTGGTCGCGCTGCTGGCCACGCTGTGGCCGGCCGCGCGCCTCGGCAGCGAGTTCATGCCGACGCTCAACGAAGGCACCCTGCTCTACATGCCGGCCTCGCTGCCGGCGATGTCGGCGACCAAGGCGGCGCAACTGCTGCAACAGCAGGACCGCATCATCAGGAGCTTCCCCGAGGTCGAATCGGTGTTCGGCAAGGCCGGACGCGCCAACACCGCCACCGACCCCGCGCCGCTGGAGATGTTCGAGACCGTCATCAACCTCAAGCCCGAATCCGAATGGCGCGAGGGCATGACGGTGGACACGCTGATCGCCGAGATGGACCGCGCGCTGCGTTTCCCCGGCGTCGCCAACGCCTGGACCATGCCGATCAAGGCGCGCACCGACATGCTGGCCACCGGCATCCGCACCCCGGTCGGCATCAAGGTGTTCGGCCGCGACCTGGCGCAGATGGAGACGCTGGCGCGGCAGATCGAGGCGGCGGTGCGCAAGGTGCCGGGCACCACCAGCGCCTACGCCGAGCGGCTCACCGGCGGCTACTACCTCGACGTCGAACCCGACCGCGCGCGGCTGGCGCAGTACGGCGTCACGCCCGGCGAGCTGCAGGACGTGGTGGCGGCCGCGCTGGGCGGCGAGATGGTGACCACGCTGGTGCAGGGGCGCGAGCGCTTCGGGCTGATCGTGCGCTACCCGCGCGAGCTGCGCGACGATCCGCAGCGCATCGCCGACAACGTGCTGGTGCCGACCATGGACGGCGCGCAGGTGCCGCTGGGCGAACTGGCCACGGTGGTGGTGCGCAAGGGTGCGCCCAGCATCCGCACCGAGAACGCGATGCTGTCGGCCTACATCTACGTCGACACCCGCGAGAGCGACATCGGCCGCTACGTGCGCGCCGCGCAGCAGGCGGTGGCCGAGTCGGTGAAGTTCCCGCCCGGCACGTACGCCACCTGGAGCGGGCAGTACGAGTACATGCAGCGCGCCGCGGCGAAGATGCGGATCGTGGTGCCGGTGACCCTGGCGCTGATCTTCCTGCTGCTGTACCTCAATTTCCGGCGCGTCACCGAATCGCTGATCGTGATGCTGTCGGTGCCGTTCGCGCTGGTGGGCGGCGTCTGGCTGATGTGGGCGCTGGACTACAACCTCAGCGTGGCGGTGGCGGTCGGCTTCATCGCGCTGGCGGGTGTCGCCGCCGAGACTGGCGTGGTGATGCTGATCTACCTCGACCATGCGCTGCAGGCACGCGCCGAGGCCGCGCGTCGCGAAGGCCGCGCGCTCGATGCCGCCGACCTGCAGGCGGCGATCGTCGAAGGCGCGGTCGAGCGGGTGCGACCGAAGATGATGACGGTGGTGGCGATCATGGCCGGCCTGCTGCCGATCATGTGGAGCACCGGAACCGGTTCGGAGGTGATGCGCCGCATCGCCGCGCCCATGGTGGGCGGGATGGTGTCCTCCACCGTGCTGACGCTGGTCGTCATCCCGGTGGTGTATGCCTGGATCAAGGGGCGCAAGCTCGCCGAGGCGCGCGCCCCGCGCACCGCAGCCTAGTCGGGACACCGGTCGGTCGGCCGCCCGACCGGTGCGCAGTTCCCATCCGCCGGCCCTGCAGGAGGAGTTCGCCATGACCGCCACGGACGCACCCACCCACCGCGAAGGGCGCGGAACGCGCGTCGTGTTCTGGGCGTTCCTGCTCGCCGCCGGGTTCTACCTGATCGCCGAGCACCGCACCCACACGCTGGGCGCGCTGCGCTGGCTGCCGCTGCTGATCCTGCTGGCCTGCCCGCTGTTGCACGTCGGCATGCACCGTGGCCACCGCCATCACGCGGCGCGGCGCGACGACGCATCCGCGCACCGGCACGACGACGGCAGGACCTGAGCCATGGACAGATCCGCCTATGGCCTGTGGTACCTGGTCGCGATCAACTCGGCCTTCTTCATCCTGTTCGCCTGGAGCTTTTTCCGGCCGGTCAGCGGGCGCGACTGGCGCAGCCTCGGCATGCTCTCGGCGTTCGTGCTGGCGTTCTTCGCCGAGATGTACGGCTTCCCACTGACGCTGTACCTGCTGTCGGGCTGGCTGTCGGCGCGCATCCCCGGCGTGGACTGGCTGGGGCACGACGCGGGGCACCTGCTGGAGATGCTCTTCGGCTGGCGCGCCAACCCCCATTTCGGCCCGTTCCACCTGCTGAGCTTCGTGCTGATCGGCGGCGGCTTCTGGCTGCTCGCCGAGGCGTGGCCGGTGCTGTACCGCGCGCAGCGCGAGCGGCGGCTGGCGGTCGAGGGCGTGTATGGGCGGATGCGCCATCCGCAGTACGTCGGCTTCGTGCTGATCCTCACCGGCTTCCTGCTGCAGTGGCCGACGCTGCTGACGCTGCTGCTGTATCCGGTGCTGGTGATCGCCTATGCGCGCCTCGCACGCAAGGAGGAACGCGAATGCCTGCAGCGCTTCGGCGATGACTACGCGCGCTACATGCGGACCGTGCCGCGCTATGTCCCGCGTCGGCGAGGCAGGCCCGGCGGCTCCCTGCCCGGCTCACCGGCTTCCTGATCCCGCGCTGGCCCCGCATCCACTACTGGAGAACACGCCATGCAACGTCACGATCCGCTCGCCATCGGCCTGTCGCTGTCGGTCACGGCCGGGCTGCTCTACCTGATCTGCGCGCTGACGGTCGTCCTGGCCCCCGGCGCGTTCACTGCCGCGCTCGCGAAGCTGTTCCACGGCCTGGACCTGTCCGCACTGTTGACCCCGAATCCGCCGGCGCCCACGCTGGGGGCGGTGATGGTCGGCACGCTGCTGGTCATGATCTACGCGTTCTTCGCGGGGTGGCTGTTCGGCTTCGTCCACCGTCTGTTCACGAGGGGCTCCCGCGCATGAACGAAGCGGCTTCCCACCCGGGCCGCGGCATGCACCCGCACCCTGCCCATTCCGCGCGCGCCTCCGCCGACCCGATGCGCGCCTCCGCCACCCGCACCTGGCCGATCGCCGACATGGTCAGCACCGGCTGCGCACGCGCGCTGGAGAAGGCGGTGGCCGCGCTGCCCGGCGTGGACGAGGCGACGGCCAACTTCGCCACCGGCGAGCTGACGGTGCGCTATCGCCGCGGCACGCTGGCGCCCGGCGCGGTCGCCGAGCTCATCCGACGCTGCGGCTTCACCTGCAGCGAGGCGGGCGGATGCGACGGCGCGGAGGCGGCGCATGCCACGCACGCCGCCCATGCGCCGCAGGCCCGTGCGGCACCGATGCCGGAAGGGCACGCCGTCCACCGCCATCCGCCCGCCGCGGCCGCGCACGAGACGGGCGACATGCACGCCGGCATGCACCACGGTCCCGACCTGCACGCCGCCGCGCGCGACATGCAGCGCCGCTTCGCGGTCGCGCTGGCGTTCTCGATCCCGGTGTTCCTGTGGTCGCCGATGGGCCTGATGACGCCGCCGCCGGTGCCGTTCGGCCTGCGGCTGGAGGTCTGGCTGTTCCTGCTGGCGAGCGCGGCGATCCTCTACCCCGGCTGGCCGTTCTTCTCGGCGGCGATCCGCTCGCTGCGGCGCGGCGTGCTGGACATGGCGGTGCTGGTGCTGCTGAGCGTCGGCACCGGCTACGGCTTCAGCATCGCGTCCACCTTCCTGTTCCGCGGGCCGAACTTCTTCGAGGCCTCGGCGGTGCTGCTGACCTTCATCCTGCTCGGGCACTGGCTGGAGATGCGCGCGCGGGCGGGCGCCTCCGATGCGATGAAGGCGCTGCTGAATCTTTCGCCGCCGCGCGCGCTGGTACGCCGCGGCGGCCGGGAGATCGAACTGCCCACCGCCGAGGTGGTGGTTGGCGACGTGGTGGTGGTGCGGCCCGGCGCGAAGATTCCGGTCGATGGCGTCATCACCGAAGGCAGCTCGCAGGTCGACGAGTCGATGCTGACCGGCGAGTCGATGCCGGTACGCAAGGACCCGGGCGACGAGGTGGTCGGCGGCTCGATCAACAAGAGCGGCGCGTTCACCTACACCGCGACCAAGGTCGGCGCCGACACCGCGCTGGCGCAGATCATCAAGCTGGTGCAGGACGCGCAGAACTCGAAGGCGCCGGCCCAGTTGCTGGCCGACCGCGCCTCGCAATGGCTGGTGCTGGCGGCGATCGTGGTCGGGCTGGCGACGTTCGCGGTGTGGTTCTGGTGGATCGGCCAGACGCTGCTGTTCGCGCTGACGCTGACCATCACCGTGTTCGTGATCGCCTGCCCCGACGCGCTGGGCCTGGCCACGCCGATGGCGGTGATGATCGGCACCGGCCTCGGCGCGCGCCACGGCATCCTGTTCAAGCACGCCGAGGCGATCGAGCAGAGCGCGCGGCTGGACGTGATCGTGTTCGACAAGACCGGCACGCTGACGGTCGGCCAGCCGGAAGTGGTGGACATGGTGGTGGCCGACGGCTGGACGCCGGAGCGCCTGCTGGCCATCGCGGCAGCCGTCGAGGCGCACTCCGAGCACCCGCTGGCGCAGGCCATCCTCAAGCGTTCCGGCGCGCCGGCGGTGCTCGCCACCGGCTTCACCAACATCGACGGCCAGGGCGCCACCGGCATGGTCGACGGCGTGGCGGTGCTGCTCGGCAACCGGCTGCTGATGCAGGCGCACGGCGTCGAGCTGGCGGAACTGGAGGCGGAGGCCTCGCGCCTGGCCGGCGGCGGACGCACGGTGATCTTCGTCGGTGTCGGTGGCCGGCTGGCGGGGCTGTTCGCGATCGCCGACGCGATCCGGCCGACCTCGCGGGCGACCATCCAGGAACTGCACCGCCGCGGCGTGCAGGTGGCGATGATCACCGGCGACAACCGCCCCACCGCCGAGCGCGTGGCGGCCGATCTGGGCATCGACATCGTGCTCGCCGACGTGCTGCCGGGCGACAAGGCGGCCGAGGTGAAGAAGCTGCAGGCGCAGGGGCGCAAGGTCGGCATGGTCGGCGACGGCGTCAACGACGCCCCGGCGCTGACCCAGGCCGACGTCGGCTTCGCGATCGGCGCCGGCACCGACGTCGCCATCGAAAGCGCCGACGTGGTGCTGATGCGCAGCGATCCCTACGACGTCGTGCGCGCGGTCACCATCGCCCGCGCCACGCTGCGCAAGATGCACCAGAACCTCGGCTGGGCGGTCGGCTACAACCTGATCGCCTTTCCGCTCGCCGCCGGTGTCGCCTATCCGCTGACGCTGTCGCCGGAGATCGCCGCGCTGTCGATGTCCGGCAGCTCGGTCATCGTCGCGCTCAACGCACTGCTGCTGCGCCGCGTGCGCCTGGAACCGGGCGCCCACGAGGCCGCGACGCCGGCGTCGAGCGGAAGTTCGACGTGAGCGGCGGGCAGGCGCCGGATGCTGCGGCCCGGTGCGGATAAGCCGGCGACGACGCGCACGACGGAGGAATGCCGATGAACGATCCGACGATCGCACGCCGCAAGCGCGCGGACCTGCTCGCCAGTGCCGGCGCGGCGCTCGCCGGGCTGGGTGCGGGCGCGCTGCTGGGCGCGGCGCTGGCGCCGATGGCGGGTGCGCTGCTGCTGGTGGGTCTGGCCGCACACGCGGTCGGGATGGTCGGCCGCCACCGGCTGGACCGCCTGGCCGGCGAATCGCCGCCACGCTGGTACCCGCTGCTCCACTGGCTGTGCTGGCTGGGTATGGCGGCGGTCGCGCTGGTGCTGCTGGCCTCGGCGCTCGGGAGGATCGGCCGATGACCGCACGCGCCACCATGCCGCGCAGCCTGCAGATCATCGTCGCGTTCGCGCGTCTGGCCTGGGACTGGCGGCGGCTGCGTCGACGGGCGCCGGAGAAGCTGCCCGAGCGCCTGCGGCAGACGCTGGAATCGCTCGGCACCACCTTCGTGAAGATGGGCCAGGGCCTGAGCCTGCGCTGGGATCTGCTGCCGGCGCCGTTCCGACATGCGCTCGAATCGCTGCACAGCGACGTGCCGGCGTTCCCGTCGGCGCAGGCGGTCACGACCGTCGAGGCCGCGTTCGGCCTGCCGATCGACCGCATGTTCCGCGCGTTCGACCCGCAGCCGCTGGCGGCGGCGTCGGTGGCCCAGGTGCACCGCGCGGTGCTGCTCGACGGCCGCGAGGCGATCGTGAAAGTCACCCGGCCCGGCGTCGCCGAGCAGGTGCGCGCCGACCTGCGCCTGCTGCGCCGGCTGGTGAGCGTGCTGCAGCGCTTCTGGCCGCAACTGCGCCGGCAGCGCCCACTGGAGCTGGTGGACGAACTGGCGGCGTTCCTGCACGCCGAGATCGACATGACCCACGAGGCGCGCAACATGCGGCGCATGGCGACCGCGCTCGCCGAGGTGCCCGGCGTGACGCTGCCGCGCGTGCACGAGCGTTGGGTCGCGCCGCAGGTGCTGGTGCAGGAGCTGAGCCACGGCCGCCGCATCGAGGAAGCCTACGGCACGCCCCGCGCCCGCGAGCTCGCGCATCTGCTGATCGACGCCTACGTGCACCAGTTCTTCGGCGCCGGCGTGTTCCACGGCGATCCGCACCCCGGCAACCTGTTCGACCTGCCGGACGGCCGGCTCTGCTTCCACGACTTCGGCACCATCGGCTATCTCGATGCCGAGTCGCGGCTGGCGTTCGCGCAACTGATCGAATCGATCGCCTACGACGACGCGGCCGGCGTGCTGGATGCCTCGACCACGCTCGGATTCCTGACCGCGCGCCTCGACCGTCGCGCCTACCTGCGGGCGATCTCCGAAGTGCTGAGCGAGCTGACCACGCTGCCGCTGGCGCAGTGGTCGGTGGCGGAAGTCGTGTGGCGGGTGACGCGGATCGGCGCCGGCGAGAACCTGCGCCTGCCGCGTCATCTGCTGGTGTTGCTCCGCACCCTGTTCCTGCTGGAGAACACGCTGCGCGCGCTCGATCCGGAGCTCGACCTGCTGGCCGAACTCAACACGCGTTCGCGGCATCCTCGAAGTGATGGAACGCGCGCGCGCGCCGCGGCGGCCGCTGGCCTCGCGGATGGCGAGCGCGGCGCGGCAGTTGCCCGAGCTGCTGGCCACCACCCTGCGCCAGGCCCGGCTCGAGGAAGGCCGGCCGTCGCTGTCGGTGCACCACCGCGGCCTGGAGGAAGCGGAGGTTTCGCTCGCGCGCACCGGCAACCGGCTGGCGCTGGCGATCATCACCTTCGGTCTCTACCTCACCGGCTCGATCCTCACCCTGCACGACGCCGGGCCGATGCTGTGGGCGCACATGCCGGTGCTGGCGGCGTTCGCCTACGGTTGGGCCATCGTGCTGTCGTTGCGGCTGGTGTTCGCGGTCTCGCGCTCGGGGCACCTGTGAGCGACCCGACGAAGCTGGCGCGACCGCCACGCTCCGCATGGCAGTCTGTCGACCCCGTCCGGAGGAGCCCGACCATGATCGCGTCCATGCGTGCCGTGCTGCTGGCGGTGTCGCTCGCCGGCCTGCTGTCCGTTCCCGCCGTTCGCGCCGAACCGCGCGGCGCGCTCACCCAGGTGGTCGACGGCTACGACGTGTACTTCGGCATCATGCCCTCGGCGCTGGTGCGCGCGTCCGGCATGCCGCACATCGGCGCCGACGTCGATGCCCACGGCCGCCCGCGCGGCGACTTCTCCCGCGAGCATCATCTGGTGGTGGCGCTGTTCGAACGCGGCACCGGGCGACGGGTCGAGAACGCCACGATCACCGCCAGCGTGCCGATCGGCGGCCGCACCGTGACGCGCACGCTCGAACCGATGCGCAACGACGATGCCACCAGCTTCGGCAACAGCTTCGTGCTCGGCGCGCCGGGGCGCTACCGGTTCACCGTCACCGCGCGCATCCCCGGCCGCGAGGCTCCGCTGGTGGCGGAAGTGGAGTACCGCTACCGCCATCCGGCCGCGCGGTGAGGCCCGCCGCATAGCCGCCCGAGGAGCGCGTCGGCGCGGCCGGCCTTCACGCCGCGTTCGCCGTCACCGTGGGTTCCATTTCAGCCGCCGCGGCAAGGTCGCCGCCGGCTCGCCGGATGCCCGCCATGCGCACCCCCGACGTGTCCCACGGTCCGCACGCCACGCGGCACGCGCCGCCGGCGTCGTCGCCCTGTGCCGTGGCCGCTTCGCCTCTGCGCAGGCGGTTCGCGGCGTTGCTGGCCGAGGCCGACGTGCGCCTCGACGGCGACCGTCCGTGGGATTTGCAGGTGCGCGACGAGCGCCTGTTCGCGCGCGTGCTCGCGACCGGCTCGCTCGGTTTCGGCGAGGCCTACATGGACGGCTGGTGGGACGCCGCGCAACTCGACGTGCTGCTGGCGCGCCTGCTCCAGGCCCGGCTCGACCGCCGCGTGCGCGGCATCGGCGACCTGTGGCTGGCGCTGCGCGCCACGCTGATCAACGCCCAGGCCGGACGCCGCGCCTACCGCGTCGGCGAGCGCCACTACGACCTCGGCAACGACCTCTACCGCGCGATGCTGGGCCGCAGGCTGGTGTATAGCTGCGGCTACTGGCGCGAGGCGGCCGATCTCGACGCCGCGCAGGAAGCCAAGCTCGACCTGGTCTGCCGCAAGCTCGGCCTGCAGCCGGGCATGCGCGTGCTCGACATCGGCTGCGGCTGGGGCGAGGCGCTGAAGTTCGCCGCCGAGCGCTACGGCGTGCGCGGCGTGGGCATCACCGTCTCGCGCGAGCAGGCGGCGTTCGCGCGCGAGCTGTGCGCCGGGCTGCCGATCGAGATCCGCCTGCAGGACTATCGCGAGCTCGACGAACGCTTCGACCGCGTGTTCTCGATCGGCATGTTCGAGCACGTCGGCGTGAGGAACTACCGCCGCTACTTCGAGATGGTGCGGCGCTGCCTGCCGGCCGACGGCCTCACGGTGTTGCACACGATCGGCACCAACGTCTCCACCAACCGCACCGATCCGTGGATCGACCGCTACATCTTCCCGAACTCGATGCTGCCCTCGGTCGCGCAGATCGCCGCCGCCAGCGAGGGCCTGTTCGTGCTGGAGGACTGGCACAACTTCGGCACCGACTACGACCGCACGCTGCAGGCCTGGCGCGACAACATCGAGGCCGCCTGGCACACCCTGCCCGCGCGCTACGACGAGCGCTTCCGTCGCATGTGGCGCTACTACCTGCACGCCAGCATGGCGATGTTCCGCGTCCGCCACGCGCAACTCTGGCAGGTGGTGCTCAGCCCCGAGGGCGTGCCCGGCGGCTACGTGGCGCCACGCTAGCCGCTGCACCTGATCGCCACATCGCCGTCACCCTCGGGCGGTGATGCTGGTCGCACCTCGACGGCGTCGTTCGCTCATGCTGCGGCTGTCAACCGTCCTTCCGCTGCTGCTGTCCGTGCTGCTGGCGTTCAATGCCCTCTACGCCGGCGGGATGGGCGGATGCGCGCACGAAGCGGGCGCCGCCGCCACCCCACCTCACGACGAGGGGCACGGGTGCCCCGATCACGGTGCCGCTCCGGCATCGGATCACACGGCGGATACCGCACAGGCCGAGGGTTCCTGCTGCGATGCCGGGGGCTGCCGCTGCGGCTGCCTGCCGAGGACCGCCGCGCTGCCGGCATCGACGCCGGTGTTGCCCGCTCCGATCGCAGTGAGGGTTTCGGCGCCCGCGCAACATCCGCACGCCGATCCTCCGCCGGCGCGCCGACTTCGACCTCCCATCGCGTGAGCGACGCCTTCCCCTACGCCGGCGCCTGACGTCGGGCGTGACGCCCGGCGGTGTCCGGTGCTTCCGATCGATCGCGCGTTCTGGCCTTCGCCGGAACCGAGAAGGACCGCACGCATGAACTCCGTCCCCGTCCCATTGCGGGAGGCATGGCTGCATTGGCTGCGGCACGACGCCGCCCCGCTGACAGAGCCCCGGCTCGGCCGTGCGCTCGGCCTGAGCCGGCTGCTGCTGGTGATCGGGCTGGTGTTCCTGCACTACCGCTTCTTCCCCGGCTCGGCGCACACCCCATGGGACGGCTTCGACCCGGACCAGTACCAGGTCGCCACCTTCGTCAGCAGCTTCCTGCTGTTCTTCTTCTTCAGCTCGGTGCCGCTGCTGAGCATGGTGTCCGGCTGGCTGTTCTTCGCGTTCGAGCCCACCGATGCCCAGGGCGCGCTGCAGAAGCGGATCGTCCGCCGCGTGGGCACGGTGTACCTGCCGATGGTGGCGTGGAATGCGCTGTACCTGGTGCTGCTGCTGGCACTGTTCGCATGGCGGCCGGGCGCACCGCTGCTGGGCACGCTCAACGTCGACTTCGCACGCGCCGGTGCGTGGGACTACGTCAACGCGCTGTTCGGCCTGACCGCGCATCCGATCGGCTTCCAGTTCTGGTTCGTGCGCGACCTGTTCGTCACCGCGCTGGTCAGCCCGCTGCTGTGGCTCGCGCTGCGCCATGCGCCCTGGCTGGGCCTCGGGGTACTGGGCGTGGCGTGGCTGGTGGGCAGCAACCTGGGCGTGTTCTTCCGCGCCGACGTGGTGCTGTTCTTCTACATCGGCGGCCTGCTGCGCACCCGCGGCGCGCGGCTGGAGATCGGCCCGCGCGCGACGCTGGTGCTGCTGGCCGTGTACGTGGCGCTGGTCGCGCTGCGCACGCTGGCGCCGCTGTTCCTCGAATGGGAAGGCAGCCAGCGGCCGCTGGCGGTGGTGCTGCTGACCCGGCTGCTGCGGCTGGCCGGTGCGCTCGCCTGCTGGGGGCTTTTCGTGCAACTGGCGGCGACCGACGTCGGCGCAAGGCTCGCGCGCTACGCGGGGCTGGCGTTTTTTGTGCACGCGGCGCACTTCCCGCTGATCGAAGCGGTCAAGTTCGCGCTGTGGCCGTACCTGCCCGCGCATGGCGATGCCTGGCTGATCGCGCACTACCTCGCCAGCGTGCTGGCGACGGTCGCGATTACCGTCGGTGCCGGCATCGCTCTGGCACGCGCGTGGCCATCGGCGTTCGCGCTGATGAACGGTGGCCGCGAGGCGATCGGCCCGAAGGACGGCGCCGGCACCCGCCCGGCGCTGGGACGCCCTGAACTTCCACCGGCGCTGTGACCGCGCCTCCGACTGCAAGGAATGCTCCCATGACCACGTCCCTTCCCCCGTACGCACCGGCCTCGCCGTCGCGGCGACCGCGGCGGTTTCGCCAGCCAGGACGAACGCAGGCACGTCATGTGCCAGGAGATCGGCCACCTGTTCGGGCTCGGTCATACCAGCGAGGACGGCTCCACGCAGAACACCTGCATGGACTACTCGAACTCGCCCACCAGCACCGCGCCCAACCAGCACGACTACGACCAGCCGGCGGCGATCTACGCGCACACCGACGTCCCCCCGCTTTCAGTAGCGGGGCGATTTAGAGTCCGGGGTGGATGGTAGTGGCTGCCAGTTGCTTCGCGTAGGCGCTCGGTGTCAGTCCGCCCAATGCCTTCTTTGGCCGCTCCTCGTTGT
>NZ_VOHJ01000004.1 GCF_007923255.1 Vulcaniibacterium thermophilum | reverse complement strand
GCCCGCCGCGGGCGCGGCGCGTCCCGCGGCGCCCGCGCCCGCGCCGGCCGAGCGCGCGCCGGTCGTCGCCTCGCTCACCGCGCTGCCGCCGGTCGAGTCGTCCCGCGAGATCGTGGTGACCTTCAACGGCGAGAGCTGGTTCGAAGCGCAGGGCGCCGATGGCCGCACCCTCGAGCGCGGCCTCGTCGCCGCCGGCCAGACGCGCCGCTACCGCGCCGGCGAAGTGGGCGACCTCGTCATCGGCAACGTGTCGGCGGTGGACGTGCGCCATCAGGGCCGCGCGGTCGACCTCGCGCCGTTCAGTCGCGCGAACGTGGCGCGCTTTACGCTATCCTCTGACGGTTCCCTCGCGCCGGTCGGCAACTGACCCGCGTTGCGGGCGTTACCGACATCGGCCCGCCACGCGGGTCTTCTCCACCCTTCGGGTCCCCGCCACCGGCGGGGCGAGACAGCATGGCGATCGACGATCTCCTCGACGAACACGAACAAAGCGAACGCGTCCTCAACTGGCTCCGCAGGAACGGCGCCGCACTGATCGGCGGCATCGCCCTGGGCCTGGCCGCCATCTACGGCTGGAACTGGTGGAAGGGCCAGCGTCAGGCCGAACAGCTCGCGCAGGCGGAGCGCTACGAAACCACGCTCGATGCGATCCGCTCAGGCGACAAGGCCGCCGCGTCGAAGGTCGCCGCGCTCGAGGGCGGCTACCGCACGCTGGCGTCGCTCGCGCTCGCCAAGCAGCAGGTCGATGCCGGCAGGCGCGACGAGGCGATCGCCACCCTGCGCGGCGTGAAACCGGAGGATCCGGCGCTGGCGCAACTGGTCGACGTGCGCCTGGCGCGTCTGCTGATCGACGCCGGCAAGCATGCCGAGGCGCTGGCGTTGCTGAAGGGGATCGACACCCCGGCCGCGCTCGAGGCCCGCGGCGACGCCGAGCTGGCGCGCGGCCAGCGCGAGGCCGCGCGCGAGGCCTACCAGCAGGCGCTCACGCGCACCGACGTGGCCGCGCCGCTGCGCCGCCTGCTCGAGATCAAGCTGACCCAGGCCGGCGGGACGCCGGCCAAGCCGGAGACCCAGTCCTGATGAATGCCCCGACCAAGCCCGGCCGCGCCGGGATGCGTACGTTCGCGCTGCTGGCCTGCATGGCCGCGCTGGCCGGCTGTTCCACGGTGCGCGGGTGGTTCGGCAAGGACGATGCGGCCGCCAAGCCGAACGAGCCGGCCGAACTGGCCGACTTCACGCCGACCGCCAACGTCGCCCGTCTGTGGGCGCAGGGCGTGGGCAAGGGCGAGGGCCGCACGGGCGCGCGCCAGGGCCCGGCGATCGCCGACAACCGCGTCTACGCGGCCGCGATCGAAGGCGGCGTACACGCGCTGGATCTGACCACCGGCGCGACCGTCTGGCGCTACGAGAGCGAGCGCCGTCTGGCGGGCGGTCCCGGCGCGGGCGATGGGTTGGTGGTGGTCGGCGGCCTCGACGGCGAGGTGATCGCGCTGGACGCGGCCACCGGCGCGGAGAAGTGGCAGGCCAAGGTGCCCAACGAGGTGATCGCCGCGCCCGCGATCGGCGGCGGACTGGTCTTCGTGCGCTCCAACGACGGCCGGGTGACCGCGTTCGACGCCGCCAGCGGCGAGCGCCGCTGGTTCTGGAACCGCGACGTCCCGCTGCTGTCGGTGCGCGGCAACGATGCCCCGCTGATCGGGCCGGGCTTCGTCTTCGTCGGCAACGACGACGGCACCGTCGCCGCGCTGTCGGCCACCGACGGGCGTCCGCTGTGGGAGCAGACGGTGGGCCAGGCGGAGGGCCGCAGCGAACTGGAACGCATGGCCGACGTCGACGGCACGCCGGTGCTGGACGGTACGGTGCTGTTCGCGACCAGCTACAAGGGCCAGACGCTGGCGATCGACGGCCCCACCGGCCGCCCGCTGTGGGCGGCGCAGCAGGGCGGGGCGGGGCGCGCCGGCGTGGCCGCCGACCGCATCGTGGTCACCGACCGCAACGGCAACGTCTACGCGCTCGACAAGAACGGCGGCAGTACGCTGTGGATGCAGCCGGGGCTGGCACGGCGCGGACTCACCGGCGTGGCCATCCACGGCGACTACGCGGTGGTCGGCGATGCCGAGGGCTACCTGCACTGGCTGCGCCTGGACAGCGGCGAGTTCGCCGCCCGGGTGCGCGTGGGCCGCGACCCGATCCGCGCCACCCCGGCCGTGGTGGGCGACGTGCTGGTGGCGCAGACCGTCGACGGCAAGGTCGCGGCCTACCGGCTGCAGTAGGCCGTCGCGGGCAGGGATTCGGCATTCGGGGAATCGAGGGCCGCGTCCCGGTCCTGATCGGCCGCCGGCCGGCGCGCTCGTCGCCACGGCCTTCGCGAGCTTCCATTTCCCCTTTCCGGACCCGGTCGATACGCCATGCTTCCCCTCGTCGCCCTCGTCGGCCGCCCCAACGTCGGCAAGTCGACGTTGTTCAACGTGCTTACGCGCAGCCGCGATGCGCTGGTGCACGACCAGCCGGGCGTGACGCGCGACCGCCACTACGGCATGTGCCGCATCGAGGGGCAGCGGCCGTTCGTGGTGGTCGACACCGGCGGCATCGCCGGCGAGGACGAGGGTCTGGCCGGCGCGACCGCGCGCCAGGCGCGGGCGGCGGCCGAGGAAGCCGACGTGGTGCTGTTCGTGGTCGACGGCCGCGAAGGGCCGTCGGCGCTCGACGACGACATCCTCGGCTGGCTGCGAAGGCTGGCCAAGCCGACGCTGCTGGTGGTCAACAAGACCGACGGGCTCGATCTCGAGGAGGCGCTCGCCGAGTTCGCGCGCTACGGGATCGCCGGCATGATCCCGATCTCCTCCACTCACCGGCGCGGCATCGACGAGCTGCTCGACGAGGTGCGCGAGCGGCTGCCCGAGGCCGGCCAGGCCGCGGCGCCCGACGAGGAGGACCCGGCGCGCATCCGCGTGGCCTTCATCGGCCGGCCCAACGTCGGCAAGTCCACGCTCGTCAACCGGCTGCTGGGCGAGGAGCGGATGATCGCCTCCGAAGTGCCCGGCACCACGCGCGATGCGGTCGCGGTGGACATGGAGCGCGACGGCAGGCCGTACCGCCTGATCGACACCGCCGGCCTGCGCCGGCGTGGCAAGGTCGAGGAGGCGGTCGAGAAGTTCTCGGTGATCAAGACGCTCGAGGCGATCGAACGCTGCCAGGTCGCGGTGGTGCTGCTCGACGCCAGCGAGGGCGTCACCGACCAGGACGCGACGGTGCTGGGCCATGCGCTCGACGCTGGCCGCGCTCTGGTCATCGCGGTCAACAAGTGGGACGGCCTCACCGCGTATCAGCGCGAGCAGGCCGAGGCGCTGCTCGAACGCAAGCTCGGTTTCGTCGACTGGGCCGAACGGGTGCGCATCAGCGCCAAGCACGGTTCGGGCCTGCGCGAGCTGTTCAAGGCGATCGAGCGCGCGCACGCGTCGGCGACGCGCGAGTTCTCCACCAGCGAGGTCACGCGCGCGATCGAGGCGGCCTACGCCGCCAATCCGCCGCCCACCGTGCGCGGCCACGTGGCCAAGCTGCGCTTCGCGCACCCCGCCGGGCACAACCCGCCGACGTTCGCGATCCACGGCACGCGCCTGCGCACGTTGCCGGACAGCTACAAGCGCTATCTCGAGAACTTCTTCCGCAAGCGCTTCAGGCTGGTCGGCACGCCGGTGCGGTTCGTGTTCAAGGAAGGCGAGAACCCGTTCGAAGGCCGCAAGAACGAGCTGAGCGAGCGCCAGCTTGCGCGCCGCCGCCGGTTGATGCGTTTCGTCAAACGCAAGAAGTGAGCGGACTTCCACCCCTGTGGGCGCGGGCCGCGCGCACGCGCCGATGAGCCCTGCGCCGCCGCCTTCGGAACTCACGCTCGGCGTGCTTGCCGGCGGTCGCGCCACGCGCCTGGGCGGAATCGACAAAGCCTGGCTGCAGCGCGACGGGCAGCCGCAGGTGCTGCGCTGGATCGAACGTTTCCGCGCTGCCGCGGGGCAGGTGCGCGTCGGCGCGAACCACGGACACGCGCGTTATGCGCTGCACGGCATCGAAAGCGTCGCCGACCGCGTCGCCGGCCGCGGCCCGCTCGGCGGGCTGGACGCGCTGGCGCACGCCTGCGCCACGCCGTGGCTGCTGACGCTTCCGGTCGACACGCTGGAGCTGCCGCAGGAGCTGTTGCCGCGGCTGTACGAGGCGGCCGGCGCGCGCGGCGCCTGCGCCTGCGACGACGACGGCCTGCAGCCGCTGGTCGCGCTGTGGCGCACGAGCCTGCTGCGCGAGTTCGTCGCGGATGCGCTGCAGCGCGACGCGCGCGCGGCGCACGCGCTGGTGGAACGCGCCGGGCTGGCCGTGGTGCGATTCGCCGGACTACGCTTCGGCAACCTCAACACGCCGGCCGACCTCGACCGTGCCGGCATCGCAGTCCCAGGCCATGACTGAGCCCAGCCCCGTCCCGGAAATCACCCCCGCCGAGGCGCGCGCGCGGCAATCCGCCGGCGCGCGGCTGATCGACGTGCGCGAGCCGTTCGAATGGGCGACGGGGCAGGCCGAGGGCGCGCTCGGCGTGCCGCGCGGCGCCCTCGAAGCCGCGCCCGCCGAGGCGGTTCCCGATCCGGACGCCGAAGTGCTGCTGATCTGCCAGAGCGGCCGCCGCTCGCAGCTTGCGGCGCAGGCCCTGCGCGAGGCCGGCTATCGGCGCGTGGCCTCGGTCGCCGGCGGCACGGCGCGCTGGATCGCAGACGGTTTGCCGGTCACGCGCGCGCCGGATGCGGACTTCCACGAGCGCTATTCGCGCCATCTGCGTCTGCCCGAGGTGGGCGAGGCCGGCCAGCGGCGGCTGCAGCGCGCGTGCGTCGCGATCGTCGGCGCGGGCGGGCTCGGTTCGCCGGCCGCGTTCTATCTCGCGGCCGCCGGTGTCGGCGTGCTGCGCCTGGCCGACGACGACACGGTCGAGCGCAGCAATCTGCAGCGTCAGATCCTGCACACCGACGCGCGCGTGGGCATGGCGAAGGTCGCGTCCGCGGAAGCGACGCTGCGCGCGCTCAATCCGCAGGTCGCGGTCGAGACCGTTCGCGAGCGCATCACGTCCGCGAACGTCGAGGCCCTGATCGCCGACGCCGACGTCGTGGTCGACGGCGCCGACAATTTCCCGGTGCGCTATCTGCTCAACGACGCCTGCGTGAAGCTCGGCAAGCCGCTGGTGTACGGCGCGGTGCATCGTTTCGAGGGCCAGACGAGCGTGTTCGATGCCGGACGCCACCGCGGCTCGTGCCCCTGCTACCGCTGTCTGTTTCCCGAACCGCCGCCGCCCGAGGCGGCGCCGAACTGCGCCGAGGCGGGCGTGCTGGGCGTGCTGCCCGGCGTCATCGGCCTGTTGCAGGCCACCGAGACGATCAAGCTGATCCTCGGCATCGGCGAGCCGCTGGCCGGACGCGTGCTGCATTTCGACGCGCTGGCGATGCGCTTCCGCGAGACGCGTCTGCGGCCGGATCCCGACTGCGCGCTCTGCGCGCCGGGCCGGCCTTTCCCCGGGTACCTCGACTACGCGGCGTTCTGCGCGGGCGGGTAATCCTTCACGGCTTCTTCACGCCGAATCGCCGGCGTCGCCACATGCCGTTCAGGCGGCCGCGCGCACGCTGGGTCCGCGGCCTGCCGGATGCAGGCCACGCGGCAACGCGAGGAGGCCACATGTATCGGCCCGACCCTGTGCCTCACCCGGACGCGCGCGTGATGATCGTCGAGCACGAGCCCGCAGTACGCGACGCGCTGGAAATGATGCTCGTGCTCAACGGCTATCGCGCGCTCGGCGCGAGCGACGGTCCGACCGCGCTCGCGCAGTTGCGCAGCACGCCGTGTTCGCTGCTGATCGTCGATCTGGCGCGTTGCGGCATGGACGGCGAATCGTTCCTGCGCGAGGCGCGCCGGCTGGCGCCCGCGGAGCCGCCCTCGGTGGTGCTGATCGCCGACGCCGACGACGCTCCGCTGCCGCCCGCCGAGGCCTATCTGCCGCGGCCTTTCGAATGGGGCGCGTTGCTCCAGCAGGTCACCCGACTGCTGCCGCGAAGCGCGCGCTGAACTCGAGCGCACGCGCGCTCCGAAACGTGACGCACGTCGGGACGCGGCGCCGCGCTCTGTACCTGCATTTCTCGCGCGACGCGCTAGCGTGGGCCCAGCCTGGGATCCGCAGGGGGTGTCATGGGCAGCAGCCGGATTCCGCCGGACGTGTATGGCATGGCGTGCGAGGCCGTGCGGCCGCTGCAGTGCGAGGCGATACCGGATCCGCAGGGCGAGGGGTTCGAGCTGCGGGTGTGGGGCGAGCCGCTGCCGGCGCCGCTGACCTTCCGCGTCGCGCGCATCGCGACCCTGCATCCCACGCGCTACGTCTGGTTCCTGCAGGACGTGCGCGAGGTGCTGCGGTCGCACGGCTGCGCGCTCGCCGAATGGCCGGCGGGCAGCGCGGCATCGGCCGCACGCGATGCGGGCACGGGCTCGCTGCGGATGCAGTGAGCCCGTCGCCGCTCAATACCATTCGAGCAGCGATACGCCGAGGCCCAGGTAGGTCGCGCGGTGGTCGTAGTCGATCAGGCTCTCGCCGTAGCCGTCGAACAACTGCACGTGGCCGCGAAGGCTGCGCGTCAGCGGAAAGCCCCAGTCGAACTGCACCGCACCGCGCGAGGCGTCGCCGCCGCGCAGCGAGTGGCGCGCCATCAGCGCGAACTCGTGGCGTCCGCGCCGGTGCACCAGCGTGACGTCGCCCCGGCCGACGTAGTCCTCGATGCCGGGGTTCTCGTCCTCATTGCCGTCCGGGATGCGCCACCACGGGCGCAGCATCAGCGCCCAGTCCTCGCGGTCGAAGCCGACGTTGAGCATCACCCGGTTCCAGCTTCGCGACAGCGGATCGGCACGACCGTTGGACTGGTGGTTCACGCCGATGCCCAGCAGCCGCCCGTTCCATCCGCCGAGGCGGTAATGCGTGCGGAACACCAGCAGCAGTTCGGGCTCGTAGTTGGTCTCGCGGAACGGACGCGAGGCGTCCTGATCGAACACCTGCCAGCGCGAGCTCTGGGTGTAGGCCATCCACAGATCGCCGTTGTCGCCGAACAGGTTCTCCAGCGCCTTGGTCTTGAAGCTGAGCTGGAACTTCGCCTCCATCTCGCGCAGCGACTGCGCCGCGGCGGGCACGGCCGGATTGGACGAGGCGGGCGTGGTGTTGGGATCGCTGCTCCAGAACACCGGCAGCAGGTAGACCGGCTTGTAGGCGCGGAAGTTGAAGGTGCCGAGCTTGGAGTCGCGCGCGAGCTCCCAGCGCGAGTCCAGCAGGCTGCCCTTGCCGGCGTTGGCGATGCGCTCCTCAACCGCCGGCAGCCGCTGTTCGGAAGCGAACAGGTCGCCGAGCACGCGCTGGGTGCGCTCCAGCGGTGGCAGGCGTTCGCGTTCGGCGCGGTCGTACGCGCGCAGCGTCGCCTTCGCTTCGCTGGCGGCTTCGGCGGCCTGGTCGGCGGCCTCGACCGAGGGCGCGCTGCGACCGACCGCGCGGTCGTAGCAGGCCAGGCGATCGGCGTCGGCTTCGATGGCGACGCAGGCTTCGACGCCGGCGGGCGCCTGCGCCCACGACGGCGGGGCGAGGACGAGAACGGCGAGGCTGGCGATGCGGACCGTATCCATCGCGCAAGCCTAGCAGCCGCCGCCGCACACGCCGGCGCGGCCGTTCACAGCAGGTTGCCGGGCTGACGCTCGCGCTCGGCGCGGACTTCGGCGTCGATTTCCCGGTTGACCGAGGTATCGGCCTGGGCGCCGGCTTCGTGCGCCGGCGGTGGCGCGGGCGGTGCGGGCGGCAGCGACCGCGACCGGCGCACGCCGGCTCGATCCAGGCCCGCCTTGACCGCGCGCATCGCCTCGCTGCGCACCCGCCCCAGGTCGTTGTGGTGCTGATCCACCCAGCCGGTGATCTGCAGCGCGATGCGGTCGGGCTGGAACTCCTGCACCAGCACCGCCGGCGCCGGATCGCGCAGCACGCCGTTGACCTCGCACACCGCCGCCTGCGCGGCCTCGCGCGCCTGGCCGATCGAGGCATCGGGGTCGATCGGCACGAGGAAGTCGAAACGCCGGCGCGGGTTCTGGGTGTAGTTCAGCACCACCGACTTGAACACCAGCGCGTTCGGCAGGGTGAGGCGGTTGCCGTCCAGCGTCATCAGCACGGTGGCGCGCGACGTGAGCGCGGTGACCTTGCCTTCGTGCAGGCGGTCGATCAGCACGTGGTCGCCAGGCGCGAACGGCCGCCGCAGGCCGAGCAGGATGCCGGCGACGTAGTTCTCGGCGATGTCCTTGAACGCGAAGCCGACGACAAGACCGACCACGCCGGCCGAGCCGAGCACCGCGCCGAACGCGGCGGTCCAGCCCATCAGGTCGAGTGCCACCAGCACGCCGCCCAGGGTGACGATCCAGCGCACGAAACGCTGGGCGAGCGCGTCGAGGTACGGGTTGCGCTGATGCAGCCGCTGCAGCCGGATGCGGCGCGCGGCCAGCCCTCCCAGCCAGGACGCCAGCAGCACCACCACCAGCGCCACCCCGAGCAACGGCAGCATGGCGACCACGCGCACGAGCTTGTCGACGACCTGTTCCGAGGCCGCGTCGAGCCGGTCGACCAGGCGGGCGCTGGTCCGCAACCGGTTCTCGACCGCGGCCACGCCCTTCTGCTGCGCGGCGATCTGCGCCGCGAGCGCGCGCTGCTGCTCCTGCGCGACGGTCCCGTCCAGCCGCACCGTGCCGTCGCGTGCGGTGACCACCACATCGTCCAGCCCCGGCACCTTGTGCACACGCCGCGCCACGGCCTGGGCGAGGGCGGCGTCCGCATCCGCGGGAGCGGAGGAGGCCGCCGCGCCCGGCGCAGGCACCGGCGCCGCGCCGGCAAGCGGCGCCGCCAACGCCAGCAGCGTCGCGAGCAGGAATCCGGACACGTGCTTCATAGCTGCGAACGGATCGGCAGCACCAGCATCTCGTACAGCTTCTCGCGCAGCGGGCGGCGCTCCCACATCGCATGGGTGTAGCGGATGGTCGGCTTCAGATCGTTCTCGAACACTTTCGTCATCGCGCGCGCGAACTCCTCGTCGTAGATGTTGAGACTGGCCTCGTCGTTGAGCTGGAAGGAGCGGATGTCGAAATTGGTCGAACCGACCGACACCATCGCTTCGTCCACGATCAGCATCTTGGTGTGCATCATCGTCGGCTGGTACTCGTAGATCTCCACGCCCTCGGCGAGCAGCGGGCCCCAGCCGCCCCTGGAGGCGATCCGCACCGTATCGGAATCGATGTGCGGTCCCGGCAGCAGGATGCGGACGCGCACCCCGCGCCGGCGCGCGGCGATCAGCGCCTTGACCGCCAGTTCGTCGGGCACGAAGTAGGACGCCGCCATGTCGATCGTGCGTTCGGCGGCCGCGATCGTCATCAGGTACATCAGGTGCATGCTTTCGCTGCCGCCCGACGGCGAAGCGATGAACAGATGCGCCGGCGAATCGCCGACGGCCGCCAGCGGCGGGAAGTGGTCGGCGCCGTTGAGCACTTCGCCGGTGGTCTTGATCCAATTGTCGTTGAACGCGGCCTGCATCTGCGCCACCACCGGGCCCTCGATGCGGAAGTGCGCGTCGCGCCAATGCTCCGGGTCCTGCGCGTCGCCGAGCCACTGATCGGCGATGCCCACACCCCCGGTGAAGCCGATCCGCCCGTCGACGATCAGCAGCTTGCGGTGGGTGCGGTTGTTCAACCTGCCCAGGTTGTACCAGTGCAGCGGGCGGTAACGGTGGATGCGCACGCCGGCGCGTTCCATGCTGGCGAGCATCGCCTGGTCCATCTTCAGGCTGCCCACCCAGTCGACCACCACGTTCACCTGCACGCCCGCGCGCGCGCGTTCGGACAGCGCCTCGGTGAAGCGCGCGCCGATCCGGCCCGACCAGTAGATGTAGGTCTCGAAGTTGATCGTGCGTTCGGCGCCGGCGATCGCCTCCAGCATCGCCGGGAAGATCTCGTCGCCGTTCTGGTACGCGGTGACGCGGTTGCCAGGCAGGATCGACGGGCCCAGCATCACCGACATCTCGCGCAGGAACTGCGGGTCGCGCAGGCCGTAGCGATGCTCGATCTTGCGTTCGAGCTGTTTTTCCGGCTTGGCGAAGTTGAGGCCGAGGACGACGAGCAGGGTCGTCAGCAGGGCGGTGACGACGACCGTCCAGAACATGCGTTTGCGGCTCCAGCGGCGCGCGAAGGCAGGCAGCATCCGCGCTACTGTCGCGTCGCCCGCTCCAAGCCGGCGTGAAACCTCGGCCGTGGCCTCAGAAGAACCAGGCCAGCGCGAACAGGGCCAGCATCGCGAACGCCAGACCCAGTTTGAGCACGGTGCCGACCACGATGCCGAGCCAGGTGGCCAGGCCCACCTTGGTGGCCGGCCCGAGCTTGCGCACGTGGATCAACTCGCCGGCGAGGGCGCCGACGAACGGCCCTGCGAACAGACCCACCGGGCCGCCGACGAACAGACCGACGAAGGTGCCGATCACCGCGCCGGCGAGCGCGAGCCGGCTCGCTCCGACGCGCTTGGCGCCGACCGAGGCGGCCAGGACGTCGATGCCGAGCGAGAGCAGCGTCAGCAGCCCGAGCACCGTCAGCATCAGCGGGCCGACCTTGTCGAAACCGTCGGCCCACGCCGCCACCAGCATGCCCGCGAATACCAGCGGCAGGCCGGGCAGCGCGGGCAGGATGACGCCGGCGATGCCGACCAGCACCAGCAGGGCGGCGATGACGTACCACACGGTCTGGAAGTCCACGGCAGGCTCCGTCCGGACGGGGGTCCGGTCAGATTGCATTTTGTCCGACGGCCCGGTACCGTGCGAGCGCTGTCGTTGCCGGGGTCACCGTGAATCGTGGCCCGATGCGGTTGATCGAGCGATCCGCTACATCGTTGCACCTCGCTTCCTCCTTGCAACCAGCACGCCGCCAATGCGGTGGTTTCCATCCACGTTCCAAGGAGCAAGTACGATGTCCAACCGCGAAACCGGTACCGTGAAGTGGTTCAACGATGCCAAGGGTTTCGGCTTCATCAGCCGTGACAATGGCGAGGACGTGTTCGTGCACTTCCGCGCCATCCAGACCCAGGGCTTCAAGACGCTGAAGGAAGGCCAGAAGGTCACCTTCACCGTCGTGCAGGGCCAGAAGGGCCTGCAGGCCGACGCAGTGCAGCCGCTCTGAGCCCAAGCACGCGGTAAGACGGAAAAGCCCGGCGCGAGCCGGGCTTTTTCTTTGGGCCGAGGAAGCGAACGGGCGCTGAAGCGGGGTGGGGCGTAGTTCCTGGATGGGCGTCTGCTAAAAATCCCACCATCGCGGGTTCCGGTCCCGGCGGTCCGCGAGTCGTCCCGACGGACTTTCCCGCCCGTCATCCCGGCGAACGCCGGCCGCGCCCGGCGGGCCGGCCGAGGGGGTGGGGCGACGGCGCGATCGACCACAGGGTGGGCCGAGCCGAAGGCGAAGCCCAACGTCGGCCCCCCGCAACGCGATGTTGGGCTTCGCTGCGCTCAGCCCAACCTACGAAGCCCAGTGCGAAGCCCAACGTCCGCCTCGCAACCCGCGATGTTGGGCTTCGCTGCGCTCAGCCCAACCTACGGGGCATTTTCCCCGGACGGCAGTGGGCGAACGCCGGGATCCATTCGGGCAACGCCGCATCCATTCCAATGGGCCCCGGGCTTGCGCCCGGGCAACGGGGTAGGCAGCTTCCCCGGACGGCAGTGGGCGAACGCCGGGATCCATTCGGGCAACGCCGCATCCATTCCAATGGGCCCCGGGCTTGCGCCCGGGCAACGGGGTAGGCAGCCGATCGGCCTCGCGCCGGCCGCAAACGACGAGGCCCGCCGATAGCGGGCCCCGTACTCCGTGGCGTGCGGAGGAGGCGTCAGCGCGGCCAGACGCGGCCGTTGTAGACGCGCACGTAGCTGCCCTCGCGCAGACCGCCGATGTCGCGCTGCGAAATGACCACGGTGCGGCCGTCGTTCATGCGCACGTGGACGTTGTAAGTAGGACCACTGACCCGGTTCTGGATCGCGTTGCCGGCCACCGCACCTGCGACTGCGCCGGCGACGGTGGCGGTGTTCTTGCGTCCCTCGCTGTCGGTGCGGTCGTCGGCGATCTCGCGTGCCGCGGCGGCGCCGACGATGCCGCCGAGGACGGCGCCGGTGCCGCGCGGCGCGCCGCCGGCGCCCACCTGTTCGATGTGGGTGACGGTGCCGCAGTCGTAGCAGTTGGCGCTGCTGCCGCCGTAGTACCCGGACGAGGACGCGCTGCCGTCGTAGCCCGGCGAGGTGGCGCAACCGGCCAGCACGACCGCCGCTGCGGCGGCCAGGCCGAGCAGGCGGGACGAATGACGTGCGTTCATGAGGATTCTCCTGCGGTTGGGGCGTGGCGCAGGCCACGGCGAAGCCAACCTAGGAAGACCCTCGTGAATGGCCTATCAACCGCCCCGCGCCGCATTCAGCGCGCGGCCACGTTCGCGCGTCAGTGGCCGAAGTCGCGATGGCAGGCCTCGCAGGCGTCCTTGAGCCGCGCGGCGGTCTGCTTCAGCGCGGCGCAGTCCTGCGGCGGCGTCGCGATCGCCGCATCCAGTCGCGCGCGCAGTTGGCCGGCATGCTGCACGAAGCGCGCGTCGTCGCGCAGGTCGGCGAACGCGGGTTCGATCTCGTTGGCGAGCGCGCGCATGGTCTGCAGCGCGGGCAGGGCATCGCTCGCGCTGCAGCGGTTGGCGCGCAGCGCCTCGTTGAGATGGCCGTTCTTGGTGCCCATCAACTGCATCACCGCGTGGTCGTAGCTGTCCGGTTTGCCCAGCCACATGCGCATCAGGTAGGCGGTGCCGGCGGCGCCGATCACCAGGCCGAGCAGGACCATGAACAGGTAGCGGCTGCCTTTGCCCGGCGTCGCCGGGGCGGGACGGACATCGTTCATCGCGCGGTCTCCTTGCGGGTTCGACGCACCTTACCGTCGCCCCGGCGTCCGCGCCAGCCGCCGGGCGCGCGCCCTAGAATGTCGCGATGTCGCTTCCGCTTCATTCCGACTGGCAGGAACGGTTCGCCGGCGTCGACCGTCTCTACGGGCGCGGCGCGTTGCAGCGCTTCGCCGGCAGCCGGGTGGCGATCGTCGGTGTCGGCGGCGTGGGCTCGTGGGCGGCCGAAGCCCTGGCGCGCACGGGCATCGGCCATCTGACGCTGATCGACGCCGACGACGTGTGCGTGTCGAACACCAACCGCCAGTTGCCCGCGCTGGCGGGCGCCTACGGGCGGCCGAAGGTGGACGCGCTCGCCGAGCGCTGCCGGGCGATCAATCCCCACATCGACGTCAACACGCTGGCGCAGTTCCTCACCGCATCCAACGTCGCCGCACTGCTGGAGCGCCGCTTCGATCTGGTGATCGACGCCTGCGACAGCTTCCGCAGCAAGGTCGAGATGATCGCCTGGTGCCGGCGGCGCAAGCTGCCGCTGGTGGTGGTCGGTTCCGCGGGCGGGCGCACCGATCCGACCCAGATCCGCGTGCGCGATCTCTCGCGCACCGAGCACGACGCGATGCTGTCGCTGATCCGCAAGAAGCTGCGCGGCGAATTCGGTTTTCCGCGCAATCCCGACCGCTATTTCGGCGTGCCGGCGGTGTACTCGCTCGAGAACGTGCGCTATCCGCAGGCGGACGGCAGCGTGTGCGGCCTGCGTCCGCAGGCCGACGGCGAGGCCGGATGGAAGCTCGACTGCGGCGGCGGGCTGGGCGCGGCGACCCACGTCACCGGCGCATTCGCCTTCGCCGCGGTGGGACGCGCGCTGGAATGGCTGCTCAAACGCCCGGGAGCGGCGGCGTCCTAGCCTAGCCGGCGTTGGCCAGCGCGGCTTCCTCGTGTTTGCGGAACGCCTCGCGGATGTGCTCGCGCAGCTCGCTCTCGTTCCAGGGCTTGGTGAGGAAGCGGTAGATCGCGCCGCGGTTGATCGCCTCGGTGACGGTGGCCAGGTCGGTGTAGCCGGACAGCACCAGCCGCACGGTGTCGGGGTAGAGATCCTTCACCTTGCCGAGGAACTCGGTTCCGCTGGTGCCGGGCATGCGCTGGTCGGACAGGATCACCTGCACGTGGTTGCGCGCCAGCAGCGCGAACGCCTCGTCCGCGTTGCCGGCGGTGAGCACGCGGTAGCCGTCGCGCCGGAACAGCCGCACCAGCGAGCGCAGCACGTTCTCCTCGTCGTCCACCACCAGCAGCACGCGATCGGGCCGGGTGGCCTCGAACGATTCCGGACGCAGATAGCGCTGGCGCAGCAGGCGCTCCACGTCGTCGGCGGCCACCGCGCCGCTGAGCAGGTTGCCCTGGAACTGGTCGCAGTGGTTGCGGCGCAGGTAGCCGAGCTGGTCCTCGTTCTCCACGCCCTCGGCCAGCACCTGCAACTGAAGCTGATGCCCCATCGCGATCAGCGCGCGGGCGATGGCGGCATCGCGGCTGCCGCTGCTCACCTCGGCGAGGAAGCTGCGGTCGATCTTGAGCTTGTCGATCGGCAGCCGACGCAGATAGTTCAGGCTGGAATAGCCGGTGCCGAAGTCGTCCAGCGTGAGGCGCACGCCGATCGTCTTGAGCGCCTTGAGCGTGCCGAGCACGCGCTCGACGTTCTCCATCAGCGCGCTCTCGGTCAACTCCAGCTCGATCGCGTCGGGGCGCAGGCCGAAGCGGTGCAGCATCTCGCCGACGTCGTCGGCGAAGCTCTCGCGCAACAGCTGGTGCGCGGAGACGTTGATGGCAACGCCGACGTCGTCGAAGCCGCCCTCGTGCCAGGCGCGCAACTGGCGGCAGGCGCGTTCCAGCACCCAGCGCCCCAGCGGCACGATCAGGCCCGAATCCTCGGCGACGCGGATGAAGCGCGCCGGCATGATCAGCCCGCGGTCGGGGCTCTGCCAGCGGACCAGGGCCTCCAGCATCACGATGCGGCCGTCGAGACCGCTGACCTGGGGCTGGTAGTCGAGCGTGAGCTCCTCGTGCTCGATCGCCTCGCGCAGCCGGCTGCCGAGCGCGATGCGGTCGCGCAGTTCGTCCGCGAACTCGGGCAGGAACGCCACCACGGTGTTGCGGCCGCGCCGCTTGCCGCGGTTCATGGCCATTTCGGCGCGGTTGAGCAGGCTGCCGACGCTGCTGGCGTGCTCGGGGAACAACGCGAAGCCGACGGTGCAGGACAGGTGCAGGGTGTAGGGCGCGATGCGCACGACCGGGTCGAGCGCGGCGCGCAACTTCTCGCCGAACATCAGCGCGTCGAAGGCGTCGCCGCCCATCGGCATCACCGCGACGAACTCGTCGCCGGCCAGCCGCGCCAGCCGCCCGTGCTCGCCGACGCATTCGCGCAGGCGTTCGGCCGCCGCGCGCAACGCCTGGTCGCCGATGCCGTGGCCGAGCGTGTCGTTGATGCTGTTGAAGCGGTCCAGGTCGATGCAGAACAGTGCGACGGTGCTGCCGTCGGCCTGAGCGCGGGCGAGCGCGCCGCGGATGTGGTCCTCGATCGCAAGATACAGCGGCAGGCCGGTCACCGGGTCGCGGTTGGCGAGATAGGCCAGTTCGGCCTCGTGGCGGCGGCGTTCGGTGACGTCGCTGACGATGCCGACCAGATGCGTCACCACGCCGTCGCCATCGCGCACCGGCGAGATCGCGAGCTGGTTCCAGAACACCGTGCCGTCCTTGCGGTAGTTGCGCAGGACGACTTCGCAGTCGCGGCCTTCGCGCAGCGCCTTGCGCAGTTCGTGCAGCTCGGGCTGGTCGGTCTCGTCGCCCTGCAGGAAGCGGCAGTTGCGGCCGATCACCTCGACCATCTGGTAGCCGGTGATCTCCTCGAACGCCGGGTTGACGAAGATCACCGGCGCATCCGGCAGGCGCGCGTCGCTGATCACCACGCCGTTGCGGGAGGACTGGATGGCGCGCATCAGCAGGCGCAGGCGCTCTTCGGTCTCGTGCGCCTCGGTGACGTCGCGCAGGGTGAGCACGTGCGCCTGTTCGCCGGCCCAGGTGGTCTGCGCGCGCCGCACGTCGAGCAGCCGGCGGCGGCCGTCGCGGCGCACGAGTTCGGTCTCGCCGCGATCACAGTCGATTTCCAGCGGCAGCCGATGTCCTTCGAGGTGATCGGGCGGAACCTGCCACAGCGCGCCGGCCGCCGCGTTGGCCAGACGCACCCGGCCGTCGGCGCCCACCACCAGCAGGGCGTCGCCCACGTCCGCCAGCACCTGGCGCAGCTGCCGCACGCTGTCGCGCATCAGACGCTCGGCACGGAGCTGCAGGGTGACGTCGTAGATCACGGTGAAGCGCGCAGGGCGCCCATTGAAGCGGATGTCGTCGCTGGAGATCAGCACGTCGATCACGCTGCCGTCCCGGCGCACGTGGCGCCACGGTCCGCTCCGGTTGAGGCCGGAGGGCAGCCTGCGCACGGCTTCGATCACGCGCTGCCGGTCCTCCGTCGTGCGGATGTCCATCAGCGTCATGCGCATGAACTGCGCTTCGGTGTAGCCGTAGTGCGCCACCGCCGCCTCGTTGACCGCGAGGAAGCGGAGCGTCTCCAGGTCGTACACCCACATCGGGATCGGCGCGCTCGCGAACAGCGCCTGATACTGCGTCAGGCCGAGGGTGATCTCCGAGCGCCAGCGCGCCCGCCGCAGGGCGTCGCGCACGCTGCGCGCCAGATCGTCGGCGCGCAGACCGGGCAGGGCGAGATAGTCGGCCGCGCCGGCGGCGATGGCGTCCTGCTCGATCGCGTCATGGCGCTCGGCGCCGACGACGATGACCGGGCCGGTCACGCCGAGCGACTGCGCCTCGCGCAGCCAGTCCAGCGCGCTGCGGCCCTGCAGCGGATCGGCGACGAGATGCAGGTCGTGCTGCACGGTGCGCGCCTGACCGAGCGCCTCGTCGAAGTCGCGGGCGCGTTTGACGTGCACGCGCATCTCGCCGAGGCCGTCGAGCAGTTCGCGCAGACGCTCGAAGCGGTCGTCGTCCGGTTCGGCGATCAGCAGATAGAGCGTGTCGGAAGCGGCGGTCACCGCGGCGGCTCCGGCAATTCGACCGTGTTCAGCCAGTAGCGCGCGGTGTTGCCGATCGCGGCGACGAGGCCGTCGAACGTGGCCGGCTTGGCGATGAAGGCGTTGCAGCCCGCCTGGTAGCAGCGCAGGACGTCGCCCGGGTCGCGCGAGACCGAGGTCACCAGCACCGGCAGATGGCGCAGCGCCGCATCGGCGCGGATCGCGCGCAGCGCTTCCAGCCCGCCCATGCGCGGCATGTTCAGGTCGAGCAGGACGAGGTTGGGCAGGGGATAGCGGTCGTCGTCGTCGTACGGAGGCTGCCGCTTCAGGTACCCCAGCAGCGTCTCGCCGTCGGGCACGCACTCCACGCGCGTGCCGATACGGGCGCTGTGCAGCGCCTCCAGGGCCAGCAGGCGGTCGTCGGGATCGTCGTCGGCGAGCAGCAGGGTGAGCATCGGAAACGCGGACAGCCGGAGTGGGTGTGACGGTCGGCGCCCCGGACCGGCGGGGCGCGTCCCGCATGGTAACGCCGCCGTGCCGGCCGGCGATTCAGGAGGGCGTGCCGGCTTCGCGGGCGGCGCGGCGGAGATCGGCGAAGGATTGCGGTCGCGCGAACAGGTAGCCCTGGCCCAGCGTGCAGCCGAGCGCGAGCAGGGCGCGCCGCTGCGCCTCGGTTTCGATGCCCTCGGCCACGACCTCCAGGCCCTGGGCCTGGGACAGCGCGAGGATCGCCCGCACGATCGCATCGCTGCCGCCCTCCTGCTCCGGCCGCAGATCGCCGACGAAGGAGCGGTCGATCTTCACCGTGTGCAGGCGGAAGCGGTGCAGGTAGCTGAGCGAGGAATAGCCGGTGCCGAAGTCGTCGAGGGCCACGAGCACGCCGTGCGCGCCGAGCCGGTCGAAGATGCGGCCGGCCTGTTCGGGGTTCTCGAGCAGCGCGCCCTCGGTCACCTCGATCCGCACCTGCCCGGGACGCAGCCCGCTGGCGGCGACCAGCTCCAGGAAGCGGGCGTCCAGCTCCGGCGCACGGAAATGCCGCGGCGAGAAGTTGAGGTTCACGTACTGCCCGGGTTCGAGCAGTTCCCGCGCAAGCCGCAGGGCGTGCTCGAAGATCTGCCAGTCGATCGCCTCCATCGCGCCGCTGGCCTCGGCGACGTGCAGGAACGCGCCGGGCGCGAGCACTCCGCGTTCGGGATGCTTCCAGCGCATCAGCGCCTCGTAGCCGGCCACGCTCGCATCGCGCAGGCGCACGATCGGCTGGAAGTAGGGCACGAACTCGCGACGCGCCACCGCCCGGCGCAGATCGCTTTCCAGATCGAGAAGCTGCAGCGCCTGCTCGTGCAGCGTCTCGTCGAACAGCTCGAAGCGGTGGCGGCCGGCCGCCTTCGCCCGGTACATGGCGATGTCGGCGTCGCGCAGCAGGTCCTCCGGCGTGGAGTAGTGCGGCGCGCTGAGCGCGATGCCGACGCTGACGCCGGTATAGAGCTCCTTGCCGGCGACGCGGACCGGCTCGTTGAGCGCTGCGATCACGCGCTGCGCCATGCGCAGGGCGCCTTCGTTGCCGTCCAGCTCCATCAGGATGGCGAACTCGTCGCCGCCGAGCCGCGCCACCGTGTCCTGGCCATGGCGCACGCAGCGGGCGAAACGCTGCGCGACCTCCTTCAGCAGCGCGTCGCCGACCAGGTGGCCGACGCTGTCGTTGATGACCTTGAAGCGGTCCAGATCCATGAACAGCACCGCGAAGCGGTAGCCCGGTTCGCGGTCGCGCCTGGCGAGCGCGCGCTCGAGCTTGTCCCGCAGGTAGGCGCGGTTGGGCAGGCCGGTGAGCGAGTCGTGCAGCACCTCGTGCTTCAGCCGCGCCTCCATCTGCTCGCGCACGGCGATCTGTTCGGAGAGCTGGCGCGTGCGTTCGGACACGCGGCGTTCCAGATCCGAATAGGCGTTCTTGAGCTCGGCGGCGGCGCGTTGCCGTTCCAGGCCGTTGGCGATCTGGTAGGAGATGAAGGTCAGCAGTTCGCGGTCGCGGTCGGTGTAGCCCACGCCCGGCGTGTAGCTTTGCACCGCGAGCAGGCCGAGCACGCGCTCGCCGAGCATCAGCGGCACGCCCAGCCAGGCCACGCAGGTCGGCCCGAACGGACTCACCTCGCCGCATTGCTCCAGCCGGCGCAGTTCGGCGACGGTGCGGGCGTCGCTCATGTCGATCAGCCACGGCCGGCCGCGGCGGATGACGTACTCCGTGATCCCGTTGCTGAGCTTCCGGCTCTGCGCGCGACGGCCGGACTGGTCGACGTAGTAGGGGAAGTGCAGCGACTCGCCGTCCTCGGAGAGGGTGGCGATGTAGAAATTGCGGGCGTCGAGAAACTCGCCGACGATCTCGTGGATCGCGCGGTAGAAGGCGTCGAGGTTGTCGGCGGTGTGCGACAGCTCGGCGATCCGGTAGAGCGTCTCCTGCACCCTGACGCTGCGCTGCAGCGCATGCGTGCGTTCCTCGACGCGGCGCTCCAGCTCTTCCTGCGCCAGCTTGCGGTCCACCGCGGTCAGGATGTGGCTGCCGACGTAGGACAGCAACGCCTGATCGGCCAGCGTGTAGCGCGGGCGTTCGACGTAGCTCTGCACCACCAGCACGCCGCGCACGCGATCGCCGAACAGGATCGGCACGCCCAGCCAGTCGTAGCTGTCCATGCCGATGTCGCGCAGCGGTCCGGAGACCTGCTGGCGCAGATCCGCGGTCGATCCCATCAGCGGGTGCTTGTCGCGGACCAGGTACCACGTCAGGCCGCGCTCCATCACCGACATCGGAATGAACTCGTCGGCGTCGCGGATCAGCGGGTCGATGGTGTCGACGAGGTAGATGAAACGCAACGCGTCCGCGCTCTCGTCGTACAGCGCGATGTAGAAGTTCTCCGCGTACATGAAGCGCCCGACGATCGCATGCAGCTCGCGCAGCATGTCGTTGAGGTCCATGTCCGAGCTGGCCATGTCGGCGATCGCGAACAGCGCGGCCTGGAGCTGTTCGGAACGTTCGAGCTGATGCAGCGACTCGGTCAGGCGGGTCTTCTCCGACACCGCCAGGGCGAGCGGGGCGAGCACCTCGCACTCGGCCGCGAGGCGGTCCTGGCGCTGCGCGTCGCCATCGGCCACCAGAGACAGCGCGCCGATCCCGCCGCCGAGCGACACGCACGCGGCGATGCGCCCGCGCGCCTCGTCGCGGCAGCCCGTGGCGAGCGTTCTGGCGCGTTCGACCAGCGCGCGGTCGACGTCCGACAACGATGCGGGATGGGCGGCGGTGAGACGCCCGTCGATGCACACGGTCACGGCGGGAGCGGCGAAGCCCTCGGCGGCGAGATGCTCGGCGGCCCGACGCGCGAACGTGGCGATGTCGGGCGCGTCGAGCAGGCGGTCGAGCATCGACGCCAGTCCACGGCGCGCCGCGCAGCCTGGCGTGCCCGCGCTGGAAATCAGCAAGGACGCCACGGCAACACGCCCATCGTTCGCAGCTCCACAAACCCGGACGGCCCGGTCGTCCGCACAGGTCTTAGCGGCCCGGCGGGCAGGGGCTTGAGCGAAGGGCGTCGACGCACGGGTCAGGCACCTGACTTCGCATAATGCCTCTTATGTTCAATCCACGATCGAGGACCGGGCTCCGGCACCCGGCCTGGGGCCTCGGCATGCGCCCGGCGCCATTCCCGCGGCGACAGCCCGCGGCGCCGGCGGAATGCGCGCGATAGCGCGGCGTACCCCGAGTAGCCCACCAGATCGGCGACCGTGGCCAGCGGTTTGCCTTCCCGCAGCAGCCTGCAGGCGCGCGTGATCCGCCACTCGGCCACGTAGTCGGCCGGCGTCAGGCCGACCACCGCGTGGAAATGCGCCGCAAACGCGCTGCGCGACATGCCGGCGACCTCGGCCAGCCGCTCCACCGTCCATTCCGCGCACGGCGCCTCGTGGACGGCGGTCAGCGCCCGCGCCAGCCGCCGATCGCCGAGTCCGGCCACCAGCCCGACCGTCGCTGGCTGCTGGTCCAGCAGCCAGCGCAGCAGTTGCACCACCAGCACCTCGAACAGGCGGTCGACCAGCAGCCGGCTGCCGCAGCGCGTCTGCGCGGCCTCCGCGAACAGCAGCTCGAGCGTCCCCTCCAGCCCGCGGATCGCCGCCAGCGGCACCGCGACCACCGGAGGCAGCGCGCGCGCGATCGGGTGGCCATCGCCCCCGGCGAAGAACACCGCCGCGCAGGTGAAGTCGGCGCCGTCGCGCGGCGCGGTCTCGAAGCGGTGCCCGAGCGCGCGCGGATAGAACAGCAGCGTAGGCTCGACGCATTCCAGCCGCGACGGCTCGCCCTCGCGGCCGTCGTGCACGACGCGCAGCGTGCCGCGCCGCAGCAGGTGCAGGAAGGCGCGCCCGGGGACCGGGTCGAACCAGGTATTGCCGCACAGCGGCCCGGCGTGGTGCAGACGGGCCTGCACCGGGAACTGCTCCAGCACGGCGGAGAGTCGGTCGAGTCCGGACATCTGGACGCCTGGGTAAGAAACGAGGATGGAATGTTACCTGTCGTCCTCTCCCGGCCGCCAGACTGTCGCCTCCGGGTTTCCAACCCCGCCACGATCGAGGAAGCCATGTCCGCATCCCGCCTCTGCACCCTGCTCGCCTGCTTCGCCCTGCCCTGGCCCGCCGCCGCCCACGGTCCCGAGCGGCATCCCGGCGGCATCCACGCCGACGCGGCGCCGCGAACGCCCGCGCCGTTCGATGTCGTCCACGCCCGCATCACCACCGAGGGCAACACCGCCGTGTTCCACATGGCCGTCTCCGGCCGCGCCGGCGAGTCGCGGCCCACGCCCACCGGCCAACTGGCGGGAAGCCGCGTGTTCTCCTACGTCTGGCCGACCCGGCTGGACCCGGCGACGGTCGGCTTCGAGGCGAAGGCCGGGCTGCTGGCGTTCGCGGTCACGGCCCATCCCGATTTCGACGACACGCCGCTGTTCGACGAGAACGCCGACGGCGACCGCGGCAACGACGGCAATCTCTGGCACTCGCACTGGGTCGTGCTGGCCCCGGACGAGACCTGCGGGAAAGGCGCGTTGAAGGTGGTGGACATCCCGCCCGGCACGACGCCGCGGCTGCCCCGGACCTGGCCCGGCCTGCCACTGCTGATCGACAGTCCCGGCTGGAGTCCGGTGATCGCCGGCAACACCGTCGAGGTGCGCGTGCCGTTCGACGACATCGGCGCCGTCGCCGGAACCCGCTTCGATGGCGTCACCGCCGCGCTGCGCGTCAATGCGAGCGTGCATGCGCCGCTGCTGTGCGTGGCCGACGTGTACAAGGTGGTCTCCGGCGACCTGTCGCTTCCCGGGCGGGTGGACGAATGAGCGCGGCGCTGCTGCCGGCGCTGCCGGTCGGACCCGTCGCGCCCGAGCTCGACCTGGCCGGCTGGCTGAATTCGGACCCGGCGCCCGCGCTGCGCGCCCTGCGCGGCCGCGTCGTGCTGCTGCACGCGTTCCAGATGCTGTGCCCCGGCTGCGTCGCCCACGGCCTGCCGCAGGCCGCGGCGGCGTTCGAGCACTTCGGGCCGCAGGGCCTCGCCGTGATCGGACTGCACAGCGTGTTCGAGCATCACCGGGCGATGGGCCCGGACGCGTTGGCGGCCTTCGTGCACGAGTATCGCCTGCGCTTTCCGATCGGCATCGATCGTCCCGGCGATGACGGCCCGATCCCGACGACGATGCGGCGCTACCGTCTGCAGGGAACGCCGAGTCTGGTGCTGATCGACCGCGCCGGACGCATCCGCGCGAGCCAGTTCGGCCGCGTTTCCGATCTCGCCCTCGGCGGCGCGATCGGCCGCCTGCTGGCCGAGCCCGGCCTCCCGGATGTGGGCGCGGACCCCGCGCAGGCCGCGCCCGCCTGTTCCGCCGACGGCTGTCCGGTGCCGGAATGAGGCCAACGCCCCGGAGCCGCCGAACGGTTCCGGGGCTCATCCCGCCAATGCGCGCTCGCGGCGGTCCTTCCAGGCATCGCGCCACTGCAGCCACCAGTAGCCCAGTTGCGCGGCCAGCAGGCCCGCGGGCTTCAGCGCCGACACCAGGCCGTAGTCGGCAAGTTCGCGCCAGCGCGTGTCGCCCTCCGCGATCGCCGCCGCGAGCAGTTCGCCGGCGAACGTGGTCGGCGCCACTCCGTGCCCGCCGAACGCCTGCGCCACCCACAGCCCCGGCTCGACCTCGCCGATCTGCGGCATCTGGTGACGCGCATAGCTCATCAGCCCCGACCAGGCGTGTTCGATGCGCACGCCCGCCAGCGCCGGGAACACGCGCAGCAGATCGCGGTACAGCAACCGCTCCACCGCGCGCGCGGAGCGGTCGCGGACGGAGATGCGTCCGCCCCACAGCAGTCGCGTATCCGGCAGCGGGCGGTAGTAATCGAATGCGAACCGCGTGTCGTAGACCGCGGCGCGCGTGGTCAGCAGTTCGCCCAGTCGCGCGCCCAGCGGCTCGGTCACCATCACGTAGGTCGCGATCGGCATCACGCCGCCGTCCACCTGCCGCCGCAGCCGCGCCAGGTAGCCGCCGCAGGCGAGCACCACCGTCCGCGCCCGCACCTCGCCCGCCGGTGTGCGCACCCGCCAGCCGGCGCCGTCGCGGAGCAGGTCCGTGGCGGGCGTGCGCTCGTGGATGCGCACGCCCTGCCCCGCCGCGACCGCCGCCAGCCCCTGCGCGTACCGCAACGGGTGGAAATGGAACGCCTGCGGCTCGAACAGGCCCTCGTGATAGCGCGTGGTGCGGATGCGCTCGCGCAGCGACTCGCGCGGCAGCCACTCCCATTTGACGCCGAAATGCGTGGCAAGCAGACGCTGGCGCGCGCGCAGGACCTCCGGATCGCGGAACCAGTTGGCCCAGATCACCCCCGCCTCGGCGATGTCGCAGTCGATGCCGTGCCGGTGCACTCGCGTGCGGATACGCTCGACCGCGTCGAGCGTGCCGCGGTACAACGCGCGTGCGCGCTGCGGCCCCAGCTCGCGCAGCAACGCCTCCTCGCCGCGAGAGAAGCCGCCGAACACGAAGCCGCCGTTGCGCCCGGAAGCGCCGAAGCCGATCGCGTCCGCCTCCAGCAGCACGACCCCGTCGAGCCCGCACTCGGCGAGCCCCAGCGCGGTATTGAGCCCCGCGAAACCGCCGCCGACCACGCACACGCGCGCATCGAGCGCACCCTCGAGCGGCGCACCGAAGCGGCGCTCGGGCGCAGTGGCGCGGTAGTAGGTGGAAGGCGGCAACGGCATACGCGCAGCGATCGCTGACGGAGGCCCAAGCGTGTCGCGCGGCGGGCCGCGCCGCAAGCCGTCCGTCGACGTAGCATGGAAGCCTCCCGCGCCAACGCCCATGGACATCCACCCCGCCGACAAGCGCTATCGCGCCCGCGCACTGCGGCTGCTGGTCGTTCTCGTTCTTGCCTGCGGAGCGCTGCTGTGGTTGCTCGACGGCTGGCTGACCGCGCTCGCCGGGCAGTTGCAGGCGAGCGACACGGCCACCGTGCGCCGCTGGCTGCGCGGCCTGTTCGCCGCGTTCGGGGCGATGCTGGCCGGGCCGCCGCTGCTGCTCGGCCACAGCCTGCGCCGCATGGGGCGGGCCGCCCAGGCCGAGGCCCGCTTCCCGCCGGCGGCATGGAAGACGCTGCGCGATGTCCGTGTCCTGCGCGGCGCTGACGCGCGACGTTGGGGACGTCGCGTCGAGCGCGCCGGCTCGGCGGCGTTCGCGCTGGCCGGCGCCCTGTTCGGTCTTGCGGTCTGGTCGCTGTGGCGCTTCGCCTGAGCGGTCAGCCCAGTTCCTCGACACCGAGTTCCGCCAGCGCGTTCTGCATCAACTGGCGCGCCGCGTCGCTGAGTTTCTCGTGATCCAGTGCATAGCGGATCGTGGCCTCGATCAGGCCCAGATGGGTGCCGCAGTCGAAGCGCATGCCCTGGAAGCGATAGGCGTGCACCGCTTCCTCGCGCAGCAGCGCGGCGATCGCGTCGGTGAGCTGGATCTCGCCACCGGCGCCGGGCGTGGTCTGCTCCAGCAACTGGAAGATCCGCGGGTTCAGCACGTAGCGGCCGACCACGGCGAGATTGCTGGGCGCCTGCTCCGGCCTGGGCTTCTCGACGATCGCGCCGATCCTGCCCTGTCGGCCGTTGAAGGTGTCGGTGGCGACGATGCCGTAGCTGCCGGTCTGCTCCGGCGGCACGTCCTGCACCGCGATCATGCTGTGGCCGCTGGCCTCGTGGGCGTCGGCCATCTGCTTGAGCGCGCCGGGACCGCGGTTCCAGATCAGGTCGTCCGGCAGCAGCACCGCGAACGGCTCGTCGCCGACCACCGGCTTGGCGCACAGCACCGCATGGCCGAGACCGAGCGCCTCGGCCTGGGTCACGAACACGGCGCGCACGCCCTCCGGAAGCACCTTGCGCACCAGTTCGAGCTGTTCGCGCTTGCCGGCGCGTTCAAGCTTCTGTTCCAGTTCGTAGGCCTTGTCGAAATAGTCGGCGACGGCGTGCTTGTAGCGGTTGGTGACGAACACCAGCGTGTCGCAGCCGGCTTCGATGGCCTCGTCGACCGCGTACTGGATCAGCGGCCGATCGACGATCGGCAGCATTTCCTTCGGCACGGTCTTGGTGGCGGGAAGAAAACGGGTGCCGAGGCCGGCGACGGGGAAGACAGCCTTGCGGATTCGGGGCATCAGATTTTCCTGGCGGTTCGTGCGGGAAACGCCACGACCGTGGCCGATGCCGCCGCCATCGGGGCGTCGATCGGCTGGAATTCGGGAACCGCCTCGCGCAGGGCCTGCGCGAGCGCGTCGAGGTCGTAGCGCGCACTAGCATCCTGCAAGCGCGTCAGCGCGGCGTCGATGTGCGTCTGGGAGACGGTACGCGGTTCGGCCTGGAGGATCTTCGGATGCGCGGTCGGCCGGTAGCGCTCGTCGGCATGGAACAGCGTCTCGTGCAGCTTCTCGCCCGGGCGCAGGCCGGTGTAGACGATCGCGATGTCGCGCCCCGGCTGCTTGCCGGCCAGCCGGATCATCTGCTCCGCCAGCAGACGGATCGGCACCGGGTCGCCCATGTCGAGCGTGTACACCGCCTCGTGGGTGCCGATCGCCGATGCCTGCAGGATCAACTGGCAGGCTTCGGGGATGGTCATGAAGTAGCGCGTCACCTCGGGGTCGGTCACCGTCACCGGGCCGCCCTGGCGGATCTGTTCGCGGAACAGCGGCACCACGCTGCCGGCCGAGTCCAGCACGTTGCCGAAGCGCACCGTCACGTAGCGCGTCATGCTGTGCTCGGCCTGGGCCTGGCAGACCATCTCGGCCAACCGCTTGGTCGCGCCGAGCACGTTGACCGGATCGACCGCCTTGTCGGTGGAGATCAGCACGAACGTGCCGATCGCGGCCTCGTGACACGCGCGCACCACCGTCGCGGTGGCCAGCACGTTGTTCCGGACCGCCTCGCGCAACTGCGATTCCAGCACCGGCACCTGCTTGTAGGCGGCGGCGTGGAACACGGCCTCCGGCGCCGCGCGTTCGAGCGCATGGCGGATCACCGCGGCATCGCCGCAATCGCCGAGCACCGGAATCACCTCCACGTCCGGGAAATCGCGGCGCAGGGCATGCTCGATCGTCATCAGCGCCAGCTCGTCGATCTCCAGCAGCGCGATGCGGCGCGCGCCGTGCCGCGCGCACTGCCGGCACAGCTCGGCGCCGATCGAACCGCCGGCGCCGGTGACCAGCACGCTGCGGCCGCCGAGCCAATCGCGGATCGCCTTCCAGTCCGGCAGTACCGGCTTGCGGCCGAGCAGGTCCTCGATCGCCACTTCCTTCAGTTCGCCCGGCAGCGAGCGTCCCTCGAGCACGTCCTGCAATCGCGGCACCATGCGGAACGGCAGCCCGGTGCGTTCGCAACAGGTCACCACGCGCTGCAGCGCGCTGCCGGTGAGCGAGGGCATCGCGATCACCAGCAGCCTGGCCGCCGTCTCGCGGGCGATCTCGTCCACTTCGTCGATCCGGCCGAGCACCGGGACGCCCTGCACCTTGGTGCCGCGCAGGCGCGAGGCGTCGTCGAGAAAGCCGACCGGGTGGTAGGTGCCGAAGCGGTGCAGATCCCGCACCAGGGCCTCGCCGGCGCGCCCCGCGCCGAGGATGAGCACGCGCACGGAACTGCGCTGGTCCAGCTCGATCCGGCTGTCCTTCCATGCCCGGTACAGCAGACGCGGCGTCCCCAGCGCGCCCATCATCACCAGCGGATACAGCAGCAGCACCGAGCGCGGAACCGTCTCGAGGCGGTTGTAGAGGAACAGCCCCACCGCGATCGCGAAGATGCCGAGTACGCTCGCCTTGAGGATGTTCCACAGGTCCGGAACGCTGGCGAAGCGCCACAGTCCGCGGTACAGGCCCACCTGCCAGAACACGAGCCCCTGCGCCGCGAGGACGAGCAGCACCTCCGGCGCGAACAGCGGAGGCGCCGGATGTTGGGCCAGGCCGAAACGGAGGTGGTGCAACCCGTGCCAGACGAGCCACACCATCAGCAGATCGTGCAGCACGACCGCCACGCGGGGGAGCGACGCTTTCGCGATGTCCTTCAAGCCCATCATTCCCTTGTCCTTGAGCTGGGCTGCGGTGCCTGCCCCCCAGCCAGGCGCCGCTGCATGTAAACCCAGAGCGAAACGGCGCATGTATACCATGCGGCCGTCACGATGATGCCCAGACCCCACGCCTGCGTGCGCAGCCACACCATCGGCGCGAGGGCCGCCGCCGTCCAGGCGGCGTAGCCCAGCGTGACGACCGTATGCCCGGACCGGCGGGCCCAGGCCTGGTAGGCGTGCTGGGCGTGCGGCGTCCACCAGCGTTCGCGGCGCAGGATCCGCCGCAGCAGGGTCAGCGAGGCATCGGTGAGGAAGGCCGACAGCGGCAGCAGCACGAGCACGCCATCGAGCGCCCGGTGCGCCACCGGCGCCACGCAGACCGCGGCGAGCGCGAACCCGACCGCGCCGCTGCCGACGTCGCCCATGAAGATCCGCGCGCGCGGGAAGTTGAACGGCAGGAAGCCCGCGCAGGCAGCGGCGAGTGCGGCGGCAAGCCAGCCCCATGCGCCTCCGGTCGCCCACGCCATCGCCGCGGCCACCAGCATCGCCTGACTCGCGGCGATGCCGTTGATGCCGTCCATGAAGTTCCAGACGTTGGTCAGCACCATCGCCGCGACGAAAGCGGCCAGCGCAAGGCGGAAGTCGCCGTGGGCGAGCGCGACGCCGAGCGCGAGGACCGCCGCCGCCACCGCGTGCGCCGCAAGCCGCCACCACGGCGAAGTCGGGCGATGGTCGTCGATCCATCCCACCGCCGCGACCAGCACGAACCCGGCCGCGAACGTCCGCAGCAGCATCGCCTGCGCCGGAAAGCGGACGGACAGCGCGATCGCCGCGATCAGCACCGCCAGCACGATGCCGGCGCCGCCGCCCCGCGGCGTCGCCTCGCGATGGCTGCGGCGCTCGCCCGGCGCGTCGAGCAACCGGCGCGACAGCGCGTACAGCCGCGCCGCCCACGTCGCGCCGGCCGCGAGCGCCGCATGCAGCATCAACCAGGCCAGCATCGGTCAGACGACCGCGTAGTTGAGCAGCGGCTTGATCGTGCCCCACTCCTTGCAGCTCGGGCATTGCCAGTGGTGGCTGCGCGCGCCGAAGCCGCAGCGGTTGCAGCGGTAGCTGGGATTGCGCACCAGCAACTGGTCGGTGATGTGCTTCAGATCGTGCAGGGTGGCGAGCGGATCGGCCCCGGCCGCGAGCGTCAGCTCGATCAGCGCCGCCTCGCCGCGGACCGAAGGCCGGTCCTTCAACTGGCGCGCCAGATACTGCCGCGCCGTTTCCGCCCCTTCGGACGCCTCGACCATCCGCGTCAGCGCCAGCACCGGCGCGATGCCGCGGTAGTGCTCGCACATCTCGGCGAGGAACGCGCGTGCGCCCGGCCCATCGGCCACGCGCTCGTAGCAGGCCAGCAACTGCGGCAGCACTTCCGGCAGGTAGTCCGGATCGGTGCGCGCCACGCGCTCGAAGGCGCGGATCGCGGCCGCCTCGTTGCCGGCTTCCATCTCGAGGCGGCCCTCGATCATGCCCGCGCGCACGGAGTTGGGATCGGCCTCGTAGGCGCGCGCGATGGCGGCGCGTGCGGCGTCGCCCTCCCCCGCCTCGCGATGGCGCTCGGCGAGCTCGCACTCGAACTGCGCGACCAGTTTGCCCATCGGCTCGCCGGTGGCCTCCTCGTAGCGGCGCGCGTTCTCGATCGCCTTCGCCCACTCGCGCTCGGCCTGGTAGATCTGGATCAGATGCCGCAACGCCAGCGGCGCGCGGGTGTCGAGCGCGACCAGGTCGCTGAAGACGGTCTCGGCGCGATCGAGCAGGCCCGAGCGCATGTAATCCTCGCCCAGCGCCAGCAGCGCCTGCACCTTCTGCTGGTCGCTCAGGCCCGGACGCTGCGCCAGCGCCTGGTGCAGCCGGATCGCGCGGTCGACTTCGCCGCGACGGCGGAACAGATGGCCGATCGCCACCTGCGTCTCGAACGTGTCCTTGTCCATCTCGGCGATGTGCAGGAACAGTTCGATCGCCTTGTCCGGCTGCTCGTTGAGCAGGTAGTTCAGGCCGCGGAAATAGGTGGTGGAGAGCTTGCTGACCTGGGTGTCGCTGTGCTGCTCGCCGCCGCGGCGGCCGACGATCCAGCCGCTCACCGCGGCGACCGGCAGCAGCAGGAACAGCCAGAACCACTGATTGATGAATTCCATGCTCAGCCCTCGCCGCCCGCGGCGGGCACGGTGCGCTGCAGGCGCGCCAGACGCCGGCGCATCGGCAGCACCACACCCACCGACAGGATCGTGCCGCCGATCAGCAGACCGGCCAGCAACGCCGACAGCACCGCGACGCCGAGCGGCACGACCACGGTGCCGAGCGCGAAGTCGAGCGTGACGGGCTGGCGGTTGAGCGCGCCGATGACGGCGCCCAGCAGAAGGAACGCGATCGCCACCAACAGGCGGATCAGACGCATGGCGGACTCCGTGCGGTCATGCGGACCGCGCAAGCTTAGCCCACGCCGATGCGCGGACTGGAGAGGATCAGTCGTGATCGCCCAGCGGCATGACGTCGGCCACGCGCTCGCGCAGTTCCTTGCCCGGCTTGAAGTGCGGAACGTGCTTGGCCGGCAGCGCGACCGATTCGCCGGTCTTCGGATTGCGCCCCATGCGCGGGGGACGGTAGTGCAGCGAGAAGCTGCCGAAACCGCGGATCTCGATCCGCTCGCCGGAGGCCAGCGCGCCGCCCATCATCTCGAGCAGGGCCTTGACGGCCAGATCGACGTCCTCGCCCTTCAGATGGCCCTGGCGCTGCGCCAGCAGCTCGATCAGCTCGGACTTGGTCATGGCAGCGTGCGGGGTGGACTTGCGCGCGGGATCGTTCATGGCAGGCCGCTGGCAGCAAGCGGCCCGGACGAACCGGGCCGCATGCGGGTGAGACGGTCGGCAGGGCGGACGGATCCGCGCCTGCCGGAGGGTGTCACTCGGACGACTTGGCGCCGAGCTGTTCGCGCAGCAGCGCGCCCAGCTTGGTCGTGCCGCTCGCCGCCTCGGACACCTGGCGGTTGTAGTCCGCCAGCGCCTCGGCCTGCTCGGCCTCGTCCTTGGCGCGGATGGAGAGCTGCACGGTGCGGCCCTTGCGATCGTTGCCGATGATCTTGGCCTCGATCTCGTCGCCGACCTTCAGGTGCTGCGAGGCGTCCTCGACGCGCTCGCGGGCGATGTCGCGCGCGGCGATGTAGCCCTCGATGCCGTTGTCGAGTTCGACGGTGGCGCCCTTGGCGTCGACTTCCTTCACCCGGCCGCGCACGATCGAGCCGCGGGCGTTGGAGGCGACGAAGTGCCCCATCGGATCCTGTTCGAGCTGCTTGATGCCGAGCGAGATGCGCTCGCGCTCCGGATCGACCGCCAGCACCACCGCCTCGACGGTGTCGCCCTTCTTGAAGTTGCGCACCATGTCCTCGCCGGAGGTGTTCCAGCTCAGGTCGGACAGGTGCACCAGGCCGTCGATGCCGCCTTCCAGGCCGACGAAAATGCCGAAGTCGGTGATCGACTTGATCTGACCGGACACGCGGTCGCCCTTCTTGTGGTTGGCCGCGAAGGTCTCCCACGGGTTCTGCGTGCACTGCTTCATGCCCAGCGAGATGCGGCGGCGCTCCTCGTCGACGTCCAGGACCATGACCTCGACCTCGTCGCCGACCTGCACGATCTTCGACGGGTTGACGTTCTTGTTGGTCCAGTCCATCTCGGACACGTGCACCAGGCCCTCGACGCCCGGCTCGATCTCGACGAACGCGCCGTAGTCGGTGACGTTGCTGACCTTGCCGAACACGCGGGTGCCGGACGGATAGCGGCGCGCGATGTTGTCCCACGGATCCTCGCCGAGCTGCTTGAGGCCGAGGCTGACGCGGTTGCGCTCGCGGTCGTACTTGAGCACGCGGACTTCGAGCTCCTGGCCGACTTCCACCACCTCGGACGGATGGCGCACGCGCTTCCACGCCATGTCGGTGATGTGCAGCAGGCCGTCGATGCCGCCAAGGTCGACGAACGCGCCGTAATCGGTGAGGTTCTTGACCACGCCCTTGAGGATCGCGCCTTCCTGCAGCTTCTCCATGAGCTGCTCGCGCTCGGCGCTGTACTCGCTCTCGACCACCGCGCGGCGGGAGACGACGATGTTGTTGCGCTTGCGGTCCAGCTTGATGAGCTTGAACTCGAGTTCCTTGCCCTCGAGGTAGGCGGAGTCGCGCACCGGGCGCACGTCGACCAGCGAGCCCGGCAGGAAGCCGCGCACGTCCTTGATGTCGACGGTGAAACCGCCCTTGACCTTGCCGCTGATGCGGCCGGTGATGGTCTCGTTGTTCTGCAGCGCGCGCTCCAGCTCGTCCCACACCATCGCGCGCTTGGCCTTCTCGCGCGACAGCACGGTCTCGCCGAAGCCGTTCTCGATCGAGTCGAGGGCGACCTTGACCTCGTCGCCGACCTTCACCTCGATCTCGCCGGCGTCGTTCCGGAACTGTTCGATCGGCACGATGCCTTCGGACTTCAGGCCGGCGTTGATCACCACCACGTCGCCGCGGATGTCCACCACGGTGCCGGTGACGATGGCGCCCGGCTTCAGCTTGGCCAGGTTGGACTGGCTTTGTTCGAACAGTTCGGCAAAAGATTCGGTCATTGGGAAATACTCGGTTGAACACACGGGCCAGGCCGCATGCGGCCGACCCACCCTTTTCGGCGTCGAGGCGGAAATCCGCCCTGCCATGTGTCGTGTGGAAACGCCGCCGCGACCATTCGCGGCGGGCCTGTCTGCCAAGAAAGCGGGACCGCGGGTTCAGCGCGCCGGCAACAGGGCCAGCACGCGTTCGACCACCGCGTCGATGCTCATGCCAGTGGTATCGATGCAGACGGCGTCTTCGGCCGGCCGCAGGGGCGCCACCGCGCGCTGGGCGTCGCGTGCGTCGCGGGCGAGAATCTCCCTCAGCAGACTCTCTAAGGTAACGGAAACCCCTTTGTCCTTCAACTGCTTATAACGCCTTTCGGCGCGCTCTTCGGCACTGGCGGTCAGGAACACCTTGCAGGAGGCGTCCGGAAAGATCACCGTGCCCATGTCCCGACCGTCGGCGACCAGCCCCGGCGGCTGGCGGAACGCCCGTTGGCGCTCCTTGAGCGCCGAGCGCACCTCGGGAATGGCGGCGATCGCCGAGGCCGCGGCGCCGGCGGTCTCGGTGCGCAGCTCGTCGGTGGCGTCCATCCCGTTGACCAGGATGCGCAGCTCCTCGCCGCTCTCGTCGAACTCGATCCGGGTGTCGAACGCGCAGCGGACCAGTGCGGCGGGATCGGCGAGGTCGACGTCGGACCAGCCGGCGGCCACCCCGATCGCGCGGTAGAGCGCGCCGGAATCCAGGTAATGCCAGCCCAGGCGGCGGGCGATCAGGCGGCTGATGGTGCCCTTGCCGGAGCCGGAGGGGCCGTCGATGGTCAGAACGGGAACGGTCGAGTCCATCCGGCGATTATGCCGGAGGCGCGAGTCTGCCCGCCCCGCGCTTGCGGCAGCCCTCGCCCGCCCGCTAGAATCGCGGGCTTCGTCCGGTTTCCACGTTTCCGAGGTTCGTCATGAAGGTTCTGTCGTCCCTGAAGTCGGCGAAGGCCCGTCACCGCGATTGCAAGGTCGTTCGCCGCCGCGGCAAGGTCTTCGTGATCTGCAAGAGCAACCCGCGCTTCAAGGCGCGCCAGCGCTGAGCGCAGGCTCGCGCCGTTCGCCGAGGCCGCCGACGAGGCGGCCTTCGCGTTTCTGCGCCCCCGTTCGGCGCACGCGCTGCGGCTGTGCTTACAATCGCCGGCGACCCGGACAAGGACACAGGCCATGAACGCACGCATCGCGGCATTGCTGATCGGCGCCCTGCTGGCGGCGCCCGCGGCAGCGGAGACGCTGCTGGTCGATCGCGTCAAGCTCGAACCGGCGAACGCGCCGGCCCGCGGCCAGAGCATGGCCCAGGTCGAAGCCCGCTTCGGCGCGCCGGTCGAGAAGCTGGAGCCGCGCGGCGGCCAGAAGCGTCAGTGGCCCGCCATCCATCGCTGGGTGTACCCGGACTACACGGTGTATTTCGAGCGCGGCCGGGTGATCGACGTGGTCCTCAACCGCGCCTCGCCGAGCGAGACCGGGCCCAAGCCGCCGATCCGCTGACGCGCCGGCCCGAACGGGCCGCCCCCCCTTTATCAGGGTTCGCGCCGACGGCGCGGACCCTTTTTTCCGCTACCGACGATGACCCGTATCACGCCCTACCGCTTCCCGGCCGAATGGGAGCCGCAGTCCGCGATCCTGCTGGCCTGGCCGCATGCCGACACCGACTGGGCCGAGCGCCTGGCCGAGGTCGAGGAGACCTACATCGCGCTGGTCGCCGCGATCACGCGCTTCGAGCCCGCGGTGATTTGCGTCGCCGACCCGGATGTGGAGGCCTATGCGCGGGCGCGGCTGGCGTCGGCGCGGGTCGACATGGCGCGCGTGCGTTTCGTCGAGGTGCCCTACGACGACACCTGGCTGCGCGATTCCGGCCCGATCACGCTGGTGCCCGGCGACGACGCCCACCGCGGCTTCCGGCTGCTGGATTTCCGCTTCACCGGCTGGGGCGGCAAATTCGAGGCGAGCCGGGACGATGGCTTGGTGGAGGCGCTCGCCGACCTCGGGCTTTTCTCGAACTTCGAGCGCGAAGTGATTGATTTCGCGCTGGAAGGTGGCGGGATCGAGACGGACGGGGCGGGCACGCTCCTGACCACCTGGCGCTGTCTGTCGCAGCGCCATCCGACCCTCGACCGCGCGGGCCTGTCGGCGCGCCTGGCCGGCTGGCTGCGGCAGGAGCGCGTGCTGTGGCTGGACCACGGCTACCTCGAGGGCGACGACACCGACGCCCACATCGACACGCTGGCCCGCTTCGCGTTCGAGGACGCGATCGTGTACCAGGGCTGCGACGACCCGCAGGACAGCCACTTCGCCGAACTGCAGGCGATGGCGGCCGAACTCGCCGCGCTGCGCACGCGCGATGGCCGCCCGTACCGGCTGTTCGCGCTGCCGTGGGCGCGGCCGATCATCGACCAGGGCCGCCGGCTGGCCGCCAGCTACGCCAACTTCCTCATCGTCGACGGCGCGGTGCTGATGCCGGCCTACGGCGATGCCGCCGACGCGCAGGCGCAGGCCGTGCTGGCGGCGGCGTTCCCGGGCCGCGAGATCGTGCCGGTGCCCTGCCGCCCGCTGATCTGGCAGAACGGCAGCCTGCACTGCGTCACCATGCAGCTGCCGCGCGGCGTGCTGGCCTGACGCTCGCGGCGCGAACGATCGCGCCGGCATCCCGCACGCCCCCTTTCCACGGGGCGGCCTAGACTTGTCCCTGCACCCGAACCCGAGCGACCGATGAAGACCACCACCCTGCCCGTCGCGCTGATCCAGGAGCGCGCCGTCATCGACCAGGGCGCGCGCAATGCCGAGGCCAACCTCGCGATCATCGAGGCGCGCGTCGGCGAAGCCGCGCGGCTCGGCGCGAAGCTGGTGCTGCTGCAGGAACTGCACAACGGGCCGTACTTCTGCCAGCACGAGCACGTCTGCGAGTTCGAGCTGGCGGAGCCGATCCCCGGCCCGAGCACCGAGCGGCTGGCGGCGATCGCGCGCGCCAATCGCGTGGTGCTGGTCAGCTCGCTGTTCGAGAAGCGCGCCACCGGGCTTTACCACAACACCGCGGTGGTGTTCGACGCCGACGGTTCGGTCGCGGGCAAGTACCGCAAGATGCACATTCCGGACGACCCCGGGTTCTACGAAAAGTTCTACTTCACGCCGGGCGACACCGGCTTTACGCCGATCGACACGTCGGTCGGACGGCTCGGGGTGATGGTGTGCTGGGATCAGTGGTATCCCGAGGGCGCGCGGCTGATGGCGCTGGCCGGCGCGGAACTGCTGCTGTACCCCACCGCGATCGGTTGGGATCCGACCGACGAGCAGGCGGAGAAGGACCGTCAGCGCGAGGCCTGGATCCTGAGCCACCGCGGGCATGCGGTCGCGAACGGCCTGCCCGTGCTGTCGTGCAACCGTGTCGGCCACGAGCCCTCGCCGCTCGGCGCAGCCGGAATCCGGTTCTGGGGATCGAGCCATGTGCTCGGCCCGCAGGGCGAGTTCCTGGCGCTGGCGGGCACCGACGCGCCGGAAATCGTGGTGGCCGAAGTCGACATGCGGCGCAGCGAGCACGTCCGCCGCATCTGGCCGTTCCTGCGCGACCGCCGCATCGACGCCTACGGCGACCTGCTGAAGCGCTACCGCGACTGACGCGCCACCGGGTGAGCAGGGGCAGCGCCGGCGCACTGCGCCGGGCGCTTCGCGGCCGACGAACGGCAGGCAACAAGAACGAACGATCGTGCTATTGTCGGCGCATGACCCCTCCGACCACCACCCGTAAGGGCGCCGCCACCCGCGACACGATCCTCGGGCGCGCCTACGAGATCGCCTGCGGCGCGGGGCTCGAGGGGCTGTCGATCGGACCACTGGCGGAGGCGGTGGGCATGTCCAAGAGCGGCGTGTTCGCCCACTTCGGCTCCCGCGAGGATCTCCAGCTCGCCGTCCTGGACGAAGCCGGGGAGAGGTTCGTCGACCGGGTGCTGCGCCCCGCGCTGTCGGCGCGCCGCGGGCTGCCGCGGCTGCGGGCGATCGTGCAGGGCTGGTTCGAGTGGGTCCGGCAGAACGCCGGGGGCTGCCTGCTGCTGGCGGCCGCGAGCGAATACGACGACCGGCCCGGACCGCTGCGCGATCGCGTCATCCTGCTCGAGAGCCGCTGGCGTGCCGAGATCGCCCGCGCCATCCGGCTGGCCGTCGAGAGCGGCGAACTGGCCGCCGACACCGACCCCGACCAGATGGCATTCGAGATCTACGCCCTGGCGCTGGCGGTGCACCACGACGCGGGGCTGTTCGGATTCGAAGCCGCCCACGCGCGGGGCGAACGCGGCTTCGAGCGCCTGCTGCGCACCTACGCCCCCGCGTCCTGAGCCCGAGGCCCTCGCCATGCCCCCTCCGTCGCACGCTATTTTCCGCACGATCGTTCGTTCATTGAAGTGGACGATGACACGCGCGGGCTTCGCCCTCGCCAGCCATCTCGCCCCGCAGGCGGCCACGCGTCACGCCGCGCGGCTCTTCTGCACCCCTGCCCCGGGCACGCGGCTGCGCGCGCGATCGGCCGCGCTGCCTGTCGGGGCCGGTCTGGAGCGGCTCGCGCTGCCGGACGGGCGCATGGTGCAGACCTACGCCTGGGGCGATCCGCGGCGCGAACCTTACGTGCTGCTCGCGCATGGCTGGTCCAGTCACGGCAGCCGGTTCACCGCGTGGATCGGCGCCCTGCGCGAAGCCGGATACGCGGTGGTGGCGTTCGATCAGCCCGCGCACGGACTGAGCGAAGGGCAGCAGGCCTCGCTGCCGGAGTTCGTCGACACCGTGCTGGCGGTCGGCGCGCATTTCGGACCGGCCGCGGGCGTCGTCGGCCACTCGCTCGGCGGAACCGCGAGCGCGCTCGCGGTGGCGCGCGGCCTGCAGGCCCAGCGGGTCGTGCTGGTCGCACCCGCCGCCGATCCGATGGATGCGGCGCGGCGCTTCGCGCGCATGATCGGCCTGGCGCAGCACCTGTGCGCGCGGATGTCGGCGCTGTTCCGCGACGCGCTGGGGCTCGGCTTCGAGGATCTGCAGGTCCACCGCAACACGGGCCGCATCGGGCGGCCGGCGCTGATCGTGCATGACGTGCTCGACCGCGAGGTGCCGTGGTCGGAAGGCGAGCGCATCGCCCGCCACTGGCCCGGGGCGCGCCTGCTCAGCACGACGGGGCTCGGACACCATCGCATCGTCGACGACGCCGGCGTGATCGAGGCCGCACTGCGCTTCCTGCGCGGCGGCAGTCCGGGCGAGCGCGTGGTGTCGACGCCGAATCTGCCCTACGGTCTGGCTTGAGCCCGTCCGGCAGGACGCGCCTGCTAAGCTTGCGGCCGCGACGGCGCCTCACGGCGCCGTCGTCGTGTCAGGTCCAGCAGGAGTCCTTCGTGAGCGCCACGCCCGATCCCGCCGCCCTCGTGCAGTCGCAGCCGCATGCGGTCGTCGAACGCGACGGCGTCCGCTACACGCTGCTGGGCACCGCGCACGTCTCGCAGGCCAGCGTCGATGCGGTGCGCGACGCGATCGCCAGCGGCCGCTTCGATGCGGTGGCGGTGGAGCTGGACGAGCATCGGCTGGTGGCGCTCACCGATCCGGATGCGCTCGCGCGCATGGATCTGATCGAAGTCCTGCGCACCGGGCGCACGCCGATGTTCGCCGCCAACCTGGCATTGGCCGCGTACCAGCGCCGGCTCGCCGAGCAGCTCGCGATCGAGCCCGGCGCCGAACTGAAGCGCGCGGTGCTGGAAGCGCGCCAGCGCGACCTGCCCGTCCATCTGATCGATCGCGACGTCGGCCGCACGTTCCGTCGCGCATGGGGCCGCCTCGGTTTCTGGGCGCGCGCACGGCTCGGCGGCGGCCTGCTGGGCGCGCTGCTGGCGCGCGAGGAAGTCGATGCCGAGGACATCGAGAAACTCAAACAGGGCGACCTGCTGGAATCGACTTTCAGCGAGTTCGCCACCGGCAGCCCCGCGCTCTACGAAACGGTGATCGCCGAACGCGATCGCTATATGGCCGCACGGCTGCGGCAAAGCGCCGGCAACGCGCGCGAGGTACTGGCGGTGGTCGGCGCCGGCCATCTGGCCGGACTGTCGCGCCATTTGCGCGCAGACGCCGACGCGCCCGAACGCATTTGCGAGACGCTCGACGCGATTCCGCCGAAGAGTCGGGTGCCGTGGTTCACCCTGGCGCTGGCGGCGTTCGTGCTCGGCGGTTTCGCGTGGGGTTTCTGGCGCGGCGGACTGGAAGTCGGCTCCGATCTGCTGCTGGAATGGACGCTGACCACGATGGCGCTCGGCGCGCTGGGGTGCGCGCTCGCCGGCGGGCATCCGCTGAGCATCCTGGTCGCGGCGCTGGCATCGCCGGTGACGCCGCTGCATCCGGCGCTGGCGTCGGGGATGCTGAGCGCGCTCACCGAAGCCTGGCTGCGCAAGCCCACCCATGCCGATTTCCTCGCCCTGCGCGACGACGTCACGCACTGGCGCGGCTGGTGGCGCAACCGCGTCGCGCGCGTGCTGCTGAATTTCTTTCTGACCAGCATGGGCACCGCGATCGGCGTCTGGATCGGCGGTGCGCGCATGCTCGGCACCCTGTTCGGCTGAGCGGATCGCACGGCGCGCCTTCGCGTGAAGGCGCCGGCGCCGTCGGCGTTTATGTTTCCGAAAAGCGGCGTCGCAGCCTCGGAGAATCGGGGGCGCGATGCTGCGCGCGGTCGCGGGATTTTGATCCCGGCATCGCGACGGTTTTTTGACGGACCAGGTCTTTAAAACTCCGCTTGCAGTCGCGTGATTTTCGGCGCATAGATTCCAGGCGTCGGGCGCACACCTACCCTCACACCCGTCCTGTACTGCGACCGGCCGGACGGACCCACCATCGGAGCCAAGCCATGTCTGTCGTGTACCCCTTCCAGCATCCCGACTCGCCCCGCACGCTGCGCGTCGTCGAGGAAACCGAGCGTTCCGTCTACTGGATCCACATGCATGCGGACCTGGTCGAGGCGCCCGGTCGCGCGTGTTTCTCCAGGCGACTGGTGGACGAGATCATCGCCTACCAGCGCGATCTGGGCGCGCGGCTGCGCCGGGAGCAGGCGATGCAGACGGGCTCGCCGCTGCCGCACGTGGTGCTGGCCTCCGACGTGGACGTGTTCAACCTGGGCGGCGATCTGGACCTGTTCTGCCGCCTGATCCGCCAGCAGGACCGCGCGGCGCTGCTCGCCTACGCGCGCCAGTGCGTGTATGGCGTGTACGCCTTCTACGCCGGGCTCGATGCCGGCGCGCACAGCATCGCGCTCGTGCAGGGCAACGCGCTGGGCGGCGGCTTCGAGGCGGCGCTGAGCTGCCACACGATCGTCGCCGAGGAGGACGTGCAGATGGGCCTGCCGGAGGTGCTGTTCGACCTCTTCCCGGGCATGGGCGCGTACTCGTTCATGTGCAAGCGGATCGCGCCGGCGCTGGCCGAGAAGATCATGCTGGAAGGCAATCTCTACAGCGCGCAGGAACTGCAGCGGATGGGGCTGGTGGATATCGTCGCGCCGAAGGGCGAAGGCGCGCAGGCGGTGGAGGAAGTGATCCGCGCCAACCGCCGCATTCCGCACGCGCGCGCGGCGATGCACCAGGTGCGCCAGCTCGCGCAGGGCATCACGCTCGAGGAGCTGATGCGCATCACCGAGATCTGGGTGGATACCGCGCTGCAGCTCGGCGAGAAGTCGCTGCGCACCATGGACCGCCTGGTGCGGGCGCAGTCGCGGCGCGGCGTCACCGCGTAAGCGCCGCTCCTCAGGGGCCGCGCTCGCCCTCGTCGTGGGCGCGGCCCGCCGTTTCGCGCGCCGCCAGCGCTTCGCGGCCGTGCGCGAGGCGCTCGCGCAGTTCGGCGAGCCGGTTGCGCCAGTCGCGCCCCAACTGCCAATCGGGCATGCGCATCATCTCGCCGCCGAGGGCGGCGAGCTTGATCAGGCCGATGCTGCCGGCCACGCCCTTCAGCGCATGCGCCTGCTCGCGCGCCTGTTCCCAGTCGCGGCGCTCGCAGGCTTCGGCCAGGTTCGCCATGCACTGGTCGGCATCGCGCAGGCACTGGGCGATGAATTCGCGCTGGAAGCCCTCGCCCAAACCGAGGCTATCGAGTTCCTCCAGCACCGTCGGATCGAACGTCGCATCGCCGCCGGGGGCGCCGGCGCGCGCCGGCGCGGTGGTCATCGGCTGGGCGGCGCGTGCGCTGCCGCTGGCCGCGATCTCGGCCAGTGCGTCGAGCAGCCGCTGGGTCGCCACCGGCTTGGGCAGGAAGGCCCAGGCACCGGCCTGCTCGCAGGCGCGCATGGCTTCCGGAGTGACGTCCGCGCTGTAGACGATCACCGGCGTGCGGCGGGCACGGGCGGCCTCGATCACGCGCAACTGTTTGAGCATGTCCAGGCCGCTCATGCCGGGCATGTGCAGATCGCAGATGACCGCGTCGTACTCGGCGTCGGCGACCGCATCCAGCACCGCCTCGCCGCCGTCCACGCAGACGCTGCGGTGCCCGGCCTTCTGCAGAATCCGCTGCAGCACCATCCGGTTCGCTTCGTGGTCGTCGGCCACCAGGATCGACAGGCTCCGCACGCGCGCGCGATGGCGCAGGAACGGATCGGTGAAGGCGATGACGTTGGCCGGCGCCGATTCGTCCTGCCGCTCGGCCGCGGGCGCATCCTCGGCCACCGGCAGCAACGCGGGCGACGGTTCGACGCGCTCGAACGGCAGCACCACCCAGAAACGGCTGCCCTGCCCTTCGGTGCTCTCGAAGCCGATGGTGCCGCCCATCGACTCGGCCAGGCCCTTCGCGATCGTGAGCCCGAGCCCGGTACCGCCGAACCGGCGCGACAGACCGGTGTCGACCTGCTCGAAGGCCTCGAACAGCCGGCCACGGACGTGGGCCGGGATGCCGATGCCGGTATCGCTGACGGTGAAGCGCAGGCGCACGCGCTCGCCGGTCTGGGACTCGACGCCGACGTCGAGCCGCACGGTGCCGGTCTCGGTGAACTTGACCGCGTTGCCGGCAAGGTTGATCAGGATCTGCCGCACGTGCGCCATGTCGCCGCGCAGCAGCTCGGGCACCTCGGGCGCGAGCGCCGCCTCGTAGCGCAACTGCTTGGCGCGCGCCTGCGGCATCAGGATCAGGTTGATCGAGTCGAGCAGGTCGCGCGGGGAGAAATCGCCATGGGCGAGCTTCAGCTTGCCGGCCTCGATCGCCGAGATGTCCAGCACGTCCTCGACCAGCGCCAGCAGCGCGCGGGTCGAAGCCTGGATGGTGTTGACGCACTCGCGCTGCTCGGCGTCGAGGCGGGTGGTCGCCAGCAACTCGGACATGCCCGCCAGCCCGTTGAGCGGCGTGCGGAACTCGTGGCTCATGTTGGCCAGGAACCGGCTCTTCGCCTCGTTGGCCCGGCGCGCCTCGTCGACCGCGTCCGTCAACTGCCGCAGCAGGTTGTCGAAGTACAGCGGCACCGCCGCCAGCCCCAGCAGCAGGCCCCACGAGAGGTAGGGATTGGCGCGCCAGTACGGCGAAAGCACGATCACGCTGAGGAACGACAGCGAGGCCAGCGTGGTGGCGATGCGCAGGTAATGGTTGCCGTAGCGCATGCCGTTGCCGATCGTCACCCACAGGTAGACGCCGTACAGCGGCGCGGCGGTTTCCCCCTCCACGCACATGATGATGCCGATGGCGGCGTAGTCGGTGAGCATGCCGATCCCGCGCCGCAGGTGCGAGACGCCCGGATTGCGCAGGATCGCCGCGAACAGGCCGAGCGCGATCAGCAGTTCGGTGAGCAGCGCCGTCCAGGTGATCGCGACGCTGGTCTGCCCGCCGCTGCTGAAGTAGCGCCACGCCATGTAGGCGGAGAACAGCGCGGTGATCGCGATGCGCACCAGGTTCTGCGCGTGCTCCGTATCCGGGCGCCGGCGCAGGCGGTCTCCGAGCTGGCGCAGCACGGCGGGCATCAGTGCACTTCCGGCAACGTGGTCGCGATCGAGTAGCGCTCGCAGATCTCGGCGAAACGCCCGTGGTTGCGCACCAGGGCGTCGACGCACTCGGGATCGAACAGCCGGCCGCGCTGGGCGTACAGGTAGGCCAGGGTCTCCTCCACCGTCCACGCGCGCTTGTACGGTCGCGGCGACAGCAGCGCGTCGGCGACGTCGGCCACGGCGACGATCCGGGCCTCGATCGGGATCGCCTCGCCCTTCAGCCCGTGCGGATAGCCGCTGCCGTCGTAGCGCTCGTGATGCCGCAGCGCGATGGTGGCGCCGAGCTGGATGAAACGGTTGTTGCTGCCGCTGAGCAGCTCGTGGCCGATCAGCGGATGCTTGCGCATGACTTCCGTCTCCTCCGGCGTGAGCGGCCCCTTCTTCAGCAGGATCGCATCCGGGATGGCGATCTTGCCGATGTCGTGCAGCGGCGCGGCCGCCTCGATCAGGCGGCAGGTCTCCTCCGGCAGGCCGATGTGTTCCGCGATCAGGCCGGCGATGTGCGACATCCGCTCCAGGAAAGCGCTGGTGCCCAGATCGCGGTATTCGATCGCGCGCGCGAGCCGCTGCAGGGTTTCGCGCTCGCGCTCCTCGACCTCGTGCATGCTGGCGAGCAGACGCTGCTCCAGCGACAGCGCGCGCTGCTTCACGCTTTCGGCCTGCTGGCGCAGCGCCAGCAGGTTGCGGCAGCGCGCGCGCAGCTCGCGCGGGCGCACCGGCTTGACGAGGAAGTCGATCACGCCGGCCTCGAGCGCCGCCTGGCGCACGGGCTCGTCGCCGACCACGGTGATGAGGACGATCGGGATGTCCCGGTGGAGAGGCATGCGGCGGAACCGGCGCGCGAACTCCAGGCCGTCCATTCCGGGCATGCGGTAGTCGAGCAGCAGCAGGTCCGGCTGGTCCTGCTCGCACCATTTCAGGGCGGCCTCGGCCTCGCCGAAATCGTGCACGTTCAGCTCGGTCGAAATGTCCTCCACGATGTGGCGCAGCATCGTGCGCGCCGAGCTCTGATCGTCGACGATGACGACATTCACGTCGTTACCGGGTCCCATTCGTGTGGTCCTGTCGCACGCAGCATAGCGCGCACCCTGCCCCACCGATAGCGGCCGCGCGGCGCCGGACTGAAGGGGTCGGAAGGCTGCGGCGGCAGGGATGGCGGGCATGTCCCCGATATTGGGTCAGCGCCCGTCTTCCGGCCGCATATACGGGAACAGCAACACGTCGCGGATCGACTCCGAGCCGGTCAGCAGCATGACCAGGCGGTCGATTCCCACCCCCAGGCCGCCGGTGGGCGGCAGGCCGACCTCCAGCGCGCGGATGTAATCGGCGTCGTAATGCATGGCCTCGTCGTCGCCGCCGGCTTTCTGTTCGACCTGGGCCTGGAAGCGCGCCGCCTGGTCTTCCGGATCGTTGAGCTCGGAGAACCCGTTGGCCATTTCCTTGCCGCCGATGAACAGTTCGAAGCGGTCGGTAATCCCGGGCTCGGTATCCGATTCGCGCGCCAGCGGCGACACTTCGACCGGGTAATGGGTAATGAACGTCGGCTGTTCGAGCCGGGCTTCGACCGTTTTCTCGAAGATTTCCAGCAGCAGCTTGCCCCAGCCGTAGCCGTCCTTGACGGGGATGCGCAGGCGCGCGCAGTGGCGGGCGAGCGCCTCGCGGTCGCGGCAGTCGGCCACCGAGATCTCCGGGTTGTGCGCGCGCACGGCTTCGTCCAGGCGCCAGCGGCGGAATCGCGGCCCGAGGTCGATGCGGGCGCCTTCCCACTCCACTTCCGTGGTGCCGAGCACGTCCAGGGCGACGTCGCGGATCATGCCCTCGGTCAGATCCATCACCTCGATGTACGTGGCGTAGGCCTCGTACAGCTCGAGCATGGTGAACTCGGGGTTGTGGCGGGTGGAAACGCCCTCGTTGCGGAAGTTGCGGTTGATCTCGTAGACGCGCTCCAGCCCGCCCACCACGAGGCGCTTGAGGTAGAGCTCGGGTGCCACGCGCAGATACAGCTCCAGATCGAGCGCGTTGTGATGCGTCACGAACGGACGCGCGGTGGCGCCGCCCGGGATGTAATGCATCATCGGGGTTTCCACTTCGAGAAACCCGCGCGCATCGAGCCAGTGGCGGATCGCCCGCACGATCCGGCTGCGCTTGACGAACACGTCGCGCACGTCCGGATTGACGATCAGATCGACGTAACGCTGGCGGTAGCGCTGTTCGACGTCGGCTAGGCCATGCCATTTGTCCGGCAGCGGCCGCAGCGACTTGGTCAGAAGCCGCAGGCGCTCGGCGCGGACCGAAAGTTCGCCGGTTTTGGTGCGGGTGAGAGGGCCTTCGGCGGCCACGATGTCGCCCACGTCCCAGCCCTTGAACGCTTCGTAGGCATCGCCCAGCGCGTTCGCCTGCAGGAAGAGCTGCAGGCGGCCGGACTCGTCCTGGATCTGCGCGAAGCTGGCCTTGCCCATCACCCGTTTGGCCATCAGCCGGCCCGCGACCGCCACGCGACGGCCCTCGGCCTCCAGCGCCTCGGCGCTCCAGCGCCCGGCGTCGGCGAATTCGCGCTGCAGGTCGCCCGCGAAATGGGTGCGGCGGAAATCGTTCGGAAACGCCACGCCCTGCGCGCGCAACGCGGCCAGCTTGGCGCGGCGTTCGGCGATCAGGCGATTGTCGTCGAGGTGAACGTCGGCAGCGGGAGAGTCGGTCATGGGATGGGTAGGTTAGGTTCAGCCGCGGATCTTCACGGATGAGCGCGGATCACATGGATGGACTGCGACTACGACGACAACGAAGGCGGGATGCGGCCGGGCGCGGCCACGCGCGTCGCCGCGCTTTTCATCCGCGGGAATCCGCGCAACCCGTGGCTGGATCGCCGCCGCCCCTCACGCCGCGTCGCTGCGTTTGGCGCCGGCCTCCAGGCCCATCTTCAGGCTGGCCTCGACGAATTCGTCGAGGTCGCCGTCGAGCACCTTCTGCGTGTCGCTGCGTTCGACGCCGGTGCGCAGGTCCTTGATGCGGCTCTGGTCCAGCACGTAGTTGCGGATCTGGCTGCCCCAGCCGATGTCCGACTTGGACGCTTCCAGCGCGGCCTTCTCGGCGTTGCGCTTCTGCAGCTCCAGCTCGTACAGCTTGGCCTTGAGCATCTTCATCGCGCGGTCGCGGTTGGCGTGCTGGCTGCGCTCGGTCTGGCAGGCCACCACGATGCCGCTCGGCACGTGGGTGATGCGCACCGCGGATTCGGTCTTGTTGACGTGCTGGCCGCCCGCACCGGAGGAGCGGTAGACGTCGGTCCTGAGGTCGGCCGGGTTGATCTCGATGTCGATGTCGTCGTCGACTTCGGGCGAAACGAACACCGAGGTGAAACTGGTGTGCCGGCGGTTGTCTGAGTCGAACGGCGACTTGCGCACCAGCCGGTGCACGCCGGTTTCGGTTTTCAGCCAGCCGTAGGCGTAGTCGCCCTCGACGCGGAACGTCGCCGACTTGATGCCGGCCACTTCGCCGCCGCTCACTTCCAGCAGCTCGGTCTTCCAGCCGCGCGACTCGCACCAGCGCAGGTACATGCGCAGCAGCATCTCGGCCCAGTCCTGCGCCTCGGTGCCGCCGGCGCCGGCCTGGATGTCGACGAACGCGTTGGCGCCGTCCATCTTGCCGGAGAACATGCGCTGGAACTCGAGTTTCTCGACGTCGCGCGCGTAACGTTCGACATCGTCCACCACCGCCTGCGCGGTGGCGTCGTCGTTCTCCATCTCCGCAAGCTCGAGCAGCTCGCCGGCCGAGCCGAGGCCCTCCTTCAGCGTGCGGATGCCGACGACGACCTTTTCCAGCGAGGCGCGCTCGCGGCCGAGCGCCTGCGCCCGCTCGGCGTCGTTCCAGACGTCGGGGCTTTCCAGCTCGCGGTTGACTTCTTCCAGACGTTCGACCTTGCGGTCGTAGTCAAAGATACCCCCTCAGCGCATCCAGCCGATCGACCAGATCGGCGATGCGCTGGCGGACGGGATTGAGCTCGATCATCGAACCTGTCCGGCACCAAACAAAAGGAGCGGAATTCTAGCAGGCGCGCGGCTCAGGCGGCCGCGGCCAGACGTGAACGCAGGGCATCGCGGTAGCGGCGGCTGCACGGCAGCACGGTGCCGTCCTTCAGGTGCACCCGGGCATCGCCGGTGTCCTGCGGCTCGATCGCGGCCAGCAGGTCGAGATTGACGATGTAGCTGCGGTGGATGCGGGCGAACCGGCCCGGGTCGAGCCGCGCCTCGAGCCCGGCCACCGTGCTGCGCAGCGGGTAGTCGTGGCCGCGCACGCGCAGGTTGACGTAGTTGCCCGCGGCCTGCACCCATTCGATGTCGGCGGCGGCGATCAGGAACTCGCGGCCGAGCTTGCGGACCAGGAACCGCTCGGGCCGGTCCACCGGCTCCACCGGCTCGCCGTCCTCGGGCGGGTCGAGCAGGCGGGCCTCGCCCTGCAGGCGGCGCAGGAACAGGCGGTAGGTCTCGACGATGACCACCATCGAGGCGTAGGTGCGCACGTCCTTGAGGTACTCGTAGGCCAGCTCGCGCGGCCAGGCGCCGAAGCCGTAGCTGTCGCCCTGGGTGGCGTAGGCCAGCTTGCGCAGCGCGACCATGGCCAGCACGTGGGTCACCGAGAACACCACGCTGGCGACCAGGTGCCAGGGCAGTTGGCGACGCCAGGTGTCCCAGTGAAGCGGGAAGCGGCGGGTGAAGGCGACCACCGCCGGCACCAGCGCCAGCAGCACCAGGTTGCTGCTGAACTCCCAGACCACCGGCTCCCAGGGGGCGATCGGCAGGCCGAGCCGGCGGATGTCCATGTTGACCGTCAGGCTGTTGCTGACGGCGTGGATCAGGCTCATGCCGACCCAGAAGCCGATCTGCAGGGTGCGGCTGCGCCAGATCGGCGCGGAGGTCGGGGGCGTGCGGGCATCCATCGCGCGCATTCTAGGCGCCGGCGGGCGCCGGCCCGTCCGCGATTCGTCCCCGCGCGCCCGCGGCTCGTCACCGCGCCGCCGCTCGCCGTCACCTGGCGCCCCCTGCCCGCCGGCGCTGCGCGCACCCTCGCGCCTTCCGATCGGGAGGTGCCGCATGGACCGACGTTACGACCTCGATGCGGTCCGGGTGGCCGCGTTCGGCCTGCTGGTGCTCTACCACGTGGGCATGTACTACGTGAGCTGGGACTGGCACGTCAAAAGTCCGCAGGCGGGGCCGGCGCTCGAACCGCTGATGCTGCTGACGGCGCCCTGGCGGCTGTCGCTGCTGTTCCTGGTGTCGGGCGCGGCGACCGCGTTCATGTTCGGACGCAAGCGCGACGGTTTCCTCCGCGCGCGCTCCTGGCGCCTGCTGCTGCCGCTGGCGTTCGGCATGCTGGTGGTGGTGCCGCCGCAGGCGTACTACGAAGTGGTGGAGAAGCTGCCGGGCGGCTACCACGACGGCTATCCCGCGTTCTACCGGCTCTATCTGCAGGGCTACGACGGCTTCTGCCGCGACGGCGACTGCCTGACCCTGCCGACCTGGAACCATCTGTGGTTCCTGGCCTATCTGTGGGTCTACACCCTGCCGGTGGTGCTGCTGGCGCGCGCGCTGCCGGAGCGGGCGCGGACCGCCCTCGCCTGCCTGCGCGACCGCGCGTTCGGCGGCATCGGCCTGCTGCTGTGGCCGATCCTGTGGCTGGGGCTGGCGCGGGTGCTGCTGCTCGACCGGTTCGGGTCGACCCATGCGCTGGTCGACGACGTCTACAACCACGTGCAGTACCTGCCCGTCTTCGCGCTGGGCTTCGCGATCGCGCGCGCGGATGCGGTCTGGGACAATGTGCGGCGGCTGCGATGGCCCGCGCTCGGACTGGCGGTCGGCGCGTATGCGGGGCTGATGGTCTATTACGGGCTCCACGACGAGCAGAACCCGCCGACGGACCTGCTCCGGCAGGCGATGCGGCTGGTGTGGGGCGCGATGCAGTGGAGCGCGATCGTCGCCGTGCTCGGTTTCGCGCGCGGATGGGTGCGCGGGCCGAGCCGGGTGCTGAACTACCTGACCCCGGCGGTGTATCCCGTCTACATCCTGCACCAGACGGTGATCGTGGTGCTGGCGCACAACCTCAAGCCGCTGGCGCTCGCGCCGGGAATCGAGGGGCTGCTGCTGGTGGTGGTCACGTTCGGCCTGTGCTTCGCCGCGTACGAGGCGATCCGGCGCGTGAAGCCGCTGCGGCCGCTGTTCGGGCTGCCGGCGCAGGCGCGGTCGGCGCCGGCAGCGCGGCCGGCCACGGCATCGACCGGCTGAGTCCCGCGCGCCGGCTCAGGCGGGTTCGCGGTGGACGACGACCAGTTGCACCGCATCGCCGCCGCGCCAGTCGTCCGGCTCCAGCCGGAACACCAGGCGCACGCGCGCCGGCGGCGCCGTTCCGCTCCAGCCGCCGAACTCGATCGCATCGAGCCGGCGGCCGCCGCAGGCCAGCTCCATGCGCAGGTGGCGGCCGCCGACCACCCGCCAGCCGAGCACCTCGAACACGCCGTCGAACTGCGGTTCGGGGAAGCCCATGCCCCACGGCCCGCCGTCGCGCAGGCACTCCGCATGGCCGCGGGTGAACTCGTCGAGCGCCAGTTCGCCGTCGCTGTGCAGCTCGGCCTGCAGCAGCTCGGGCGTCAGCAGACGCGCGGCGCATTCCTCGAACGCGGCGCGGAACGCCGCCAGCGCATCGCTGCGCAGCGACAGGCCGGCCGCCATCGCGTGGCCGCCGAACCGCTCGAGCAGCTCGGCGCGCGCCGCGGCCACGGTCGCCAGCGCGTCGCGGATGTGGAAGCCGGGAATCGAGCGCGCCGAGCCGCGCAGGCTGGACGCCGCGGGCTCGGCCGGGGCGAACGCGATCACCGGGCGATGCAGACGCTCCTTCAGCTTCGACGCCACCAGCCCCACCACGCCCGGATGCCACTCCGGGTCGTACAGGCACAGCACCGGCGGCAGCGTGCCGTCCAGCGCGATGCGCGCGACCGCGGCTTCCGCCTCCTCGGTCATCTGCTGCTGCACGGCGCGGCGCTCGGCGTTGATTTCGTCCAGCGTCTGCGCGATGTCGCGCGCCTGCGCCATGTCCTCGGCGAGCAGACAGGCGATGCCCAGGCTCATGTCCTCGAGTCGCCCGGCGGCGTTGAGCCGCGGCGCGATCGCATAGCCGATGTCGGCGGCGGTCAGCACCACGGCGTCGCGACGCGACACCTCGATCAATGCGCGCAGCCCCGCGCACCCCTGCCCCGCGCGCAGGCGGCGCAGCCCGGCCGACACCAGCGCGCGGTTGTTGGTATCCAGCGGCACCAGATCGGCGATGGTGCCGACCGCGACCAGGTCGAGCAGCGCGGCCAGATCCGGCGCCGGCTCGGGCAGCCGCCCGCGTTCGCGCAGATGCCGCCGCAGCGCCAGCAGCACGTAGAACATCACCCCCACCCCCGCCATCGCCTTGCTCGGGAAAGCGTCGCCGGGACGGTTGGGATTCACGATGGCGTCCGCCGGCGGCAGCGTCGGTCCGGGCAGATGGTGATCGGTCACCAGAACCCGCCAGCCGCGCGCCTTGGCCGCGGCGATGCCGGCGTGGCAGGCGATGCCGTGATCGACGGTCACCAGCAGATCGGGTTCGAGCGCGGCCAGCTCGTCCACCAGCGGCGGCGACAGACCGTAGCCGTGCACCATCCGGTTCGGCACCGCGTGCGAGACACGGCGCGCGCCGAGCATGCGCAGCCCGCGCACGCCGACCGCGCAGGCCGTCGCGCCGTCGCAGTCGAAATCGCCGACCACCACGATATGCGCATCGCGCTCGATCGCATCGCCGAGCAGCGCGACCGCCGCGTCCAGATCGAGCAGCCCGTCCGGCGGCAGCAGATGCGCAAGCCGCGGCTGCGCGAGCTCGATGCGGGTCGCGCCGCGCGCGGCGTAGATCCGGCGCAGCAGCGGCGGCACGTGCGCCGGCCACTCGCCGATCTCGCCGCATTCGCGACGGCGCAGGGCGACGGTGCGGATCATGCGAGCATCGACAACGGCGCGCGCCAGAAACGCCAGCGCTGCGCGGGATCGAGCACGAACGCGGCGCCGTCGGCGAAGCGCAGTTCGGCGGGCATGCGCGAGTCCGCCAGCGGGGCGATCCAGTCGCGCAGCAGCGCCTCGGCGTCGCGCCGCGCGCGCAGGTCGAACAGCCGTCCGCCGCTGCCCGCGCTCCAGCGCTCGGGCAATGGCGAAACGGGGGTGCGCGCGAGCCGCGCGAACGCGTCGAGCACCTCGTCGTCGGTGTGGATCGCGGCATGGGCGCTGCGCACCGTCTGCGGCAGCGCGCCGCCGCCCCAGAACCACAGCGAATTCACCGCGACCCGGCCGCTGTCGAGCCGGCGCCGGTTGTGCGGATGGTTGTGCAGCACCACCTGCGCCTCGCTCAGCAGCGCGCGCCAGCGGCGCGCCTCGGGTCCGGTGTCGTCGGCGCCCGGCAGGTGGTCGAACAGGTCCTCGCCGAGCGCCGTTTCCGGCGCGACGAAGCGCGGAAGGCGCGCGCCGGCCGGCAGGCGCAGATACCAGCGCGTCGGCGTGGGCGCGTCGAGCGCGTAACCCGCATCGCCGAACAGCGGCCGCAGCGCGGGCAGCAGCGCATCGACGTCCTCCGCGGTCAGTCCGAGCGCGGGCCCGTATCCCAGCAGGCGCGCGCCGTTGATGTCGGGCCGCACGTGCGCCGGATCGGCGCGGAGCCAGAGGCTTCCGGCCGCATCGCCGCAGTCGCGCTGCCGCGTCGCCGCCGCCGCAGGCCAGCCGCGCGGCAGCACCTCGAACACGCCTGCCGCCGCTTCCGCGCCCGGGGGGTCGAGCGTCGCCTGCCGTGCGCGCCCCAGCGCACGCGCCACCGGCGCCGGCAGCGCGACTCCGGCGAAGCGCCCGCGCGGCGGCAGCAGCAGCGTGTCGCGCATCAGCCTTCGTAGCGGACTTCGACGATCTCGAACTCGCGGCGGCCGCCCGGCGCTTCCAGCGTCACCGTGTCGCCTTCGTTCTTGCCGATCAGCGCGCGCGCCAGCGGCGAGGTGATCGCGATCAGCCCCTGCTTGATGTCGGCCTCCAGGTCGCCGACGATCTGGTACGTCGTCTCCTCGCCGCTTTCGGCGTCGGCGACCACCACGGTCGCGCCGAACACCACCCGCGAACCGGCGTTGATCTTCGACACGTCGATGATCTCGGCGTGCGACAGCTCGCCCTCCAGCAGCTTGATGCGGCCTTCGATGAAGCCCTGCTGCTCGCGCGCGGCGTGATACTCGGCGTTCTCGCGCAGATCGCCGTGCGCGCGCGCCTCGGCGATGGCGGCGATGATCGCCGGCCGCTTGACCGACTTCAGCTCTTCGAGTTCGGCGCGCAGGCGCGCCGCGCCCTTCGCCGTCAACGGTGCTCTCATTGCGTTCGTTCCCTTCAAAAAAGCGCCGGCCAGGCGTTCACCTGGCCGGGATTGTGCCGGGATCGCGGCGGTGCCGCGATCCGAGGGCGGTTCAAGCGTTCGCCGCCAGTTCCGCGTGCAGTTCCTGCAGCGACAGCACGGGACCCGCGTTGCGCCAGTCGAGCGAATGCACCAGCGCGCGCGCGCCGGCGACCGTGGTCGAGTAGGTCACGCGGTGCTGCAGCGCCTCGCGGCGGATCGAGAACGAGTCGGCGATCGCCTGCCGCCCTTCGGTGGTGTTGATGATATAGACGATCTCGCCGTTCTTGATCAGATCGACGATGTGCGGGCGGCCCTCCATCACCTTGTTGACCACCTCGCAGGCGACCCCGTTGCCCTGCAGGTAGGAGGCGGTGCCGCGCGTGGCGACCAGCGTGTAGCCGCGCGCCAGCAGCTCCTGCGCCACCGGCAGCACGCGCGGCTTGTCCGGATCGCGCACCGAGATGAACACCTTGCCCTGCGCCGGCGCCTTGATGCCGGCGGCCTCGTGTCCGCGCGCGAACGCCGCGCCGAACGTGCGGCCGATGCCCATCACCTCGCCGGTGGAGCGCATCTCCGGACCGAGGATCGGATCCACGCCCTGGAACTTGGCGAACGGGAAGATCGCCTCCTTCACCGAGTAGTAGGCGGGGATCACCTCGCGGGTCGCGCCCTGCTCGGTCAGCGTGCGGCCGACCATGCAGCGCGCGGCGATCTTGGCCAGCGGCACGCCGGTGGCCTTCGAGACGAACGGCACCGTGCGCGAGGCGCGCGGATTCACCTCCAGCAGGAAGATGGTGTCGCGGCCGTCCTCCTCCTGCTGGATCGCGAACTGCGTGTTCATCAGGCCCACGACCTTGAGCGCGCGCGCCAGCGCGATCACCTGCTCGCGCAGCCGGTCCTGGGTGGCCGGCGACAGCGAGTACGGCGGCAGCGAGCACGACGAATCGCCGGAATGCACGCCGGCCTCCTCGATGTGCTCCATGATCCCGCCGATCAGCACGTTGCCGTCGCGGTCGGCGATGATGTCCACGTCCACCTCGACCGCATGGTCGAGGAAGCGGTCCAGCAGCACCGGCGACTCGTTGGAGACCTTCACCGCGTCGCGGATGTAGCGCGTCAGGTCGGCGTCCGAGTAGACGATCTCCATCGCGCGGCCGCCGAGCACGTAGCTCGGGCGCACCACCAGCGGGTAGCCGATCTCGCGCGCCAGCGTCAGCGCCTCGTCGGGCGTGCGCGCGGTGCGGTTCGGCGGCTGCCTGAGGCCGAGGTCGTTGACCAGCTTCTGGAAGCGCTCGCGGTCCTCGGCGAGGTCGATGCTGTCCGGGCTGGTGCCGACGATCGGCACGCCGTTGGCTTCCAGCGCCTGCGCCAGCTTCAGCGGCGTCTGCCCGCCGTACTGCACGATCACGCCCCTGGGCTTCTCCAGATCGACGATCTCCAGCACGTCCTCGAGCGTCAGCGGCTCGAAGTACAGGCGGTCGGAGGTGTCGTAGTCGGTCGAGACCGTCTCCGGGTTGCAGTTGACCATGATGGTCTCGAACCCGTCCTCGCGCAGGGCGAGCGCGGCGTGCACGCAGCAGTAGTCGAATTCGATACCTTGGCCGATGCGGTTGGGACCGCCGCCGAGCACGATGATTTTGTCGCGGCTCGACGGATTGGCTTCGCACTCGTCCTCGTAGGTCGAGTACATGTAGGCGGTGGTGGTGGCGAACTCGGCCGCGCAGGAGTCGACGCGCTTGTACACCGGGCGCACGCCGAACGCACGCCGCAGCGCGCGCACCGCGCCTTCGTCGGTGCCGGTGAGCTGCGCCAGGCGCGCGTCGGAGAAGCCCATGCGCTTGAGCGCGCGCATCCGCCGTGCATCGAACGAGGAAAGACCGGCGGCGGCGACCTCCTTCTCGGCGCGCACGATGTCCTCGATCTGGTCGAGGAACCAGTAGTCCACCTTGGACAGCGCGTACACCTCATCGACCGTCATGCCGGCGCGGAAGGCGTCGGCGATGTAGAACACGCGGTCGGGGCCGGGCTCCTTCAGTTCGCGACGCAGCCGCGCGAGATCCTCGGCGTCGTCGAGCGACAGGCCGGTCGGATCGAGCCCCACCTTGCCGGTCTCGAGACCCCGCAGCGCCTTCTGCAGCGACTCCTGGAACGTGCGGCCCATCGCCATCACCTCGCCCACCGACTTCATCTGGGTGGTCAGCCGCGCGTCGGTCTGCGGGAACTTCTCGAACGCGAAGCGCGGGATCTTGGTGACGACGTAGTCGATGCTCGGTTCGAACGAGGCCGGGGTCATGCCGCCGGTGATCTCGTTCTTCAGCTCGTCCAGCGTGTAGCCGACCGCCAGCTTGGCGGCGACCTTGGCGATCGGGAAGCCGGTCGCCTTGGACGCCAGCGCCGAGGAGCGCGACACCCGCGGGTTCATCTCGATCACCACCATGCGGCCGTTCGACGCGTTGATGCCGAACTGCACGTTGGAGCCGCCGGTATCGACGCCGATCTTGCGCAGCACGGCGATCGAGGCGTCGCGCATGCGCTGGTATTCCTTGTCGGTGAGCGTCTGTGCCGGCGCGACGGTGATCGAGTCGCCCGTGTGCACGCCCATCGGATCGAAATTCTCGATCGAGCAGACGATGATGCAGTTGTCCGCCTTGTCGCGGACCACTTCCATCTCGAACTCCTTCCAGCCCAGCACCGACTCCTCGACCAGGATCTCGTGCACGGGCGACAGTTCCAGCCCGCGCTTGGCGATCTCCTCGAACTCCTCGCGGTTGTAGGCGATGCCGCCGCCGGTGCCGCCCAGCGTGAAGGAAGGACGGATGATGGTCGGATAGCCCACCTTCGCCTGGATCTCGACCGCCTCCTCGAAGCTGCGCGCGATCGCCGCCTTCGGGCATTCCAGGCCGATCTCGGCCATCGCCACGCGGAACAGCTCGCGGTCCTCGGCCATGCGGATGGCCTCGCGCGAGGCGCCGATCAGCTCGACGCCGTACTTCTCGAGCACGCCGTGGTCGGCCAGGTCGAGCGCGCAGTTGAGGGCGGTCTGCCCGCCCATGGTCGGCAGCAGCGCGTCCGGGCGCTCCTTGGCGATGATCTTCTCGACCGTCTGCCAGTTGATCGGCTCGATGTAGACGGCGTCGGCCATCTCCGGATCGGTCATGATCGTCGCCGGATTGCTGTTGACCAGCACCACGCGGAAGCCTTCCTCGCGCAGCGCCTTGCACGCCTGCGCGCCGGAATAGTCGAACTCGCAGGCCTGTCCGATCACGATCGGCCCGGCGCCGATGATGAGGATGGTCTTGATGTCGGTGCGCTTGGGCATAGGGTCCTCAGTACAGTCGGTCCTGCCACGCGTCGGGCGCGAGCCAGGTGATTCGCTCGGGCGAGCGCGCGTTCACGCCGCCCCGGTCGACCGCCTCGCGCACCGCGCGCTGCAGGTCGTCCCAACTTCCGGCGCGCGCGCCGATGCGCGCGCCGATCCGGTTGTTGTGCGCGTCCATCGCACGCGCCGCGTTGCCGCGGCCGTCGCGTTCCATCACCGCCGTCACCCACTCCACGCAGCGCGGCGACAGCGTCCAGGCGACGATCGCGCTGGCCAGCGCGTGGCGATAGGCGTCCGCCGGTCCGTGCCGCCCGCCCGGCAGGCCGGCGCGGAAGAACTGCGCGTAGGTGGCGCCGAGCACGAACGCGGGATACGCCGACAGCAGCGCGGCGAGGAGCAGCGCCCGGCGCAGGCGACCGCGTCGGCGTTGCGCGCGCGCCGGCATCCGCGCCTCAGGAGGAGAATGCGCCTGCGACGTCGAACTCGACGCCGCAGGTCGAGCGGATCTTCGCCTGCAGCGCATCGCGCCGCTCCGCCGGCAGGTCGAGCTCGGGGAACTGCTTCTGCAGCACCTGCGCCGCCGGCGAGAGGATGAAGGTCAGCATCTCGATCTGGTCCTCCTCGCTCATCTGCGAGGCGAGCGCGCTGGCGTCCGGCTTCTCGCCCTCGCCGCGCACCGAGGCGGCGACGTCGGCGCGCACGTATTCCATCATCGTCCGCCCTGCCGGCTTGTCGGCGAAATCGAGCCACGCCTGCGCGTTCTCGCTGGATTCGAACAGGTCCGCGAACGCTATGTCGAGCGCGTCGGACAGCACCGGCACGATCTCGTCGCGGACGCAGGCGCGGCCGCCCGCATCCCACTTGCGCTGCTCGGCCGCCTTGGCGATCTCCTTGTCCAGCATCGCGTGCATCGCCAGGTCGAAGCCGAGCACCTGGCGGATGCGCCGCACCTGGTCGGTGCTCGGCGGCGCCGCCAGCGCCGGCAGCGCGCATGCGAACAGCGCGGCCGCGGCCGCGAGCGAACGGAATCGGGTCATGCGCGTTTCTCCATGCTGGCGACGAACCGGTCGAACAGGCCGGAGACGTCGTGTGGCCCGGGGCTGGCCTCGGGATGCCCCTGGAAACTGAAGGCCGGGGCATCGGTCAGCGCGATGCCCTGGTTGCTGCCGTCGAACAGCGAGCGGTGGGTCACGCGCACGTTGGCCGGCAGGCTGGATTCGTCCACCGCGAAGCCGTGGTTCTGCGAGGTGATCATCACCCGGCCGGTGTCCAGATCCTGGACCGGGTGGTTGGCGCCGTGATGGCCGAACTTCATCTTCACCGTGCGCGCGCCGGCCGCGAGCGCCAGCAACTGGTGGCCCAGGCAGATGCCGTACACCGGCAGCTTGCGCGCGATGAACTCGCGCGTCGCCTCGATCGCGTAGGTGCACGGCTCCGGATCGCCCGGGCCGTTGGACAGCAGCACGCCGTCCGGATCCAGCGCGAACACCTCCGACGCCGGCGTCCGCGCCGGCACCACGGTCACGCGGCAGCCGCGCTCGGCCAGCATGCGCAGGATGTTGAGCTTCACACCGAAGTCGTAGACCACGACGTGGAAGCGCGCATCGACCCGCACTGGCGCGTTGCGGTCGAGATCGAGCTGCCCGTCGCGCCATTCGTAGCGCTCGCGCGTGCTCACTTCCTTCGCCAGATCCATGCCCTTCAGGCCGGGGAATTTGCGGGCAGCTTCGAGCGCGCGCTCGACGTCGATTTCGCCGGCCATCAGCGCGCCGTTCTGCGCGCCGCGGTCGCGCAGGATGCGGGTGAGCTTGCGGGTGTCGACCTCGGCGATGGCGACCACGCCGCGCGCCGCGAGCCACTCCGGCAGCGACGCCTGACTGCGCCAGTTGCTGGGCCGGCGCGGGACGTCGCGCACGATCAGGCCGGCGGCCCAGACCTGTTTCGCCTCGTCGTCGAACGCATTGCAGCCGACGTTGCCGATGTGCGGATAGGTGAGCGTGACGATCTGGCGCGCATAGGACGCGTCGGTCACGATTTCCTGATAGCCGGTGAGCGCAGTGTTGAACACCACTTCGCCGACCGAAAGGCCGGGCGCGCCTACCGAGATGCCCTCGAACACGGTGCCGTCTTCGAGGACGAGGATTGCGGGTTGGGTCACGGGAATCGCCTTGGCTGCCGGTGGATGCCGACCCGCACGCCTTCGGCAAAACGCGCTTGCACGAAAGCGCGGACGCGGTCGTGAACCGGTCCGGCGTGCGAGGTACAGGCGAGCCGCAATTGTAGCGGCCGTTGCGTGCCGGCGCCAGCGCGCCGTTTCAGTCGAGCAGATCGCGCACGCGGTACAGGCCCGGCGCGCGCCCGGCCAGGCGGCGCGCGACGTGCAGCGCGCCGCGGGCGAAGATGTCGCGGTTGGTGGCGCGATGGACCAGTTCGATGCGCTCGCCGGCCGAGGCGAACTGCACGGTGTGCTCGCCGACGATGTCGCCGGCGCGCAGCGAGGCGTAGCGCGGTTGCGCGCCGCCGCGTCCGGCGCAGGCGCCGAGCGCGAGCGCGGTGCCGGAGGGCGCGTCCTTCTTGTGCACGTGGTGCGCCTCGACGATGTCGCAGTCCCAGCCCTGCAGCGCGGCGGCGGCGCGTTCGACCAGTTCGCCGAGCACCGCCACGCCGAGGCTGAAGTTGGCCGCCCACAGCGCCGGGATGCGATGCGCGGCCGCTTCCAGCGCGGCGCGCTGCGCATCGCTCAACCCGGTGGTGCCGGACACGAAGGCGCATGCGCGCTCCTCGCACAGCCGCAGGATGCCGTCGAAGCCTTCGGGAAGGCTGAAGTCGATCGCCACGTCGAACGCCGGTACGCCGTGCAGCTCGCTGGCGGCGAAGTACGCCACGCGCTCGACCACGCGCTGCGCCGGCTGCCCGCGCGACACGGCCGCCACCACCTCGACATCGCCGCGCTCGGCGGCCAGCCGCAGGAGCGCCTGGCCCATGCGGCCGCTGGCACCGTGGATGAGCACGCGCGTGGGTCCGTTCATCGGCACAGGCTAGCGAATCGCCGCGCGCAGGCTCAACCGGGACGGGTTCGGCGGGGAGTCCGAGCTCCGGACGCGCCCGGGCGCACGCACAGGCCCGTGTGCGGCTGTTAAGCAGCCAGTCAAAATGACGACTTCGTCACACATTTCTTGACCGCGCCATCACTGTCCGCGGTGTCCTGTATACGGGCCCGCCGCCACGAGCTCCCGCATGTCCCGTTGCCGCCGCCGCGCGCGTCGCCTGCCAAGCGGTGCCCGCGCGCCCACGGGCGCTGCGCGTGGCCGGCGCGGGCGCACGCTCGGGCGCGACGCGCCCGCCCCACGCCGTACAGGAGGTTTCCCGTGACTTCGTTTTCCCGTCGCGCCTTCGTCAAGGGCCTGGCCGCGTTGCCCCTGACGGCGGCGCTGCCGCGCATCGCCCACGCCAACACCGTGTGGATCCGCTACGACTGCGCCTGTCCGGAAGGACTGCGGATGCTGGAGATCTACGCGCAGGCGGTCCGCCAGATGGAAGCCATGGGCCCGGACAATCCGCTGAGCTGGATGTGGCAGTGGTACACGCACTTCGTCAGCGGCGCGACCACCAAGTCGGCCGAGCTCACCCGCATCTTCGGCGAGGCCGATTCGCCGCAGAAGGCGCTGGCCAACGAGGTCTGGAACACCTGCCAGTCGCACGCCGGGCAGAACTCGAACCACTTCCTGCCGTGGCACCGCGCGTTCCTGTACTACTTCGAGCGGATCGTGCGACAGGTGACCGGCGTGCCGGACTTCGCGCTGCCGTACTGGGACTACACGTCCTCCGATCCGGCCAAGCGCGGCGTGGTGCCGCCGCAGTTCCGCATGCCCGACGATCCGGTGTTCGGAAGCCTGTACCGCGCCAACCGCACCACGCTGGCCAACACCGGTCAGCCCATCCACAAGAACCAGACCACGGACGTCATGGACATCAGCGAGACGATGGCCAAGACGCACTACAGCACGGTCGATTCGGTGATGGGCTTCTGCCGCGCGGTCGATTCCGGCATCCACGGCCGCATCCACGTGCTGGTGGGCAACAGCAAGAACATGGGCGCGGTGCCCTACGCCGCCAACGACCCGCTGTTCTGGCTGCACCACGTCAACATCGACCGCATGTGGGCGAGCTGGAATCTCGCCGGCAACACGAACCCGACCACCGCCACCTGGGTCAACAACCAGTTCACCTTCGTCGATGCCGATGGCACCCGCGTGCGCAGGCCGCTGAAGGATTTCTTCAGCGACGTGGCGCTCGGCTATACCTACGACCTCTACATCCCGACCGCGACGACGATGGCGGCCAAGGCCGCGTTCGCCACGCGGCCGGGACTGCGCGCCGAGCGCGTCGCGCTGTCGCGCGCCGGCGCCGAGCTGGACGCGCGGCCGGTGCGCGCGCTGCTGGAGCCGCTCGCGGGCATCCGCCCGGTCAGCGTGCTGGGCCTGGACGACCGCCAGCCGGACAAGCGCGCCTACCTCGTGCTCAAGAACCTGCACACGTGGAAGCAGCCGGAAGTGCTCTACCACGTCTATCTCGCCCCGGGCCGCGGAGCGGGCCTGGGACAGGCGCGCCACGTCGGCACCATCCATTTCTTCGACGCGGAGTTCCACGACCACGGCGAGCACGCGCTCGACATGGCGCTGGGCGACAACTTCTACAGCTTCGACGTCACCGACGCCCTGCGCGCGTTCGCCTCCGACCGCGGTCGTGCGCGGCTCGGCCAGGAGGCGCTGTCGGTGCTGTTCGTCCCCGGCGGGCGGCCGGCGCCGGGCGGCAAGCCGATGGTGGGCACCATCGAACTCGTGCGCCAGTAACGTCGCCCGTTCCACGCCGATCCCAAGCGCCCCCTGCCGTGGCAGGGGGCGCTTCTCTTTTGGGGATGCGCCGCGCACGTCCGGGCCTCGGGTGCGGCCCGGCCGCAGAGGCCGGACGACGTAGACCGCGAATAGACGGGGTCGCGGAATTATGTGATGCAAGTCACAGTCGAATTGACGATTTTATCACGCTTCAACCCGTCTCCTAGGCGCCGGCCGGGGCGCGAGCCCCCGCCCCGTGAGCGGTCGAGGACGCAGTCCATGACCGGCACGTTTGGGTGCCGGCAGCCGCTACGGCTCTCCCGCAGTTCAGGAGGATCCGACGTGAACACCCTATCCCGACGCGCATTCATCCAGGGCGCGGCCGCGCTGCCGTTAACGATGGCGCTGCCGCGCCTGGCGCGTGCGCAGACCGAACCGCTCGTCCGCTACGACTGCGCGAGCGACCCGGGGCGCGAAATGCTCGCGATCTACGCCGATGCCGTCCAGCGCATGCGTGCGCTCGGCGATGCCGACCCGATGGGTTGGCTGTGGCAGTGGTACACGCATTTCGTCAACGGCACGACCACCAGGAGCGCCGAGCTGACCCGCATCTTCGGTGCCGAGTCGTCCACCCTGAAGTCGCTGGCCACCGAAACCTGGAACACCTGCCAGTCGCATTCCGGGCAGAACTCCAACCACTTCCTGCCGTGGCACCGGATGTTCGTCCACTACTTCGAGCGGATCGTGCGCGCGGTCAGCGAGCGCCCGGATTTCACCCTGCCCTACTGGGACTACACCTCCTCCGATCCGGACAAGCGCGGCATCGTGCCGGTCGAGTTCCGCCAGCCGACCGATCCGCTGTGGAAGAACCTCTACCGCTCCGCCCGCACTTCGCTGGCCAACAGCGGCCAGCCGATCCACAAGTACCAGCCGGCCGACGTCATGGACATCGGCGAGGCGATGGCCAAGACGCACTACAGCACGGTCGATTCGGTGATGGGCTTCTGCCGCGCGGTCGATTCCGGCATCCACGGCCGCATCCACGTGCTGGTGGGCAACAGCAAGAACATGGGCGCGGTGCCCTACGCCGCCAACGACCCGCTGTTCTGGCTGCACCACGTCAACATCGACCGCATGTGGGCGAGCTGGAACCGCAACGGCGGCACCAACCCCGGCACCGCGACGTGGTCGGGGACCTACTTCACCTTCGCCGACGTCGATGGCGTGCGCGTGCGCCGCCGGCTGCGCGAGTTCTTCGGCACCGCGGCCCTGGGCTACGTCTACGACAGCTACATCGACGCCCCGGCCGCCACGACGGCGCTCGCCGCCGCGGGCGCGGGCGGGCGCGCCGAGAAGGTGGCGCGCGCGCGCGAGGCCGCGCGGCTGGGCCCGCGTCCGGCGCAGGTCGCGCTCGAACCGCTCGCGCCGCTGCGCTCGGGCGTGCTGGGGCTCGACGACGGCCGGCCGGGCAAGCGCGCCTACCTGGTGCTGCGCGACCTGCACACCTGGGCGCAGCCGGAGGTGCTGTTCCACGTCTACCTCTCGCCGGGGCGGCGCGGTGGAGCGCTCGATCGCGCGCATCACGTCGGCGCGATCCATTTCTTCGACGCGGAGTTCCACGACCACGGCGAACACGCGCTCGACATGGCGCTCGGCGAGAACTTCCACAGCTTCGACGTCACCGATCTGCTGCAGCGCTTCCGCCGGCAACGCCTGGCCGCGGCGCGCGATGCGCTGACCGTGACCATCGCGCCCGCCGGGCGCCCGATCGGCGGCGAACCGATGGTGGGCACGCTCGAGCTGGTACGCCAGTGATCGCTGCGGAGTGATCGCGCCAAGCCGCCACGCTTTCGTCACGAAAACGAATGCGGTCACGCTCGGGTTGATCACTCCGTCACTTCGCCTGGTGTCCCCTATCGGCCCGCAGTCGTCCCCGTGCCGCATCGCGACCTCCGGCACTCCCCCGTCCCCGACGACTGCGGGTACCGCAGGAGGAAATCATGACGTCATGCTCCCGCCGAGCATTCGTGAAGGCGCTGGCCACGCTCCCCGCCGCGTTCGCGCTTCCGCGCCTGGCTGGCGCCAACACGACCCATGTGCGCTACGACTGCGCCAGCGCCGAAGGCCAGCGCATGCTGGAGATCTACGCGATCGCCGTGCGCCGCATGGAGGCGATGGGGCCGGACAATCCGCTGAGCTGGATGTGGCAGTGGTACACCCACTTCGTCAACGGCACGACCACCAAGGCCGACGAGCTCACCCGCGTGTTCGCGACGGCCGATTCGCCGTACCGCTCGCTCGCCGAGGAAACCTGGAACACCTGCCAGTCGCACGCCGGGCAGAACTCGAACCACTTCCTGCCCTGGCACCGGATGTTCGTCTACTACTTCGAGCGCATCGTGCGCCAGGTGAGCGGCTATCCGGAGTTCACGCTGCCGTACTGGGACTACACCTCCTCCGACCCGGCCAAGCGCGGCGTGGTACCGCCGCAGTTCCGCATGCCCGACGACCCGGTGTTCGACTGCCTCTACCGGGCCAACCGCACCACGCTCGCCAACAGCGGCCAGCCGATCCACATGAACCAGCCCACCGACGTCATGGACATCGGCGAGGCGATGGCCAAGACGCACTACAGCACGGTGGAGGGCGTGATGGGCTTCTGCCGCGCGATCGATTCCGGCATCCACGGCCGCATCCACGTGTTGGTCGGCACCAGCCAGAACATGGGCGCGGTGCCCTACGCGGCCAACGATCCGCTGTTCTGGCTGCACCATGCCAACATCGACCGCATGTGGGCGAGCTGGAACAAGAACGGCAACCCCAATCCTTCGCCCACCAGCGCGCCCTGGCTGGAAAACCGCTTCACGATGGTCGATGCGGACGGCAGCCGCGTGAACCGCCCGCTGAAGAGCTTCATGAGCGCGCTGTCGCTGGGCTACACCTACGACACCTTCATCCCGCGGCCCGCCACGACGACGATGGCGATGGCGGCGCCGGCCTCGCCCGGCACGCGCGCGGAACGGGTCGGCCGCGCGCGCAGGGCCGCCGAACTTGGCGCGGCGGTGTCGGTCGTCGTGGTCGAACGCTCCACGCCGGAACCGCGTTCGCCGGTGCTGGGGCTCGACGATCGCGATCCGGGCAAGCGGGCCTACCTGGTGCTGCGCAACCTGCACACCTGGTCGCAGCCGGAAGTGCTGTTCCACGTCTGGGTGGCGCCGGCCGACGGCCCGACCCGCATGGACGCGGCGCATTACGCCGGCAACATCCACTTCTTCGATGCGCAGTTCCACGACCACGGCCAGCAGCCGCTCGATCTGGCGCTCGGCGACAACTTCTACAGCTTCGACGTGACGCCGATCCTGGAGCGTTTCAGGCGGCAGCGCATCACCACCCCCAACGCGCTGCGGGTGATCATCGCCCCCGCCGGACGGCCGAGCGGCGGCGAACCGATGGTCGGTACGATCGAACTGATCCGGCAGTAAGGCGCGGGGCGCTTGCGGCCGGTGGCGCGGGTGTCTGAAGCCCTCCCCTTCAAGGGGAGGGTTGGGTGGGGATGGTGGTGGAGGCCGCCGTTGCGTCGGATCCGTGCAACCCCCTCCCAGCCTCCCCCTGCATTCGCAGGGGGAGGAGGAAAAGCCTCCCTGCTCGCTCAGCGAGCAAGGGTGAGGAGTTGGCCCTCCCCTTCAAGGGGAGGGTTGGGTGGGGATGGTGGTGGAGGCCGCCGTTGCGTCGGATCCGTGCAACCCCCTCCCAGCCTCCCCCTGCAGTCGCAGGGGGAGGAGTGAGCCCTCCCCTTCGAGGGTGGGTTGGGTGGGGATGGTGTCGGAATGCCGCTCAGACCGCCTTGCTGCGCCGCAATGCGGTGACCGACGCGGGCGGCCCGAAGCTGTCGCTGCGCGCGCTGGCCCAGTACGCCTGGAACACCGCGTGCTCGGGGATGCGCCCCAGCAGCTCGCCCGGCGCGAGGAAGCGGTAGAGCGCGCCCAGTGAACGCACTTCGGTCGGCGAGACGCGGCGCAGGATGTGCTCCGGACCGATCTGGCACGGATGCTCCAGACCCGCCGCGCAGATCAGGTCGCGCAGCGCCTTCAGCGTGTTCTGGTGGAAGTTGAACACGCGCGTGGCCTTGTCGGGCACGTCGAGCGCCTTCCAGCGGCGCGGGTCCTGCGTCGCCACGCCGGTGGGGCAGCGGTCGGTATGGCAGCTCTGCGCCTGGATGCAACCGAGCGCGAACATGAACCCGCGCGCGGCGTTGCACCAATCGGCGCCGAGCGCCAGCGTGCGGGCGATGTCGAACGCGCTCACGATGCGGCCCGCGGCGCCGATGCGCACGCGTTCGCGCAGCCCCAGGCCGACCAGCGTGTTGTGCACCAGCATCAGCGCCTCCTGCAGAGGCACGCCGACGTGGTCGATGAACTCCGCCGGCGCCGCGCCGGTGCCGCCTTCCGCGCCGTCGACGACGATGAAATCCGGCAGCAGGCCGGTCTCGTGCATCGCCTTGGCGATGCCGAACCATTCCCAAGGATGACCGATCGCCAGCTTGAACCCGGCCGGCTTGCCGCCCGACAGCTCGCGCAGGCGGGCGACGAACTCGAGCAGGCCGCGCGGCGAATCGAACGCCGAATGCCGCGCCGGCGAGACGCAGTCCATGCCCATCGGCACGCCGCGCGTGGCCGCGATCTCCGCGCTCACCTTCGCCGCCGGCAGCACCCCGCCGTGGCCGGGCTTGGCGCCCTGCGACAGCTTCACCTCGACCATCTTCACCTGCGGATCGCGCGCTGCGGCGGCGAAGCGGTCGGGGTCGAAACGGCCCTGCGCGTCGCGGCAGCCGAAGTAGCCCGAGCCGATCTCCCACACCAGATCGCCGCCGTGCTCGCGGTGGTACGGCGAGATCGAGCCCTCGCCGGTGTCGTGGTAGAAGCCGCCGCGTCTGGCGCCGGCATTGAGCGCACGGATCGCGTTCGGCGACAGCGAGCCGAAGCTCATCGCCGAGATGTTGAACACGCTCGCGCTGTACGGCTGCGCGCAGCCCGCGCCGATCGTCAGGCGGAAATCGTGCGAACGCAGCTCGCCCGGCGCGAGCGAGTGGTTGATCCATTCGTAGTCGCTGCCGTAGACGTCCTGCAGGGTGCCGAACGGGCGCACGTCGTTGACCGACTTGGCGCGCTGGTAGACCAGCGCGCGCTGCTGGCGCGAGAACGGCACCTCGGCGGTGTCCGACTCAATGAAGTACTGCCGCATCTCCGGCCCGATCGACTCCAGCCCGTAGCGGAAATGCGCCAGCAGCGGATAGTTGCGGCGCAGGGTGCTGCGCCGCTGCAGCAGGTCGATGGTGCCGACCGCCGCGGGCACCGCGGCCAGCAGCGCCAGCCAGGCGTGGTCGCGATTCCACGCGGCCGCCGCGATCGCCGCGGCGAGCAGGAGCAGACTGACGACGTAGGCGGCGTAGCGCATGCGGTCTCCGGCTAGAGGCGCGCGTCCACGGCCTCGCGCGGAAACACGCTCTTGATGTCGTACAGCAGCGCGCCCGGCCGCCCGAACGCGCGCGCGCCCTCGGCGCCCAGCAGGCGGAACTGGTCGTGCGCGACCGCCAGCACCACCGCATCGTAGCGCCCGGCCGGCGGCGGCGATGTCATCACCGTCTCGCCGTACTCCAGCCGCGCCTGCTCGGCATCCACCCACGGATCGTAGAGATCGACGTCGGCGCGGTACTCGCGGAAACGGCGCGCCAGCTCGATCACCCGCGTATTGCGCAGGTCCGCGCAGTTCTCCTTGAACGCCACGCCGAGGATCAGCACGCGCGCGCCGGCGATCTGCATGCCACGCTGGATCATCAGCTTGATGACCTCGGCGGCGACGTGCTCGCCCATCGCGTCGTTGATGCGCCGGCAGGCGAGCAGGATGTCGGGGTAGTAGCCGACCGACTGCGCCTTCTGGATCAGGTAGTACGGGTCCACGCCGATGCAGTGGCCGCCCACCAGGCCCGGCCGGAACGGCAGGAAGTTCCACTTGGTGGCGGCGGCGTCGAGCACTTCGCTGGTGTCGATGCCCAGCCGCTGGAAGATCAGCGCGAACTCGTTGACCAGCGCGATGTTGACGTCGCGCTGGGTGTTCTCGACCACCTTCGCCGCCTCAGCCACGCGCAGGCTGGAGACCTTGTGGGTACCGGCGGGCACGATCGCCCGGTAGAGCGCATCGACGAAATCGGCGATCTGCGGCGTCGAGCCGGACGTCACCTTGACGATGTCGGGCAGACGGCGGCGGCGGTCGCCCGGGTTGATGCGCTCGGGGCTGTAGCCGACGAAGAAGTCGCGGTTGAACAGCAGGCCGGAGGCGCGTTCGAGCTCCGGCACGCAGATCTCCTCGGTGGCGCCGGGGTACACGGTCGATTCGTAGATCACCACGTCGCCCGCGCGCAGCAGCCCGCCGAGCATGCGGCTGGCGGCGATCAGCGGCGAGAAGTCCGGCCGCTTGTGCGCATCGACCGGGGTCGGCACGGTGACCACGTAGACGTTGCAGTCGGCCAGGTCCTGCAGCGCCTCGGCGAAGCGAAGCTGGGCGGCGGCGGCGATCTCCTCGGCGGTGGTCTCGCCGTTGCGGTCGCGCCCCTCGCGCAGCTCGCGCACGCGCTCGGGGGCGATGTCGTAGCCGACGGTCGGAAAGCGCCGGCCGAATTCGATCGCCAGCGGCAGGCCGACGTACCCCAGACCGACGATTCCGATGCGGGCGGTGGACGGATCGCGCATGCTTTCTCCGGACAAGGAACGCGGGCCATCCGCGGCCCGCGGCGTCATCTTAGCCCCGCCGCGCGCGGCGGCCGATCAGAGGAACACCGCGTACTCGTCGAACGCGAGCCGCGGCAGCGACGGCACGCGGCAGAGCGGCGCCGGGTGCCCCGTCACCACCAGCGCGAACGGCATTTCGTTGCGCGAGCGCCCGAGCAGGTCGTTGAGGAACTCGGTGGACGCCGGGACGTACATCAGCGTCGCCAGCCCCGCGCGATGCAGCGCGGCCAGCAGCAGGCCGGTGGCGATCGCGGTCGATTCCAGCGGGAAGTAGCGGCGCACGCGCTCGCCCCGGCGGTCGAAGCCGTAGCGCTCGTAGAACACCGCGATCACCCACGGCGCGGTCTCCAGGAACGGCTTGGCCGCGTGAGTTCCGAACGGCGCCAGCGCCATCAGCCATTCCTCCGGCGCGCGGTGCTGGTAGAACTCGCGCTCGGCCTCCTCCGAAGCTTCGCGCAGCGCGCGCCTGACGGCCGGGTCCTGTACCGCGACGAAGCGCCAGGGCTGCTGGTTGGCGCCGCTGGGCGCGGAGGCGGCCGCGCGCAGCGCCTCCTCGATCACCGCGCGCGGCACCGGCGTCGGCGCGAACTCGCGCACGCTGCGGCGGCGCGCCATCTCCTCGGCGAAGGCACGCGCGCGCGCCAGGCGCTCGGTGTCGTCCATGGGGGGCAGTTCGGGTAACGGCATGTCCGGGTAACGCATGCGACGATCTTAATGAATGCCGTGCGCGGTTTCGCCCCGCGCGCGGTGCGGTGGCACGCACTTGATCCAGGTCAATACGTGCGCGCGGGCCCGCCCCTACCCTGCGCGCCATGCACACGTCATCGCTCCAGCTCGATCCGGCCCTGCTGACGCGTTACGACCGCCCCGGTCCGCGCTACACGTCGTACCCGACCGCGCCGCAGTTCCAGGCCGGTTTCGGCGAGGCGCAGCTCAAGGAAGCCGCGCGCGCCAGCAACGGCGATCCGATCCCGCGCCGGCTGTCGCTGTACGTGCACGTGCCGTTCTGCGAGAGCCCCTGCTTCTACTGCGGCTGCAACCGCGTCATCACGCGCGACAAGTCGCGCTCGGAGCCGTATCTGGCCCGGTTGTACCGCGAGATCGCACTGATGGCGCCGCTGTTCGACCGCGACCGCGAGGTGATCCAGCTCCACTTCGGCGGCGGCACGCCGAACTTCCTCACCGCCGCGCAACTGCGCGAGGTGGTCGATACCCTGCGCAGCCACTTCCACTTCGCCGAAAGCCGCGAGCGCGACATCTCGATCGAGCTGGACCCGCGCTTCATCACGCCGGAGGCGGTGGCGGAACTGGCGGCGATCGGCTTCAACCGCGCCAGCCTGGGCGTGCAGGACTTCGACCCGGCGGTGCAGGCGGCGGTCAACCGCATCCAGAGCATCGAGCAGACCCGCGCGGTGGTGGACGCCTGCCGCGCCAACGGCTTCCGCTCGGTGAACATCGACCTGATCTACGGTCTGCCGAAGCAGACGCTGGACGGGTTCGGGCGCACGCTCGACGAGGTGGTGGCGATCCGCCCCGACCGGCTGGCGATCTACAGCTACGCGCACATGCCGCACCTGTTCCGCCCGCAGCGGCAGATCGAGGCGGCCGACCTTCCGGACGCGGCGACCAAGCTGGCGCTGCTGCGGCTGGCGATCGAGAAGCTCACCGCAGCGGGCTACGTCTACATCGGCATGGACCACTTCGCCCTGCCCGACGACGATCTCGCCCAGGCGCAGGCACGCGGCGGGCTGCACCGCAACTTCATGGGCTACACCACGCACGCCGACAGCGACCTGATCGGTTTCGGCGTCAGCGCGATCAGCCACATCGGCGACAGCTTCAGCCAGAACCACCGCGATCTGCCGGGCTGGCAGGCCGCGCTCGACGAAGGCCGCCTGCCGGTGTTCCGCGGCCTGCGCCTGAGCGAGGACGACCAGTTGCGCGCCGACCTGATCCAGACCCTGATGTGCCAGGGCGAGATCCCGGTGCGCGCGCTCGAGCGGCGCTATGCGATCGATTTCGACCGCTACTTCGCCGGCGCGCTGGACAAACTGGCGCCGCTGGCCGAGGACGGCCTGGTGCGCCGGGAGCCGGAACGGATCGCGGTGACGCCCGCAGGCCGCCTGCTGTTGCGTAACATCGCCATGTGCTTCGACCGCTACCTCGAGCAGCCCGCGGAACTCGCCACGCCCCGGTTCTCGCGTGCCATCTGATCCGGCCCCGGAGGCGCTCCCGGTGAACACCGCGGCCTTTCCGCGTACCGATGCGCGCACGCTGCCGGACGACGGCGATGCGCTGCATTTCTGCTCGACCTGCGCGTTCTCGCAGGCCTGCCTGTCGCAGGGCATGGACAAGTCGGCGCTGCGCGATCTGCACGTGCTGGTCGAACACGTCGGCCCGCTGCACGCCGGCGAGCACGTGTTCCGCGAGGGCGATCCGTTCGACGCGATCGCCGCGGTGCGCGCCGGCACGGTGAAGACCTACGTGATCGACAGCGAGGGGCGCGAGCACGTGCTCGGCTTCCACCTGCCGGGCGAGGTGATCGGGCTGAGCGCCATCGACAGCGAGCAGTACCCGTGCAATGCGGTGGCGCTGGATACGGTGATGCTGTGCCGGTTCTCGTTCCCCAAGATCGCGGTGCTGGCCGCGCGCGTGCCGGGGCTTCAGCAGCAACTGTTCCGCCTGCTCAGCCGCGACATCGGCCGCGCCGCCCTGCTGGCGGGCGACTGGTCGGCCGAGCAGCGGCTGGCCGCGTTCCTGATCGGCTTCTCGCGCCGGCTGGCCGCGCGCGGCTACTCGCCCACCCGCTTCCAGCTCACGATGGCGCGCACCGACATCGCCAACTACCTGCGGCTGGCGCCCGAGACCGTGAGCCGTGTGCTCAAGCGCCTGCAGCAGGAAGGGTTGCTGCGGGTGGACCGTCGCGAGATGGAGCTGCTCGACCGCGCCGCGCTCGAGGCCCTGGCCGCGCCGGTGCTGCGCGGCTGAGGCGTAGAGCCCTCGCTTCCAAAGCCCCCCCTTCCAAGGGTCGGGTGGGGATGGTGTTGAGGGCCGCCGCTGCGTCGGATTCCGTGCAACCCCCTCCCGGCCTCCCCCTGCATTCGCAGGGGGAGGAGAAAGCCCTCCCCTGTTTACAGGGGAGGGTTGGGTGGGGTTGCGTCGGTGACCCGCGGTGCGTCGGCTGCCGCGCAAACCCTCCCCACCTCCCCCTGCTCGCTACGCGAGCAAGGGGAGGAGTGGTCGCTGCAGGCCGGGAGCATGCGGCGGCTGCAATGCCGCAGGGACCACGCAACCCCCCCCGGCCTCCCCCTGCATTCGCAGGGGGAGGAGTAAAGCCCTCCCCTGTTTACAGGGGAGGGTTGGGTGGGGTTGCGTCGGTGACTCGCGGTGCGTCGGCTGCCGCGCACCTCCTCCCCACCTCCCCCTGCTCGCTACGCGAGCAAAGGGAGTGGTCGCTGTGGGCCGGGAGCATGCAGCGGCTGCAATCCGGCAGGGACCACGCAACCCCCTCCCGGCCTCCCCCTGCATTCGCAGGGGGAGGAGTAAAGCCCTCCCCTGTTTACAGGGGAGGGTTGGGTGGGGTTGCGTCGGTGACCCGCGGTGCGTCGGCTGCCGCGCACCCCCTCCCCACCTCCCCCTGCATTCGCAGGGGGAGGAGCAAAAGCGCCTGCCTTGTGCGCACGCCAGGAAACCGCGTCGCGCCGCGTTGCGTGCGACGCGACGGACACGCTGCATGGCCGCTTCCTTCACGACGCCGCGGTCAGCCTGCATCGAGCGTCAGGTTGATCTGGGTCAATGCGCCCGTACCGGCCGGACGCGCATGCTGGCCGCGATCCTGGGAGGAACCGTCATGGGTAATACGAGAAAGTTGTGGCTGGGCCTTGCGGCCCTGCTCATCGTCTCGTTCGGCGTGCTGCTGTGGGCCGGAGGAGAGATCTTCCGCGCCGCACCGCCCGTGCCCGAACGCGTGGTGAGCGAGAGCGGTCAGGTGATCTACACCCGCGCCGACATCGAGAAGGGCCGTCAGGTGTGGCAGTCGATCGGCGGCATGCAGCTCGGCTCGATCTGGGGGCACGGCGGCTACGTCGCGCCGGACTGGAGCGCCGACTGGCTGCACCGCGAGGCGCTCGGCGTGCTCGACATCTGGGCGCGGCAGGAGGGCGCGGCGAACTTCCATGCGCTCACGCCCGAGGAGCAGGGCATGCTGCAGGCGCGCCTGCAGCCGATGATGCGCAAGAACACTTACGATCCCGCGACCGGCACCATCACCCTGGACGAAGACCGGGTGGCGGCGATCTCCAACGTCGCCGCGCACTACGAGAGCCTGTTCGGCAACGACCCGGCCACCGCCTCGCTGCGCGAGGCCTACGCGATGAAGAACGACACGGTCCCCGCCGCCGACCACCGGCGCGCGCTGACCGCGTTCTTCTGGTGGACGGCGTGGGCGGCCACCACGGAACGCGGCGGCGCCGCCGGCGACACGCTCGCCCCGAGCCAGCCCGGCGTGGTGGACAAGCGCGTCACCTACACCAACAACTGGCCGAGCGAGCCGCTGGTGGGCAACACGCCGCCGCCGTCGCTGTGGGTGTGGTCGGCGTTCTCGGTGCTGTTCCTGCTGGCGGGCATCGGCCTGCTCGGCTGGCACCACGCGCGCACGCACCAGGAGGAGCACCACACCTTCCCGGCCAGCGATCCGCTGGCGACGCTGCGGGTGACGCCGTCGATGCGCGCCACCGCCAAGTACTTCTGGGTGGTGCTGGCGCTGTTCCTGGTGCAGATCCTGCTGGGCGCGATCACCGCGCACTACCAGGTCGAAGGCCAGGAGGCGTACGGCTTCGCGCTGTCGGAAGTGCTGCCCTACTCGATCACCCGCACCTGGCACACGCAACTGGCGGTGCTGTGGATCGCGGTGGCCTGGCTCGGCACCGGCCTGTACATCGCGCCGGCGCTCTCCGGGCACGAGCCGAAGTTCCAGCGTCTCGGGGTGAACTTCCTGTTCGTGTGTCTGCTGATCATCGTCGTCGGTTCCTTCGCCGGGCAGTGGATGGCGGTGATGCAGAAGCTGGGGCTGGAGAACAACTTCTGGTTCGGCCACCAGGGCTGGGAATACGCCGACATGGGCCGCTTCTGGCAGTGGTTCCTGTTCATCGGCCTGATCCTGTGGCTGACGCTGGTCGGCCGGGCGCTGTGGCCGGTGCTGCGCGGGCCCAAGAGCGACACCAAGTCGATCGTCGGGCTGATGTTCCTGTCCACCGTCGCCATCGGTCTGTTCTTCGCCTCGGCGCTGATGTGGGGCGAGCACACGCACATCAGCGAGGTGGAGTACTGGCGCTGGTGGCTGGTGCACCTGTGGGTGGAGGGCTTCTTCGAGGTGTTCGCCGCCGCGGTGATGTCGCTGATCTTCGTCCGGCTCGGCCTGATCCGCGCGCACACGGCGACGGTGGCGGTGCTGTTCGCCACGGTGATCTTCCTCGCCGGCGGCGTGCTGGGCACGCTGCACCACCTCTACTTCGTCGGCACGCCGACCGCGGTGGTGGCGCTGGGCGCGAGCTTCAGCGCGCTGGAAGTGGTGCCGCTGGCCTACATCGGCTTCGAGGCCTACCACACCTACAAGCTGGGCAAGGCGACGCCGTGGATGGTCCGCTACAAGTGGCCGATCCTGTTCTTCATCGCGGTGTCGTTCTGGAACCTGGTGGGCGCCGGCCTGTTCGGCTTCCTCATCAATCCGCCGCTGTCGCTGTACTTCATGCAGGGCCTGAATCTGACGCCGCTGCACGGCCACACCGCGCTGTTCGGCGTGTACGGCATGCTCGGCATCGCCCTGCTGCTGTTCAGCCTGCGCGGGCTGCGCGGCCAGATGCGCTGGGATACGCGGGCGCTGAAGATCTCGTTCTGGTCGTTCAACATCGGCCTGGGCCTGATGGCGCTGCTGACCCTGCTGCCGCTGGGCACGCTGCAGTTGCTGGCGGCGATCGAGCACGGCTACTGGTATGCGCGTTCGGCCGATTTCATGCAGAAGCCGATCGTCGACATGCTGGTGTGGCTGCGCGTGCCGGGGGACACGGTGTTCAGCATCGGCGCGCTCGCCCTGACCTGGTTCGTGTTCCGGCTCTGGGTGGCGCCGCGACGCGAGGAGGTCGGCGGCGGCGTGACCGAAACCGATCGCTGATCGCGTGCCGTCCTGCGAGCCCCGGCCTTGGCCGGGGCTCTTTTTTGTTCGGCAGGGTTGCGCCGGCGCCCCGCGGTGCGTCGGCTGCCGAGCACCCCCTCCCCACCTCCCCCTGCTCGCTACGCGGGCAAGGGGAGGAGTGGTCGCTGCGGGCCGGGAGCATGCTGCGGCTGCAATCCGGCAGGGACCACGCAACCCCCTCCCGGCCTCCCCCTGCATTCGCAGGGGGAGGAGAGCCCTCCCCTGTTTACAGGGGAGGGTTGGGTGGGGTTGCGTTGGTGACCCGCAGTGCGTCGGCTGCCGAGCAACCCCCTCCCCACCTCCCCCTGCTCGCTGCGCGAGCAAGGGGAGGAGTGCCTTGCGGCCTCCCCCTGCATTCGCAGGGGGAGGAGCCTACCCCCCTTCAAGGGGAGGGCTGGGTGGGGATGGTGTCGGCGAGGCCACCGCGCCTCGGATTCTGCGCAACCCCCTCCCGACCTCCCCCTGCATTCGTAGGGGAGGAGAGGAAAGCCCCCCCTGCGAAGACGCGCCGTCCGACGCGGCTGATCCAGATCAAGGTGCCCTGCACGCGCGATGCGGATACTGCGGCGCATGCAGACCGCCACGCCGCCTCGCCCGCTCTCGCCCCGCCTGCTCGCCGCCGCGCCTCACCGGCTGATGTTCTTCGTCGGCGCCAGCAACGTGCTGCTGGCGATGCTGTGGTGGTTCGGCTGGCTGGCCGCCGCGCGCGGCTGGATCGCGGGCTATCCGCAGCCGGAGCCTTACGCCGGCTGGCTGCATGCGTTCGTGATGCAGTACCAGATGCTGGCCAGCTTCATCTTCGGCTTCCTGCTGACCGTGTTCCCGCGCTGGATGGGACTGCCGGAACCGGACCGCTGGCGCTACGTGCCGGTCGGCGCCGGCCTGTTCGGCGGGCAGATCGTCACGCTGCTGGGCGCGCTGGGCTGGGACGCGGGCGTGCTGGTGGGCACCCTGATGACGCTGGCCGGCTGGCTGGCCGCGCTGTCGGCGCTGGCTCCGCTGCTGTGGCAGGAGCGCGGCGCGACCTGGCACGCGCGCGCCTGCTTCGGGGCGTTGTGGCTGGGGCTGATCGGGCTGGGCGGGTGGCTGGCGTTCCTGCTCGGGGCATCGCCGTCGTGGGCGTTCGCCGCGATCAAGATCGGCAGCTTCGGCTTCCTGCTGCCGATCTACTTCACCGTCGCCCACCGCATGTTCCCGTTCTTCGCCGGCAACGCGGTCCAGGGCTACACGATGTGGCGCCCGTTCTGGCTGCTGGGCGCGGTCCTCGCGCTTGCGCTCGCGCACCTGGGGCTGGAACTGGTGCACGGCTACGCCTGGCTGTGGCTGCCGGATCTGGGCCTGCTCGCGCTGACGCTGCTGGCGCTGGCGCGCTGGTGGCCGCGCGGGGCGGCCCCGGGCCTCCTGCGCGTGCTGTTCCTCGGCCTGCTGTGGCTGCCCGTGGCGTTCGCGCTGTACGCGGGGCAGAGCCTCGTCTACGCCGCCAGCGGCGCGTTCCTGCTCGGCCGCGCGCCGGCGCACGCGCTGTTCGTGGGCTTTTTCGGCAGCGTGCTGATCGCGATGGTCACCCGCGTCACCCAGGGCCACTCCGGCCGGCCGCTGGTGATGCCGAAGGTGGCGTGGTACGCGTTCTGGGCGATCCAGGGCGTGACGCTGATGCGTCTGGGCGCGGAGCTGGCGGACGACGGCATGACCTGGCAAGCGCTGTCCGCGGCCGGCTGGCTGGTGGCACTGGCGCCGTGGATCGTGCGGCTGGGGCGGATCTATCTGGCGCCGCGCGCCGACGGACGACCGGGATGAGGCGATGATCGAGTTCTATCCGCAGATCAAGAACGTCCACGTGCTCACCGTGCTGCTCAGCGGCGGCCTGTTCGCGCTGCGCGGGCTGGGCGTGCTGCTCGGCGCGCGCTGGCCGAACGCGGCGCCGGTGCGCTGGCTGAGCTACACCATCGACACCACCCTGCTGACCGCGGCGCTGATGCTGCTGACCATCCTGCCCGGCGCGATGTTCGCCAACGGCTGGCTGGCGGTGAAGCTGACGCTGCTGGTGGCTTACGTCGTGCTGGGGGCGATGGCGCTGCGCCGCGCCCGCACGCGCGCCGCGCGCGCCGGGTTCTACGTGGCCGCGCTGGTCACTTACGCGTACATGATCGGGGTGGCGCGCGCGCACCATCCGCTGGGCGTGTTCGCGCTGCTCGGGGCCTGAGCGCGGGTTGATCCGGATCAAGGCCGGCCCGCCTCGCGCGCCCTAGCCTGAGGCCATGACCCTCGGCCGGACGTTCCGGCCCGGAGCGCACATGGCCCTCTCGCCCCTTCCTCTCCCGCCGGCGGCCGAGGCCGCGGCGCGTCCGCCGTCGGCCGCCTTTCCGGACCCGGACACCGAACGGCGCACGCTGGACGCCTGCTTCCTCGGTCCGTACGGCGAGAACGACGGCCTGCTGGAGAAGCTGGTGGTCGAGTTCCTGCGCGACCACGTCTACTGGCGCCGCAACGTGCATCCGGACGACCCGCCGGCGATTCCCACCCGCGCCGCGCAGCATCCGGCCTACCAGACCTTCGAGGCGCGCATGCGTCACGAACTGCACCGCCTGTCGGCCGCGCTCAAGCGCTCGGTGCCGTTCCACAGCCCGCGCTACATCGGCCACATGGCGTCCGATCTGCTGCTGCCGGGGCTGGCCGCGCAGATGCTGACGCTGCCGTACAACCCGAACAACGTCTGCGAGGACGTCGCGCCGGTGACGGTGGATCTGGAGGTGCAGGTCGGCCTGCAGCTCGCGCGCATGCTCGGCTTCCCCGACGATCCGGCGCGCGAGGACTGCGCGTTCGGCCACCTCGCCTCCGGCGGCACCGCGGCCAACTACCAGGCGCTGCGGCTCGCGCTGGCGCTGAAGGCCTTCCCGGTGGCGCTGCACGCCGCCGGCGCGCCGGACATCGCCGCGCCCGCGGACGCGGTGCGGGCGTTCAACCTCGCGCCGGCGGAAGGCATCGCGCTGCTGACGCGCTGGCAGCGCTGGCTGGCCGCGCAGCCGGCCGACGAGCGCCGCCGCTGGCGGCGGCGGGTGCAGGCGCAACGCATCGAGACGCTCGGCCTCACCGCGTTCTTCGCGCGCCATCCCGCGCTGCGCGTGCCGCGCGTGCTGGCGCCGATCACCGCGCACTATTCCTGGAGCAAGGGCATCAAGCTGCTGGGCCTGGGCAGCGAACAACTGCATCTGCTGCCCGAACGCGGCATGCGGCTGGACGCCGACGCGCTCGACGCCGCGCTGGAGCGCTGCGCGCGCGAGCGCCAGCCGGTGCTGGCCGTGGTGGCCGTGCTCGGCACCACCGAGTACGGCACGATCGACCCGGTCGATCGCGCGGTGGCGGCGCGCGAGGCGATGGCCGCGCGCGGGCTGGGCTTCTCGGTGCACGTGGATGCCGCCTGGGGCGGCTATCTCGCCACCCTGTTCCGCAATCCCGACGGCAGCCTGCGCACGCGCGAGGAGATGCGCGCGGAGTACCGCGGTTTCCCGCAGCCGCACGTGCATGCCGCGTTCGCCGCCTTGGGCGGGGCCGATTCGGTCACCGTCGATCCGCACAAGCTCGGCTACCTGCCCTACGGCGCCGGCGCCTTCGTCTGCCGCGACCACCGCGCGATGGCGCTGCTGACCGAGGAGGCGGATTACGTGTTCGACGGCGGCGAGGACGCCGGCTACCTGGCGCGCTACCGGCATCTCGGCCGCTACGTGCTGGAAGGCTCCAAGGCGGGCGCGAGCGCGGCGGCGGTGTACGTCACCCATCGCGTGCTGCCGCTCGACCACACCGGCTTCGGCCTGCTGCCGCGGCAGACGGTGCTCGCCGCGGAGGCCTTCCACGAGGCCGCCCAGCGCTTCGCGCAGCGCATGGCCGGGCTCGTCAACGCGCGCGTGCCCTATCCGCCCGACAGCAATCTGGTGTGTCTGGCGCTCAACCCCGCCGGCAACCGCGACGTGGCGCAGACGAACGCGTTCGTGCGCGCGCTCGCCGCGCGGCTGCGCTGCGCGCCGGACCAGCCGGTGCAGTCGAGGCAGTTCTTCGGCACCACCACCACGTTGCGCCCCGAGGCGATCGGCGCGGCGGAGATGGAGCGGACCGCGCGCGCGCTCGGACTGGACCCTGCCACCTTCGGCGACCGCGACGGCGCCGACCGTCTGCTGATCCTGCGCCACACATTGATGAATCCCTACCTGCTCGACACCGGCAACGGAATCAGCTACATCGACCTCTACTTCGACCATCTGGCCACGTTGGTGCGCGAGGTGCTCGGGTGAGACCGGCCGGCGGCACACGCCCCGGACGGCCCGCGGCGCAGGGACGCGCGCCCCTCACCTTCGCGTACCGCGTGCCGATCGCATGGTCGCCCTGACCCGCCTGCCGCTCCCCCGCCTGCTGCACCGCTTCGACGCGTGGTGGTCCGGGCGCGTGTGGGTGCCGCGCATCCACCGCGCACAGCAGGGCCGGCTGATCCAGGAACGGGTGGCGACGCTGGCGCGGATGCTGGCGGCGCTGGTGGTGGGCTGGGTGCCGCTGGATCTGTACGCGCTGCAACGGGAAGAACTGATGCGGGTGCTGCCGCTGCGCCTGCTGCTGGCGGTGGCGCTGCTGGCGCTCGCCCGGTTCGCCACCCGCTTGTCGCCGGTGAATCTGGTGCGGCTGGTCCTGTGGGCGCAAGTCGCGGGATTCGGTGCGATGTCGATCGCGCTGGAGTCGATGCACGCCTCGGTGATGCATCTCAACTACACGCTCGCGCCGTTCCTGGTCGTCGCGCAACTGGCCGCGCTGCCGCTGCCGTGGATTCGCAGCCTGCGCGCCGCGCTGATTCCGGCCTGGCTGCTGGTGATTCCGCTGGCGTCCGCCGACATGGAGGCGGACCCGCCGTTCTGGCGCGGCGTGTGGCTGTACGGCACGATCGCGGCCATCGCCGCATGGGTCGGGCATTCCCAGTTGCGGTTGCTGGTCGACCTGCTCGGCGCGCGGCGCGACGCGTTGCACGATGCGCTCACCGGTCTTCCGAACCGCCGCGCCGCCGAAGCACGGCTGGCGGTCGAGCGCGCCCGCGCGCACCGCGGCGGCGCGCCGCTGTCGCTGCTGATGCTCGACATCGACCACTTCAAGCGCGTCAACGACCGCTGGGGCCACGCCGACGGCGACCGCGTGCTGGCGGCGGTGGCGCGCCTGCTCGCGCGCGAGGTGCGCGAGTGCGACCTCGCCGCGCGCTTCGGCGGCGAGGAGTTCCTGGTCGTGCTGCCCGACAGCGGACCGCGCGAGGCGCTGGACGTCGCCGAACGCATCCGCGCGCTCATCGAACGCACGCGGGTGGACGTGCCCAACGGCCGGATCGGCATCACGGTGAGCATCGGCGCGGCGACGCTGCGGTCGAACGAGGACGAGGCCACGCTGCTGGCGCGCGCCGATGCCGCGCTGTACCGCGCCAAGGCCGCCGGACGCAACCGCACCGAGGCGGGCTGAACGCTCGCGCCCGGGCGCCTGCCGATGCCGGATCCGCTCTACCGGCTCCACTCCAGTTGCAGCCAGAGCTTGCGCGTGTCGCGCGCGAAACCGTCGCTGCGGTAGTCGGCGATTTTCGCCAGACCCTTGACCTGTCTGCCGACCGGGAACGCCAGCGAGGCGTCCCACTCGCGTCCGTAACGGCCGCCGGCGTCGGCGCGGTAGTGGTGCCACGTCACCGCCCATTCCAGGCCGCGCGGCAGCTTGCCGCCGGCGCCGGCGTATACGTCCTCCAGCCCCCCCGGCGGCGTGGTGGTGAACTTGTCCGCCCAGCCGTTGAACGCGTGCAGCGTCGCCAGCGGCGTCTGCAGCGCGTGACGGCCGTTGCCCCCGAGATGCTCCCAGCCCGCGCGCCAGGCGATGCCGGCATGGGTGATCGACGGTTCGACCAGCCAGTAGCCGTGCGCGAAGTCGTCCGGGTTGCCGCCGTAGTCGCGCTGTTGCGCCGCTTCCACGGTCAGGCCCCAGCCCCTGCCTTCCGTCACGCGCCCGGCGTTCCAGCGCACGCCGTAGGTGGCGCTCGATGCGCGCGCGACGTCGCGGTCCTCGTGCAGGTAGGCATAGCCCACCCAGCGCTGGATGCCGCGTGTGTGCGCCACGTTGAGCAGATGCGTATCGAGCGCGCGCTCGCGCAGCAGCGGATCGCGCGCGCGATCGCCGTTGACGCGATGCGCGCGATCGAGCCAGGCGTAGCGCACCTGCCAGTCCTTCGCCGGCTTCAGTTCGATCTGCGCGGCATCGAAGGTCTGCTCGTTCTGGCGCCAGCCGACCGCGCCGATCCAGCGCTGGTTGTCGAGGTTGATGCGCTGGCGTCCGAGCGTCGCCGCCATCCGCGTCCCCTCCCAGCGCAGGAAGGCCTGGTTGATCTCGGCGCCTTCGGGATCGGCGATCGCGGGGTACTCGGCGCGGCCGTTGGCGGTGGTGTTGGCGCGGTCGTCGTCGGCGAGCACGCCCTCGCCTTCGAGGCGCACGCCGAAGCCGCGCGGCAGGCGCGCGTCGAACCCGGCGCGCAGGCGCAGCGTGGTGAGCGCGCCCTCGCGCGCGAAGGCCTCGTCGTCGACCTGTTCGTGGCGTGCGCGCAGGTTCCAGTCCCAGCGCAGTTCGGGGGGCGCGGCGTGCGCGACGGAGGTCACGAACGCGGCACAGGCGATGGCGATTGCACACGACCTCTGCGAAGTCATCACGGCGTCTCCGAATGGATGCGTCGCACTCTCGGCCGTGCAGGGACGCGCCGCCATGATCCAGATCAAACGTCCGCTTCCATCGCCACGGTCGGGGTTGATCCAGATCAAGGTGGCGGATGTCGCCGAAGCGCATGCTGGCTCCCGTCGAAGAACAAGACACCAACCCAACAGGGGGATTCCCATGCAAGCTGCAACCCGTGCTCTTGCCGTTGCCGTGGCGGTCGCTCTCGCGCTGGCGGGATGCGATCGCGGCCGCGATGCCGACGCCGACGATGCGAAGCCCGCCGGCACCGCGCAGTCGGACGACAGCGGCGGTTCGAAGAAGGGCGATTTCGGCCCGCCGCAGGGCGAGCCCATCAAGGCGGTGCTGACCGCGCCGCCGATGGTGCCGCCGCCGGTCAACCGCAACCATCCGGCCAAGGTGATCGTCGAGCTGGAAGTCGTCGAGAAGGAGATGCCGATCTCCGAAGGCGTGACCTACACCTTCTGGACCTTCGGCGGCACCGTGCCGGGCAGCTTCATCCGCGTGCGCCAGGGCGACACCGTCGAGTTCCACCTGAAGAACGCGCCGGACAGCAAGATGCCGCACAACATCGACCTGCACGGCGTCACCGGCCCCGGCGGCGGCGCGGCTTCCAGCTTCACGGCGCCCGGCCACAAGTCGCGCTTCACCTTCAAGGCGCTCAACGCCGGCCTGTACGTCTACCACTGCGCCACCGCGCCGGTCGGCATGCACGTGGCCAACGGCATGTACGGCCTGATCCTGGTCGAGCCGCCGGAAGGCATGCCCAAGGTCGATCGCGAGTACTACGTGATGCAGGGCGACTTCTACACCAAGGGCAAGTACCGCGAGAAAGGCCACCAGCCCTTCGACATGGAGAAGGCGATCGACGAGCACCCGACCTACGTGCTGTTCAACGGCGCCGAAGGCGCGCTGACCGGCGACAAGGCGCTCACCGCCAAGACCGGCGAGACGGTGCGCCTGTACGTCGGCAACGGCGGCCCCAACCTGGTGTCGAGCTTCCACGTGATCGGCGAGATCTTCGACAAGGTCTGGTTCGAGGGCGGCACCAAGTACCAGGAGAACGTGCAGACCACGCTGATCCCGGCCGGCGGCGCGGCGATGATGGACTTCCACCTCGAAGTACCGGGCAGCTACGTCCTGGTCGACCACTCGATCTTCCGCGCCTTCAACAAGGGCGCGCTGGCGATCCTCAAGGCGGACGGCCCCGAGCGGAAGGACATCTACTCCGGCAAGGAAGTCGACGAGGTGTATCTGGGCGACCGCGCGCAGGCCAACCTGCAGGCGGTGGCGACGGCGGCCGCCGCGGCCAAGACCGGCGCGCTGACCGTGCAGGACCAGATCGCCGCCGGCAAGGCGCTGTTCGCCGGCACCTGCTCCACCTGCCACCAGGCCAACGGCGAGGGCCTCGAGGGCGTGTTCCCGCCGCTGGCCAAGTCCGACTGGATCGCGAAGAACCCGAAGGGCGTGCCGACCGCGATCCTGCACGGCCTGCAGGGCAAGGTCGTGGTCAACGGCAAGGAGTACAACTCGGTGATGCCGCCGATGAACCAGCTCACCGACGACGAAGTGGCGAACATCTCCACCTTCGTGCTCAACAACTGGGGCAATCCGGGCGGCCGCGTGACCAAGGAGGAAGTCGCGCAGATCCGCGCCAGCAAGCCGGCCAACGCCTCCGAGGGCCACTGAGCGATGCCCCGGGCGACCGCCCTTCGCCGCAACGCGGGCCGGGTGCGCGACGCGCGCCCGGCCGTCGCGCGAGCCGCTGCCACGGCGCGGAAAGCGCTGGCGGCGCTGCTCGCGCTGGCGCTGCCGGCGGCGGGACTGGCCGGCGACAGCGGCGCGCGCTACGTGCGGCTGCCCGGCGGCACGTTCCGCTCGGCGCTGCAGTACGAGGACGTCAAGGGCGCGCCGGTGCGCATCGCGCCGTTCGAGCTGATGCAGCGGCCGGTGACGAACGCCGAATTCCTCGCCTTCGTCAGGCGTCGCCCCGAGTGGCAGCGCGGCCGGATCGCCAAGGTGTTCGCCGAGCAGCGCTACCTCTCGCACTGGGCCGGACCCACCACGCTCGGCCCGCGTGCGCTGCCGGACCAGCCGGTGACCTGGGTGAGCTGGTTCGCCGCCAACGCCTACTGCGAGGACCAGGGCGCGCGCCTGCCGACCTGGAACGAATGGGAATTCGCCGCCGCCGCCGACGAGCGCCGCACCGACGCGCGGCGCGATCCGGCCTGGCGCAGGCGCATCCTCGCCTGGTACGCGCGGCCTTCGAACGAAGTGCTGCCGCGCGCCGGGCTGCAACCGCCCAACGCCTGGGGCGTGCAGGACCTGCACGGCCTGGTGTGGGAATGGACCGACGACTACTCCGCCCTGCTGGTGTCCTCCGACAACCGCGAACAGGGCGACGCCGACAAGCTGCGCTTCTGCGGCGCCGGCGCGATCTCGATGGACGACCGCGAGAACTACGCGGTGCTGATGCGGGTCGCGATGCTGTCCGCACTCGACGGCGCCGACACCACCGCCAACCTCGGCTTCCGCTGCGCACGGGGTGCACGCGAATGAAGACGCTCCTCCGCCCGCTTCCGCTGCTGCTGGCCGCGTTCGCGTCCGTCGCGGTCGCGGCACCGCCGAGGAAGGCGGCCGCGCCGCTGCCGTCCGATTCGGTCTACCAGCTCACGCTTCCGCTCACCGACCAGGACGGCCGCCGCGCCGACTGGCGCACGCGTCGCGGCAAGCCGCAACTGGTGTCGATGTTCTACACCTCCTGCCAGTACATCTGCCCGCTGATCGTCGACTCGGCGCAGGCGATCGACCGCAACCTCACGCCGGCGCAGAAGCAGCGCCTGGGCGTGCTGCTGATCAGCATGGACCCGGGGCGCGACACGCCGGCCGCGCTGAAGGCGGTGGCTGCAAGGCGCAGGCTCGACACCGCGCGCTGGACGCTGGCCAGCCCGCCTCCGACCGAGGTGCGCGCGGTGGCCGGCGTGCTCGGCATCCGCTACCGCCCGCTCGCCGACGGCGAGTTCAACCACACCAGCGCGCTGGTGCTGCTCGATGCCGACGGCCGCGTGCTGGCGCGCACCGAGCGGATGGGCGCGCGTCCCGATCCGGACTTCATCGCCGCGGTGCGCCGCGCGACGACGCCCTGATTCCCCTCCTCCCACGTTTCCACGAGGTTGTTCATGAAACTCCCGCTCTCCCTCCTCGCCCTCGGGCTGCTGTTCGCCGCCGCCCAGGCGCAGGCCGCGCCGAACTGCACCGTCAAGCTCAAGGGCGACGATCGCATGCAGTTCGACCAGAAGACCGTCACCGTGTCGGCTTCGTGCAAGACCATCACGCTCGAGCTCGCGCACGTCGGCAAGCTGCCGGCGCAGGCGATGGGCCACAACGTCGTAGTCACGCGGACCGCGGACGTCTCCGCGGTGGCCGCGGCCGGCATGAAGGCCGGACTGCCGAACCAGTACGTGCCGAAGGGCGACGCCCGCGTGCTCGGCTTCACCTCGGTCATCGGCGGCGGCGCAACCACCCGCGCGACGATGCCCGGCGCCAAGCTGCAGGCCGGCGGCGACTACACGTTCTTCTGCTCCTTCCCCGGCCACTCGGGGATCATGAAGGGCAAGCTGGTCGTCACCAAGTAAGCGCCGCCCGCGCGCTGCAGGAGCGGCTGAAGCCGCTCCTGCAATGTCGGGCGCGTCGGGGTTTCAGGCGCCCAGCCACAGCGCGGCCGCGAACGCGGCCACCATCGCCGCCACGCCGGGCAGCACGCGCAGCGCATAGCCGCGCCCGCCGCTGGCCAGCGCCATCAACAGCTTCATCAGCGAATTGGTCGCCAGCGCGGCGAGCACGCCGGTGCCCGCATCGCTCACCGGTACGTGCCCGACCGCCACCAGTTGCGCCGCGGTGGCGGCGGCGGCGTGCACGTCGGCGAAGCCGGACAGCGCCAGCGTCCAGCCGAGCGCGGCATGGCCCCAGTACGCGAGCGCGGCGGCGGATGCCAGCATCACCGCGCTCAGCACCGCGACGAACATCAGCACGTAGCGCAGCTTGAACGCATGATCGGCGAGCACGCCGCCCTCCGGCGGCGGCCGATCGCGGCCGCGCCAGCCCGCGATCGCGGCGAACGCCAGCACCGCCAGCGCGGCGGCGAGCAGCGGTCCGGCCATCGACACGGTGAGCCGCGGCGAGAGCGCGCCGGTGATCAGCGCGAGCTGGATCACCGTGCTCAGGTTGGACACAACAGCCGCGCTGACGCACGCCGGCATGACCGCCGGCGTCGCCTTCGCACGCACCCCGAGCGCGGCGATGGTGGCCGTGCTGGAAACGAACCCGCCGGCGAATCCGGCGAACAGCAGCCCCCCGCGCGCGCCGAACAGCCGCAGCGCGACGTGGCCGCCGGCGTTGATGGCGATCACCAGCAGCACCAGCAGCCACAGGGCGCGCGGATTGAGCACGCCCCAGGGATCGATCGCGTCGTCGGGCAACAGCGGCAGGACGATCAGCGCGCCGGCCGCCAGCATCAACGCGTCGTGCAGCTCCTGTTCGCTCAGCACGCTGCGCGCGAAGCGGTGCAGTTGCGACTTCGCGGCCAGCAGCACCGCCACCGCCACGCCCAGCCCGCCCGCCAGCACCGGCTCGCGCATCGCCACCATGCCCAGCAGGAACACCACCAGCAGCGCGGTCTCGGTGGTCAGGCCGGGGTCGCGGGCGCGGGTCCAGAACCAGCTCGCGAGCGACGCGGCGGTGACGAACGCGCCGGCGACGGCCATCGCGACCGGCCCCAGCTCGTGCGCGACCGCCCCCAGCAACGCGGCCAGCGCGAACGTGCGCAGCCCGGCCACGCCGTGCGCGCGCTCGCGGCCCTTGCGACGCTCGCGGTCGACACCGACCAGCAGGCCGATGCCCAGCGCGACCAGGAACCCCTGCACGGTGTCGAAGAGCGGCATGGCGCGAGCTTGGAGCAGCCCCGCACGCCAGTAAATAGGCGTGCGACGGCGCCGGCACCGCGGCGGCGGGCGCGACGTGCGGGCGGTCGCAAACCCCGGCAGCCCGTCCACCGCGGTTTGATCCGGGTCAAGGCACCCTGCCCCGGTGCGGCGCAAGGTGGGGCCTCCGGATCGGGAGCGAAGCGATGAACCGCCTCAAGGACAAGGTCTGCATCGTCACCGGCGCAGCCGTCGGCATCGGCCGCGCCTGCGCGCTGCGGATGGCGGAGGAAGGCGCGCGGGTCGCGCTGTTCGATGTGCTCGACAGCGAGGGCCAGGCGCTGCTGCGCCAGTTGCAGGTGCAGGGCCACGAGTCGCGCTACTGGCACGTCGACGTCGCCTCCGAAAGCGAGGTGCAGCGTGCGATCGACGAGGCCGCCGCCTGGTTCGGCGGCCTCGACGTGCTGGTCAACAACGCCGGCATCGCCGGCATCAACAAACCCACCCACGAAGTGACCGTGGAGGAGTGGGACCGCGTGCAGGCGGTCAACGTCAAGGGCGTGTTCCTCTGCACCAAGCACGCGATCCCGCACCTGAAGCGCGCGGGCGGCGGCAGCATCGTCAATCTGTCGTCGATCTACGGTCTGGTCGGCGCGCCCGACGTGCCGCCGTATCACGCCTCCAAGGGCGCGGTGCGGCTGATGACCAAGACCGACGCGCTGATCTACGCGCCCGACCGTATCCGGGTGAACTCGATCCATCCCGGCTACATCCGCACGCCGATGGTCGAGCACCATCTGCAGTCCAGCGGCGCCACCGATCTCGAGCAGGCGCTGAAGGACCTGGGCAACCTGCATCCGCTCGGCCACATCGGCGAGCCGGACGACATCGCCTGGGGCGTGGTGTACCTGGCCTCGGACGAGTCGAAGTTCGTCACCGGCGCCGAGCTGGTGATCGACGGCGGCTACACCGCACGCTGAGCCGGAGAGCGCCCATGACCGACACCCCGACGCTGCGGTTCCTCGGTGCCGCAGGCACCGTCACCGGCTCGCGCTATCTGATCGATACCGGACGCCTGCGCGTGCTGGTCGATTGCGGCCTGTTCCAGGGCTACAAGCAGTTGCGCGAACGCAACCGGCAGCCGTTCCCGGTCGATCCGGCGACGATCGACGCGGTGCTGCTCACGCATGCGCACCTGGACCATTCCGGCTACCTGCCCGCGCTGGCGCGCGACGGTTTCCGCGGGCCGGTGTGGTGCACGTCGGGCACGCGCGAGCTGTGCGGCCTGCTGCTGCCCGACTCGGGCCGGCTGCTCGAGGAGGAAGCCGAGTTCGCACGGCGTCACGGCTATTCCCGCCATGCGCAGCCGCGTCCGCTGTACACCGAACGCGATGCGCGCGACGCCCTCGGACTGCTGCGCGACTGCGACTTCGACCGCACGCGCGAGCTGGCGCCGGGCATCCGCGCGAGCTTCCGGCCGGCCGGGCACATTCTCGGCGCGGCGCAGATCACGCTGGAGATCGACGGCGTCCGCGTGCACTTCAGCGGCGATCTCGGCCGCCCCGACGATGCGCTGATGCGCCCGCCGGCGCCCCGTCCCGATTGCGACGTGCTGGTGTGCGAATCGACCTACGGCGACCGCGCGCATGCGGCGGTCGATCCCGACCGCGAGCTGTCGGTCGCGGTGCGGCGGGTGATCGCGCGCGGCGGCGTGGTGGTGGTGCCGGCGTTCGCGGTCGGCCGCGCGCAGTCGCTGCTGCTGCATCTGGCCCGGCTGCGCCAGCGCGGCGAGCTGCCGGCGGTGCCGATCTTCCTCAACAGCCCGATGGCGGTGGACGCGACCGCGCTCTATCACCGCCACGGCGGCGAGCACCGGCTCGGCGAGGAGGAGTGCCGGCGCATGTACGAGACCGCGCACTTCGTGCACTCGGTCGAGGAGTCCAAGGCGCTGAACCGCCGCTCCGGGCCGATGATCATCATCTCCGCCAGCGGCATGGCCACCGGCGGGCGCGTGCTGCACCACATCGCCGCGTTCGGCCCGGATCCGCGCAACGCCATCCTGCTCAGCGGCTACCAGGCCGGCGGCACCCGCGGCGCTTCGCTGGCGGCGGGCGCGAAGACGCTGCGCATGTTCGGCCGCGACGTCCCGATCCGCGCCGAGGTGGTGCAGTTGCAGGGCTATTCGGCGCACGCCGACGCCGATGAACTGCTGGCGTGGATGCGCGAGGGCGGCAGCCGTCCGGCGGTCGCCTACGTCACCCACGGCGAGCCGAACGCGTCCGACACCCTGCGCCGCCGCATCCAGAACGAACTGGGATGGACCTGCCGCGTGCCCGAGCACCTGGAACAGGTGCGGCTCGACGCGCAGCGGCCCGCTGCGTCCGAGACCGCCGCTTCACCCGCGCGGAGCGAGGGTGCGCGGCATCGGACGGCGCCCGCGGCACGGTCGAGGCCGGCTTGACGCGGATCAATACCGGCCGCGCGCCACGGGATCACCATCCGGGCGCCGGCCTTCCGGCGCGAGAAGGAGCAGGGAAATGCGCGACGTACTCGTCCATGTGCTCGACCACACCCGCCGCGAGCCGGCGCTGACCTACGCCGCCGCGCTCGCGGCGCGCTGGCGCGCCACGCTGACCGCGGTGAACGTTCCGCCCGGCCTGCCGGTGCCGCCGATGTACGACGCCGCGTTCGCGCTGGTCGAATACGCCAGCGTGCAGGAGGAACTGGAACGCGCGCGCGCCGCCGGGCCGGACGTCCTCGCCTGGGCGTCGTCGCTCGGCGTGCCGCATCCGCGCTGGGTGGTCTCCAGCGGACTGCCCGCCAACGTGCTGCGCTACATGGGGCACTGGCACGACCTGCTGGTGCTCGGCGCCAACCCGGCCGAGCCGTGGGGAACGCCGGGCGGCCTGGCCGAGCTGGTGCTGACCGCCGGAGTGCCCTGCATCGTCGTTCCGGCCGACTGCACGGCCGACGACCCCAACTGCGAGCGGGTGGTCATCGCCTGGAACGGTTCGGCCGAAGCCATCCGCGCGCTGCACGACGCCCTGCCGCTGCTGGAGCGGGCGCGCCGCATCACCGTCGTCGCCGGGGAAGAACGCAAGCCCGACCGCCCGCTGCCGGACTTCGATCTGGCCGACTGGGCCGCGCGCCATCAGCTCGAGTACGAGCTCCGCCGGATCGCGGCCGATGCCGATCCCGCCCACGTCATCCTCTCGACCGCGTTCGCGGCGGAGGCCGATCTGATCGTGATGGGCGCTTATGGACGCACGCGTCTGGCCGAATGGATGCTCGGCGGCGTGACCCGCGAGCTGCTGCACCGCAGCCGCGTGCCGCTGTTCATGAGGCACTGAGCATGCGCTCGCCGACGCGGCCCCGGCGCGCGCGTCCCGCGATCCGGCGCGCGGCGGCGCGCCGCGGCACTGCCGGATGACGGCACCGGCGACACCGCCGCGGGGCCTGAGCGCGGCGCAGGCGGCCGAGCGGCTGGCCCGCCACGGGCCGAACGTGCTGCCGCAACCGGACCGGCGCGGCACGTTCGCGCTGGTGATCGCGGTGCTGCGCGAGCCGATGATCCTGCTGCTGATCGGCGCGGCGGCGCTCTACGTGCTGCTGGGCGATCCGCAGGAGGCCGTCGCGCTGGCGCTCTCGGTGGTGCTGGTGGTCGCGATCACGGCCTACCAGGAGCTGCGTTCGGAACGCGCGCTGCAGGCGCTGCGCGACCTCAGCAGCCCGCGCGCGCGGGTGCTGCGCGACGGCGAAGTGCGTGTGGTGCCGGGCCGCGAGGTGGTGGTGGGCGACGTGATGCTGGTGTCCGAAGGCGACCGGGTCCCGGCCGACGCGCGCGTGCTGGAGGAGAGCGGGCTGACGGTCGACGAGTCGCTGCTGACCGGCGAGTCGGTGCCGGTGCGGCGCACGGTCGCCGCCGGCGCGGCGAGCGGCGACGCGGTGCTGCATGCGTCCACCCTGGTGGTGGCCGGCCACGGCGTGGCCGAGGTGATCGCCATCGGCGCCGACACCGAGGTCGGCCGCATCGGCAGCACGCTGCGCACGCTGCGCCCGCAGCCGACCCCGATGCAGCGCGAGATGCGCCGCGTCGTCCGCGTGTTCGCCGCGTTGAGCATCGCCGTCTCGGTGCTGGTGGTCGCGCTGGTGATGCTGCGCTACCGCGACTGGCTGCAGGCCCTGCTGGCGGGCATCACGCTGGCGATCGCCAACATTCCGGAGGAGTTCCCGGTGGTGCTGACGGTGTTCCTCGCCCTTGGCGCGTGGCGGATGGCGCGCCATCGCGCGCTGGTGCGGCGCCCGCCGGCGATCGAGGCGCTCGGCGCCGTCACCGTGCTGTGCACCGACAAGACCGGCACGCTCACCGAGAACCGCATGCGGGTCGCCGAGCTGTGCGCCGAAGGGCTGCGTGCGCCCCCGCGCGAGGGGCTGGCGCCGGCGCTGCGCGCGCTCGTCGAATGCGCCGAACGCGCCTGTCCGGATGCGCCGCACGATCCGATGGAGCGCGCCATCCGCGACGCCGCGCGCGCGGCCGGCGTGCCGGACCGCGCCGACTGGGTGCGCGTGCACGAATACCCGCTTTCTCCCGAGCTGCTGGCGACCGCGCACGTCTGGCGCGCGCCCGGCGCCGCGCGGCTGCAGGTGGCGTGCAAGGGCGCGCCGGAAGCGGTCGCCGAGCTGTGCGGCCTGCCCGACGAGGAACGCGCGCGGCTTTCGGGCGAGGCGGAGGCGATGGCGCGACGCGGCCTGCGCGTGCTCGGCGCGTGCTCGGCCGAGTGGGTGGACGATGCGCGCACGCTGCCGCTCGGCGCGCGCGGCTTCCGCTTCGCATGGCGCGGTCTGATCGCACTCGCCGATCCGTTGCGCGAGGGCGTCCCGGCCGCGGTGGCCGAGGCGCAGGCGGCGGGCGTGCGCGTGGTGATGATGACCGGCGATCACCTGGAGACCGCGCGCGCGATCGCGGCGCAGGCCGGGCTGGCGCGGGCCGGGGAGGCGCGCACCGGCGCCGATGTCGCCCGGCTCGACGACGCGGCGCTGGCGCGCTGCGCGGCCGGAATCGACGTGTTCGCGCGCATGAAGCCCGAGCAGAAACTGCGTCTGGTGCGCGCGCTCAAGGCGCAGGGCGCGGTGGTGGCGATGACCGGCGACGGCGTCAACGACGCGCCGGCGCTGGTCGCCGCCGACGTCGGCGTGGCGATGGGCGGACGCGGCACCGACGTCGCGCGCGAGGCGGCGGCGATCGTGCTGCTGGACGACGACTTCGTCACCGTCGTGCACGCGATCCGCCAGGGCCGCGCGATCTACGACAACATCGTGCGCGCGGTGCGCTACATCCTCGCCGTGCACGTGCCGATCACCGGGCTCGCGCTGCTGCCGTTGCTGCTCGGCCAGCCGCTGGTGCTGCTGCCTCTGCACGTAGTGATCCTGGAACTGATCATCGATCCGGCCTCGACGCTGGTGTTCGAGCGCGAGCCGCCCGCCGCCGACGTGATGCGCCGCCCGCCGCGGCCGCCCGGCGCGCGCCTGCTCGACGCGCGCACGCTCGCCTCCGGCCTCGGCGCCGGGGCGCTGGTATTTCTCGCGGTGGCGGCCGTGTACGGCGCCGCGCTGTGGAACGCGCTGCCCGCGCCGCAGGCCGGCGCGCTGGCGTTCATCGCGCTGGTGGCCGGCAACCTCGGCCTGATCGTGTTCAACCGCCAGCACGCGCACTCGTTCGTGGCCGCGGTGGTGCGCGCCAACCCGGCGTTCCGTGCGATCGCGGCGGCCGCGCTGGCGTTGCTGGCCACGCTCGCCTCGTGGGACACGGCGGCGCGCGCGTTCGGCTTCGCGCCGCCGCCGCCGGCCTACGCGCTCGGCGCGCTGGCCGCGCCGTGGGCGCTGCTGGCGATCGCCGACGCGGTGCGCATGCGCCGGCGCGGCGCGGCTTGACCTGCGTCAATTCCCTCCACGCACGCCGGGCTATGGTGGCCCGGCCGTCCTTCGAGAAGCGCCATGGCCGATGCGTCCCGCCCCAACCGCCTGCGCCTGGTCCGTGCCGGGATCGACACCTACCAGCAGCCGGTGGTGTTCATGCATCGCGATTGCGCGGTCTGCCGCTCGGAAGGCTTCACCGCCCTCACCCGCGTGCGCATCCGCAATGGCGGGGGCGAACTGGTGGCGACGTTGAACGTCGGCACCGGCGACTGGCCGCCGACCGACGTCGCCGCGCTGTCGGAAGCGGCGTGGAACGCGCTGCGGCCCGAACACGACGGCTATGCCACGATCACCCACGCCGAGCCGCCGCCGTCGGCGGCGGCCCTGCGCGCCAAGGTGTTCGGCCAACGGCTCGACGAGGCCGACTTCCTGCAACTGATGCGCGACACCGTCGCCAACCGGCTGTCGGACATCGAACTGGCGGCGTTCGTCACCGCCTGCGCCGGCACGCGGCTCGACCACGCCGAGACGATCGCGCTGACGCGCGCGATGGTGGCGGTGGGCGAGCGGCTCGACTGGGGCGGCGGCGCGGTGCTGGACAAGCACTGCGTCGGCGGCCTGCCGGGCAACCGCACCACACCGATCGTGGTGGCGATCGTCGCCGCCGCCGGCCACCGCATCCCCAAGACGTCCTCGCGCGCGATCACCTCGCCCGCCGGCACCGCCGACACGATGGAGGTGATGGCGCCGGTGGCGCTCGGGCTGGACGCCATGCGCCGCGTGGTCGAACGCGAGGGCGGCTGCGTGGTGTGGGGCGGCACCGTGCGCCTGAGCCCGGCCGACGACGTGCTGATCCGCGTCGAACGCCCGCTCGATTTCGACAGCGACGGCCAACTGGTCGCCAGCGTGCTGTCGAAGAAGGCCGCCGCGGGCGCGACGCACGTGCTGGTGGACGTGCCGGTCGGCCCGACCGCGAAAGTGCGCTCGGCCGAGGCCGCCGAGGCGCTGCGCGCGCGGCTGGCGGTCACCGCCGCCGCGCTCGGCATCGCGCTCGAGGTGCGCATGACCGACGGCCGCCAGCCGGTCGGCCACGGCATCGGCCCGGCGCTGGAGGCGCGCGACGTGCTGGCGGTGCTGCGCAACGAACCCGGCGCGCCGGCCGACCTGCGCGAACGCGCGCTGCATCTGGCCGGCGCCCTGCTCGAGATCGCGCCCGGCGCCGCGCCCGGCCAGGGCCGCGCGCAGGCCGAGCGGCTGCTCGCCGGCGGCGCGGCGCTGCGGAAGTTCCTGCGCATCTGCGAGGCGCAGGGCGGCTTCCGCGAACCCGCGCAGGCGCCGCACGTCGCGCCGCTGCCGTGCGCGCATCACGGCGTGGTGCGCGCGGTCGACAACCGCCGCCTGGCGCGCATCGCCAAGCTGGCCGGTGCGCCCGCCAGCGCCACCGCCGGAGTGGACTTCCGGCTGCGCGTCGGCGATCCGGTCGAGCGCGGCCAGCCGCTGCTGCACGTCCACGCGCACACGCCGGGTGAACTGGCCTATGCGCTGGAATACGCGCAGGCCCATGCCGACATCGTGCTGATCGGAGAGACCGCATGAACCGCGTGCTGCTGCCCCTGCCCGCCCAGCGGCCGCTGGCCGAGGCGATCGCGCCGTCGGTGGGCGCGCGCGTCGGCCGCTTCGAGTGGCGCCGCTTCCCCGACGGCGAATCGCTGGTGACGCTGGACGAATCGCTTGCCGGCTGCGAGGTGGCGATCGTCGCCAGCCTCGACGATCCGGACACCAAGGCGCTGGCGCTGCGCTTCGCCGCCGACACCGCGCGCGAGTTCGGCGCGCGCCGCGTCGGGCTGGTCGCGCCGTATCTGGCCTACATGCGCCAGGACGCGCGTTTCCGCCCCGGCGAAGCGGTCAGCGCGCCGCTGTTCGCGCGCTTCCTCGCGCAGGGCTTCGACTGGCTGCTGACGGTCGATCCGCACCTGCACCGGTACGACACGCTGTCGGCGATCTACCCGATCCCGACCCGCTGCGTGGAAGCCGCGCCGCGGCTGGCCGGGTGGATCGCGCGCGAGGTGCCGGACGCGGTGCTGGTCGGGCCGGATTCGGAAAGCGCGCAGTGGGTCGGCCGCATCGCCGCGCTCGCCGGCCTGCCCTGGCAGGTGCTGCAGAAGACCCGCCGCGGCGACCGCGAGGTGGAGATCTCCCTGCCCGATCTGGCGGGCGCGCGCGGCCGCACGCCGGTGGTGGTGGACGACATCGTCGCCTCCGGCCACACCGCGATCGAAACCGTGCGCCGGCTGCGCGCGCTCGGCTTCGACGAGGTGGTGTGCGTGGCGATCCACGGCGTGTTCGCCGAACAGGCCGACGTGCGGCTGCGCGAGGCCGGCGCCACCCGCATCGTCACCACCGACAGCATCCCGCACGCCACCAGCGGCATCACGCTGGCGCCGCTGATCGCCGCCGAGCTGCCGGCGATGTTCGCGCCGGCGGCCGTGGAGGCGGTGCCATGAGCGCGGGCGAGCATCTGCCGTGCAGCGGCAGCGAGGATCTGCCGCCCGTCGCGCGCGACGAGGCGGCCGCACGGGCGGCCGCGCTGCGCGAGGCCGATGCCGCGTTCGCGGCGTGGGCGCGGGGCTACGGCGTGATCGCGCACGATCCGCTGACCCAACTGCGCGTGCACGCGATGGTGCAGGCGCTGGTCGCCGAGGGCGCGCTGCCCGACGCCGCCACCGGCTGGCGCCGCCTGCAGGCGGCGGACCGCATCGCCAGCGCCGGCATGTGGCTGGTGGTGCACATGACCTACGCGCGCGAGGTGCGGCTCGACGGCGCGCCGCTGCAAGCCGCGCAGTTCAAGCCGACGCCCGAAGGCCACACCGGCGGCTCGCTCAACATGGCGGTGGCGTACGCCGGCTATCTGGCGATCAATGCGCTCGACGGCCGCACGCGCGCGTGGCTGATGGGCCAGGGCCACTGCGTGGCGGCGATCGACGCGGTCAACGCGATCGTCGGCAACATGACCGCGGCGCACGCCGCGCGCTACGGCCTGAGCGATGCCGGCCTCACCCGGCTGACGCAGGACTTCTACGGCTATCGCGTGCGCGCCGACGGCCTGCCGGAGGCCCCGCTCGGCTCGCACGTCAACGTGCACACCGCCGGCGGCGTGCTGGAGGGCGGCTATCTGGGCTTCGCCGAGCTGCACTACGTGCACGCGCCGCTGCCGGGCGAGCGGCTGGTGGCCTTCCTCAGCGACGGTGCGTTCGAGGAGCAGCGCGGCAGCGACTGGGCGCCGCGCTGGTGGCGCGCGGAGGACAGCGGCCTCGTGGCGCCGATCATGATCCTCAACGGCCGGCGCATCGAGCAGCGCACCACGATCGAACAGCAGGGCGGCGAGCGCTGGCTGCACCGCCATCTGCAGCTCAACGGCTTCCGCCCGGTCGGCATCGACGGCCGCGATCCGGCGGCGATCGCCTGGGGCATCTGGCGCGTGGAGCGCGGCGCGCAGGAGGCGGCCGCCGCGCCACTGCACTACGGCATCGCCGAAACGATCAAGGGCTACGGCTTTCCGGGCGCCGGCAGCAACCGCGCGCACAACCTGCCGCTGCCGGGCAACCCGGCGCGCGACGCGGCCTCGCGCGCGCTGTTCAACGAGGGCGCCGCGCGCCTGCACGTGGCGCCCGACGCCCTGCGCGAGGCGGTGGCCGCGCTCGCCACCCACGCCGCGCAGGGACGTCCGCTCGAGCGCGACCACGCGCTCGCCACCCGCGACGTGGCCACGCCCGCGCTGCCGCCGGTCGAGCCGATCGCGCCCGGCGGCGCGCGCTCGCCGATGGCGGCGTTCGACGCGCACTTCTGCGCCATCGTGCAGGCCAATCCGCATCTGCGCGTGCGGGTCGGCAATCCGGACGAGCTGCGCAGCAACAAGCTCGACCGCACGCTCGACCTGCTCCGCCACCGCGTGCCCGATCCCGAGCCCGGCATCGCCGAATCGCGCACCGGCGCGGTCGTCACCGCGCTCAACGAGGAAGCGGTGGTATGCGCCGCGCTCGGCAACAAGGGCGGGCTGAACCTCGTCGTCACCTACGAGGCGTTCGCGCCGAAGATGCTGGGCGCGCTGCGGCAGGAGATCACCTTCGCCCGCCAGCAGGCGATCGCCGGCCGCCCGGCGCGCTGGCTGACGGTGCCGGTGGTGCTCACCTCGCACACCTGGGAGAACGCCAAGAACGAGATCTCGCACCAGGATCCGACCCTGGCCGAAGCGTTGCTCGGCGAGATGGCCGACACCGTCTCGGTGCTGTTCCCGCCCGATGCGCAAAGCGCGCTGCATGCACTGGACCGCGCGTACCGGCGCCACGGCCGCATCGCCGCGATGGTGATCCCCAAGCGCGAGGTGGCCGACGTCACCACGCCCGCGCAGGCCGAACGGCTGGCGGACGACGGCGTCGCGGCGATCGAGGGCGAGGCGGACGCCGCGGAGCTGCTGCTGATCGCGGTCGGCGCCTACCAGCTCGCCGAGGCGCGCCGCGCCGCGCGCCGTCTGCGCGAACGCGGCCACCCGCCCGCGGTGCTGTGCATCGCCGAACCGGGGCGGCTGCGCACGCCACGCGACGAATACGAGGCGGCGTGGACGCTCGACGATGCCGCGCTCGCGCGCCTGTTCCCGCCGGGGCTGCCGCGCGTGTTCCTCACCCACACCCGGCCCGAGCCACTGCTCGGCGCGCTGCGCCGGATCGACACCGGACCGCAGACGACGCGCGCGCTCGGCTACATCAACCGCGGCGGAACGCTCGACGTCGACGGCCTGCTGTTCGCCAACCGCTGCACCTGGGCGCACGCGCTGGCCGCGGCGGCGGAGGTGCTGATGCTTCCGGTCGATGCCCTGCTCGACACCGACGAACGCGCGGCGGTCGAAGGCCGCGGCGATCCCGCCGCGCTGCGCGCCGGCCCCGGCTGAGGACCGCGCGTGAGCGGGGGCTACGCGATGCTGCTGCGCGCGCCGCACACGCGGCTGGAGCGCACCGTGCGTCCGCCCGCGGCGCCGGGTGCGGGCGAGGTGCGGCTGCGGGTCGAAGCCTGCGGCGTGTGCCGCACCGATCTGCACCTGCTCGACGGCGAACTGCCGCAGGCGCGCTATCCGGTCGTGCCGGGACACGAGGCGGTGGGCATCGTGGAAGCGCTCGGCGAGGGCGTGCGCAACCTCACGCCCGGCCAGCGCGTCGGCGTGCCCTGGCTCGGCCACACCTGCGGGCGCTGCGATTACTGCCGGATGGGGCGCGAGAACCTGTGCGACGCGCCCGCCTTCACCGGCTGCACCCGCGACGGCGGCTACGCCACCCACGTCGTGGCCGAGGCGGCGTTCTGCGTGCCGCTCGATGCGCGCTGGCCGGACCCGGTGGCGGCCGCGCCGTTGCTGTGCGCGGGCCTGATCGGCTGGCGCGCGCTGCGCATCGCCGGCGAAGCGCCGCGCCTGGGCCTGTACGGCTTCGGCGCCGCCGCGCACATCGTCGTGCAGCTTGCGCGCTGGCGCGGGCAGCGCGTGTTCGCGTTCACCCGTCCGGGCGACGCGCGGGCGCAGGCGTTCGCGCGCTCGCTGGGCGCGTGCTGGGCGGGCGGTTCGGACCAGGACGCGCCGGAGCCGCTGGACGCCGCGATCCTGTTCGCGCCGGTCGGCGCGCTGGTGCCGCATGCGCTGCGCCAGGTGCGCAAGGGCGCCCGCGTGGTCTGCGCCGGCATCCACATGAGCGACATCCCCGCATTCCCGTACCGGCTCCTGTGGGAGGAGCGCGAACTGGTGTCGGTGGCCAACCTCACCCGCGAGGACGCGGCGACCTTCTTCGACGCCGCCGCGCAGGCGCGCGTGACGACCCACGTGGTGCGCTACCCGCTGACCGCCGCCGACGCCGCGCTCGCCGCGCTGCGCGCCGGCGCGCTGGACGGCGCGGCCGTGCTCGTTCCGGACGACGAGGCGCCATGAACGATGCGCTGCTGCTGACGCTCAACCTCGGCTCCTCGACGTTGAAGGTGGCCTGTTTCGGCGGCCTGCGCGCGCACCGCGCGCAGCCGCTCGGCCGCGTCGAACTCGACCTCGGTGCCGCCGACGGGCCGGACGCGCTGTTGACCCGCGCCGCCGCCGCGCTCGGCCTGCCGCGCGCGCCGGCCTGGGTCGCGCACCGCATCGTCCACGGCGGCGACGCCACCCGGCCGAGGCCGCTCGACGAGGAGGAGCTGGCGCGGCTGCATGCGCTCGCGCCGCTGGCGCCGATCCACCAGCCGGGCGCGCTCGCGCTGGTCGGCCGCGCGTGCGCGCTGTGGCCCGCGGCGCGGCAGTTCGGCGTCTACGACACCGCTTGGCACGCCACGCTGCCGGAGGCGGTGAGACGGCTGCCGGTGCCGGAGGCCTGGCACGCGCTGGGCGTGCGCCGGTACGGCTTCCACGGCCTCGCGTTCGCGGCGGCGATGCGCGCGTTGACCGCCCTGGCGGCCGATGCGGCGCAGGCGCGCGTGGTGCTGGCGCATCTGGGCGGCGGCTCCAGCCTGTGCGCGGTGGCCGCGGGCCGCAGTGTGGACACCACGATGGGGATGACGCCTCTGGACGGCCTGCCGATGAGCACCCGCAGCGGCAGTCTCGACCCCGGCGCGCTGCTGTTCCTGATGCGCCGGCATGCGATGCGCGAGGACGCGCTCGAGCACGCGCTCTACCGCGACTCCGGCCTGCGCGGGCTGTCCGGATCGTCGGGCGACGTGCGCGAGCTGCTGCGCTCGCCGGAGCCGGCGGCGCGGCTGGCGCTGGACGTGTTCGCGCGCCGCGTCGCGCAGGGCATCGCCGCGATGGGCACCAGCCTCGGCGGCATCGACCACCTCGTCTTCAGCGGCGGCATCGGCGCGCGCTCGGCGGCCGTGCGCGCGATGATCGCCGCGCGGCTGGCGTGGCTCGGCATCGGCCTCGACGCCCAGGCCAACGCGGGCGGCGCCGCCCGCCTGAACCACGCCGACGCGCCCGTGGCCGTGTGGCAGGTGGAGGTCGACGAGCAGGCCGAAATGGCGACCGAATGCGCCGCGGCTGCCGCGGACGGCACCCTCGCCCTCGACTGACCCGAACGCGGACCGACGCGAAGGTGCGGCGCCTACCGCCACCGCGCGCCCTTCCCCCTCTCCCCCGCTCGCGGGGGAGAGGGCTGGGGTGAGGGGGCGCGCCGCAGGCGCGCGAACGCAGCGCCGGTTCCGCGATCCCGGCTGAAGCCACTCCCAAGCTCGCGGCACACCCATACCGCCGAGCCTCACACCCAAGCCGCGCACCCATCCCCCTCTCCCCCGCTCGCGGGGGAGAGGGCTGGGGTGAGGGGGCGCGCCGCAGGCGCGCACGCTACCGCCGAGCTTCACGCCAAGCCGCGCCACACCGAACCCCCAAGCCTCCGACCCGGCCGCGCACGGAACGCACCGTCGCATCCCGCTGCCGCGACGCTGCAAGGCCACGCGCGCACGGCGCCCTTCACGTCGAATTGATCTGGATCAAGAAGCCCGCAGGCGCGCTTGGGAACAATGCGCGCACCTGAAACAGGGGCAATCCATGATCGCCAACCACGCCACCGAACCGGGGAGCGCCGTCGCCTCGCGCGCGCCGGCCGCCGCCGGGGGCTTCTACAACGACAAGGTCGTCCGCCAGTTCACGGTCGCCACCATCCTGTGGGGCATCGTCGGCATGGCGGTCGGCGTGCTGATTGCGGCGCAGCTCTACTGGCCGCAGATCGGCGAAGGTATCCCGTGGCTCAGCTACGGCCGCCTGCGGCCGCTGCACACCAACGCGGTGATCTTCGCCTTCGGCGGTTCGGCGCTGTTCGCGACCTCGCTGCACGTCGTGCAGCGCACCTGCCATGTGCGGCTGATCTCCGACAGGCTGGCCGCGTTCGTGTTCTGGGGCTGGCAGGTGGTGATCGTCGCCGCCGCCATCACGCTGCCGCTCGGCATCACCCAGAGCAAGGAATACGCCGAGCTGGAGTGGCCGATCGACCTGCTGATCACGGCGGTGTGGGTGGCCTACGCGGTGCTGTTCTTCGGCACCATCGCCCGGCGCCGGGTGAAGCACATCTACGTCGCCAACTGGTTCTACGGCAGCTTCATCATCGCCGTGGCGCTGCTGCACATCGTCAACAACATCGCCATGCCGGCCGGGCTCTGGAAGTCGTACCCGGTGTACTCGGGCGCGGTCGATGCGATGGTGCAGTGGTGGTACGGTCACAACGCGGTCGGCTTCTTCCTGACCGCGGGCTTCCTCGGGATGATGTACTACTACATCCCCAAGCAGGTCGAGCGCCCGGTCTACTCCTACCGCCTGTCGATCGTGCACTTCTGGGCGCTGATCGCCGTGTACATGTGGGCCGGCCCGCACCACCTGCAGTACACCGCGCTGCCCGACTGGGCGCAGTCGCTGGGCATGGTGTTCTCGCTGATCCTGCTGGCCCCGTCCTGGGGCGGCGCGATCAACGGCATCATGACCCTGTCGGGTGTCTGGTACAAGCTGCGCACCGACCCGATCCTGAAGTTCCTGATCGTCGCCGTCTCGTTCTACATGATCGCCACCTTCGAGGGGCCGATGATGTCGATCAAGACGGTCAACTCGCTCAGCCACTACACCGACTGGACGGTGGGCCACGTGCACGCCGGCGCGCTCGGCTGGGTGGCGATGATCTCGATCGGCTCGCTGTACGCGCTGCTGCCGCGCATGCTCGGCCTGAAGTCGATGTACTCGATCCGGGCGATCGACCTGCACTTCTGGATCCACACCGTCGGCGTGGTGTTCTACATCGTCTCGATGTGGATCGCCGGGGTGATGCAGGGCCTGATGTGGCGCGCCACCAACCCCGACGGCACGCTCACCTACAGCTTCGTCGAGGCGCTCAACGCCACCTACCCCTACTACCTCGGCCGTCTGGCCGGTGGCCTGCTGGTGCTGGGCGGCATGGGCGTGATGGCCTGGAACACCTGGAAGACCTACGCGATGGCGCGCGAGCCGGCCGAGCAGCCGGTGCTGATGCCGCACCCCGAAGAAGCGCGCGCCTGAGGACCGCACATGAGCCTTGCACACGAGAAAGTCGAGAAGAACGTCGGCCTGCTGGCCGTGCTGATCGCGGTGGTCGTCTCCTTCGGCGGCCTGGCCGAGATCGTGCCGCTGATGTACCAGGCCGAGGCGATCGAGCCGCTGCCGGGCGTGAAGCCGTATCCGCCGCTGGAGCTGGCCGGGCGCGACGTCTACGTCCGCGAGGGCTGCTACAACTGCCATTCGCAGATGGTGCGCACGCTGCGCTTCGAGACCGAGCGCTACGGCCACTACTCGCTGGCCGGCGAGTCGGTCTACGACCGCCCGTTCCAGTGGGGCTCCAAGCGCACCGGGCCGGACCTCGCGCGCGTCGGCGGCCGCTACTCCGACGACTGGCACCGCGTCCACCTGATCAACCCGCGCGACGTGGTGCCGGAGTCGAACATGCCCTCGTTCCCGTGGCTGGCCGAGCGCGAGATCGACGGCGCGCAGGTCGCCGAGCGGATGCGCGCGCTCAAGGCGCTGGGCGATCCGTACACCGATGAGCAGATCGCCGGAGCCGCCGCCGACGTCGCCGGCAAGACCGAACTGGATGCCGTGGTCGCCTACCTGCAGGGCCTCGGCAAGCACGCACCCAAGGGGAACTGACCGATGCTGTCGGGAATCGTCACCGCCACGCTGCTGACGCTGTTCGTCGGCGGCACGATCTGGGTCTGGAGCCCGCGCCGGCGCGCGGAGTTCGAGGAAGCGGCGCGCATGCCGCTGGATGAGCACGAAGGGGAGACGCAGCGATGAGCGCCTCGTGGTCCTGGTACGTGATCGCGCTGGTCGCGATCAACATCGTCGGCTGCGTGTGGCTGCTGTGGTGGACGGCCAGGCGCCGTCCGGGCGACCCCAAGCCCGAAGACACCGGCCACGTGTGGGACGGCAACATCACCGAGTACAACAAGCCGCTGCCGCGCTGGTGGATCAACCTGTTCTATCTGACCATCGTCTTCAGCATCGGCTATCTGATCTGGTATCCCGGCCTCGGCAGCTTCGCCGGCTACGGCGGCTGGAGCTCGGCGAAGGAGCACGACCTGCAGAAGGCGCGCTACCAGGCACGCCTGGCCGAGACGTTCGCGCCGTACGAAGGCAAGCCGGTCGACGCGTTGGCACGCGACCCGCGCGCGCTGGAGCTGGGGCGGTCCATCTTCGCCAACACCTGCGCCACCTGCCATGGCTCGGGCGGCAAGGGCGCGGTCGGCTACCCCGACCTCACCGACGACGTCTGGCACTGGGGCGGCGAACCCGAGCGCATCCTCGAAACCGTGCTCGACGGCCGCGAAGGCGTCATGCCGGGCTGGGGCCAGGTGCTGACCGGCATGGGCGGCGAGATCGCGGTGGACGCGGTGGCGGCGTACGTGCAGGTGATGGGCATGGAGAAGATCCCCGCCAACGACGTGCTCGCCCATCAGGGCCGCAAGTACTACGAGGGTGTGTGCGCCGCCTGCCACGGCGTCGACGGCAAGGGCAACCCCAGCATGGGCGCGCCCGACCTGACGGACGACTACTGGCTGTACGGCAGCGACAAGGCCAGCATCGTCAAGACCATCCGCGAAGGCCGCCACGGCGTGATGCCGGCGCACCGCGAGCTGCTCGGCGAAACCCGCGCGCGTCTGGTCGCGGCGTACGTGTGGTCGCTGTCCAACGCCGCCGCCACGCGCACCGCAACGGCGACCGCGACCGCGTCGGCGGACACCGCCGGTGCGGACGGCGAAGCGCCGACCATGCGCGCGCTGGAGTGATGCGATGACGGCGTTCGACCACCCGCCGCGACCGCTGGCCCAGCGCCTCGGCGCGATCCTGTGGCCCAGCTTCTTCGCGGCGGGCGTGGCGACGATGGTGTTCTTCGCCTTCGTCGATCCGCTCGAACTGCGCGACATCACTTTCCCGCGGCTGCGGATCAGCCGCGGGCTGGGCTATTCGGTGGCGTTCTTCCTGTTCTGGGCGTCGACCGCCGCCTCCAGCCTGTTCACCTGGATCCTGTTGCGCCCGGCCAGCCGCTTCAACAAGCCGCTGCCGCCGGACGCGTGATGCGATGAGCAAAGCCATCCCCCTGCAATTGCGCGACGACGAGGGCAACCTGCTCTACGTCAGCGAGCGCAAGATCTACCCGCGCGACGTGTCCGGCACGTTCGCGCGCCTGCGCGTGGCGGCCGTGATCTGGCTGCTCGGCATGTTCTACGTGTTCCCCTGGCTGCGCTGGGACGGTCGCCAGGCGGTGCTGTTCGACCTGCCGGCGCGCAGGTTCCACGTGTTCGGGCTGACGTTCTGGCCGCAGGACTTCGTGTTCCTGGCGCTGCTGCTGATCATCGCCGGCATCGCGCTGTTCTTCTTCACCGCCCTCGCCGGCCGCCTGTGGTGCGGCTACGCCTGCCCGCAGACGGTGTGGACCGAGGTGTTCCTGTGGATGGAACGCTGGACCGAAGGCGACCGCGGCAGGCGCATGAAGCTCGACCAGGGCCCGTGGACGCGCGAGAAGGCGCTGCGCAAGGGCGCCAAGCACCTGCTGTGGCTCGCGTTCGCGCTCTGGACCGGCTTCACCTTCGTCGGCTTCTTCACCCCGATCACCGACCTCGCCGCGCGCCTGGTGCCGTTCGAATGGGGCGGCTGGGAGACGTTCTGGGTGCTGTTCTACGCGCTCGCCACCTGGGGCAACGCCGGCTTCCTGCGCGAGCAGGTGTGCAAGTACATGTGCCCGTACGCGCGTTTCCAGAGCGCGATGTTCGACCGCAACACGCTGCTGATCGCCTACGACCCGCGCCGCGGCGAACCGCGCGGCCCGCGCAAGCGCGGACTGGCCAGCGTGCTGGAGCGCGCGCGCGGCCTGCTCGACCTGTCGACCGCCTACGACTACGTGTTCCGCGCCAGCCGGCACCCGAGCGCGGCGGACGCGCGTGCGCAGGCGCGCGGCACCATCACGCTCGCCCATGCCGGCGAGAAGGCCGAGCCGCTGCCGAAGTTCGCGCCGGAGGAGCTGGGCGACTGCATCGACTGCACCATCTGCGTGCAGGTCTGCCCGACCGGCATCGACATCCGCAACGGCCTGCAATACGAGTGCATCGCCTGCGGCGCCTGCATCGACGCCTGCGACGACGTCATGGGCAAGCTCGGCTATCCGCACGGGTTGATCCGCTACACCACCCAGAACGCGATCGACGGCAGGCCCTCGCGCGTGCTGCGGCCGCGCATCTTCGTCTACGGCACGCTGCTGCTCGTGCTGCTGTCGGCGTTCGCCTGGGGCGTCACCCACCGCGAGCCGTTCATCGCCGAGGCGCTGCGCGACCGCAACGCGCTCTACCGCGCGAGCGCCGACGGCATCGAGAACGGCTACACGCTCAAGCTGGTCAACAAGACCGACCGGCCGCACCGCTACCGCGTGCGGCTCGACGCGGCCGGCCTGCCGCTGACGCTGCGCGGCGGCGAGCTGCGCATCGACGTCGCCGCCTCGGCGGTGAGCGCGGTGCCGCTGACGGTGCTGGCGAGCGGCCCGGTGCGCGGCCGTCACGAGATCGCCTTCATCGTCGAGTCCGACGACGGCCGAAGCCGGACCGTCGAGAACACCTTCTTCGGACCGCAACCATGAACGAAAAGACGCCCTTCTGGCGCGTGCCCATCGTCTGGCTGGTGATCGCGCTGCCCGCGGTGGCGATCGTCGCCGGCATCGCGATGGTGGTGATCTCCTCGCGCGGCGGCAGCATCGACAGCGTGGCCGATCCGGTGCGGCGCACCGCGCAGGTGCAGGTGGCCGACGTCGGGCCCGACGCCGAGGCGCGCGCGCGCAAGCTCAGCGCGGTGCTGCGCAGTCAGGACGGCGTGGTCGAGCTGCTGCCCGTCACCGGCGACTTCGACCGCGCACAGCCGCTGCAGGTGTTCGCCCGCCACCCGACCGAGGCCGCGCGCGACGTGCGGCTGGTGCTGCAGCCCACCGCCACCGGCTGGCGCGCGAAGGCGGCGCTCGACGACGGCCACGACTGGAATCTCGAAGCCGGCGACCAGGCCCGCCGCTGGCGCATCGTCGGCCGCCTGCCGCGCGCGCAGTACGCCGTGCGCCTGGCGCCGGCGCTCACGGAGGCCACCGGCACGCGATGAACGCCGTCGCCGCCACCGCCGTTCCGGCCGCCGCCGCTTCCGCGTGCTGCCACCACTGCGGCCAGCCCGCGGCGGCCGACGCACTGCGCGCGGCGTTCGCCGGCGCCGAACGCGCGTTCTGCTGCGACGGCTGCCTGGCGGCCGCGCAGTGGATCGTCGATGCCCACCTCGACGACTACTACCGCCTGCGCACCGCGGAAGGCGCGAAGGTGCAGCCCGACCTGCCCGACCTGTCGCTGTGGGACCGCGACGACGTGCTCGCCGAGCACGCGCGCACGCGCGAGGACGGCTGCCGCGAGATCACCCTGGTCGCCGACGGCATGCGCTGCGCGGCCTGCGCCTGGCTGATCGACCGCGCGCTGAGCCGCGAGCCCGGCGTGCGCGAGGCCGGCGCGAACGCGGTCACCGGCCGCGTGCGGCTGGTGTGGGACCCGCGCGTGGCGCCGCTCTCGCAGCCGCTGCGCCGGCTGGCCGCGCTCGGCTACCGGCCGTGGCTCGCCACCGGCGAGCAGCGCGAGCGCGCGCGCCGCAGCGAGCGCAACCGCTGGCTGCTGCGGCTCGGCGTGGCCGGGCTCGGCGCGATGCAGGCGATGATGTTCGCCGAGGCGCTGTACCTCGACACCACCGGCAGCATGGCGATCCCCACGCGTGACTTCCTGCGCTGGATCACCTTCCTCGTCGCCACCCCGGTGGTGTTCTACGCCGGCTGGCCGTTCCTCACCGGCATGGCGCGCGAGCTGCGCGGGCACCGGCCGGGCATGGACACGCTGGTGGCCGCCTCCACCCTGCTCGCCTGGGCGGCGAGCGCGATCGAGACCGTCCGCGGCGGCGCCCACGTCTGGTACGACGCCGCGGTGATGTTCGTGTTCCTGCTGCTGGCCGCGCGCATGCTCGAACAGCGCGCACGCGCGATCGCCAGCGCGCAGGTCGACGCGCTGGCGCGGGCGCGGCCGGCGTTCGCCGTGCGCGAACGCGCCGACGGCGGCCGCGAGTCGGTGCCTCTGGCGGCGCTGGCGGTGGGCGACGTGGTCTGCCTCGGCATCGGCGACACCGTCCCCGCCGACGGCGAGCTGCTGGAACCGGCCGCGTTCGAGGAAGCGTTGCTGACCGGCGAATCGCATCCGGTCGCGCGCGCGGCCGGCGAGCGCGTCTACGCCGGCACGCTGTGCCGCGAGCGCCCGGCGCGCCTGCGCGTGACCGCCACCGGCGCCGCCACCCGGCTGTCGCAACTCGCGCGGCTGGTCGAGGAGGCGCAGGCGCACCGCCCGCCGCTGGCGCGCGTGGCCGACCGCGTCGCCAGCGTGTTCGTGGTCGCGCTGCTCCTGCTCGCCGCGCTGACCTGGCTCGGCTGGCGGCTGTACGCGCCCGAGCGCGCATTCGAGGTTGCGCTGGCGCTGCTGGTGATCTCCTGCCCGTGCGCGCTGTCGCTGGCGGTGCCGACCGCGCTGGCCGTCGCCCACGGCGCGCTCGCGCGGATGGGCGTGCTGGCGCTGCGGCCGGACGCGCTCGAACGCCTGGCCGAAATCGACACGGTGGTGTTCGACAAGACCGGCACGCTGACCGATCCGCATCCCGCGCTCGAACGCATCGACACATTTGGCGTCGTGTCCGAGCGCGACGCGCTCGCGATCGCCGCCGCGCTCGAACGCGACAGCGGCCATCCCTTGGCGCAGGCGTTCGCCGCGCACGACGACGGCCGCGCCGTGCGCGAGGTCGTCGCGGTCGGCGGGCGCGGCATCGAAGGCGTCATCGACGGCCGCCGCTGGCGGCTCGGCCAGGCCGGTTTCGCGGTCGACGGCGCACAGGACGACGGCCAGGTGTGGCTGGGCGTGGACGGCACCGCCGCCGCGCGCTTCGTGCTCGGCGAGCGCCTGCGCGAGGACGCGCCCGCCGCGCTGGCGGCGCTGCGCGCGGCGGGGCTGTCGCTGCAGCTCGCCAGCGGCGACGGCGCCGAGGCGGTGGCCCGCACCGCGCGCACGCTCGGCATCGACGCGGCGCAGGCGCGCCTGCTGCCGGAACACAAGCTCGAGCGCATCCGCGCGCTGCAGCACGACGGCCGCAGGGTGGCGATGGTCGGCGACGGCCTCAACGACGCGCCCGTGCTGGCCGGCGCCGATGTGTCCTTCGCGATGGACAGCGGTGCCGCGCTCGCCCACCGCAGCGCCGACTTCGTGCTCACGCGCGCGCGCCTGGACCGCCTGCCGGCGGCGTTCGCGCTGGCCCGCCGCACGCGCGCCATCGTCCGCCAGAACTTCGCCTGGGCGGTGGGCTACAACGTGGTCGCGCTGCCGCTGGCGATGCTCGGGCTGGTGACGCCGTGGATCGCCGCGCTCGGCATGGCCGTCTCCTCGCTCACCGTCACCCTCAACGCACTGCGGCTCGCCCGCCGGGAGGCGCCATGACCATCCTGCTGATGCTGATTCCGCTGAGCCTGATGCTGCTGGGCGTGGCGGTATGGGCGTTCGTGTGGGCGGTGCGGCGCGGCCAGTTCGACGAACTCGACGCCGCGGCGCTCGACATCCTGACCGACGACGCGCAGGGGGGCCCCGGCCGTGCCTGACTGGCTGGTGCTCGGCGCCGCGGCGCTGACCGGGCTGCTCGGCGGCGCGCACTGCGCGGCGATGTGCGGCGGCATCGCCACCGGCCTCACGCTGGCGCAGCGCGGCGGCTGGTGGCGCGCGGTACAGCCCAACCTCGGCCGCGTGCTCGGCTACACGCTCGCAGGCGCGCTGGTCGGCGCGTTCGGCGCGGGCCTGCTGGGCGTGGTGCGGGTGCCGGGTTTCGCGCTCGCGCTGCGTGCCGCGGTGGGGGCGGTGCTGATCGTCGCCGCGCTGCGCCTGCTCGACCGCCACGGCCGGCTGGGCGTGTTCGGCGCGCCCGGGCAGCGCGTGTGGCAGTGGCTGCGCCCGCTGCAGAAGCGGCTGCTGCCGGCCAACACGCTGCCGAAGCGGCTCGCGCTCGGCATGCTGTGGGGCTGGATGCCGTGCGGCCTCAGCACCACCCTGCTCGCCGCCGCCTGGCTGCAGGCCGATCCGCTGCACGGGGCGCTGACGATGACCGCGTTCGGCCTCGGCACGTTGCCGCTGATGATCCCGCTCACCTGGGCCGGCAGCCGCCTCACCGCCCTGCAGCACGGCCGCTGGCGCGCCGTCGCCGGCGGTACGGTGCTGGCGGCCGGCGTGCTGACCCTGGCCGCTCCGTGGCTTGCGCACGCCCCCGCCCTGCACGGCGCGCTCGACGCCCTCGGCTGCCGCAGCCTCGTCGCAAGCTGACGCCCCAAGCCCAGCTTCAAAGCCCCTCTCCCGCGTGCGGGAGAGGGGTTAGGGTGAGGGCCGGGACCGCCAGCGAACCCCGCGATCAGCGCCAGCAGCTCACTTCGCGCCGCGCTTCGACGCCCTGCGCGCCCCACGCGGCGCAGTCCGCGTCGCCCGGCGCGCCGGCTTCGCGCCCGCGCCCATGCGCGCCAGCACCGGCCCCAGGCGCGTATGCACCTCGCCGCCGAGCTTCATCGCCAGCGGCTCGATCCGGCCGAGCGTGCCGCGCAACGCGGCCGGCATCTCGGCGACCGCCGTCGCCGCGCAGCGGCGCGTGCGCGCCAGCGCGGCCGTCAGCCGCTCGCGTCCGGCCAACGCCTCGCGATGCGCGACGGACACCAGGCCCAGGCCCGCCAGCCAGACGTGGCGGAGCGAAACGGGATGGATCGCGGAAGGACGTGCGGTCGCCATGAGCGGACTCCAGTGCGCGCGGAGGAGCGGTCGATGCCACTGTCCTCCGATCGCGCCGAGCAAACACACTACGACGCGCTTGCGCGCGGCACGTGCGCGCAGGATGCTGCATGCCTCGACCCGCAAGGACCGTCCGCATGGCCAAGACCGCCTGGGCTCCCTTTCCGCACGACGCGGCCGCGTTCGATTACCCGGGCGAGGCGCTGCGCAAGGCCTGGCCGAAACTGCACGCGGGCGACGCCGAACCCTTCCCCGACGCCAGACGCGCCGCCGCGCTGCTGAAACAGGCCGGCAAGGCGGCGCCGAAGGGCGCGGACGCCGACACCGTGGCGCAGTCGCTGCAGGACGCCTGGCGCGCGTTCCACCGCGGCGACTTCCGCACCGCATTCGAGCTCGGCGAGAAGCTGGGTCCGCTCGGCGCCTCGGTCGCGGTCAAGGCGCTCGGCATCCACGCCACGCATCTGGTGGAGGACGAGGCGGAGAGACTGAAGCGTTTCCAGCGCGCCGCCGGCCTGGCGGAGGCCGCCATCGAGGTCCTGCCCGAGGAGGCCAACAGCCATTACCGCTACGCGTTCGCGCTCGGCCGCTACAGCCAGGGGCTGAGCATCGTGAAAGCGCTGAAGGACGGCATCGCCGGCAAGGTGCGCAAGGCGCTGGACGCCGCGCTCGAGCTGGCGCCGAAGCACGCCGAGGCGCATCTGGCGATGGCGGTCTACCACGCCGAGGTGATCGACAAGGTCGGGGCGATGATCGGCGGCCTCACCTACGGCGCGAAGGCGGCCGAGGCCGAGAAGCACGTGGCCACCGCGCTCAAGCTCACGCCCGACTCGCCGATCGCCCACATCGAGCACGGCAACGTGCTCCTGCTGCTGTACGGGGACAAGCGCGAGGACGACGCCGCCGCCGCCTACGAGACGGCCGCCCGCTGCAAGCCGCGCGACGCGATGGAGGCGCTCGACGCCGCCTACGCGCGCTCGCAACTGGAGGAATGAACCGGAAGGCTTGCCTTGGGCGCGACGCATCCGTACACTGCGCGCCTCCCATCGGGCGGTTAGCTCAGCGGTAGAGCACTGCTTTCACACGGCAGGGGTCGTAGGTTCGAACCCTACACCGCCCACCAATTCCACGGGCCGGCAGCGATGCCGGCCCGTTTCCGTTTGCGGGCCTTCAGTCCTCCTGGCCGTGCCGCGCGAACGGCACCGTGCTGCCGTCGGCCTGCACCTGCTCCACCGTGTACGGCTGGACGCGGCCGTCCGGCGTCTCCATGCCGGGCGAACCGAGCGGCATGCCCGGCAGCACCAGCCCCTTCGCCTTCGGCTTCGCGCGCAGGAAACGCTTGATGTCGTCGGCGGGCACATGGCCTTCGACGAAGTAGCCGGCGATCTCGGCGGTGTGGCACGAGCCCTTGCCGTAGGGCACGCCGAGCTTCTGCTTGACCGGCTCCAGCGCATCGGTCTCGCGCACCTCCACGGCGAATCCGGCCGCGCGCATGTGCTCGACCCACAGCGTGCAGCAGCCGCAGGTCGGGCTCTTGTGCACCACCACGGGCGGCAGCGCCGCCTGCGGGGTGCCGGCGCGGGGGCGAGCGGTGGCCGCCGGCGTCTGCGCCGGGGCGGGCCGCACCGTGGCGGTCGCGCGCTCCGGCGCGGGCGCGGGCGTGGGCGTGCGCGCGCAGGCGACGCTGGCGCCCGCGGCCGCCAGCGCCGTCCCCAACAGCAAGGTGCGGGTGATGCTCATCCGTCGTACTCCGTCCGCATCGGGAATGCGGGCAGCGTAACGCAGCGCGCATGATCCAACCGCGCCGTTCAGGCGTGCCCGCAGCCGCCGCAGCAGTTCGCCGCCTTCGCCTCGACCGCGCCGCCGCCCGCCTCGATCGCGGTGACGGTGTAGCCTTCCTCCTCGATCGCCGCACTCGCCGCGCCCGCGTCGACCGCGCCCTCGATGGTCACGCTGCGCGCGTCCAGATCGACGGCGACCTTCGCCGCCGGCGCGATCCTGCCGATCGCCTGGGTGATCGCGCGGACGCAGTGCCCGCAGGTCATGCCTTCGACAATGAGTTTCATGAGAATGTCTCCCGTGGTGCGTAAGCCGGCCGAAGCGCCGACGTGGAGCAGCATCGACCTTCCCGCAAGGGCAAGGTCAAGACGCGGAACATCCGCCACGCGGCGCTTGACCTTCCCATGATGGGAACCCGGAGCATGCGTCCGACTCCCACGCGAGGCAGCGCCATGAACGCATCCGCATCCACCACCGCACCGCTCGCGCAGCCGATGCGCTTCGGCATCGTCGGCATGACCTGCGCATCCTGCGTCACCCGAGTCGAGCGCAGCCTGAAGGCGGTGCCGGGCGTGGCGCAGGCCAGCGTCAACCTCGCCACCGAGGCGGCCGAAGTCGCGTTCGACGGCACCGTGCCCGCGCCCACGCTGGTCGCCGCGGTCGAGAAGGCCGGCTACGCGGTCGCCACCTCCACGGTCGAACTCATCATCGAGGGCATGACCTGCGCCTCGTGCGTGGCCCGCGTCGAGCGCGCGCTGAAGAAGGTGCCCGGCGTGCTGCAGGCGAGCGTCAACCTCGCCACCGAGCGCGCCCGCGTGCAGGTGCTGGGCGAGGTGCCGACGTCCCGCCTGGTCGCCGCCGTCGCCGATGCCGGCTACGGTGCGCGGCCGCTGGCCACCGAGACCGCGGCGCAGACGCCCGAGACCAGGCCGCACCCGCTCGCGGCGAAGGAAACGCGCCACCTGATCCTCGCCATCGCGCTGTCGCTGCCGCTGGTGCTGCCGATGCTCGCCCTGCCGTTCGGCCAGCACTGGATGCTGCCGGGCTGGCTGCAGCTCGTGCTGGCCACGCCGGTGCAGTTCTGGCTCGGCGCGCGCTTCTACCGCGCCGGCTGGCACGCGCTGCGCGCCGGCACCGGCAACATGGACCTGCTGGTCGCGATCGGCACCAGCGCCGGCTACGGCCTGAGCGTCTACCACCTGCTCGCCGGCGCCGCGCACCACGGCCAGTTGCCGCTGTACTTCGAGGCCTCGGCGGTGGTGCTGACGCTGATCCTGCTCGGCAAGTGGCTGGAGGCGCGCGCCAAGCGCCAGACCACCGAGGCGATCCGCGCCCTGCAGGCGCTGCGCCCGGCCACCGCGCGCGTGCGCCGCGGCGGCACGGCCGTCGAGGTGCCGATCGGCGAGGTGGCGGTCGGCGACGAGGTCGTGGTCAAGCCCGGCGAACGCATCCCGGTCGACGGCACGGTGATCGAGGGCCGCACCCACGCCGACGAGGCGCTGATCACCGGCGAATCGCTGCCGGTCGCCAAGAACGAGGGCGACCGCGTCACCGGTGGCGCGGTCAACGGCGAAGGGCTGGTCGTGGTGCGCACCGCCGCGGTCGGCGCGGAGACGGCGCTGGCGCGGATCATCCGGCTGGTCGAGGACGCACAGGCGAAGAAGCCGCCGATCCAGCAGACGGTCGACCGCGTCAGCGCGGTGTTCGTGCCGGTGGTGATGGCGATCGCGGCGCTGACCCTGCTCGGCTGGGGCCTGTACAGCGGCGACTGGAGCGCCGCCATCCTCAACGCCGTGGCCGTGCTGGTGATCGCCTGTCCGTGCGCGCTCGGCCTGGCCACTCCCACCGCGATCATGGCCGGTACCGGCGTGGCCGCGCGCGCCGGCATCCTGATCAAGGACGCCGAGGCGCTGGAGATCGCGCACAAGGTGCGCACGGTGGCGTTCGACAAGACCGGCACCCTGACCGAAGGCAAGCCGGTGCTGAGCGAGCACGTCGCGCTCGACGGCGACCACGCGCGCCTGCTCGCGCTCGCCGCCGCGCTGCAGGCGCACAGCGAGCATCCCCTGGCCAAGGCGGTGATCGCCGCGTTCGGCGGTGCGCAGCCGGCGGCCGCGGCGGACGTGCGCGCCGTGCCCGGCCGCGGCGTGCGCGGCACGGTCGATCGCCGCGCGCTGCTGCTCGGCAACGAGGCGATGATGCGCGAGGCCGGCATCGACACCGCCCTGCTCTCCGCCCGCGCCGAGGCGTTCGGCGCCAGCGGCCACACCGTGTCCTGGCTCGGCGAGGACGGCGCCGAGCTCCGTCTCCTCGGTCTGCTCGCTTTCCGCGACCAGCCGCGCGCGGGTGCCGCAGAGGCGGTCGCCCGGCTGCATCGGCTGGGCATCCGCACGGTCATGATCTCCGGCGACAACCTGGGCGCCGCCACCGCAGTCGCCCGCCAGCTCGGCATCGACAGCGTGCGCGCCAACGTCACCCCCGACCGCAAGGCCGATGCGGTGCGCGCGCTCCGCGAGGGCGGCGCGGTGGCGATGGTCGGCGACGGCATCAACGACGCGCCGGCGCTCGCCGCCGCCGACGTCGGCGTGGCGATGGGCAGCGGCACCGACGTCGCCATGCACGCCGCCGCCATCACCCTGATGCGTCCGAACCTCGACCTGGTGGCCGCGGCGCTCGACATCTCGCGCCGCACCACCCGCAAGATCCACCAGAACCTGTTCTGGGCCTTCGGCTACAACGTGGTCGGCATTCCGCTGGCGATGCTGGGCCTGCTCGATCCGGTGATCGCCGGCGCGGCGATGGCCTTCTCGTCGGTCAGCGTGGTGTCCAATACCCTGCTGCTGCGCCGCTGGTCGCCGCGCGCCTGAGGGAGAGAACGCCATGAAGCACGTCACGCGTCCCGAACTGGCCGAAGCGAAGGAACAGGGCTTCCACAACATCGGCGAGGCCGCGCAGTTGACCGGCGTCAGCGCCAAGATGATCCGCCACTACGAGCAGATCGGCCTGCTGCCGGCCGCCGGCCGCACCTTCGCCGGCTACCGCATCTACGGCGACAACGACCTGCACCGCATCCGCTTCATCAAGCGCGCGCGCAGCCTCGGCTTTCCGGTCAAGCAGATCGAGACGCTGCTCGGCCTGTGGGACGACCGCGGCCGCGCGAGCGCCGAGGTCAAGAAGCTGGCGCGCGCCCACGCCGACGCGCTCGCGGTGAAGATCCGCGAGATGCAGGCGATGCAGCGCACGCTGGAGAATCTCGCCGAGCGCTGCCACGGCGACCACCGGCCCGACTGCCCGATCCTCGACGACCTCGCCGCCCCCGACGCCGCGCCACCCGCGCCGCGGAACACCGCACGGCGACGCTGACGCCCGCGACCGGCGCCCCGGCGACTGCAGGAGCGTCTTCAGCCGCGACCGATGACGAGCAAGCGAGTGAACCGGCTCGCGACGCTGCCCGCATCCGTCGCCCCGGCGCACGCCGGGGCCCATCGAGAAGGAACGCCGGCATTGTCGAATCGGATCCCGGCATCCGCCGGATGACGAACCGGCAATCGTCCATCCGGGGGCCACGCGCCATCCGGGTCCGGGAAGGCTGGGAACTCCCCAAGCAGAAACGGCCGCCCTTTCGGGCGGCCGTTCCGCGTTGTTGGCGTCCCCACGGGGATTCGAACCCCGGTCGCAACCGTGAAAGGGTTGTGTCCTAGGCCTCTAGACGATGGGGACGTTTTCCTTTCGCTACCCCGGCCACCTTGCCGGGGTGCTGGAACCTGGTGGAGCCAGCCGGGATCGAACCGGCGACCTCTACAATGCCATTGTAGCGCTCTCCCAGCTGAGCTATGGCCCCACGCGCTGGAAAGAACGCCATCTTAGAGTCGCTTCACGAACTCGTCAACACTCTCCGATCACGCGATCGACTGCAGCCACGTCGGCATCGACCCGCCGCAGCGTCGCCACGCCGTGGCCGCGCTCGGCCAGGTACTCGAGCCACTTGCCGAGGAACGTGTTCATCCGCAGCCGGTGCCCGAGCACACGGGCCGGCGGCGGATTCAGACCGAGCACGTCCTGCCAGCGCCGGCCGACGTAGCAATGCGTCGCTTCCGCTTGCCGCGCATCGGTGTACAGCCGCACGTATGCGGACGGATCGGGCTCGCCGGTGACCGGGTCGCGCAGGTCGTACGTCAGCCGCAGTTCGCTCGTGTACGGATGCTGCTCGATCACCTCGACGCGCAGATCGAGCCCGTCGCCGACCGAGGACACGTACGTGCCGGCCGCGAGCCGCGCCGGATCGAACAGGCGCACCAGCCGGGCATGATTCTCGGCATACAGCGCCATCAGCCAGCCGAAGCGGCTGAGACGGGGAACGCGCAGCGGACGGGCGGCGAGATGCGACATGGGCCGATGCTACCCGCACCCTGCCCGCTTGCGCGACCGCACGCGGTCATGCGTTCATGTAGATCGCCGCTCAGAACATCTCGCGGTGGATGCCGAGGGTGGTGAGCACCTTGCTGGCGATCTCCTCGATCGAGGTGTGCGTGGTGCTGAGCGTCGGAATCCCCTCGGCGCGGAACATCTTCTCGGCCGCCGCCACTTCCCGTCGGCACGTCTCCAGTTGCGCATAGCGCGAGTTGGGCCGGCGCTCCTGCCGGATCTGCTGCAGCCGCATCGGATCGATCGTCAATCCGAACAGCTTGTTGCGGTACGGCCGCAGGCGCGGCGGCAGGCGGTCGTGCTCGAGGTCCTCGGCCGTCAGCGGATAGTTCGCCGCGCAGATGCCGTAGTGCAGCGCGAGGTACAGGCAGGTCGGCGTCTTCCCCGCGCGCGACACCGCGACCAGGATCAGGTCCGCCTCCGAATAGTCGGTGCTGGCGCCGTCGTCGTGGCTCAACGCGAAATTGATGGCGTTGATACGACGATGGTAGGTCTCGAAGTCCACCATGCCGTGGGCGCGGCCGATCCAGCGTTTGCGCGCCTCGCCCAGCTCGCGTTCGAGCGGCTCGATGAACGGCGCGAACACGTCGAGCATCAGCGCCCCGCTCTCGCCGAGCGCGGCGCTGACTTCGGCGTTGACGCACGAATTGATCACGATCGCGCGGGTGCCGTGGCGCTCGCCCGCGGCGCGGATGGTTTCGATGACTTCGCGCGCCCGCTCGACCGTGTCGACGAACGGAATCCGCTCGCTGACGAAGCGCGTTTCGGTGAACTGCGTCAACAGGCTGTGGCCGATGGTTTCGGCGGTAATGCCGGTGCCGTCGGAGATGTAGAACACCGGGCGCGTGCCTGCCATTTCATCCTCTCAATACGAAAAAACCCATGGAATCAAGCTTGTACGAAACCGACGCGGCGCGCGATCATAACGCGCTCACCTCGCGCCGGCCCTCTGTCCCGGCCGCTACCGGAGAACGCCCCTTGAACGAGAACATCCTCTGGCTGCATGCGTTGCGCCTGGACGACCTGGCCCGCGTGGGCGGCAAGAATGCCTCGCTGGGCGAGATGATCGGGCATCTGGCCGGGCTCGGGGTCTCGGTGCCGGGCGGCTTTGCGACCACCGCGGAGGCCTTCAAGGCCTTCATCGCGCACAACGATCTGCACCAGCGCATCTACGACCGCCTGGCCGCGCTCGACGTCGAGGACGTGCAGGCGCTGACCGCGGCGGGCAGGGAGATCCGCGGCTGGGTGATCGACGCGCCGCTGCAGCCGGATCTGGATGCCGACATCCGCAGCGCCTACCGCAAACTGTGCGAGGACAACGGCGGCGGCGAAGTCGCCGTCGCCGTGCGCTCCTCGGCCACCGCCGAGGACCTGCCCGATGCCTCCTTCGCCGGCCAGCAGGAGACCTTCCTCAACGTCAGCGGCGAGGACGAGGTGGTGCGCAAGGTCAAGGAGGTGTTCGCGAGCCTCTACAACGACCGCGCGATCGCCTATCGCGTGCACCACGGCTTCAAGCACGAGGACGTGTTCCTGTCCGCCGGCGTGCAGTTGATGGTGCGCTCCGACGTCGGCGCCTCGGGCGTGATGTTCACGCTCGACACCGAGTCGGGTTTCCGCGACGTGGTGTTCGTCACCGCCAGCTACGGCCTTGGCGAGAACGTCGTGCAGGGCGCGGTCAATCCGGACGAGTTCTACGTCTACAAGCCGACCCTCGCCCAGGGCCGCCCCGCCATCCTGCGGCGCGCGCTCGGCGCCAAGCAGATCCGCATGGTCTACTCCGACCGGCCCGGCGAGCGCGTGCGCAACGAGGACACGCCGGCCGAGCTGCGCAACCGTTTCTCGATCAGCGACGAGGACGTGCACGAGCTGGCGCGCCAGGCGCTGACCATCGAGCAGCACTACGGCCGCCCGATGGACATCGAGTGGGCGAAGGATGGCGTGACCGGCAAGCTTTTCATCGTGCAGGCGCGTCCGGAGACGGTGAAATCGCGCGCGCACGCCACCCGGATGGAGCGTTTCCACCTCGCCAGCCGCGGCAAGGTGGTCTGCGAGGGCCGCGCGATCGGCCAGAAGATCGGCACCGGCGTGGCGCGCGTGGTGCGTTCGCTGGACGACATGCACAAGGTGCAGCCGGGCGACGTGCTGGTCGCCGACATGACCGACCCCGACTGGGAGCCGGTGATGAAGCGCTCCGCCGCGATCGTCACCAACCGCGGCGGCCGCACCTGCCACGCCGCGATCATCGCCCGCGAGCTGGGCGTGCCCGCCGTGGTCGGCACCGGCAACGCGCTCGACGTGATCGAGGACGGCCACGAGGTGACGGTGAGCTGCGCCGAGGGCGACACCGGCTACATCTACGAGGGCATCCTGCCGTTCGAGCGGATCGTCACCGACCTCGAGAACATGCCGCCGGCGCCGCTGAAGGTGATGATGAACGTCGCCAACCCGGAGCGCGCGTTCGACTTCGCGATGCTGCCGCATGCCGGCGTCGGCCTGGCGCGGCTGGAGATGATCATCGCCAGCCACATCGGCGTGCATCCGAAGGCGCTGCTCGAGTACGACCGCCAGGACGCCGCGACGAAGAAGAAGATCGACGAGCGCATCGCCGGCTACGGCAGCCCGGTCGATTTCTACATCGATCGTCTGGCCGAGGGCATCGCCACCATCGCCGCCGCGTTCGCGCCGCATCCGGTGATCGTGCGCCTGTCCGACTTCAAGTCGAACGAGTACGCCAACCTGATCGGCGGTTCGCGCTACGAGCCGCACGAAGAGAACCCGATGATCGGCTTCCGCGGCGCCAGCCGTTATGTCGATCCGAGCTTCGCCGACGCGTTCGCGCTGGAGTGCCGCGCGGTGCGCAAGGTGCGCGAAACGATGGGCCTCACCAACTGCTGGGTGATGATCCCGTTCGTGCGCACGCTGGACGAAGGCCGCCGCGTGGTCGAGGTGCTGCGCAACAACGGCCTCGAACAGGGCAAGGAGGGCCTGAAGATCATCATGATGTGCGAGGTGCCGTCGAACGCGCTGCTGGCCGACGAGTTCCTCGACATCTTCGACGGCTTCTCGATCGGCTCCAACGATCTCACCCAGCTCACGCTGGGCCTGGACCGCGACTCCGGCATCGTCGCCCAGTTGTTCGACGAGCGCGATCCGGCGGTCAAGAAGATGCTGTCGATGGCGATCCAGGCCGCGCGTCGCAAGGGCAAGTACGTCGGCATCTGCGGCCAGGGCCCGAGCGACCATCCGGACCTCGCCGAGTGGCTGATGCAGCAGGGCATCGAGTCGGTGTCGCTCAACCCCGACACCGTGGTCGACACCTGGCTGCGGCTGGCCAAGGTGAAGGCGGCGGCGCAGGGCTGACCGGCGCATGGACGTCCGCGACCTGCTCGATCCGGCGCAGGCGTCCAAGCTGCTCGCCTGGATGCAGGGGCGCGCGCTCGACCTGCTCGGCGCGCTGCTGATCCTGGTCGTCGGGCTGTGGCTGACGCGGCGCCTGCTGCGCGCGCTCGACGCCGGCCTCGCCCGCGCCAACGTCGAACCGACGCTGCGCGGGTTCCTGCGCAACGTCGCCCACCCTGCGCTGCTGATCGTGGTGGTGATCGCCGCACTGACCGCCGCCGGCGTGCCGACCACCTCGGTGCTGGCGGTGCTCGGCGCGGCCGGCCTCGCGGTCGGCCTGGCGCTCAAGGATTCGCTGTCGAACATCGCCTCCGGCGTGATGCTGATCGTGCTGCGCCCGTTCCGCGCCGGCGACTACGTGCAGGCCGCGGGCGTCGAGGGCACGGTCGAACAGGTGCGCGTGTTCCAGACCCACCTGCGCACGCCGGACAACCGCGCGGTGATCCTGCCCAACAGCATGATCACCGCCGCGCCGATCACCAACTTCACCGCCAACCCGGCGCGGCGCGCCGACATCGCGGTCGGGGTGGGCTACGACGACGACCTGCGCCAGGCGCGCGAGGTGCTGCTGCGCATCGCCCACGACCACCCGCGCGTGCTGCGCGAGCCCGAGCCGAAGGTGCTGGTGACCACGCTGGCCGAAAGCAGCGTGAACCTCGAGCTGCGCGTTTGGGTGCCGACCGCCGACTTCATCGACGTGCGCAGCGAACTGGTGGAAGCGGTGCGCATCCGCCTGATCGAACACGGGCTGCACATTCCCTATCCGCAGCGCGACCTGCACGTCTACCACCACGACGCCGACGGCCGCCCGCTCGTGGACCTGCTGGCCCGCGTGGCCGACGATGGCGAGGGCGATGATCCGCTGCGCGCCAATCCGCCGGTCGTCGGCGCGGCCGATCGGACGCGCTGAAGGTTCCCCGGGCGCGATCAGGTCAGGCCGGCCAGGCGCCCCATCGCGGCGCGGTAGTGCTTCAGCTCGGCGATCGAGTCGCGGATGTCGCTCAGCGCCGTGTGCGCCGACTCCTTCCGCAGTTCCGCCAGCACGTCCGGCGCCCAGCGCCGTGCCAGCTCCTTGATCGTGCTGACGTCCAGATTGCGGTAGTGGAAGTAGCGTTCCAGCTTGGGCATCTCGCGATACAGGAAGCGGCGGTCCTGGCAGATCGAATTGCCGCACATCGGCGAGGCGCGTTCGGGCACCCACCTGGCGAGGAACTCCAGCGTGCGCTGCTCGGCCTCGGCGAGCGGGACGCCCTGTTCGAGCGCGCGCTGCCACAGGCCGGACTTGCGGTGCTGGTTGCGGTTCCATTCGTCCATCGCCTCCAGCCGCTCCAGCGGCGTGGCGATGGCGAGCTCCGGCCCCTCGGCGAGGATGTTGAGCTGCGCATCGGTGACCACGGTGGCGATTTCGAGGATCGAGTCGCGGTCGGTATCCAGCCCGGTCATTTCGAGATCGATCCAGATCAGGCGCAGGCTCGTGTCGTCGCTCATGGCTCGCGGGGCGATGGAAGTGGCGGCATCATAGCCGACGCCCGGGAGCACCGCGTCATGCCGCAGAACGCCGCCTACGCCCACTACGCCATCCTCACCGCCATGCTGGCGCCGGCGTTCTTCCTGACCGCCACCGGCTCGCTGCTGATGTCGGCGAACAACCGGCTCGCGCGCGTGATCGACCGCCTGCGCATGGTGCTGAAGGAGCTGGAGGACGCGACCGATCCGCAGTACCGCGCGGTCCTGGAAGGGCGCATCGCGATGCAGCGCAGGCGCAGCGTGCTGGTGCTGCGCGGCAGCCAGTTGCTGTACCTGGCGATCAGCTTCTTCGTCGGCACCAGCCTTGCGGTCGCGGCCGACGCGGTGTTCGGTTACCGGCTGACGGTGATGCCGACCGTGCTGGCAGCGCTCGGCGTACTGGCGCTGTTCGCCGCGAGCCTGTTCCTCGCGCGCGAATCGATGCTGGCGATCCAGGCCATCAACGAGGAGATGGATCACCGCTACATGGTCGCGCGCATGCGCCGGCGCGAGGACGCCGGCACGGAGCGCGGCTCACAGTAGCGGCTTGCCGCGCTTGCGCCGGAAGTAGTTGGTCAGGCAGCGGCCGGCCTCCTCGGCCAGCACGCCGCCCCGGATCTCGACCCGATGGTTGTGGCGCGGATCGGCGAGCAGGTCGAACACGCTGCCGGCGGCGCCGGTCTTCGCATCGAACGCGCCGAACACGACACGGGCGATGCGCGCGTGGATCATCGCCATCGCGCACATCGCGCACGGCTCCAGGGTGACGTACAGCGTGCAGCCGACCAGCCGGTGGTTGCCCAGCCTGCGGCCGGCCTCCCGCATCGCGACGATCTCCGCATGCGCGCTGGGATCGTGCTCGGCGATGTTGCGGTTCCAGCCTTCGCCGACCGGCGTGCCATCGGGCGCGACGACGACGGCGCCCACGGGCACTTCATGGCCCTCGCGCTCGGCACGCTCGGCCAGCGCCAAGGCACGCCGCATCCACTGCTCGTCCGCGAGCCTGCCGCCCGCAGGCACCTCGCCGGAAGCGCCCGGACCGCCCGCGCGCGACCGCGTCAGCGCCCGCAGCAAATCGAAGCGTCCCGCGATCAACGCCTCCTTCTTTTCGCGCCGCCAGCCCTTGATCCGCCGTTCGGCGCGGACCGCCGCGTCGCGGTTGTCGAACGCCTGCGAGTAGACCAGGCGCACCGGCCGTCGACTGAACGTGTGGCAATCGGCGAACGCGCCTTGCTGGTGCTGCGCGAGGCGCAGGTCGAGGTCGTCCGTGTGCCCCGTGTAGTACGAACCATCGGCGCACTGGATGATGTAGACCCAGAAGGTGGGCACGTGATCGGGCGGCGGTGAACGGGCGTCCATCGCAGCATGAAGGACGCCCTTCGACAAGCTCGGGGCGAGCGGGGAACGGCATTGGCGTGCCCGACCGGCCGGGCACACGCGGCTCACGCACCCACCCCTCGTGGTGAGCCTGTCGGACCACGGGCGGGCTTGCCGGCACGCGTTCGCCCTTCGACTGGCTCAGGGGGAGCGGGAAGGTACCGGGCGGCGCCCTACTCCCACTCGATCGTCGCCGGCGGCTTGCCGCTGATGTCGTAGACCACGCGCGAGACGCCGCGCAGTTCGTTGATGATGCGGCGCGACACCAAGTCGAGGAAGTCGTACGGCAGGTGCGCCCAGTGCGCGGTCATGAAGTCGATGGTCTCGACCGCGCGCAGCGCGATCACCCACTCGTAGGCGCGGGCATCGCCGACCACGCCGACCGACTTCACCGGCAGGAACACCGCGAACGCCTGGCTCACCCTGTCGTACAGGCCGGCGCGGCGCAGTTCGTCGATGAAGATGTGGTCGGCCTTCGCCAGCAGTTCGGCGTATTCGCGCCGGACTTCGCCCAGGATGCGCACGCCCAGGCCCGGGCCGGGGAACGGATGCCGGTAGACCATCTCGCGCGGCAGGCCGAGTTCGAGGCCGAGCCGGCGCACCTCGTCTTTGAACAGCTCGCGTAGCGGCTCGACCAGGCCGAGCTTCATCTTTTCCGGCAGGCCGCCGACGTTGTGATGGCTCTTGATGACGTGCGCCTTGCCGGTCTTGCTGCCGGCCGACTCGATCACATCGGGATAGATGGTGCCCTGCGCCAGCCACCTGGCGTTGGTGAGCTTGTGCGCTTCCTCGTCGAAGATCTCGACGAACAGGTTGCCGATGATCTTGCGCTTGGCCTCGGGATCGGCGACGCCCTGCAGCGCATGGAAGAAGCGGTCGGCGGCGTTGACCCGGATCACCTTGACGCCCATGTGCTCGGCGAACATCGCCATCACCTGGTCGCCTTCCTGCCAGCGCAGCAGGCCGGTATCGACGAACACGCAGGTGAGCTGGTCGCCGATCGCGCGGTGCAGCAGCGCGGCGACCACCGAGGAGTCGACGCCGCCGGACAGGCCCAGCACCACCTCGTCGGAACCGACCTGCGCGCGCACGCGCTCGATCTGGTCCTCGATGATGTTGGCCGGCGTCCACAGCGTCTGGCAGCCGCAGATGTCGACCACGAAACGGCGCAGCATCGCCTCGCCGCTGCGGGTGTGGGTGACCTCGGGATGGAACTGCACGCCGTACCAGCGGCGCTCGTCGTTGGCGAACGCGGCGACCGGGATGCGGTCGGTGCGCGCGGTGACCACGAAGCCCGGCGGCTCCTGGCTGACGTGGTCGCCGTGGCTCATCCACACGTGCAGCCGCGGCGGCGCGCCGGGCGTGTCCTTCAGGCCATCGAGCAGGCGGTCGGCGGCAACCACCGCGACCTCGGCATGGCCGAACTCGCGCTGGTCGCCGGCTTCGGTGGCGCCGCCGAGCTGCACGGCCATCGTCTGCATGCCGTAGCAGATGCCGAGCACCGGCACGCCGCTGTCGAACACCACCTGCGGCGCGCGCGGCGAGTCCGGCTGGGTGGTCGATTCGGGCCCGCCCGAGAGGATGATGCCCTTCGCTCCGAACGCGGCGATCTCGGCGGGATCGTGGTCCCAGGCCCAGATCTCGCAATACACCCCGATTTCGCGGATGCGGCGCGCGATGAGCTGCGTGTACTGCGCGCCGAAGTCGAGGATGAGGATCTTGTCGCCGTGGATGTCGGTCATGGGGCGGCCGGGAATCGGGAATGGGGAATCGGAAGTCGGACGGGACCGCGTGCGGACGCGCATTGTGCTGTCGCGAAGCCGGGACCGGGATCGGAAGAACGACGGATCGCTTTCGACGATTCCCGATTCCCCATTCCCGATTCCCGCTGCGATCAGCTCATCCGGTAATTCGGCGGTTCCTTGGTGATCTGCACGTCGTGCACGTGGCTCTCGCGCGCGCCCGCGTTGGTGACGCGCACGAACATCGGCTTCTTGCGCATCTCCTCGATGGTGGCGCAGCCGACGTAGCCCATCGTCGCGCGCAGGCCGCCGGCGAGCTGATGCACCACGTTGCGCAGCGGGCCGCGGTACGGCACGCGGCCTTCGATGCCTTCCGGCACCAGCTTGTCGGCATCGCTGGCGTCCTGGAAGTAGCGGTCCTTGCTGCCCTTCTCCATCGCGCCCAGGCTGCCCATGCCGCGGTAGCTCTTGTAGCTGCGGCCCTGGAACAGTTCGACCTCGCCCGGCGCTTCCTCGGTGCCGGCGAACAGGCCGCCGATCATCACCGTGGACGCGCCGGCGGCGATCGCCTTGCCGATGTCGCCGGAGTAGCGGATGCCACCGTCGGCGATCAGCGGGATGCGGTCCTGCAGCGCCTCGGCGACCATCGACACCGCGGTCACCTGCGGCACACCGACGCCGGCGACGATGCGCGTGGTGCAGATCGAACCGGGGCCGACGCCGACCTTGACCGCATCGGCGCCCGCATCCTCGAGCGCGAGCGCCGCATCGCCCGTGACGATGTTGCCGCCGATCACCTGCACCTGCGGGAAATGCTTCTTCACCCAGCGCACGCGGTCCAGCACGCCCTGCGCGTGACCGTGCGCGGTATCGACCACGATGACGTCCACGCCCGCCGCGACCAGCGCCTCGACGCGCTGCTCGGTGTCGCCGCCGACGCCGACCGCGGCACCCACCAGCAGGCGTTCGCTGCTGTCGTAGGCGGCGTTGGGGTTGTCCTGCTTCTTCTGGATGTCCTTGACGGTGATCAGACCGCGCAACTGGAAATCGTCGTTGACCACCAGCACCTTCTCGATCCGGTGCTTGTGCAGGAGCTGCAGCACTTCGTCGTCGGAGGCGCCTTCGCGGACCGTCACCAGCCGGTCCTTCTTGGTCATGATGTTGCGGACCGGATCGTCGAGCTTCTTTTCGAAGCGCATGTCGCGGCTGGTGACGATGCCGACCAGTTGCCCGCGCTCGTCGACCACCGGCACGCCGGAGATGTTGCGCGCGCGCGTCAGCCGCAGCACCTCGGCGATGGTGGTATCCGGCCCGACGGTGAACGGCTCCTTGATCACGCCGGCCTCGAACTTCTTGACCTGCGCGACCTCGGCGGCCTGCTGCTCCAGCGACAGGTTCTTGTGCACGATGCCGATGCCGCCGAGCTGGGCCATGGCGATCGCGAGGCGCGCCTCGGTCACGGTATCCATCGCCGCCGACACGATCGGCAGGTTGAGGCGCAGGTCGCGGGTCAGGCGCGTCGCCAGCGAGACGTCCTTGGGCAGGACGGTGGAGTGCGCGGGGACGAGGGAAACGTCGTCGTAGGTGAGCGCTTCAACCTGGATGCGGAGCATGGGCGGGCCCGGAAGGATGAAGCGCGCCATTATAGCCTGTCGCCGGGGCGGGCTGCCGGGTTTCCCTTTTCCGCCACGGATTTACGCGGATGAACGCGGATCGGGGCGAAGCCGGATGCGGGTCCAGCGGCGGCGGCGCGTCTTTCGCGCCCGCCCGACCAGCCGGATCGCTCTTTCGATCGCGTGCATCCGCGTCGATCGGCGGCCGACGTCGTGCTAGGGATCCAGCGCCTGCGCGGCTTCGAGGGTGTTCTGCATCAGCGTGGCGACGGTCATCGGCCCGACGCCGCCGGGCACCGGCGTGATCCAGCTCGCGCGTTCGGCGGCGGCCTCGAAACCGACATCGCCGACCAGGCGGCCGTCGTCGAGGCGGTTGATGCCGACGTCGATCACCACCGCGCCCGGCTTGACCCATTCGCCCGGAATCAGGCGCGGCCGGCCGACCGCGACCACCAGGATGTCGGCGCCGCGCACCGCCGCTTCCAGCACGTCCGGCGGCGTGAACTTGTGGCAACTGGTGACGGTGCAGCCAGCGATCAGCAGCTCCAGCGCCATCGGCCGGCCGACGTGGTTGGACACGCCCACCACGGTTGCGCTCGCCCCGCGCACCGGGCGGTCGGTATAGGCCAGCAAGGTGGTGATGCCGCGCGGCGTGCACGGACGCAGGCCGAACTGGCGCAGGGCGAGATGGCCGACGTTCTGCGGATGGAAGCCGTCCACGTCCTTGCGCGGATCGATGCGGTGGATCAGCGCGGTGGCGTCGCGCCGGTCGGGCAGCGGCAACTGGACGAGGATGCCGTGCACGGCCGGATCGGCGTTGAGCCGGTCCACCAGCGCCAGCAGTTCGGCGTCGGTGGTCGAGGCCGGCAGGTCGAAGTCGATCGCGCGGATCCCGACTTTCTCCGCGGCGCGCCGCTTGTTGCGCACGTAGACGGCGGACGCCGGATCGTTGCCGACCAGCACCACCGCGAGCCCCGGCCGCGACTTGCCGGCGGCCACGCGCGCGTCGACCTGCGCCTTGAGCGAATCGAGCAGATCGTCGGCGATGCGTTTGCCGTCGAGGATGCGGGCGGGCATGGGCGGTCGGCTGCGGAGCGGGCCGCGCATTATCGCCCAACGCGCGGAGGCGGCCACGCGCCCGCCGGACTCAGCGCGCCGGCGGCGACGGAAGCGGTGGCGGCGCCGCGGCCTGCAGCGACGGATCGAGCTTCAGCAGCGCGGCCCAGTCCTGCCGGTTGAAGCTGCACGCCTGCGGCCGCTCGGGCGCGCAACCGGGGTCCAGGCCGGTGCGCTGCGGCAGTCCCCACAGACGCCCGAGCCGGTTCACGTGCAGCACGCGCAAGGTCACGCCCTGCAGCACGTTGCCGCCGACCAGGTGCGCGCGCCCCTGCCCCACGGCCGCGACGATCTCGCAGTGCATCGGCAACGCCGCATCGCCGTGCGAGTCGAGGAACGCGCGCAGCCCGGCGTGTCCGAGCGGCTCGCCCGCGCTGCGCACGAAACACAGCAGATCGCCTGCCGCCGGCGCTTCCAGCGCCGGATCGGTCAGCCGGTACGGCCGACCGCCCGGCGCCCGGTAGGCGTGCGCCACGAACTCGACGTGGCTGGGCGAGGCGACGAAGCCGGGAACCCCCGCCTTCGTCATCACCCACGACACGAACGCGGCCGACCACGGGTGGTCGATCAGGAAGGTGCGACAGAGCGCGATCGCGGCCGCGTCGTCGGGCGAATAGGCGCATTCGGCGGCCCCCGGCATGGCGCGCATCCGCCACAGCAGGCCGCTCTCGCGCCAGTAGGCGGCGACACGCCGCCAGGCCTCGGTGCGCCCGTCGGCAAGCCGGGCGCCCTCCGCCTCCGCGACCGTCATGCTGGCCAGCCGGCCGTTCTCGTCGATGAACGGCCGGTGCCAGAGCGCGTGTTCGGCCAGCGCGATCGCGGCGATGCGCGATGCCAGCGCGGACGGCGGCGCGGCGGGCGGTGAAGGGGCGACGTCGTCGGTGCGGGCATCACAGCCCAGGGCGACGATGAGCAATGCGGCAGCGACGGGCCTGCGGGGCACCGGATCCTCCGTGCACGTGGGCGCGGAGCCGGTATAGCCGGGGCGCGGTGGCTCCGGCGTGCAGGCCGCTTACGCCACCACCACCGGAATCTTGCCGATCCGCGCCTGCCATTCGCGCGGGCCGGTGGTGTGCACCGATTCGCCGCTGGAATCGACGGCGACCGTCACCGGCATGTCGCGCACCTCGAATTCGTAGATCGCCTCCATGCCGAGGTCCTCGAACGCGACCACGCGCGCGGCGCGGATCGCCTTGGAGACCAGGTAGGCCGCGCCGCCGACCGCCATCAGGTACACCGAGCGGTGCCTGCGGATGGCCTCGATCGCCGCCGGGCCGCGCTCGGCCTTGCCGACCATGCCGAGCAGGCCGGTCTGCGCCAGCACCTGCTCGGTGAACTTGTCCATGCGCGTGGCGGTGGTCGGGCCGGCCGGGCCCACCACCTCGTCGCGCACCGGATCGACCGGGCCGACGTAGTAGATGAAGCGGCCGTTGAAATCGACCGGCAGCGGCTCGCCGCGGTCGAGCATGTCGACCATGCGCTTGTGCGCGGCGTCGCGACCGGTCAGCAGCCTGCCGTTGAGCAGCAGCACCTCGCCCGGCTTCCAGCTCGCCACCTCCTCGCGCGTCACTGTGTCGAGGTCCACGCGCCGGCCCTTGGAGGCATCGTAGGTGAGCTGCGGCCAGTCCTCGAGCGACGGCGGCTCGAGCGCCACCGGGCCGCTGCCGTCGAGCACGAAATGCGCGTGGCGGGTGGCGGCGCAGTTCGGGATCATCGCCACCGGCAGGTTCGCGGCGTGGGTCGGGTAATCCTTGATCTTGACGTCGAGCACGGTGGTGAGGCCGCCGAGGCCCTGCGCGCCGATGCCGAGCGCGTTGACCTTCTCGTACAGCTCCAGGCGCAGCTCTTCGATCCGGTTGGACGGGCCGCGCGCGATCAGCTCCTGGATGTCGATCGGCTCCATCAGCGCCTCCTTGGCCAGCAGCATCGCCTTCTCGGCGGTGCCGCCGATGCCGATGCCGAGCATGCCCGGCGGACACCAGCCGGCGCCCATGGTCGGCACGGTCTTCAGCACCCAGTCGACGATCGAATCCGACGGGTTGAGCATGACGAACTTGCTCTTGGCCTCCGAGCCGCCGCCCTTGGCCGCCACGATCACGTCGACCGTGTCGCCCGGCACCACCGTCATGTTGATCACCGCCGGCGTGTTGTCGCGGGTGTTGAGCCGCCGTCCTGCCGGATCGGCCAGCACCGAGGCGCGCAGCTTGTTGTCCGGGTGGTTGTAGGCGCGGCGCACGCCCTCGTTGACCATGTCCTCCACCGACATCGTGGCGTCCCAGCGCACGTTCATGCCGATCCGCAGGAACACGGTGACGATGCCGGTGTCCTGACAGATCGGGCGATGGCCCTCGGCGCACATGCGCGAGTTGATCAGGATCTGCGCCATCGCGTCCTTCGCGGCCGGCGACTGCTCGCGCTCGTAGGCGGCGGCGAGATTCCTGATGTAGTCGACCGGGTGGTAGTAGCTGATGTACTGCAGCGCGTCGGCGATCGACTGGATGAAGTCGTCCTGCTTGATGACGGTCACGGCGGGCGGGGAGCTGGCGTGGAGGAAGCGTCAATTCTAGCGCCCGGGGGCGCAGCGCCGGCCGCGCCGGCCGCGGCGGGCCTGAACCGCCGCCCGCGACGATCCGTGCCATGCGCGCGACGAACCGTGCGGCGCCCGCGCCGAAGCGGGATAGGATCGGCGCACGTCCACCCGCCGGAACCGCCATGGCCGTCGCCGCCTCCGTCCCCCGCTTCGCGCTGAGCCGCGAGCGCGCGTTCTGGCTGCTGCACCTGAGCGGCTGGTCCGCGTACTTCGCGCTGGGCACGCTGTCCGGCGTCGCGCACGGCAAACCGTCCGGCTACTGGGTCGTGCCGTTCACCGGCGCGGTCACTGGCGCGCTGCTGACGCTCGGCTTGCGGTACCTGCTGCGCGCCGCCAGCGCCCTGCCCCCTGCCCGGCTGCTGGCGCTGATGGTGGTGCCGGTGCTGCTGTGCTCGGCGGGCATGGACTTCGCCCTGCGGCGGGTGCTGGTGGACTTCTGCGCGAGCTGCGCGCCGGCCTCGCGCGCGGCCTACGTCGCCTATGCGTTGAGCAACATCTACGTGGTGCTGGCGTGGGTCGGGCTGTACCTCGGCATCAAGTACTACGGCCAGTTGCAGGCCGAGATGCGGCGCGCGCTGTCGGCGCGCACGATGGCGCACCAGGCGCAGTTGAAGATGCTGCGTTACCAGCTCAACCCGCATTTCCTGTTCAACACCCTCAATGCGATCTCGACGCTGATCCTGGACCGCGAGAACGGCACCGCCAACCGCATGGTGCTGGGGTTGTCGGCGTTCCTGCGGCACTCGCTCGACAGCGATCCGATGCAGCGCGTCAACCTCCGCCAGGAGATCGACGCGCTGAACCTCTACCTCGACATCGAGAAGGTGCGCTTCGGCGACCGCCTGCGCGTGGAGATCGACGTGCAACCGGGCTGCTGGCACGCGCACGTGCCGAGCCTGCTGCTGCAGCCGCTGGTGGAGAACGCGATCAAGTACGCGGTGGCGCGCCAGGTCGCGGGCGGCCTGCTGCGGATCGAAGCGCGCCGCGCGGGCGAGCGGCTCGAACTTGAGGTCAGCGACGACGGCCCGGGCTGCTGGGCGCTGGAGGGCGGCGAACTGCCGCCCGGCACCGGCGTCGGCCTGCGCAACACGCGCGAGCGGCTGCAGGTGCTCTACGGCGAGCAGGCCGGCTTCGACGTGCGCAACCGCTCGCCGGGACTGACGGTGACGCTGCGGCTGCCGTTCGAGACCGGCACTTCCGCGATTCCGTGAGGCGACGACCATGGCTGCGCACCCTTCCGTTCCCGCTCCGACCGCGCATGCCGGCGAGGCGCGCATCCGCGCCCTGATCGTGGACGACGAACCGCTCGCGCGGCGCGGGCTGGAACTTCGGCTGGCGCAGGCCGAGGGGGTGGAGATCGTCGGCCAGTGCGGCGACGGCGCTTCGGCGATCGCCGCCGTGCACCGTCTGCAGCCGGACGTGATGTTCCTCGACGTGCAGATGCCCGGCGCGGACGGCTTCGACACCCTGCGCGCGATCCCGGCCTCGGCGATGCCGCTGGTGGTGTTCGTCACCGCCTACGACCACTTCGCGCTGCGCGCGTTCGAGGCCGCGGCGATCGACTACCTGCTCAAGCCGGTGGACGACGAGCGCCTGTCCCAGGCCCTCGACCGCGTCCGGCACGAGCTGGCGCAGCGCGCCTCCGGCACCCATTGCGCGCAGCTCCTGCGGCTGCTGGGCGAACTGGACGGCCGCGGCCCGCTCACGCTCGAGCAGGCGCTCGACCCGGCCTATGCCGCGCAGCTCAGGCGCGACAACCGCCTGGTGGTGCGCGAGGGCGGCCGCATCGTGCGCGTGGACCTCGATTCCCTGCGCTGGATCGACGCCGCCGGCGACTACATGTGCCTGCACATCGACGGCGAGACGCTGGTGCTGCGGGCGACGATGAGCGAGCTCGAACGCCAGCTCGACCCGCGCCGTTTCGCCCGCATCCACCGTTCCACCATCGTCAACCTGCGGCGCGTGGTGGAGATGCGGCCGCACACCAACGGCGAGAGTTTCCTGCGGCTGGACTGCGGCCAGGAGCTGAAACTCTCGCGCAGCTACCGCGACAAGCTCGCCCTGCTGATGGCCTGACGCGCGGCCTTGCCGCACTTCGTCGACCGGCGCGGCCGCCGCCGCACGACCCCGACACGAAAACGCCCGGGCGGACCCGGGCGTTTCCGTCGCGCGTTCTCCCGCTTCAGCCCGCGCCGGCCGAAGCCGCCTGCGCCAGGCGCCGCACGGCCACCGACAGGGTCGGATAGTCCAGCGACTTCTGGTTGAGCAGGTCCGCGAGCATCGCCTGGGTGAAGCGCAGGGTCGGATCGTCGCGATCCAGCCACGCCCGCACGCGCGCCTCCATCGGCTTGCGGCCGCGGTCGGACAGAAGCTGGGTCACGATCGCGCGCTGCTGCGTCGCCAGCTCCTCGCGCAGGGCATTGCGCGCCAGCGCCTGCCAGCGGCCGTCCACCGGCAGCGCATCGATCTGGTCGTACAGCCACGGCAGATGCAGCGCCGCGCCCAGCGCGAAGTAGGCGCGCGCGACTTCCACCGCGGACAGCCGGCGGGCCTGCGCGATCTCGACGATGTCGCAACCGAATTCGAGCAGCGGCAAGGCCGCGAGCTGCTGCGCGAGCGCGGAGGGGAAGCCCTTCGCCTTCCAGTCCTGCAGCCGGGCCATGTAGGCGTCGCGGCGCACGTCCGACAGCACGTCCGGGAACGCCGAGCGCACTTCGCGCAGGCCCTCGCCGAGCTGCGCCATCGCCCGGGTGATCTCCGGCAGCTTGCCCGGACGCGACAGCAGCCAGCGCGACATCGTGCGCATCAGATGCCAGATGGTCTGCAGCGCGTCGATCTGCGCGGCTTCCGGCACCTTGCCGTCGAGCGCGTCGATCTGCGCCCACAGATCGCGCGCCTCCAGCGCCTCGCGCACGATGGTGTAGGCGCGCGCGACCTCCGCCGCGCTGCGGCCGGTGTCCTCCTGCATGCGCATGGTGAAGGTGGCGCCCATGCGGTTGACCAGCGAGTTGGTCACCGCGGTGGCGATGATCTCGCGCTTCAGGCGGTGGCCCTGCATCGCCTTGGCGTACTTCTCCTGCAGCGGCTGCGGGAAGTAGCGCACCAGCTCCTTGGACAGGTACGGATCTTCCGGCACGTCGGATGCCAGCAGTTGCGGGTAGATCACCAGCTTGGCGTAGGACAGCAGCACGGCGAGCTCCGGCCGGGTCAGGCCGACGCCGCGCGCCTTGCGCTCGGCGATCTCGGCGTCCGACGGCAGGAACTCGATCTGGCGGTCGAGCAGGCCCTGCTGTTCCAGCGTGCGGATGAAGTGCTGCTTGGAGCCGAGCCGGGTGTGGCTCATCCGCTCCATCAGGCTGATCGCCTGGTTCTGGCGGTAGTTGTCGTTGAGCACCAGTTCCGCGACTTCGTCGGTCATCGCCGCCAGCAGCTTGTTGCGCGCCGGCAGCGTGAGCCGCTTGGCCTGCACCTCGGCGTTGAGCAGGATCTTGATGTTGACCTCGTGGTCGGAGGTGTCCACCCCGGCCGAGTTGTCGATGAAGTCGGTGTTGAGCAGCACGCCGTGCAACGCCGCCTCGATGCGGCCCAGTTGGGTCAGACCGAGATTGCCGCCCTCGCCCACCACCTTGCAGCGCAGGTCGCGGCCGTTGATGCGGATGGCGTTGTTGGCGCGGTCGCCGACGTCGGCGTGGCTCTCGCTGCTGGCCTTGACGTAGGTGCCGATGCCGCCGTTCCACAGCAGGTCCACCGGCGCGCGCAGGATCGCGCTCAGCAGTTCGCTCGGGCTCATCGCCGGCACCGCCGGATCGATGCCCAGCGCCGCCTTGGCTTCGGGCGAGAGCGGGATCGACTTGGCGCTGCGCGGCCACACGCCGCCGCCCTTGCTGATGAGCGACTTGTCGTAGTCGTCCCACGACGAGCGCGGCAGCTTGAACATCCGCTCGCGCTCGCGGTAGCTCCTCGCCGCATCGGGGTTCGGGTCGATGAAGATGTGGCGATGGTCGAACGCGGCGACCAGGCGGATGTGCTTGGACAGCAGCATGCCGTTGCCGAACACGTCGCCGGACATGTCGCCGATGCCGACCACGGTGAAGTCTTCCTTCTGGCAGTCGCGCCCCATCGCGCGGAAGTGGCGCTTGACCGACTCCCACGCGCCGCGCGCGGTGATGCCCATGCCCTTGTGGTCGTAACCGGCCGAGCCGCCCGAGGCGAACGCGTCGTCCATCCAGAAGCCGTACTCGCGCGAGATCGCGTTGGCGATGTCGGAGAACGTCGCCGTGCCCTTGTCGGCGGCGACCACCAGATACGGGTCGTCGTCGTCGTGGCGCACGACGTCCACCGGCGGCACGATGCGGCCGCCGACGATGTTGTCGGTGACGTCCAGCAGACCGCGGATGAAGGTCTGGTAGCAGGCGATGCCCTCGGCCTGCAGCGCGTCGCGGTCGCCGGCCGGCGGACGCTTGACGAAGAAACCGCCCTTCGAGCCGACCGGCACGATCACGGTGTTCTTCACCATCTGCGCCTTGACCAGGCCCAGCACCTCGGTGCGGAAGTCCTCGCGGCGGTCCGACCAGCGCAGGCCGCCGCGCGCGACCGGGCCGAAGCGCAGATGGATGCCCTCCACGCGCGGGCTGTAGACGAAGATCTCGCGGTACGGCTTGGGCTTGGGCAGATCCGGCACGCGCGCCGAATCGAACTTGAAGCTGATGTAGCCCTTGGGCCGGCCGTCGGCGCCGCGCTGGAAGTAGTTGGTACGCAGCGTGGCCTCGATCACGCCCATGAAGCTGCGCAGGATGCGGTCCTCGTCGAGGCTGGCGACGCGGTCGAGCAGACCGGTGAGCGCCTCGCGCGCGGCGGCTTCCTGCTCGGCGCGCTTGCCGGCGCGCGCGGCGATCACCGGTTCGATCGCGGCCAACGCCGCGCCATCGTCGCCGGCGAGCGCGGTGATCTGCGCGCGGAAACGCTCCTGCCCGGCCTTGATCTCGGCCTTGCTCTCGCTGCCGGTGCTGGGGTGGAAGCGGGCCTCGAACAGCTCGACCATCAGGCGCGCCAGCAGCGGATAGCGGGCGAAGGTCTGCTCGACGTACGCCTGCGAGAACGGCACGCCCACCTGCAGCAGGTACTTGCAGTAGCCGCGCAGCATCGCCACCTGGCGCCACGACAGGCCGGCATCGAGTACCAGCCGGTTGAAGCCGTCGTTCTCCGCCTGTCCGCGGAACACGTGCGCGAAGGCGTCCTCGAACGCGGCGTCCAGCCCCTCGACGTCGAGCGTGCCGTTCAGCGGCTGCACCTCGAAGTCCTGGATGTAGGCCACCTGGCCGCCCTGCTCGATGCGGTGCGGGTGCTCGGCGATCACCCGCAGACCGAGGTTCTCCATCAGCGGCAGCACGTCCGACAGCGGGATGTCGTCGTTCAGGCGGTAGAGCTTGAAGCGCAGGCCGCCTTCGCTGCGGTCGCTGCGGTACAGGCGCAGGCCGAGATCGTCTGCCTCGCGCAGCGCGGCGAGATGCTCGACGTCGTCGGCCGCGTCGGCCGCGGCGATGTCGCGCAGGTACTCGTTCGACAGCGCGCGTCCGTAGCCGCGCGCCAGGCGCAGGCCCTGCTCCTCGCCGTGGCGGCGGACCAGCTCCTCGCGCAGGTCGTCCTGGCGGTTGCGGACGATCTCGGCGAGCTCGGCCTCGATCAGCGCCGGATCGACCTCCACCGCCTCGCCGCCGTGGGGCCGCACCAGCAGATGCACTTGCGCCAGCGGCGACTCGCCCATCACCACGTTGGAATCGACGTGCTCGCCGTCGAGCACGCGCTTGAGCATCGATTCGATGCGCAGCCGGATGTCGGTGTTGAAGCGCTCGCGCGGGATGTAGACCAGCACCGAGAAGAACCGGCCGTAGCGGTCCCGCCGCAGGAACAGCCGGCTGCGCACGCGCTCCTGCAGGCCGAGGATGCCCATCGCCGTGGCCAGCAGCTCCTGTTCGTTGGCCTGGAACAGCTCGTCGCGCGGCAGCGTCTCCAGGATGTGGCGCAGCGCCTTGCCGCTGTGGCTGTCGGGGGCCAGCCCCGACTGCTCCATCACGTGGTTGTGGCGCTGGCGCACCACCGGGATGTCCCACGGCCGGCGGTTGTAGGCGCTGGAGGTGTACAGGCCGATGAAGCGCTGTTCGGCGATCGGCTTGCCGTGCTTGTCGAAGGCGAGCACGCCGATGTAATCCATGTAGCCCGGCCGGTGCACGGTCGAGCGCGAATTGGTCTTGGTGAGGATCAGCGCTTCCTCGATGCCGGAGCTCTTCACCCGCTGCGCCGCCAGCGTGGAGAGCAGGCGCGGCTTGCCGACCTCCTTGCCGCGCAGCAGGCCGAGGCCCGAATCGGGCTTGGCGCGCAGCACTTCCTTGCCGCCCTCGCGGGCCACCTCGTACTCGCGGTAGCCGAGGAAGGTGAAGTGGTTGTCCGCCGCCCAGCGCAGGAACTCCTGCGCCTCGACGCGCTCGGCCTCGCCGATCGGCAGCGCGCGGCGGCCGAGGTCTTCGGCCACCTCGAGCATCTTCTGCCGCATCGGCTGCCAGTCGGCGACGATGGCGCGCACGTCGGCGAGCACGCCGTGCAGACGCTCCTCGATCGCCGGCATCGCATCGATCGCCTGGCGGTCGATCTCCAGATGCATCAGAGACTCGGGCGCGCCCTCGCCCACCGCGAGCAGCTTGCCTGCGCGATCGCGCGTGAAGCGCACGACCGGATGGCCGAGCACGTGCACGCCGATGCCGATCTCGGCCAACGCCATCGTCACCGAGTCGACCAGAAACGGCATGTCGTCGTTGACGATCTGCACGACCGTGTGCGCCGATTCCCATCCGTGCGTCTTCATCGACGGATTGAACAGCCGCACGAGCGCGGTGCGCGGCTTGCGGGCGCGGGCGAACTCGAGGAAGTCGGCGGCCAGCGCGGCCCAGCCGTCGACGCTGTGCTGCGGCAGCTCGTCGCCGCTCATACGGCGGTAGAACGCGCGCACGAACGCCTCGGCCTCGCCGTGACGGGCCTTGGGCACGCGCTTGAGGATCGCGGCGACGATCGGCTCGAGCGAGACGCCGTCGATCGCGGCGGCGGCCGGTTTGGGTTTGGCGGATGCGGCAGCGGCTTTGCCGGCCGATTTCCTGCCGGCTTTCGGAGTGGCGGTGGTCATGTGGGACGTATCCGGAAGAAAGCCCGCGCCGGTGCGCGGGCCACGGTGGGTTCGGTCAGCGCAGGCCGGTTTCGTTGCGGGCGATCACCAGGCGCTGGATCTCGCTGGTGCCTTCGTAGATCTCGGTGATCTTGGCGTCGCGGAAGTAGCGCTCCAGCGGCATCTCCTTCGAGTAGCCCATGCCGCCGTGGATCTGCACCGCCTGGTGGGTCACGAACATCGCGGTTTCCGACGCGAACAGCTTGGCCACCGAGGCCTCGGTCGAGAAACGCGCGCCGGTCTTCGCCGACTGGTCCTTGGCCCACGCGGCGCGCAGCGTCAGCAGCGTGGCGGCGTCCAGGCGGCACTTCATGTCGGCGATCTTGGCCTGGATCATCTGGAAGGTGCCGATCGGCTGGCCGAAGCTCTTGCGCTCCTTGGCGTAAGCCACCGAGGCCTCGTACGCCGCGCGCGCCAGGCCCACCGCCTGCGCGGCGATGCCGATGCGGCCGGCGTCCAGCACGCTCATGGCGATCTTGAAGCCCTCGCCCTCCGGGCCGATGCGGTCCTCGACCGGGATCTTGTAGTCGACGAACTCGATCTCGCAGGTGGCCGAGGCGCGGATGCCGAGCTTCGGCTCGGTCTTGCCGCGGAAGAAGCCCTCGCGCTCGGTGTCGACGATGAACGCCGAGATGCCCTTGGCGCCCTTCGACGGGTCGGTCATCGCGAACAGCATGATGTACTTCGCCACCGGGCCGGAGGTGATCCAGCTCTTCTTGCCGTTGACGACGTAGTGCGTGCCGTCCGCCGACAGCACCGCGCGGCAGCGCATCGCCGAGGCGTCGGAGCCGGACTGCGGCTCGGTCAGCGCGTAGGCGCCGATCGCCTGGCCGCTGGCGATCGGCGTGACGTACCGGTGCTTCTGCTCCTCGCTGCCGTGCTTGAGCAGGCCGTTGCAGTAGAGCGTGTTGTTGACCGACATGATGGTCGAGTGGGCGCAGTCGGCCGCGGCGATCTCGATCATCGCCAGCACGTAGCCCACCGCGTCGAGCCCGGCGCCGCCGTACTCGGCCGGCACCTCGATCCCCATCAGGCCGTTCTCGCCCATCAGGCGGATGTTCTCGCTGGGAAACTCCCCGCTGCGGTCGAAGTGCTCGGCGGTGGGCGCGATCTTCTCCTGCGCGATGCGGCGCGCCACGTCCTGGATCATCAACTGCTCTTCGGTAAAGCTGAAATCCACTGCTGCACCTCGACGGCATGGGTCGTGAGCGGCGAATTGTAGCCGCGCCGGCGCGCCAAAGCCCCTCTTCCGCTTGACGCGCCCGCGCCCGCGCCCGACACTTATCGCTCTATCGCGATAGGCCGATATTTCGAATGGACCTGGAAGGCTGGTCGACCCGTCTGAAGGTGTTCGCCGACGCCACCCGCGTGCGTCTGCTCGCGCTGCTGGAGCAGGAAGAGATGACGGTGGCCGAACTGTCGGCGATCACGCGGCTGGCGCAGCCGCGCGTGTCCACCCACCTGGCGAAGCTCAAGGAAGCCGGCCTGGTCCGCGACCGTCGCGCCGGGGTGTCGGCGTACTACCGCTTCGACGAGGACGCGCTCGACCCCGCGCAGCGCGCGCTGTGGCGGACGCTGCGCGAAGGCAGCGACGACCCCCTGTTGCGTCAGGACGCCGAACGCATCGCCGACGTGCTCGCCGCACGCGCCGCCGAACAGAACTGGGCCGACTCGGTCGCCGGCGACATGGAGCGCCACTACTCGCCCGGCCGCACCTGGGAAGCGCTGGCGCGCTCGGCCTTGCCGCTGCTGGCGCCGGGCGACGTGCTCGACATCGCCTCCGGCGACGGCGTGCTCGCCGAACTGATGGCGCCGCATTCGCACCGCTATGTGTGCCTGGACGCCAGCAGCAAGGTGGTGATGGCCGCATCCGAACGGCTCAGCCGCCTGCGCAACGTCGAGGTGCGCGAAGGCGACATGCACGCGCTGCCGTTCGCCGCCAACACCTTCGATCTGGTGGTGCTGATGCACGCGCTGACCTACTCCGAACATCCCGCGCAGGCGGTCGCCGAAGCGGCCCGCGTGCTGCGTCCGGGCGGGCGGCTGCTGGTCACGGTGCTGGCGCGGCACGAGCACCGCAACGTGGTGGCCGCCTACGGCCACGTGAATCTCGGGTTCACGGAAAAGGAGCTGCTGCGCTTCGCGCAGAAGGCGGGCGTGGAAGTCGCCAGCGCCGGCATCGTCACCCGCGAGCGGCGGCCGCCGCATTTCGAGGTGATCGCGCTGATCGCGCACAAGCCGGTGAGGAAGCCGGGATGATGCTGCCCTGGCTGAATCCCGCGCGCGCCGGGGCGCTGCTGGACGCGCTGCGCGAGCGCATCCTCGTGCTCGATGGCGCGATGGGCACGATGATCCAGCAGCACGGCCTGCAGGAGGACGACTACCGCGGCGAGCGATTCGCCCACGGCTACGACGCTCTGTACGCGACGCACGGCCACGCGCACGGGCCGGGCTGCGGCTGCGGTCACGACCAGAAGGGCAACAACGACCTGCTGACGCTGACCCGCCCCGACGTCATCGCCGCCATCCACCGCGCCTATCTCGAAGCCGGCGCCGATCTCGTCGAGACCAATACCTTCAACTCGACCGCGATCGCGCTGGCCGATTACGGCCTGTCGCACCTCGCCCGCGAGCTGAACCAAGCGGGCGCGCGGCTGGCGCGCGGCGTCTGCGACGCGGTCGAGGCGCAGGATCCGGCGCGTCCGCGGTTCGCGGTCGGCGTGCTGGGCCCGACCAACCGCACCGCCTCGATCAGCCCGGACGTCAACCGGCCGGGGCACCGCGCGGTGACGTTCGACGAACTGCGCGACGCCTACCGCGATGCCGCCGAGGGCCTGCTCGACGGCGGCGCGGATGTGCTGATGGTCGAGACCGTGTTCGACACGCTCAACGCGAAGGCGGCGCTGTTCGCGATCGAAGAAGCGTTCGACGCGCGCGGGGCGCGTGTGCCCGTGATGGTGTCCGGCACGATCACCGATGCGTCGGGACGCACGCTGTCGGGGCAGACCGCGGAAGCGTTCTGGTACTCGGTCGCGCACGCGCGCCCGGTCGCGATCGGGCTCAACTGCGCGCTCGGCGCGCGCGAGCTGCGCGTGCACGTGGACGCCCTCGCGCAGGTGGCCGACACCCACGTGAGCTGCCACCCCAACGCCGGCCTGCCGAACGCGTTCGGCGGCTACGACGAGACGCCGGAGGACATGGCCCGCGTGCTGGGCGAATTCGGCCGCGCCGGCCTGCTCAATCTGGTCGGCGGCTGCTGCGGCACCACCCCCGCGCACATCGCCGCGATCGCCGAGGCCATGCGCGGCGTGCGGCCGCGAGTCGTGCCTGCGCTCGCCCCCCTCCCCTCCGGAGGGAGCGGAGGGTCGGGAAGGGGCGAAGTCGAACCCGACCGCGCGCTCGACCCCGCTCCGCCCCCTCCCAACCTCTCCCTGCATGCGCAGGGGGAGGAGCAAAACGCATGACCGTCCTCCCCCGCCACACCCGCCTCGCCGGCCTCGAGCCGCTGGTGATCACGCCGCAGACGAACTTCGTCAACATCGGCGAGCGCACCAACGTCACCGGCAGCGCGCAGTTCCGCAAGCTGATCGTGGAAGGCCGCTTCGACGAGGCGGTCGCGATCGCACGCCAGCAGGTCGAGAACGGCGCGCAGATCCTCGATATCAACATGGACGAGGGGCTGCTCGATTCGGAGCAGGCCATGGTCGCCTTCCTCAACCTGATCGCCGCCGAGCCGGACATCGCGCGGGTGCCGATCATGATCGACAGTTCGAAGTGGTCGGTGATCGAGGCCGGGCTGAAGTGCCTGCAGGGCAAGGGCATCGTCAACTCGATCTCGCTCAAGGAAGGCGAGGCCGAATTCCTGCGGCAGGCGCGGCTGGTGCGCCGCTACGGCGCGGCGGTGGTGGTGATGGCGTTCGACGAGAACGGCCAGGCCGAAACCGTCGAGCGCAAGGTGGAGATCTGCTCGCGCGCGTACCGGCTGCTGACCGAACAGGTCGGCTTTCCGCCCGAGGACATCGTCTTCGATCCCAACGTGTTCGCGATCGCCACCGGCATCGCCGAGCACGACGACTACGCGGTCGCGTTCATCGAGGCCGTGCGCGAGCTCAAGCGCCGTTTCCCGCACAGCCACGTCTCCGGCGGTATCTCCAACGTCTCGTTCTCCTTCCGCGGCAACGAGGCGGTGCGGCAGGCGATCCACTCGGTGTTCCTGTATCACGCCGTGCGCGCCGGGCTCGACGTGGGCATCGTCAACGCCGGCGCGCTGCCGCTCTACGACGACCTCGACCCCGAACTGCGCGAACGCGTCGAGGACGTGGTGCTCAACCGGCGCGCCGACGCCACCGAGCGGCTGCTGGAGATCGCCGAGCGCTACAAGGGCAGGAAGGGCGCGAAGAAGGAGGAGGACCTCGCCTGGCGCGAGCTGCCGGTCGACCAGCGCCTGACCCACGCCCTGGTGCACGGCATCGACGCCTACATCGAGGCCGACACCGAAGAGGCGCGCCAGCGCAGCGCGCGCCCGCTCGACGTGATCGAAGGGCCGCTGATGGCCGGCATGAACGTGGTCGGCGACCTGTTCGGCGCCGGCAAGATGTTCCTGCCGCAGGTGGTCAAGTCCGCGCGGGTGATGAAGAAGGCGGTCGCCTACCTGATCCCCTACATCGAAGAGGAGAAGCGCCGCAGCGGCGATGCCGGCCGTTCCAACGGCAGGATCGTGCTAGCGACGGTCAAGGGCGACGTGCACGACATCGGCAAGAACATCGTCGGCGTGGTGCTGGCGTGCAACAACTTCGACGTCATCGATCTGGGCGTGATGGTGCCGGCGCAGACCATCCTCGACCGCGCGCGCGCCGAGAACGCCGACCTGATCGGTCTGTCGGGCCTGATCACGCCGTCGCTGGAAGAGATGAGCCACGTCGCACGCGAACTGCAGCGGCAGGGTTTCCGCACCCCGCTGCTGATCGGTGGGGCGACCACGTCCCGCGCCCACACCGCACTCAAGATCGATCCGCATTACCAGGCGCCGACCGTGTGGGTGAAGGACGCCTCGCGCGCGGTCGGGGTGGCGCAGTCGCTGATCAGCCCGGAGCTGCGCGAACGCTTCGTCGCCGCCAACGACGCCGATTACGCCGAGATCCGCGAGCGCCACAGGCACCGCGGCGACGGCAAGCGGCTGGTGCCGCTGGCCAAGGCGCGCGCACAACGCTTCGACGGCGGCTGGGACGCCTACGATCCGCCCGCACCGGAGCAGCCCGGCCTGCACGTCTTCGACGACTATCCGCTGGCCGAGCTGGTCGAGTGCATCGACTGGACGCCGTTCTTCTCGACCTGGGAGCTGGGCGGCCGCTTCCCCGCCCTGCTCGACGACCCGGTGATCGGCCCGCAGGCGCGCGAGCTGTACCGCGACGCGCGCGCGATGCTCGACCGCGTCGTCCGCGAAAAATGGCTGACCGCGAAGGCGGCGTTCGGGTTGTGGCCGGCGAACAGCGTCGGTGATGACGTCGAAGTCTTCCTCCCTCCCCTTCAAGGGGAGGGCCGGGGTGGGGATGGTCTTCCCGCCCGAGCCCAACACCATCCCCTCCCAAACCCTCCCCTTGAAGGGGAGGGCTTGAAGCACGTGCGCCTGCACTTCCTGCGCCAGCAGGTCGACAAGCCCGCCGACCGTCCCGACTTCTGCCTGGCCGACTTCATCGCGCCGAAGGACAGCGGCAAGCGGGACTGGATCGGCGCGTTCGTGGTCACCGCCGGGCTCGGCATCGAGGAGCACGTCGCCCGCTTCGAGGCCGACCACGACGACTACAACGCGATCCTGCTGAAGGCGCTGGCCGACCGCCTGGCGGAAGCGTTCGCCGAACGCCTGCACCAGCGCGTGCGCACCGAGTTCTGGGGCTATACGCCCGACGAGGCGCTCGACAACGAGGCGCTGATCGCCGAGCGCTACCGCGGCATCCGCCCTGCCCCCGGTTATCCCGCCTGCCCCGACCACAGCGAGAAGACCACGCTGTTCCGCCTGCTGGATGCCGAACGCAATGCGGGCGTGCGGCTGACCGAAAGCTTCGCGATGTATCCGGCGGCGTCGGTGAGCGGCTACTACTTCAGTCACCCGAAGAGCCAGTACTTCGTGGTCGGCCGCGTGTCGAAGGAACAGGTCGAGGACTATGCGCGCCGCAAGGGCGTGAGCGTGGCGCAGGCCGAGCGCTGGCTGGCGGCGAACCTCGATTACGACCCCGATTGAGCCGCCCGTTCCTTGCCTCGGTCCCGGAACCCATCAGATGTAGCCCGGGCAAGCGGAGCGCGCCCGGGGCGTGAGCCGGCGCTGTTCCCGGGGGCGGACCTCGCCCGAACCCGGACTACGCGCTGCTCGCGTAGGTTGGGCTAAGCGAAGCCCAACGGCCGGGTCGGCGAGCCGGCGCGTGGCGGTGATGGTGGTGTTGGGCTTCGCCTTCGGCTCAGCCCAACCTATGGAATCAAGTCGACGCACGCGCCGGGAACCCCGGGTGCGGACCTCCCCCTTGCCCGGGCTATGCGCTCCTGCAATGCCGCCTTTCACCAGACCAGATCGTCCGGCACCTGGTACTTCGGGTCGGCGTAGGGATCGTCCTCGGCGGGCGCGTTCGGATCGACCTTCAGCGCCACGCACGGCGGGAACACCGCCTCGGCCTCGGCGAGCGTCGCCGCCGTCACCAGCAGGTAGCGGCCGTCGAGCTGCACCACGCCCAGCTCGCCGGCGTTGAGCGCGCGCAGTTGTTCGGCATTGACGTAGATGCGCTTGATCTTCCCGCCGTATTCGAAGTGACGGGCGATCTCGGCGTCCGGGTCGTTCAACGTCCTGCCCTTCAGCAGCTCGGCGAGCTTCGCCCGGGCCTCGCGGCGACGGCGCGCCTCCTCTTCCTTGGCCTTCTGCGCCGCCAGGCGCTCTTCCTGCTCGCGCTGCGCGCGCAGGGCGTAGGCCTTGGCGAGATCGATCTCGCCCGGCTCGCGCGGCGGTTTGGGCGGGTGCGGCCCGGACGGCTTCTGCGCCGGCGACGCTCCCGGCCGCGACCTGGCTTGCGGCCGGCCGCCGCCTCCCTTCTGCTCGGGCTTGCGCTCGGACTTGGGCAGGGGCTTGAAGCCCAGGCCCATCAACTGGTCGCGGAGGCTGTTGCTCATCGGATCAGTAATGCGGCGGTGGCGGCTCGCTGGCCGGGTCGCTGCCGAACAGGTCGCCGGCCAGCGTGCTGCGGACCTGCTTCAGTTCCTCGAGCACGCGGCGCAGCGCCAGCAGCGTGCGGGCGTTCTCCTCGCGCGCCTCGGCGAGCGCGTCGCTGAGTTCGGCGATCGCATGCTCCTGGAACGCGACGCGCGTTTCCAGATCGATCAGGCGTTGTTCCAGGTCATGCATGGCGGGATCCACGAGGGGCGCGACGCCGGGCCGCGCCCCTCGCCGTTTACGGCTTGTTGACCGAGCGGCCGCGGCCGATCGCGTAGTAGGCGATGCCGGCGCCCTCGACCTGGTCGGGATGGTACAGGTTGCGACCGTCGAAGATCACCGCATCGCGCAGGCTCGAACGCAGGCGCGGGAAGTCCGGGCTGCGGAACTGCTTCCACTCGGTGACCACGCACAGCGCGTCGGCATCGGCGATCGCCGCGTGCGCGGAGTCGCACAGCACCAGGTCGTCGCGCTCGCCGAAGACCCGCCGCGCCTCGTGCATGGCCTCCGGGTCGTAGGCGCGCACCCTGGCGCCGGCCTCCCACAACTGCGCCAGCAGTCGGCGGCTGGACGCCTCGCGCATGTCGTCGGTGTTCGGCTTGAACGCCAGGCCCCACACCGCGAAGGTCTTGCCCGCGACCGAGCCGCCGTAGTGGCGCTGGATCAACTCGAACAGGTGACCCTTCTGGCGATAGTTGACCGACTCCACCGCCTCCAGCAGCTCGGGCTTGTAGCCGCACTGCTGCGCGGTGCGCGCGAGCGCCTGGACGTCCTTCGGGAAGCACGAGCCGCCGTAGCCGGCGCCGGGATAGATGAAGTGCCAGCCGATGCGCGGGTCGGAACCGATGCCCTGCCGCACCATCTCGATGTCGGCGCCGACGCACTCGGCGATGTTGGCGATCTCGTTCATGAAGGAGATCTTGGTCGCCAGCATCGCGTTCGCGGCGTACTTGGTCAGCTCCGCCGAACGCACGTCCATCACGACGATGCGCTCGTGGTTGCGGTTGAACGGCGCGTACAGGCGCTTGAGCTTCTCGATCGCCTCCGGACTGCCGGAGCCGATGACGATGCGGTCCGGACGCATGCAGTCGTTGACCGCGTCGCCCTCCTTGAGGAACTCCGGATTGGAGACCACCTCGAACGGCACCTGCGCGCCGCGGCGGGCAAGCGCCTCGGCGATGGCCGCGCGCACCTTGTCGGCGGTGCCGACCGGCACGGTCGACTTGTTGACGACGATGGCGGGCCGTTCGATGTGCTCGCCGACGGTGCGGGCGACCGCCAGCACGTACTTGAGGTCGGCGCTGCCGTCCTCGTCGGGCGGCGTGCCGACCGCGATGAAGATGATCTCGCCGTGGCCGATCGCCGAGGCGGCGTCGGTGGTGAACTTGAGGCGTCCGGCGGCGTGGTTGGCCTTCACCATCGGCTCCAGTCCCGGCTCGTAGATCGGGATGACGCCGCGGTTCAGGCCGTCGACCTTCTGCTGGTCGATATCGACGCACACCACGTCGTGGCCCACCTCGGCCAGACAGGTGCCGGTGACGAGACCGACATAGCCGGTTCCGAAAATCGTGACGCGCATGGGGGAATCCTTCTGTCATGGCAGGCGCCGGCCGCAGCGGGCCGACGCCCTGATCACGGGCGGGTGGGAATCGCGAAAAGCGGAGCGCCGGCCGCTCTGCGGCGGCCTGGCGGATTACTTCTTGATCTCGAGCAGCTCGACCTCGAACACCAGGGTGGCGTTCGGCGGGATCGGGCCACCCGGCGTGCCCTGTTCGCCGTAGCCGAGCTTGGCCGGGATCCAGAACCGGTACTTGCTGCCGACCGGCATCATCTGCACGCCTTCGGACCAGCCGGGCACCACCTGGTCGAGGCGGAACGTCGCCGGTTCGCCGCGCTTGTAGCTGCTGTCGAACTCGGTGCCGTCGAGCAGCTTGCCGCTGTAGTGGGCGACGACCAGGTCGGTCGCCTTCGGCGTCGGACCGTTGCCCTGGCGCAGCACTTCGTACTGCAGGCCGGACGCGGTCGCCTTCACGTTGGGCTTGTTGGCGTTCTGCGCGAGGAAACGTTCGCCTTCCTCCGCGTTCTTCTTCGCCTTCGCCATCATGTCGGCGATCTGCTTGGCCTGCAGGCGCTGCGCGAACGCCTCGCGCACCTTCTGCGCCTGTTCGTCGGTCATCTGCAGCTTCTGGCCGGCGAGCGAGGCCTTCAGCGCACGCACCATCACCTCCACGTCGATCTCGTCCTTGATCGGCTGCAACGACTTGCCGATGTCCATGCCGACCATGTAGCTGGCCTGGTCCTTCTCGGTCGGAAGGCCGGGGATGGCGTCGCCCGAGGCGGCGCCCTTGGCGGTCGCGGCCTTGGAACCCGCATCCTTGCCGCCGTCGTTGGGCTGGCACGCGGCCAGAGCGAGGATCAGGCCGACCGCGGACGCGACCGGCAGCAAACGCAGCGATTTCATCGGGAACACTCCGTTGTGGCCCGCGGGGCGGTCGCCCCACGGATGAGCTACAGGATCAGAGAATGGACATGAGCTCGACGTCGAAGACGAGCACGGCGTTCGGCGGAACCGAGCCGTCCGGGGTGCCGGCCTCGCCGTAGGCCAGGCGGGCCGGGATCCAGAACCGGTACTTGCTGCCCACCGGCATCAGCGCCACGCCTTCGGTCCAGCCGGCGATCACGCGGTCGAGCGGAAATTCGGCCGGCTGGCCGCGGTCGTAGCTGCTGTCGAACACCTTGCCGTCGAGCAGCGTGCCGCGGTAGTTGACGCGCACGCGGTCGGTGGTCTTCGGGCGCGGGCCGTTGCCCTGGCGCAACACCATGTACTGCAGGCCCGACGCGGTGGTGACCACGCCCTTGACGCCTTTGTTGCGGGCCAGGAACGCCTCGCCCTCCGCCCGGTGCTTCTCGCCCTGCGCCTTGCGCTCGGCCTCGAGCCGACCGCGCACGCGCGAGGCGAACCCTTCCAGCACGGAGCGCATCTCCGCCTCGGCGAGCAGCGGCGTGCCGCCGCCCAGGCCGGTACGCAGCGCCTGCATGAAGGTCGGCACGTCGATCTCGTCCTTCAACTGCGCCAGCGAACGGCCGACGTCGCCACCGACCATCAGGCCCACCTTGTCCTTGGCCACCTCGGGCATCTTGCCGTCCTGCGGCGGCTGACCGGCGCGCGCGCGGATGCGCGTCACCAGATCGCGGCCGACCTGCTGGATCTCCGAGGCGCTCAGCAGCGCATCCTTGCCTTCCAGGCCGTTGCGCAAACCGCGTTCGAACGCGGCGTAGTCGAGGTCGGGAGCGATCGCCTTGAGCGAGTTGCTCACGTCCAGGCCGATGGCGTAGCTGACGCGGTCGCGCTCGCTGGCCAGCGTGGTCTTCGCCGGTGCCGCGCTCTGCTGCGCGAGGACGACGCCGGCGCACGCCACGGCGCTGAGGAGAAGCACGGCGGCGCCGCGCAGATAGACCTTCATCGGGGGTATCGCTCCAGGAAACGGGAAATGGGCCGCGCGCGTAGGCGGCGGCCGGCCATTGTCGCGGCCGCGCACGGTGGCGGCAACGCCACCGCGCTCAGCGTGCGGCAGCCGGGCGCGGCGCCTTCAGCGCGCGTTCGATCGCGGCCACCACGTCGGGATCGTCGGGCCGGGTCCGGCTGCCGAAGCTCGCCAGCACCTTGCCGTCCCGCCCGATCAGGTACTTGTGGAAGTTCCACTTCGGTGCCTCGCCCGCGGCGGCGGCCAGATCGCGGTAGAGCGGCGTGGCCCGGGCGCCCACCACGTGCACCTTCTCGAACATGGGGAACTTCACGCCGTAGGTGAGCGTGCAGAACTCGCGGATCTGCTTCTCGTCCTCGAATTCCTGCTCGCGGAAATCGCCGGACGGAAATCCGAGCACGGCGAACCCTTGGCCGCGGTAGCGGGCATGCAGCGCTTCGAGCGCCTCGAACTGCGGCGTGAAACCGCACTTGCTGGCGGTGTTGACCACCAGCAGCACCTGGCCGCCGTAGGTCTTCTGCAGATGGACCGGCGTCCTGCCGGCCAGCGGGCGGTAGCTGCGGTCGAGCAGGCCCCCGCCGGCCGGGGCGATGCCGGCCGCGCAGAGCAGCGCGAGGGCGAGCAGGAAACGGCGGATGGCCATGGCGGTACTCCTGGACGGGGATGACGGGGGCGGAGAGCCGGCGCCGGGGGCGAGGCGCCCGGATCCTGCCGGCCGCAAGCATGGACCGGGATGGCGGGGTCCGGTTCCCGGCTCGGGCCCGCCCGCCCGGCGAGTATGACTTCAGTTGGGTGGCGGGTCGTTGACGGGGGCTGTTTTGGTGTTATAGTTGCATACAACACCGGTCTACCAATGAGCAGGACGTTCGCCATGAACCGCAAGCTCCGCAATTCCCTCGCCGGCCTGGCCACCTCGGCCTCGCTGCTGGTCCTGGGCCTGGTGGTGGCGCATCCGGGCGCGCAGGTTTCTGCCGCATCCGGTGCACCGCTGGTGACCGGTGTACGGAACGCCTCGGCGGGCGACCTGGAACCGGCGGCGCACGCCCGCCTCGCCTCCGCCGGTGCGTTCGCCTCCGCCCTGCCGGTCGCCCCCGCGGCGGACCGGGGGGCGGCGCTCTCCAAGGACGAGTCCCCCGCGCGCCCGGCCAAGCGCCGCGCGCGCGCCCACCGGCAGACCCTGGTCATGCCGTACTTCTCACTCGCACCGCGGGGCTGAACCCATGACCGCAATCGAATGGAGCGATGCCGCTCCGATCTATCGCCAGCTCAAGGAGCGCGTCGTCGCGATGCTTCTGGACGGCGTCCTCAAGCCGGGCGACGCGCTGCCTTCCGTGAGGCAGGTGGCTGCCGAGTACCGGCTCAATCCCATCACCGTCTCGCGCGCCTATCAGGAGCTCGCGGACGAGGCACTGGTCGAAAAACGCAGGGGACTCGGCATGTACGTGACCGAAGGCGCTACCGAAAAACTCTTGATGCGCGAGCGCGAGCGCTTCCTGCGCGAGGAATGGCCGCAGGTGCTGGAGCGCATCCAGCGCCTGGGGCTGAGTCTGGAGGAACTGCTGCGCGACCGCCGCAAGGAGACCCAGCAATGAACGCCGCTCCCATCGTCACCGCGCGCGGCCTGCGCAAGGCCTACAAGAACAAGCTGGCGCTCGACGGCACCGATTTCCGCATCGAGGCCGGCCGGATCGTCGGCCTGATCGGTCCCAACGGCGCCGGCAAGACCACCGCGCTGAAGGCGATCCTCGGCCTGATCCCGTTCGAGGGCGAGCTGAAGGTGCTGGGTTACGACCCGCGCACGCAACGCGACGAGCTCATGCGCGAGGTCTGCTTCATCGCCGACGTCGCCGTGCTGCCGCGCTGGATCCGGGTGCGCGAGGCGGTCGAGTTCGTCGCCGGCGTCCACCCCCGGTTCGACCGCGCCAAGTGCGAGCGCTTCCTGGCCAACACCCAGCTCAAGCCGGACATGCGGGTGCGCGAGATGTCCAAGGGCATGATCGTGCAGTTGCACCTGGCGCTGGTGATGGCGATCGACGCGCGCCTGCTGGTGCTCGACGAGCCGACGCTCGGGCTCGACATCCTCTACCGCAAGCAGTTCTACCAGCGCCTGCTGGAGGACTACTTCGACGAGCAGAAGACGATCATCGTCACCACCCACCAGGTCGAGGAGATCGAGCACATCCTCACCGACGTGATGTTCATCCGCGACGGCAAGATCGTGCTGGAGCAGGCGATGGACACGCTCGGCGAGCGTTTCACCGAAGTGCTCGTCAACGCCGACCGCACCGAGGCGGCGCGCGCGCTCAAACCGCTCGACGAACGCGCCCTGCCGTTCGGCAAGACCGTGATGCTGTTCGACGGCGCCGATCCCGCGCGGCTGGCCGCGTTCGGCGAAACCCGCACGCCTGGCCTCGCCGACCTGTTCGTCGCCACCATGAAGGGGACCTACGCATGAACGCCCTCGACACCGAAGCGATGGCCGTCCCGCGCGCGGCGGCCGCGATCCACCCCACCCACACCTTCCGCATGCTGTTGCGGCGCGAGTTCTGGGAGAACCGCGGCGGCTTCCTGTGGGCGCCGGTGGTGACCGGGCTGATCGTGCTGCTGATCGGCCTGCTCGGCACCATCACCAGCACGATCCTGTTCCACCGCGCCAAGTCGCAGGGCCACCTGCCGATCGAGGACGTGAAGGTCGAGATCGACGGCCACCAGCACGTGTTCGGCGCGGCCGGCGACATCACCCTGCTCACCGGCGTCGGGATCGCCTGCGCGGTGCTGGTGTTCGTGGTGTTCTTCTACTCGCTCGGCTCGCTGTACGACGAGCGCCGCGACCGCAGCGTGCTGTTCTGGAAGTCGCTGCCGGTGTCGGATGCGCAGACGGTGCTGTCGAAGGCGCTGTGGGCGCTGCTGCTGGCGCCGGCGCTCGCGGTCGGCATCGGCCTGCTGATCGGCCTGGGCATGTGGCTGCTGTCGATCCTGTCGCTGGCGCTCACCGGCCTGCCGGGCATCCAGGCGCTGCTGACCGAGTCGCATCCGTTCCGTGTGGTCGCCGAAACCGTCTCGCTGCTGCCGGTGTACGCGCTGTGGGCGCTGCCGACCGTGGGCTGGCTGATGTTCTGCTCGGCCTGGGCGCGCCGCGTGCCCTTCCTGTGGTCGGTGCTGGTCCCGGTGCTGGGCGCGGTGCTGATCAGTTGGCTGGACACCCTGCCCGGCATCGAGATCCCGCACGACAAGGTGTGGTACACGCTGGTCTTCCGCGGTCTGCTGAGCATCGTGCCCGGCACCTGGTTCTTCCACCCGTCGGTGGGCCACGAGATCGAATCGATCGAGCATCCCGGCCAGTTGATGGAAGCGCTGAACCTCAGCTCCGGCTGGCAGGCCTTCGCGACGCTCGACCTCTGGATCGGCGCGATCGTCGGCGCGGCCCTGATCTACGCCGCGATCCGCCTGCGCCGCTGGCGCGACGAAGGCTGACCGGCATCGCCCCACGCCCGGGCAGGACGCCCGGGCGGCGGCACCCGGCACGGATGCGTCCGTCATCGAACGCCTCATGCAGCCCTTCCGGAGTACGACCATGTTCCCGCGAGCCGCCCTTCCCTCCCTCCTGCTGGTCGTCGCCCTGCCTCTGCTCGGCGCCTGCGCTCCCGACCGCGATCCCGGTCCGCAGGTGCGCGAGGACGTCCACGGGCCCATCCAGGACGGCATCCGCGAAGCGGTCCGCGAGGCCCGCCGCGGGATCGCACGGGAAAACATCACCATCTCGCACGACGGCCATCCGAAGGCCGAGATCACGTCCAAGGGCGATCTGCTGATCGACGGGCGCGCGGTGGCGCTGACGCCGGAACAGCGCGCCCTGCTGCTGGAGTATCGCGGCCACATCGCCGCGGTCGCCGAGATGGGCATGGAGATCGGCACGCAGGGCGCCGACGTGGCCGCCACCGCGGTGGGCGAAGCGTTGAAGGGCGTGTTCGCCGGCAAGTCGGGCGAGGAGATCGAGCGCACGGTCGAGGCCGAGGCGGCGAAGATCAAACGGTCCGCCGCACGCCTGTGCGACCGGTTGCCGGCGATGATGGCGGCGCAGCAGAAGGCGGCCGCGGCGATCCCCGCGTTCCGCCCCTACGCGACGATGTCGCAGGACGACATCGACGACTGTCGCCGCGACACCGCGCGCGAAGGCTGATCCGGCGGCGGTCAGCCGCCGCCGGACGCGCCGTGGATGCCGCCGCGCGTGAGCGACATCGGGTCCAGCAGTCGGCGCAGTTCCGCTTCCGGCAGCCCGCTCGCCTCACGCGCGACCTCGAGGATGGGCCGCCCTTCGCGGTAGGCCTGCTTGGCGATCGCGGCGGCCTTCTCGTAGCCGACGATCGGGTTGAGCGCGGTGACGAGGATCGGGTTGCGATCGAGCGCCGCGCGCACCCGGTCCTCGCGCACGCGCAGCTCCGCGATCGCCGAATCGGCCAGCGCCCGCATCGCCGCCGCCAGCAGGCGTTGCGATTCCAGCAGGTCGCAGGCGATCAGCGGCAGCATCACGTTGAGCTGGAAGTTGCCGCTCTGGCCGGCCACGGTGATCGCGGTGTGGTGGCCCATCACCTGCGCGCACACCATCGCCACCGCCTCCGGAATCACCGGATTGACCTTGCCCGGCATGATCGAACTGCCGGGCTGCAGCGCCGGCAGTTCGATCTCGCCCAGGCCCGCCAGCGGTCCCGAGTTCATCCAGCGCAGGTCGTTGGCGATCTTCATCAGCGCCACCGCCAGCGCGTTGAGTTGGCCGGAGAGCTCCACCGCATCGTCCTGCGCCGCCAGGCCCTCGAACTTGTCGCTGGCCGACTCGAAGCGGACGCCGGTCATCGCGGTCAGCGCCTTGGCGGCGGCGTGCCCGAAGCGCGGATCGGCATTGATGCCGGTGCCGACCGCCGTGCCGCCGAGCGGCAGCCGGCGCACGCGCCGCAGGCTGTCCTCGATGCGCGCCTGCGCCGACAGCAGTTGCGAGGCCCAGGCGCCGAACTCCTGGCCGAACGTCAGCGGCATCGCATCCATCAGGTGCGTGCGGCCGGTCTTGGCGACGCGCCGCAGCTCGCGGGCGCGGCGCTCGATGGTCTTGCGCAGATGGCGCAGCGCCGGCAGCAGGGTCTCGCTCGCGCTCAGCACCGCGGCGACGCGCAGAGCGGAGGGGACGACGTCGTTCGAGCTCTGCCCGAGGTTGACGTGGTCGTTCGGGTGCACCGCACGCTGCGCACGCGCGCCCGCCAGCGCGGCGATCACCTCGTTGGCGTTCATGTTGCTCGAGGTGCCCGACCCGGTCTGGTAGACGTCGACCGGGAAGTGCGCGTCGTGCAGGCCCTCGGCCACTTCCAGCGCGGCCGCGCGGATCGCCTGCGCCAGCTTGCGCGGCAGCAGGCCGAAGCCGCCGTTGACCTCCGCCGCCGCCGCCTTCACCAGCCCGAGCGCGCGGATGAACTCGCGCGGCATACGCTGGCCCGAGATGGGGAAGTTCTGCACCGCGCGCTGCGTCTGCGCGCCCCACAAGGCGTCGGCAGGCACCTGCAGCTCGCCCATGCTGTCGTGCTCGATGCGGAATCGCGGGGAGGATCTGCGTCGGGTCGCCATGGCGGCTCCATGCGTGCGGATGCGCCGAGCATACGTCGGGCGCCGCGTCGGGGCGGCAAAGGCGTGCCGGCAGGCGCACGCGAGCGGGGGCGGACGGGCCGGTACAATGTGCGGCTCCCTTCCCGCCCCTGCGCCCGCCCATGTCCGCCGAATCCGCGCTGCTCGCCCTCTCGCCGCTCGACGGCCGCTACGCCGCCAAGGCCGATGCGCTGCGCCCGATCTTCTCCGAGTACGGGCTGATCAAGGCGCGGGTGAAGGTCGAGATCGAATGGCTGCTGGCGCTCGCCGTGGAACCTGCGATCGTCGAACTGGCGCCGTTCTCCGACGCCGCGGCCGCGCGCCTGCGCGCGCTGGCCGAGGGCTTCTCGGTCGATGACGCGGCGCGGGTCAAGCAGATCGAGCGCACCACCAACCACGACGTCAAGGCGGTCGAGTACTTCATCAAGGAGCGCCTCAAGGGCGATGCCGAACTGGCGCCGGCGCTGGAGTTCGTGCATTTCGCCTGCACCAGCGAGGACATCAACAACCTCAGCTACGCGCTGATGCTGCGGGCCGGCCGCGACGTGCTGCTGGCGCGTCTCGACGAAGCGCTGGCGAAGCTGCGCGCGATGGCGCACGAACACGCCGCGCTGCCGATGCTCTCGCGCACGCACGGTCAGTCGGCCTCGCCGACCACCGTCGGCAAGGAGATCGCCAACGTGGTCGCGCGCCTGGCGCGCCAGCGCGACGTGCTGGTCGCGCTGCCGATGCCGGGCAAGATCAACGGCGCGGTCGGCAACTACAACGCGCACGTGGCCGCCTACCCGGAGATCGACTGGCCGGCGTTCTCGCGCCGCTTCGTCGAATCGCTCGGCCTGCAGTGGCAGCCCTACACCACCCAGATCGAGCCGCACGACGGCATCGCCGAGCTGTGCGACGCCGGCAAGCGCATCGGCACCATCGCCATCGACCTGTGCCGCGACATCTGGGGCTACATCTCGCTCGGCTATTTCAAGCAGGCGCTGAAGGCCGGCGAAGTCGGCAGTTCGACCATGCCGCACAAGGTCAACCCGATCGACTTCGAGAACGCCGAGGGCAACTTCGGCATCGCCAACGCGCTGTTCGAGCACTTCGCCGCCAAACTGCCGATCAGCCGCTGGCAGCGCGACCTCACCGACTCCACCGTGCTGCGCGCGCTCGGCACCGCGTTCGGTCACGCGCTGGTGGCGTTCGACGCGCTGCTGCGCGGCCTCGGCAAGCTGAGCGCCAATCCCGAGCGGCTGGCGGCCGATCTCGACGCCTCCTGGGAAGTGCTGGCCGAAGCGGTGCAGACGGTGATGCGCCGCTACGGCCTGCCGGAGCCGTACGAGCAGCTCAAGGCCCTCACCCGCGGCCAGGGCATCACCGCCGATTCGCTGCGCGCGTTCATCGCCGGCCTCGACCTGCCCGAGGACGCGAAGCGCCGCCTGCTGGCGATGGCGCCGGGCGACTACACCGGCCTCGCCGAGCGGCTCGCGCGCGAGGTCTGATCGGGCATCGGGGCGCGTCGTCTGATCGCCTTCGTTCACGCAGTGAGCAGGGGGAGGCCGGAGGAGGCGAGCGGAATCCGAGGTTTCGCGAGCCCCGACGCCATCCCCTCCCCACCCCACCCTCCCTTGAGGGGAGGGCGCGATCCGCGGGCCGGGCACCATGCCGTCGACACTTTGCCGCGTCTTCGTCGTTGCCGCGCAGTCCGCACACCGTCTCGTCATTCCCGCGCAAGCGGGAATCCATGGACGTCCCTGGCCCCTCTCCCGCCGCGCAGCGACGGGCGGGACGAGGGGCCGGGGTAACGGTGCATGGCGTGGGGCGACACGGCTCACCCGCACCCGGCACGCAAACGCTCAGGCCGCCGCGGCCTTGAGCAGCCCTTCCGCGGCCATCGCCTCGCGTACGGCCGGTCGCGCGGCGACGCGTTTCTGGAAATCGAGCAGCGCCGGAAACGCCGACAGATCCAGTCCCACCGCCTTCGACCAGTTGGTCACCACGAACAGATAGGCGTCGGCGACGGTGAACCGTTCGCCGAGCAGGAACGGCTGCCGCGCCAGCACGTCCTCGATCAGGCCATAGCGGCGCTCGAGGTAGGCCTGCCGCTCCTCGCGCACCTCCGCCGGCGTGTGCGGCGCGAACAGCGGGCTGTAGCTCTTGTGCAGCTCGGAGGTGATGTAGGAGAGCCACTCCTGCAGCCGAACGCGCGCCAGCGTCCCCGCGGCCGGTGCGAGTCCGCTCGCGGGCGCGAGGTCGGCGAGGTACTGCACGATCGCCGGGCCTTCGGTCAGCACTTCGCCGTCGTCCAGCTCCAGCGCGGGCACGTAGCCCTTCGGATTGATCGTCAGGAAATCGCGCCCGCTCTCGGTGCGCTTGGACTTGGCGTCGACCTTCTCGAGCGACAGCGGCAACCCCGCTTCGCGGGCGACGATATGCGGCGAGAGCGAACAGGCGCCGGGCAGGTAGTAGAGCTTCATGCAAGTTTCTCCTCGTGGGTGGGGGAATGGCCGTAGAGCTCGGCCAGGAGCGACTGCATCAGCGCGACCGCATCGCGATGACGCAGATTCGGGGCGATCTGCCCGCTCCAGAGCGAGAGCAGATCGCTGCGGCCCGCAGCGAGCGCGGCGGGCTTCAGCCGCGAGACGAACCAGCCGGTGATCGGAAACGGCGGCAGCCGATCGCGGCATGCGGCCATCTGCTCGGTCCACCGGTTGCGCACACCGCGCGCCAGCCGCCCGGTGAACGCGCGCGTCAGCGTGGTCTCGCATGCCTGCGGCGAGAACAGCACTTCACGATGAAGATCGCTGGTGCCGGACTGACGGCAGGCCAGGAATGCGGTGCCGATCTGGACCGCCTGCGCGCCCAGCGCCAATGCCGCGCGCACGCCGCGGCCGTCGGCAATGCCGCCGGCGGCGATCACCGGCACGCGCACGCGCTCGACCACCAGCGGCACCAGCGCGAACGTACCGGTCAGCGACTCCTCGGCGGGCGCGAGGAACGAGGGCCGGTGCCCGCCCGCCTCGGCGCCGGTGGCGACGATGGCATCGACGCCGGCCTCGTCGAGCGCCTGCGCCTCCGCCACCGTCGTGGCCGCACCGACGGTCACGATGCCGCGCCGCCGGCACTCGCGCAGCACGCCGGCCTCGGGAATGCCGAAAACGAAACTGAACACCGGCGGCCGCGCCTCCAGGAGCGCTTCGACCTGCGCCGCGAACGGCGGATGCCCGCGTTCCATGCGCTCCGGCTTCGGCACGCCCAGCTCGCGGAAGTACGGCTCGAACAGCGGCCAGTGGCGTTCGAACGTGGCCTCGTCCAGATCCAGCCCGCCCGCGTCGTGGTCGGACACCCACAGGTTGACCGCGAACGGGCGGCGGGTGCGGGCGCGCAGCGCCTCGACCAGCGGCCCGATCCTCTCCGGCGGCAGCATGTGCGCGCCGAACGAACCGAGCCCGCCGAGGTCGGAAACGGTGCCGGCCAGCTCCACGCTCGACAGGCCGCCGCCGAACGGCCCCTGCACGATCGGATGCTCGATCCCGAGCAGGCGGGTGGCGGCGTTGCGCGTCGTTGCTGACATCGAAGGGGCCTCGTCCGTTGCGTGGGAACATCCTAGCCACCCTGGTAACCACTGGATACCAGATAACCGCCCGTTAGCATCAAAATGTGGTATCCAGCCGGTAACCGGAATTCCTGCAACACAGCGGTGCCGCCATGGGCCTTCCCCTGCGCAAGAACAAAGTCGCTTCCCCGCCGCCGACCTGCCCGCTGACCGAGTGCATGTCGCTGCTCAAGGGCGCGTGGGCGCCCAACGTGATCTGGTACCTCGGTGCCGGACCGCGCCGGTTCGGTGAGCTGCGCCACGACATCCCGGCGATTTCGGCGCGGGTGCTGAGCGCCCGCCTGCGCGAACTCGAGGCCAGGGGCGTGATCGACCGCCAGGTGCTGGCGACGTCGCCGCCGTCGGTGGAGTACGCGCTGACGCCGCTGGGCCACGAGCTGCTGCCGGCGATCCGCGCGCTGGTCGAGGTGGGCGCCAAGTTGAAGAAGACGGCGAAGACGCGGCGGCGCGCGCCCAGCCGGTAAACTGCCGCGCCCGGCTGCGCGCGCGTCCTGGCGCACGAAGCCCCGCCAGGACGCCCGACCGCATGACGCCACGTCGCCCCGCCCGCCGCGCACACCCCATCGAAATCGATGCCGCGCCGCACCCGCCGCTCGGCATGGCGGCCGCGGTCTTCCTGCGCGACTACTGGCAGAAGCGGCCGCTGCTGATCCGCAATGCGTTCCCGGGGTTCGTCTCGCCATTGGAGCCGGAGGACCTCGCGGGCCTTGCGTGCGAGGAGTTCGCCCTCTCGCGCGTGGTGCGCCACGACCGCAGGCGCGACCGCTGGACGCTGCAGCACGGCCCGTTCGACGAGGCGTTCTTCCCCCGCCTGCCGAAGCGCGACTGGACGCTGCTGGTGCAGGACGTCGACAAGTGGGACGCCGACGTCGCCGCGCTGCTGCCGGCGTTCGCTTTCCTGCCGCGCTGGCGCATCGACGACATCATGGTGTCGTTCGCCGCCCCCGGCGGCTCGGTCGGCGCGCATGTCGACCAGTACGACGTGTTCCTGCTGCAGGCCAAGGGCCACCGGCGCTGGCTGATCGACGCCTCCCCGAATCCGCCCACCGATGTCCGCGACGACGCCGAGCTCAAGCTCCTTCGCGAATTCCATCCGACCCACGAATGGGTGCTCGCGCCCGGCGACATGCTCTACCTGCCGCCCGGCGTGCCGCATCACGGCATCGCCGAGGACGCCTGCCTGACCTTCTCCGTCGGCATGCGCGCGCCCTCGGCGGCGGAACTGCTGACCGACTTCGTCGATGCGCTCACCGCCGACGCCGACGACGCCATCCGCTACGCCGACCCCGACCTCGCACCGGCGCGCGATCCGGCCGAGATCGACGCCGCCGCGATGGCGCGCGTGGTCGCCGCGCTGAACGCGCTGCGGATGAACGATCCCGACCGCCTCGGCGACTGGTTCGGCAGCTTCATCACCACCTACCGCAGCGCGGCCTCGCCCGCGCCGGCGGGCCCAACGCCCTCCGCCGCGACGCTGCGCGAAGCGCTCGGCCGCGGCGGCGAACTGCACCGCCATCCGTGGTCGCGCACCGCCTGGCGACGGGCCGCGCGCGGCGCCCGGCTGTACGCCGCCGGCGAGGCGTTCTCGCTGCCGGTGGCCGACGCCCGCCTGCTCGCCAATGCCGAACGGCTGGACGGCGCCGCGTTCGCCCGCCTGTCCGACGCCGGTCGCGCCTGCGTGCACGCGCTGCTGGCGGGCGGCCATTGGCGTCTGGCCGAGGACGAGACGCCGTGACCTGCGACCTGCACGTCGCCATCGTCGACTACGCCGACGCGGCGGCGTCGCTGCACGCCGTGCGCGATGCGGTCTTCCTGCGCGAACAGGGCGTGCCCGGCGAGCTCGAACGCGACGCGCTCGATCCGCTCTGCCGCCATGCGCTCGCGCTCGACCCCGACGGACACCCGGTCGGCACCGGCCGGCTGGTGCCGCCGTTCCTCGCCGATCCGGATCGCGCGGAGGCGCGGATCGGCCGCATGGCGGTGCTGCGGCCGTGGCGCGGGCGCGGCGTCGGCGATGCGCTGCTGCGCGCGCTGGTCGGCGAAGCCCGTGCGCGGGGCTGGCGCCGTCTGATGCTGCATGCGCAGGCGCCGGTGATCGACTTCTACGCCCGCCACGGCTTCCTGCCCGAGGGCCCGCGCTTCATGGAGGCGGGCATCGAGCATCGGACGATGCGCCTCACGCTGGACACGGCGATGTCGGTCGAGACCCGCGACGGCGCCCTCGCCGCGTGGCTGGCGGTGCTCGCGAGCGCGCGCCGCGAACTGGCGGTCTACAGCCGCGATCTCGACCCCGGCCAGCTCGACCAGCCGCCGGTCCTGACCGCGCTGCGCCGGTTCGCCATGCGCGGCGGCCATGCCCGCATCCTCCTGCAGGATCCGGCCGCCGCCCAGAACGCGCTGGCGCCGCTGATCGGACTGGCGCAGCGACGCCCCAGCGCGTTCGAGTTCCGCGCGGTCGAGGACCCGACCGACCGCGGCTACCCCTCGGCCTACGTCGCCAGCGACCGCGGCGGCTGGTTCTTCCGCCCGCTGGGCCATCGCCACGAGGGCGAACTGCGGCTGGACGACGAGGTCCGGGCGCGCCAGCTCCGCCTGGCGTTCGAGCCGGTCTGGGAGCGGGCGCGCCCCTGCACCGAGTTCCGCGCCCTCGGCCTGTGAACCGGCCCTTCACGCGGGCGCCATCGGCCGCGCCGCTGGGTCTATAATTCCGAGTCTTGTCGCCGCATCTGCGGGCAAATCCCGCGAAACGCGCCGCAATCCCTCGCCTCCCTCCTTCGACGCCATCGTGGACAGTCTTCTCAAGCAGTTCGCCCAGTCCTCGCAACTCGGTGCCAATGCGGCCTACATCGAGGAGCTTTACGAGCAGTACCTGGTGTCCCCCGACAGCGTCGGGCCGAAATGGAAGGCGTACTTCGACGGCATCAAGGGCCGCGACGGCGGCGACGTGCCGCACTCCGCCGTACAGCACGCGATCGCGGTCGCCGGCCAGGCCGCCCAGCGCGGACTGCTGGCCACCGGCGTGTCCGACGAGCGCGAGCGCGCGGTCGGCAAGCTGATCATCGCCTACCGCTCGCGCGGCCACCTGGCGGCCGACATCGACCCGCTCGGCCTGACCGAGAAGCCGGCCGCGCCCGACCTCGAGCTCGGTTTCCACGGCCTGTCCGAGCGCGACCTGTCCGCCGAATTCTCGACCGGCGGCGTGGCCGGCCGCGACCGCATGAAGCTCGGCGATCTGCTCGCGCTGCTGAAGGCCACCTACACCGGGCCGATCGGCGCCGAGTTCATGCACATCGCCGATGCCGAACAGCGTCGCTGGATGTACACCCGGCTGGAGGCCGCGGGCGGCCGCTTCGGCCGCACGCCCGAACAGAAGAAGCGCATCCTCGAGCGTCTGACCGCGGCCGAGGGCCTGGAGCGCTACCTCGGCACCAAGTACGTCGGCCAGAAGCGCTTCTCGCTGGAAGGCGGCGACGCGCTGATCCCGATGCTCGACGTGCTGATCCGCCGCGCCGGCGAGCAGGGCGTGAAGGAAGTCGTGATGGGCATGGCCCACCGTGGTCGCCTCAACGTGCTGGTCAACACGCTCGGCAAGCCGCCGCGCAAGCTGTTCGACGAGTTCGAAGGCAAGTTCGAGCACCCGCACGACCGCGCGCACACCGGCGACGTGAAGTACCACATGGGCTTCTCGGCCGACGTGGCCACTCCGGGCGGCCCGGTGCACCTGGCGCTGGCGTTCAACCCGTCGCATCTGGAGATCGTCGATCCGGTGGTAGCCGGCAGCGTGCGTTCGCGCCAGATCCGCCGCGGCGAGAACGGCCGCGCGCAGGTGCTGCCGGTGCTGATGCACGGCGACGCCGCGTTCGCCGGCCAGGGCGTGGTGATGGAGCTGTTCCAGATGTCGCAGGCGCGCGGTTTCGCGGTCGGCGGCACGGTGCACATCGTCATCAACAACCAGGTCGGCTTCACCACCAGCGAGCGCCAGGACGCCCGCTCCACGCTGTACTGCACCGACGTCGCCAAGATGGTCGGCGCGCCGGTGCTGCACGTGAACGGCGACGATCCGGAAGCGGTGGCGTTCTGCGCCGAGCTCGCGCTCGACTTCCGCAACACCTTCGGCAAGGACGTGGTGATCGATCTGGTGTGCTACCGCCGCCACGGCCACAACGAGGCCGACGAGCCGGCCGCGACGCAGCCGGTGATGTACCAGGTCATCCGCAAGCACAAGACCCCGCGCGAGCTGTACGCCGAGAAGCTCGCCGGCGAGGGCGTGCTCGGTGCCGACGAGGCTCGGGCGCTGGTCGACGCCTACCGCGACAAGCTCGACGCCAACGAAGTCACCGCCGAGGTGGTCGCGGTCTCGCCGGACGAGTTCACCTCCAACTGGTCGAAGTTCCTGCAGGGGCGCCTGGCCGACCCGGTCGACACCCGCTTCGACCGCCGCCGGCTGGACGAACTGGCGGCCCTGATCAACACGATCCCCGACGGCTTCAGGCTGCACCCGCGCGTGGCCAAGATCTACGAGGACCGCCGCAAGATGGCGGCCGGCGAGCTGCCGGGCGACTGGGGCTTCGCCGAGAACCTCGCCTACGCCACGCTGCTGACCGAAGGCTACAAGCTGCGCCTGGTGGGCCAGGACAGCGGCCGCGGCACCTTCTTCCACCGCCACGCCATCCTCCACGAACAGGGCACCGACGAGTACCTGCTGCCGCTGCGCCAACTGGTGAAGAACCCGCACGACGTCACCATCATCGACTCGCTGCTCAGCGAGGAGGCGGTGATGGCGTTCGAGTACGGCTACGCCACCGCCGACCCGATGACGCTCGACATCTGGGAGGCGCAGTTCGGCGATTTCGCCAACGGTGCGCAGGTGGTGATCGACCAGTTCCTGTCGTCCGGCGAGGCCAAGTGGGGCCGCCTGTGCGGTCTGGCGCTGTTCCTTCCGCACGGCTACGAGGGCCAGGGTCCCGAACACAGCTCGGCGCGCCTGGAGCGCTTCCTGCAGCTCTGCGCGCTGCAGAACATGCTGGTCTGCGTGCCGACCACGCCGGCGCAGGCCTACCACATGATCCGCCGCCAGATGCACATGAGCACGCGCAAGCCGCTGGTGGTGATGACGCCGAAGTCGCTGCTACGCCACAAGCTCGCGGTGTCCACGCTGGACGAGCTCGCCGGCGGGTCGTTCCAGACCCTGATCCCGGACGCGCACGCCAACCCGAAGAAGGTGAAGCGCGTCGTGGTCTGCGCCGGCAAGGTGTACTACGACCTGCTGGAAGACCTGCAGAAGCGCGGCGCCGAGGACGTGGCGCTGGTTCGCGTCGAGCAGCTCTACCCGTTCCCGCGCCCCGAGCTGAGCGCCGAACTCGCCCGCTTCGGGCACGTGCGCGACGTGGTGTGGTGCCAGGAGGAGCCCATGAACCAGGGCGCCTGGTACCAGATCCGCCACCACCTCAGGGCGTGCCTGGCACCGAAGCAGACCCTGCACTACGCCGGCCGCGCCAGTTCGCCGGCGCCGGCGGTCGGGCATCTGTCCGACCACGTCGCCGAACAGACCCAGCTCGTCGCCGACGCGCTGGTCAATCCGCTCAACGGCGAGCGGGACGCCGAGTGACGTCCCCCGCCTCCCCCTCTACGCCAGCCAGGATGCCCTTCGCATGAGCACCGAGATCAAAGTCCCCGTCCTGCCCGAGTCGGTTTCCGACGCGACCATCGCCGCGTGGCACAAGAAGCCGGGCGATGCGGTCAAGCGCGACGAGAACCTGGTGGACCTGGAGACCGACAAGGTGGTGCTCGAGGTCCCCTCGCCGGTCGACGGCGTGCTGAAGGAGATCAAGTTCGAAGTCGGCGCCACCGTCACCAGCCAGCAGGTGATCGGCATCGTCGTCGAAGGCGCGGCCGCCGCAGCGGCGCCGAAGGCGGAGACGCCGGCAGCGAAGGCGATGGACAACAAGAACGAGGTCGCCACCACGATCGAGGCGCAGCCGGTGCAGCCCAAGGCGCAGGCGCCGAAGGCCGCCGCCGCGGCCGAGGATCTGCCGCCGGGCGCGCGCTTCGCCGCCGCGAAGGAAGGCATCGATCCGGCCCAGGTCGAAGGCACCGGCCGCCGCGGCGCGGTGACCAAGGAGGACATCGTCAACTTCGCCCGCGCCGGCGGCGTGGCCGGCAGCGCGCGCCCCGAGGAGCGCGTGCCGATGACGCGCATGCGCGCGCGCATCGCCGAGCGCCTGATGCAGTCGAAGAACTCGATCGCGATGCTGACCTCGTTCAACGAGGTCAACCTGTCGAAGGTCGTGGCGATGCGCAAGGAGCTCGCCGAGCAGTTCGAGAAGAGCCACGGCATCAAGCTCGGCTTCATGAGCTTCTTCGCCAAGGCCGCGGCGAACGCGCTGCTGCGCCATCCGATCATCAACGCCTCGGTGGACGGCAACGACATCATCTACCACGGCTATGCCGACATCTCGATCGCGGTGGCGACCGACAAGGGCCTGGTCACACCGGTGCTGCGCAACGTCGAGCGCATGGGCTTCGCCGACATCGAGCGCGGCATCGCCGACTACGCCAGGAAGGCGCGCGACGGCAAGCTGACGCTGGAGGACCTGCAGGGCGGCACCTTCACCATCACCAACGGCGGCACGTTCGGTTCGCTGATGTCCACGCCGATCGTCAACCCGCCGCAGAGCGCGATCCTCGGCATGCACGCCATCAAGGAGCGCCCGGTCGCCGAGAACGGCCAGGTGGTGATCGCGCCGATGATGTACATCGCGCTCTCCTACGACCATCGCATCATCGACGGCAAGGACGCGGTGCTGTTCCTGGTCGACATCAAGAACCAGCTCGAGAATCCGCATCGGATGCTGCTGGGCATGTAAGGCGCGGGAATCGGGAATCGAGAATCGGGAATGGAATCAGCATTCCCGACGCTCGCTTCCCCCGCTTCTGCGATTCCCTATTCCCCATTCCCCATTCCCGTGAGCGAATGAAATGAGCGAACAGTTCGACGTCGTCGTCATCGGTGCAGGTCCCGCCGGCTATCACGCCGCGATCCGCGCCGCCCAGCTGGGCCTGAAGACCGCGTGCATCGACGCCGCGCTCGGCAAGGACGGCAAGCCCGCCCTCGGCGGCACCTGCCTGCGCGTGGGCTGCATCCCGTCCAAGGCGCTGCTGGACAGCTCGCGCCAGTTCTACAACCTGACCCACCACTTCGCCGACCACGGCATTTCGGTCGAGAAGCCGAAGATCGACGTCGCGGCGATGGTCGGGCGCAAGGACAAGATCGTGAAGCAGTTCACCGGCGGCATCGCCCAGTTGTTCAAGGCGAACAAGGTGAGCGCGTACTACGGCTTCGCGACCCTGCACCCGGACCGCGTGGTCAAGGTGAAGCAGCACGACGGCAGCGAGGTCGAGCTGCGCGGCACCAACGTGATCATCGCCGCCGGCTCGGATTCGATCGAGCTGCCGTTCGCGAAGTTCGACGGCACGCACATCGTCGACAACGTCGGCGCGCTCGATTTCACCGAGGTGCCCAAGCGCCTGGGCGTGATCGGCGCCGGCGTGATCGGCCTGGAACTCGGCAGCGTGTGGAAGCGCCTGGGCGCGGAGGTGGTCATCCTCGAGGCGATGCCGGAGTTCCTCGCCGCCGCCGATGCCGACATCGCCAAGGCCGCGCTGAAGGAGTTCAAGAAGCAGGGCCTCGACATCCGCCTCGGCGCCAAGGTGTCGAAGACCGAGGTGAAGAAGGGCGAGGTGCACATCACCTATGCCGACGCCGCCGGCAAGGAGGACACGCTGGTGGTCGACAAGCTGCTGGTCGCCGTCGGCCGCAAGGCGGCGACGAAGGGCCTGCTGGCCGAAGGCACCGGCGTGCAGCTCGACGAGCGCGGCCGCATCGTGGTCGACGACCACTGCCACACCGGCGTGGACGGCGTGTGGGCGGTCGGCGACTGCGTGCGCGGCCCGATGCTGGCGCACAAGGGCTTCGAGGAAGGCATCGCGGTGGCCGAGCTGATCGCCGGCCTGCCGGGCCACGTCAACTTCGAGACCATCCCGTGGGTGATCTACACCGAGCCGGAGATCGCCTGGGTCGGCAAGACCGAGCAGCAGTGCAAGGCCGAGGGCATCCCGTACAAGGTGGGCACGTTCCCGTTCGCGGCGGTCGGCCGCGCGGTGGCGATGAACGAGCCGGCCGGCCTGGTGAAGGTGATCGCGCATGCCGAGACCGACCGCGTGCTCGGCCTGCACCTGTGCGGCGCCAACGTCTCCGAGCTGGTGCACGAAGGCGTGATCACGATGGAGTTCAAGGGCGCCGCCGACGACCTCGCCCGCATCTGCCACGCCCATCCGACCATGTCGGAAGCGATCCACGACGCCGCGATGGCGGTGGACAAGCGCGCGATCCACAAGGCGAACTGAGTCGCCGGGAATCGGGAATGGGGAATCGAGAATCGTCGAAGAGACACGCTGCGATGCGACGGATTCCGCCGCTGGCTAGCTGTGATGTTTCAAGAGGTTGTTCCCCTCTGACCGGAGGGCGAAGCTGATGTCGCCAAACACCCAGCTCCCATCCGCGAGGGGAACAACCATGCACAAGAATGCGCGCCTGACCGCGAAGGGTCGAGA
>NZ_VOHJ01000039.1 GCF_007923255.1 Vulcaniibacterium thermophilum | reverse complement strand
GGGATCGCGCGGCGTGCCGCGACCGCGCTCGGCGCGCGCCTGCGCGCGCTCGGACTCCGCCGCATCGCCGCGTTCGCCGCTGCTCGGCGTGGGCGCGCGCGCAGGCCGGCCGCGCTCGTCCTGCCTGGGACCGGGCGGCTGCCGCTTCAGCAACGCCTCGACCGCGCGCCGGTTGGCGAGCGCGTCCGCCATGCCCGGCCGGCGCGCGAGCGCGGCGTCGTAGGCGGCGATCGCCTCGCGGTAGCGCCCCGCTTTCGCCAGCGCGTTGCCGCGGTTGTAGTGCCCGTCCGCGGTGTCGGCATCGGCGTACAGGCGCGCGGCCTGCGCGTAGTCGCCCGAGCGGTAGGCGCGGTTGCCCGCCTCGATGCGCGCGTGCGCGATCTGGTCGGCGCGGCGCCACCAGCCGTCCTGCGCCATGGCCGGCTGCGGCCACCCCAGCGCGCCCACGCAGGCCAGCAGCAGCACGCCGGCGCGACGGCGGAAGGCCAGCAGCGCCAGCAGCATCAACGGCGGCAGCAGCCAGAAGCCGCCGTCCTGCGGAACGCGGGTGGTGCGACCGCGGGCGACGCCGTCCCGCGCCGGCGCATCGAGTGCGCCGAGCCGTTCGAGATCGCCGGCATCGGCGGCAAGCGCGGCGAACCGGCCGCCGCCGGCCTGCGCCACACGCCGCAGCGAGGCCGGATCGAGCCGTGCCGGCACGATCGCGCCGTCGCGCCGCCGGTAGTTCGCGCCAGCGTCGGTGCCCAGACCGAGCACGGACACGCGGAAGCCCGCGCCCGCCGCCTCGCCCGCCGCGCGCTCGGCATCATGATCGGCGCGATCGGTCAGCAGCAGGATGTCGCCCTCGCGGAAGCCGGCGCGTTCGAGCAACCGCCGCGACCACGCGATCGCGCGGTCGGCGCGCTGCCCCTCGACCGGCATGATGTCCGGATGCAGCGCGTCGAGGTAGAGCGCGACGTTGGCCGGATCCTCCGTCAGCGGCGTCACCGTGAACGCATCGCCCGCATACGCCACCAGCGCGATCTGTCCGTCGCGGCGGCGTTCGAGCAGCGTGCGCAGCTTGGCGCGCGCCTGCGCCAGGCGCGATGGCGGAAGGTCCGTCGCCAGGATCGCGCCGGACAGGTCGAGCGCCACCACCAGCGGCGCGCGGTGCTGCCACACCGGCTGTTCCACCGTGCGCCAGCTCGGACCTGCGAGCGCGAGCACCGCCAGCACCGCCGCCAGCGCCAGCGGCACGAACCCGACCGCGGCGCGGCGGCGCGCGCGCGCCTCCAGCAGATGCGGCAGCAGGTGCGCGTCCACCGTGGCCCGCCAGACGTCCTCGCGCGCCTGTCCGCGCCGCCACAGCGCCCACAGCAGCGGCAGCGCCAGCAGCGCCCACAGCCATTGCGGACGGAGGAAATGCAGCCCGCTCAGCGCGTCCATCGGCGGCCTCCGTTCGCCAGCGCCAGCAACGCCAGCAGCATCGACGCCGCCAGCGGCCAGGGATAGCGTTCGATGCGCGGCCGCACCGCCTCGCCCGGCCGGGCGACCGGCTCGATGCGGTCGAGCGTGACGTAGATGCGCGCGAGTTCCTCGGCATCGCGCGCGCGGAAGAACTGGCCGCCGGTGCCGAGGGCGACCGCGCGCAACGTGCTCTCGTCGATGTCGGCGCCGCCCGGATTCGGCAGCGGGATGCCGAACACCGTCAGCGTGCCGGCACCGCCGAAGGCGACCGTGTGCACGCGCACGCCTTCGTCGCGCGCGAGCTGCGCCGCCTTCTCGGGCGCGAGCTGGCCGGCGGTGTTGACGCCGTCGGTGAGCAGGATCACCACGCGCTGCCCCGGCGGCTGGTCGCGCAGACGCTTCACCGCCAGCGCGATCGCATCGCCGATCGCGGTTTCCTGGCCGGCCAGACCCGCGGCGGCGTCCATCAGTTGCTCGCGCACGCTGGCGCGGTCGAGCGTCAGCGGCGCCATCACGTAGGCGCGGCGGCCGAACACGATCAGTCCGACGCGATCGCCCGCGCGACGGTCGAGGAAGTCGGCGAGCACGGCCTTGGCGGCGGTGAGGCGATCGACGATGCGTCCGCCCAGCGTCATGTCCTGCTCGCTCATGCTGCCGGACAGATCGAGCGCGAGCATCAGGTCGCGACCGCGCTGCGGCGGTTGCAGCGGCTCGCCCAGCGCCTGCGGTCGCGCCGCGGCGATGCACAGCAGCGTCCACGCGATCCACGCCAGCACGCCCGCGCCGCCGCCGGCGCGCGCGAACGCGCGCCCCTGCGCGAGGCCCTGCAGGCGGGCGTAGAACGGCACGCGCAGCGCGCTTCCGCCCGGCGCGACGGGGCGCAGGATCGCGCGCACCAGCCAGGGCAGCGGCCAGGCCAGCAGCAGCCAGGGCCAAGCGAAGCCGTCGATGGCGGGCAGCCGCGCGAGCGCGTCGATCATCGCCGCCGCTCCATCCAGTCGAGCAAACGCGTCCGCACGGCCGCTTCCAGCCGCGCCACCTGGGCGGCATCGGCTTCGGGCCGGAACGCGCCCTCGCGCAGCAGCTCGCCCAGCTCGCCTGCGAACAGCGGCGTGCGGGCGCCTTGGTCGAGGAACCTCAGCCACGCCTCGCCGACCAGGCGGTCGGCGCGCGGATCGCGCCGTCGCGCCGCGCGGCGCAGCAGTTCGGACAGGCGCGCGATGCGCTCGGCGGGCGTCGCGGCGCTCGCGAGCGAATCGTCGACCAGGCGCAGCCACCGCGCGCGCCGGCGCAGCCGGCGGCGACGCCAGAGGAACGCGGCGAGCGCGACCGCGAGCAGCAGCGCGGCCACGACCCACCACCCCGGCGCCGGCGGCCACCACGGCGGTGCGGGCGGCTGATGGATGTCGCGCAGCACCAGGGCGATCACCGCCGCACCCCCGTGCCCAGCATGCCGAGCCAGGATTCGCTCGGCGCATCGGTCGACAGCAGCCGCGCGCGCACGCCCAGCCGCGGCAGCCGCTGCAGGCACTCGTTCGCGGGCGTCGCGAACGCCGCCTGCCAGCGCTGCCGCATGGCCGCGCCGGCGAGATCCAGCGCCAGGCGATGCCCCTCCCCATCCGCGAACGAGAGCACCGCCTTCGGCGGCGCGGCCTCCAGCGGGTCGGCCAGCAGCAGCGCGATCGCTTCGTGGTGCTGCGCCAGCGCGGTCCAGCGCGCGTCGCCGACCGCCGCGGCCGCGTGCGGATCGGCCAGCACCACCACGCGCGCGCCGGGGCGGATCAGGCGCACCGCGTGTTCGAGCGCGACGTCGAGCCCGGCGTCGTCGTCCTGCGGAGCGCGGTACCACCTGACCAGCGCGTCCAGCACGCGCAGCGCGCCACGGCCGCCCGACGCCGGCGGCACCGGCGGTTCGCGCCGGCTGGCACGCAGCGCGCCGATGCGGTCGCCGTCGCGCACGGCCCGCCAGGCCGCCACCGCGCCCGCGCGCGCCGCCTGCACCGACTTGAACCGCACCCGCGTACCGAAATACAGCGCGGGCGAAGTGTCGGCCACCAGCAGCGTCAGGCGTTCGCGCTCGGCCTGGAACAGCTTGGTGTGCAGGCGTCCGCTGCGCGCGGTGACGCGCCAGTCGACATGGCGCGCGTCGTCGCCGGGGACGTACTCGCGCGACTCGGCGTATTCCATCCCGCGCCCGCGCAGCGGCGACAGCGACGGCCCCGCCGGCCCGTGCCGTCCGCGCGGCGCCGCCTGGCGCGGCCCCACCGCCGCACGCAGCGCGATCAGCTCGGCGAGCGTCGGCAGCACGCCTTCGGCGCGCGGCTCGGCATGCGACGGGCGCAGCGGCGACGTCACGGATCGACGCGAATCCACACGAGGGACGGGATCACACAGCGACACGCCGCCCCGCGGCGCGCCCACCCGCGCAGTGCCGGTGCGATGCGCGCGACGGCGCGGCGGCGCGCGGTGCTCATGGCAGCGGCACCAGCGCGAGAACGTCCTGGACCAGCCGGTCGCCATCCCAGCCTTCGGCGGTCGCCTCGAAGCTCGGCAGGATGCGATGGCGCAGCACGTCGGGCGCGACCGCGCGCACGTCGTCCGGCGTGACGTAGTCGCGTCCGCGCAGCCAGGCATGCGCCCGCGCGCAGCGCTCCAGCGCGATCGTGCCGCGCGGGCTGGCGCCCCAGGCGATGCGACGCGCCAGCGCGGCGTCGTAGCGCGCCGGCTCGCGCGAGGCCAGCACCAGCTCGACCAGATAGCGTTCGACCGCCGGCGCCAGATGCATTCCCAGCACCGCCTCGCGCGCGGCGAACACGTCCCGCAGCGGCAGCCGGGCGGGCGTCTCCGCCTCGTGGCGCAGCACGCTGCGCGCGCGCTCGCGCGCCAGCCGCAGGATCTCGCGCTCGGTGTCCGCGCCCGGATAACCGATCCGCACATGCATCAGGAAGCGGTCCAGTTGCGCCTCGGGCAGCGGAAACGTGCCCTCCTGCTCGATCGGATTCTGGGTCGCCATCACCAGGAACAGCGGCGGCAGCGGGTAGGTCGCGCGTCCCACCGTCACCTGGCGCTCGCCCATCGCCTCCAGCAGCGCCGACTGCACCTTGGCCGGGGCGCGGTTGATCTCGTCGGCGAGCAGGATCGGATGGAAGATCGGCCCCGGCTGGAACTCGAAGCGGCCTTCGTTGGGCCGCCACACCTCGGTACCGGTGAGGTCGGCCGGCAGCAGGTCGGGGGTGAACTGCACGCGGGCGAAGTCGGCTTCCAGCCGCGCCGCGAGCGCGCGGATCGCGCTGGTCTTCGCCAGTCCGGGCGCGCCTTCCACCAGCAGATGGCCATCGGCCAGCAGCGCGATCAGCAGGCGGTCGATCAGCGCCGCCTGGCCGACGATCTCGGCCGAAAGCGCCTCGCGCAGCGCGCCGAACGCCTCGTGCAGCCGCCGGGGCTCGTTGTCGGGAGTGTCCATTCGCGGCCTTGGTGCGGGAACCGCCCGCATTGTGGCCAAGCCTGCGTGGGGACGGGGCCATCGCGCACGTGCCGTTCATCCTGGGGGCGGAAACGCGAACGGGGGCCCGCAGGCCCCCGTTCGCGCGATCCGCCGACAGCTTACCGCTGCGCCACGCGCATCACCTTCGGCGTCACGAAGATCAGCAGCTCCGCCTTCTCCTTGCTGCGGCCGCGCTTCTTGAAGAAGTTGCCGAGGAAGGGGATGTCGCCCAGGAACGGCACCTTGCTCAGGTCGCTGCGGTCGCGGAACTCGTACACGCCGCCGACGACCACGGTCTGCCCGTCCTCGACCAGCACCGCCGTGTTGACCTCGCGCTTGTTGATCAACGGCACGTCGCCGATCGAGGTGTCCACGAAGTCGATCACCTCGTCCTTCTTCACCGCCATGTTGAGGAACACGCGGCCGTCGCTGGTGATGGTCGGGGTGACCTTCAGCTCGAGCAGCACGTCCTTGAACTGCACGTTCGGGATCGGAATCGAGCCGCCGCCCTGCGACGGGGTGATCGTGACGTAGCCGACCTCCTGGCCCTGCCGGATCACCGCCTCGCGCTGGTTGCTGGTGACGATGCGCGGGTTGGAGATCACCTCGCCGCGGCCTTCCTCCTGCAACGCCGACAGCTCCAGATCGAGCATGTAGCCGGCGTTGAGGATCGACAGCGCCAGCGAACCGGCGGCGTCGTTCAGGCCGGCGGGCAGATCGACGTTGAGGCCGCGGGTCGCGGTGTACGTGCTGCGTCCGGCCTGCACGGCGGCGGCGCGCGCGCTGGCGTTGGCGCCGGAGATGTCGGTGGTGGAACCGAAGCCCAGCGAGCTGCGGTCGCCCGGCTTGCCGGTCGCGCCGTTGATGCCGAACTTGGCGCCGATCTCGCGGGCGAAGGTCTCGGACGCGATCACCACCCGCGCCTCGATCAGCACCTGATCCACCGGCCGGTCGATGACGCGGATCAGCTCCTTCATCGCCTCGACCTTCTTCGGGATGTCGCTGATCATCAGCGTGTTGGTGCGCTCGTCCGCGACCAGGCGCCCGCGTCCCGACAGGAAGCCGCTTTCGTTCTGGCTGTTGCCGCCACCGGAGCCGCCCGAGCCGCCGATGCCCTTGGCCTCGGTCAGCGCCTTATAGATCTGCGCGGCGTTGTGGTAGTTGATCTGGATGTACTCGGTGACCAGGTCGACGCGGTTGTCCAGCGCGATGCGCGCGTCTTCCTTGTCCTGCTCGAACTTCGCGATCTCCGACTGCGGCGCCACCCACACCACGCTGCCGCTGCGGCGCTTGTCCAGCCCCTTGGCCTGCAGCACGATGTCCAGCGCCTGGTCCCACGGCACGTTGATCAGGCGCAGGGTGACGTTGCCCTGCACCGTGTCGGAGGCCACGATGTTGAGGTTGGACTCCTCGGCGATCAGTTGCAGGACGGTGCGCACTGGCACGTCCTGGAAGTTGAACGTCACCGGCCGTCCGGTGTAGCGCGGCGCCGACCCGGCCGCCGGCGCGTTGGCCGCGGCGGCGGCACCGGCGACCGCGGTCGCCGCGGCGGCGGCCGCGCGCGGCGCGATCTCGACCACGTACTCCCGGCCGGTCTGATACGCCATCGACTGGTAGCCGCCGCGCGTGGCGAGCACGAGCTGCGTCCCCTGCCCCGCCGGCCGCGCCTCGATGCGCTCGACCGGCGTGGCGAAGTCGGCGACGTTGATCGGCCGCTGCAGGTTCGCCGGCAGTTGCGCGTTGGCGACGTTGATCAGCACCTGCGCGCCCTGCGTCTTCAGATCGGGCATCGCGCCGTCACCGGAGAAGCGCAGGATCAGGCGTCCGGCGCCGGACTCGCCGCGCTTGAAGTCGATGGTGTCCACCGCGAGCGCGCCCGCCACCTGCCTTGCGGGATCGGCGGCCGGGCCGGCCAGCGCGGCCGGGGCCACCGACGGCGCGGCGGCGTTCACCGCACCCAGACCGGCGAGCAGTCCGACGGCCAGGCCGATCGCCTGCACCGCGGCCTTGCGACGCGGCGGTTGCGGCTGTTTGGCGTAGAAAACGGTCATTGCTGCTCCCCCAGTCATTGATCATCCAGCGCCACGGTGGCCGGACGCTCCAGCCAACCTCCCGCGCCATCCGGCACCAGTTCCACGAGCTCGATGCGGTCCTCGTACACCGCGGTCACGCGCCCGTCGGACTGGCCCATGTAGTCACCCGGCCGCACGCGGTACGTGACCTTGTCCGGCGCCATCACCAGCGCCACCAGCGCCTTGCCGCGTCCGAGCGTGCCGACCATGTCCAGCGTATCGAGCGGGTACGCCTCCAGCGGCTGCTTGCGCCGGTTGGAATCCGGCCGCGGGCCGCTGCCGCCGTCGTCGGCGAACGCCGTGCTGAACGGGTCGCGCAGGTGCTGCGCGTTGTATTCGAACGTCTCGAACTGCTGCATCACCGGCAGCGGATCCAGCGGCGGCGGCGGCTTGGCCTTGACCTCGGCCACCCACTTCTCGAGGTTGGGCGCATCGCCCGGCGTGCTGGTCACGCCGCGCGCGCAACCCGTGAGCGCCACGGCGCAGGCGGCGAGCGCCGCGGTACGGAGGAAGACGTCGCGCGAGGTCATTTCTTCTTCTCCTCCCCAGCCTTCGCTTCCTCGATCTTCTCGATCTCTTCCTCGTCGAGGTAGCGGTACGTCTTCACCGTGCCGGCGAGCTCGAGCGGCGCGTTGGCGATGATGCTGCCGTTGGCGTTGGTGCGCGGCTTCAACTGGATGTCGTGCATGGTCATGATCACCACGCGCGGCAGCGAAGCCACGCCGCTCACGAACGCCCCGAACTGGTGGTACGTGCCCACCATGCGCAGCGCGATCGGCTTCTCGGCGTAGAACTCCTTCGGCACTTCAGGCAGCGGCTGGAACAGCTCGCTGGTGATGCCGGTGGCGAGCGCGGTCTGCGAGATGTCGACGATCAGGTCGGGCATCTCGGTCTTGCTCGGCAACTGGCGCAGCATCTGCTGCAACTGCTGTTCCATCTGCGCGAGCTGCTGCTTGAGCGGCTCGAGGTTGGCGGCCTGGCCCTGCTTCTGCTCGAACGTGGTGCGCAGGTCGGCTTCCTTGCTTTCGAGCGAGGCCAACTGGTCCTGGCGGTCGCGGATCAGCAGCCACCAGCCGAGGAACAGGATCACCAGCGCGACCACCAGGCAGAACACGATCTTCGCGTTCTGCGGCCACGCGCCGATGTTGTTGAAGTCGAGGTTCTTGTAGGAGGTCTTCTTGCTCATGAGCCGCTCCCCGAGGTGGCCGGCGCGGCCGGCGGATTCGCCGGGGCGGGCTGGGCGCCGCTGGCGGGCGCGGCGGCCGGCGCGTTCGCGGCCGCCGGAGCGTCGGCGGGCGCGCCGCCTTCGGCCGTCGACTGCGCCGCCGGCGCATCGGGCTCGCCGTCGCCGTCCTGGTCCGGGTTGTTCGGATTGGCCAGTTTGACCTGCAGCCGGAACACGTACGGCAGGCCCTTCTCGATGCCCTTGGGCTCGTCCTTGCCGGCCACCGTCGCCTCGATGATCTGCAGGTCGGGCTTGGTCATCCAGCCGGAGCTTTCGAGGTTGCGCAGGTAGGTCGACACGCGCGCGTTCGACTGCGAGCGCCCTTCGAGCGTCAGCGTGTCCTCGTCCTGCTTGATCGAGGTCAGCACCACGCCGTCCGGAATCGTGCGCACCAGCGAGTCGAACAGGTGCACCATCTGCGAGCGGTTCGCCTGCAGCTTCTCGATGATCTCCTTGCGCGCGAGCAGCTTCGACTTCTTCTCGTCGAGTTCCTTGATCTCGGCGATCTGCTTCTCGACCTTGGCGATCTCGGCCTCGAGGAACTGGTTGCGCTCGTTCTGGCCGTCGATCTGGCGACCGTAGAAGTTCCAGATCAGCAGCGTCAGCAGCACGGCGCCCACGGCGGAGGCGCCGAGCATGAACGCGAATTCCTTCTGGCGCTGTTTGCGGCGCTCCTCGCGCCACGGCAGGAGGTTGATGCGTGCCATCAGTCGAAGCTCCTCAACGCCAGACCGCAGGCGATCATCAGGGCCGGCGCGTCCTGCGCCAGCGCGTGCGCCTGGCTGCGGACACGGTCGCTGAGCGTCATCTGCGCCAGCGGATTGGCGATCGTGGTCGGCACGCCGAGCTGTTCCTCGATCATCGGCGCAATGCCCTGGATGGCGGCACCGCCGCCGGCCAGCACGATCTGGTCGACCCGGTTGTACTCGGTTCCGGCGTAGAAGAACTGCAGCAGGCGGCTGATCTGCTGCACCATCGCTTCCTTGAACGGCTCGAGCACCTCGCTCTGATAATTCTCCGGCAGGCCGCCCTGGCGCTTGGCCAGGCCCGCCTGCTCGTAGCTCAGGCCGTAGCGGCGCATCACCTCGTCGGTGAGCTGCTTGCCGCCGAACACCTGCTCGCGGCTGTAGATGGTGCGCCCGTTGCGGATCACATTGAGCGTGGTCATGGTCGCGCCCGAGTCGACCAGGGCGACGTTGCTGTCGCGCGGCACGTTGAGCGTTTCGGCGACCAGCGCGAACGCGTTCTCGATCGCGAAGCCCTCCACGTCCATCACCTTGGGCGTCAGTCCGCCGAGCTCCAGTGCGGAAGCGCGGACCTCGACGTTCTCCGAGCGCGAGGCGGCGAGCAGCACCTGCACCATCTCCGGGTTGCCCGGCATCGGCCCGAGCACCTCGAAGTCGAGGCTGACTTCCTCGATCGGGTACGGCACGTAGTTGGCGGCTTCGAGCTGGATCTCGGTCTCGAGGTCTTCCTCGTCGAGATCGGCGTTCATCGGAATCACCTTGGTGATGACCGACGATCCGGCGACCGCCGCCGCAGCGTACTTGGTGCGCAGGCCGGAGCGGGCGACGGCGCGCTTGATGGCCTCACCGACGGCGTCGACCTCGACGATGTTCTTCTCGACCACCGCGTTCGGCGGCAACGGTTCGACGGCGTAGTGTTCGACCCGGTAACGGTTCCCGGCTCTCGAAAGCTGCAGGAGCTTGACCGCGGTCGAGCTGATATCCACCCCGACCAGCGGCGGCTGGCTTTTTGTGATGAGCCCCACGGTATTCTCCCCTTGCCACAAGCACTTACGCGTGCTTCTTGCGGCCCCACCTTCTAAATATCGGAGTTTCGGCGTGCTGGCAACTGTTTGTTGAAGGTTCGTCCAACTGCGCCACTTTTTGACCGGCTTCGGCACCTGGTGCCGTCCGGGCCGCATCCCCAGGCTCCTCTATACTCTGTGCCTGCGACCCCCGCAATCGGATTTCTTCGCGAATGTCCCGTCTTCGTCGTCTGCTGCGCTGGGCCCTGCTGGCCACGGCGGGCCTGGTGGTGCTCGGCGCCATCGCCGTGGGTGTGCTCTACGTGATGGTGGCGTCCGACCTGCCCGCCGACGTGGAAGCGCTGCGCCATGTCGAGATGCAGGAGCCGATGTACGTCTACTCGCGCGACGGCAAGCTGATGGCGCTGTTCGGCGAAACGCGGCGTTATCCGGTCAAGATCGAACAGGTGCCGAAGCGCCTCAAGCAGGCCTTCATCGCGATCGAGGACGCCCGCTTCTACGAGCACGGCGGCGTGGACTACAAGGGCGTGGCGCGCGCGGTGTGGCTGCTGCTGACCACCGACGACCGCCGCGTCCCGGGCGGATCGACCATCACCCAGCAGGTCGCGCGGCAGTTCTTCCTCAGTTCCGAGTACAGCATCAAGCGCAAGCTGGCGGAGATGCTGCTGGCGATGCGGATGGAGAAGGAGCTGAGCAAGGACGAGATCTTCGAGCTGTATCTCAACAAGTCGTTCTTCGGCAACCGCGCCTACGGCGTGGCGGCGGCGGCGGAGTTCTACTACGGCAAGACGCTCGACCAGCTCACGCTGGACGAGATGGCATCGCTCGCCGGCATTCCGAAGTTCCCCTCCAGCGGCAATCCGATCAGCAATCCCGTGCGCGCCAAGATCCGCCGCGACTACATCCTGCAGCGCATGGCGGAGCTGCGCTTCATCACGCCGGCCGAGGCCGCGGCGGCGCAGCGCGCGCCGATGCACGCCGCGCCGCACGAGCGGCCGGTGCAGGTCTACGCACCGTACGTGGCGGAGATGGTGCGGCAGGAGATGATCGCGCGGTTCGGCGCCGAGGCCCTGACCAAGGGCTATCACGTGGTGACCACGATCGACCCGGCCATGCAGGCGGCCGCCGACAAGGCGGTGCGCGATGGACTGACCGCGTACGACCGCCGTCACGGCTGGCACGGCGTGGAACGCACCTTCGAGCTGGCCGCCGACGAGACGCCCGATGCGATCGCGCGGCGTCTGCGCGGCATTCCGGCGCAAGGCGAGCTGCTGCCGGCGATCGTCATCGACAAGTCCGGCGACGGCGTGCGGGTGGTGCTCGCCGACGCGCAGGTGATCGCGCTCGGCGCGGGCCAGGGCTGGAACGGGCGCAGTCCGGGCAGCCTGGTCAAGCGCGGCGATCTGGTGCGCGTGCGCCGGCAGGCGAGCGACGGCAAAGCGACGGGCGAAGCGCGCTATGCGCTCGACCAGGTGCCGCGGGCGCAGGCGGCGCTGGTCTCGCTGGATGCCAACACCGGCGCGATCGTGGCGCTGACCGGCGGCTACAGCTTCGCCGCCAACAAGTTCAATCGCGTCACCCAGGCGCGCCTGCAGCCGGGTTCCAGCTTCAAGCCGTTCGTGTACGCGGCGGCGTTCGAACGCGGCTACAACCCGGCCTCGATCGTGCTGGATGCGCCGGTGGTGTTCCGCGACCGCCGCGGCCGCACCTGGCGCCCGCAGAACGACACCGGCAACTTCGCCGGGCCGATGCGGCTGCGCGAGGCGATGGTGCAGTCGCGCAACCTGGTGTCGGTGCGGCTGCTCGACGCCATCGGCGTCGATTTCGCCCGCAAGTACATCAGCCAGTTCGGCTTCGAGGAGGCCGAACTGCCGCCGAACCTGTCGATCTCGCTCGGCACGCCGTCGCTCACGCCGCTGTCGATCGCGCGCGGCTATGCGGTGTTCGCCAACGGCGGCTTCCGCGTCGAGCCGTGGGTGATCGACACCGTCAAGGACCGCAAGGGCGCGGTGATCTACAAGGAGAAGCCGCGGGTGGCGTGCCGCGCCTGCGTGGTGCAGTCCGGGCAGACCGCGGCCACCACGGTGGTGGACGGTTTCGATCTGGGCCCGGCGCCGTCGACCGCCGCTCCCCCGCCGCCGACGCCCGCATCCGAGCCGGCCGCGCCCGCCAAACCGCCGGAGGGCCTCGAGCTCGCGCCGCGCGCGATCGACGAGCGCATCGCCTACCAGATGGTGTCGATGCTGCGCGACGTGGTGAAGCGCGGCACCGGCACGCCGGCGAAGGCGCTCGGCCGCGAGGACGTCGGCGGCAAGACCGGTTCGACCAACGACCACCGCGATGCCTGGTTCTCCGGCTTCGGCGGCCCGTTCGTCACCACCGTGTGGGTCGGCCGCGACGACCACAAGTCGCTCGGCTACCGCGAGTACGGCGGCAAGGCCGCGCTGCCGATCTGGATCGACTTCATGCGCGTGGCGTTGAAGGATCGGCCGATCGCGCAGAACGAACCGCCGGCGGGCATGGTGCAGGTCACCGTCGGTGCGGGCGGCGCGCTGATTCCCGGCGATGCCGGCGGCGTCGTCGAATGGGTCAAGGTCGAGGACCTGGAGCGCAGCCAGAGCTACTTCGATTACGGCGACGTCGAGAACATGCCGTCCGAGGAATCGTTCGACATCTTCTGAACGCGCCACCCGCGGCAGGCGCGCCGGTCACCGCAAACGTGCTAGCGTCCCCGTTGCCGGTTCCCGCCGGCCGCGGCGGACGCCGCCGCGTCGTGCCCGCCGCGGAGGTCGCCATGCACCGACAGGCCCGACAGCACGCCCAGCAGCACGCGCAGACGCGCACCCGCGAGCGCCGCCAGCGACTGGCCCACGAGGCGGCGCGCCTGATGGCCGAAGGCGGCATCCGCGACTACCACCAGGCCAAGCTCAAGGCCGCCGAGCGGCTCGGCATCCATGACGACGCCTCGCTTCCGCGCAACCGCGAGATCGAGGATGCCCTGCGCGAGTACCAGCGCCTGTTCCAGCGCGGCAACGCCGAGTCGCTGCGTCTGCGGCGCGAGGCGGCGCTGCGCGCGCTCGACTTCTTCGCGCGCTTCGATCCGCGCCTGGTCGGGCCGGTGCTCGAAGGCACCGCCGATGCGCACAGCGCGGTGCTGCTGCATCTCTACAGCGACGATCCGGAAGCGGTCCCGCGCTTCCTCGAGGAACATCGCATTCCCGCGCAGCCGCGCAGCCGCCGCGTGCGGCTCGATCGGGAACGCAGCCACGATGCGCCGGTCTGGCTGTTCAGCGCCGAGGACCTGAGTTTCGACCTCACCGTACTGCCGCGCGACGTGCTGCGGCAGGCGCCGCTGTCGCCGATCGACGACCGGCCGATGCGGCGCGCGAGCGCGGCGCAGCTCCGCCAGTTGCTGGCCGATCAGGAAATCGCCGATTTCGAGGCGTCGGGCGGCTGATCGCGCTCGCCCGGAACCGGCGTGCGCGACCTCTGCGGCGCCCGCCTGTCAGCGGATCCGCGCGGATGAACGCGGATCCGAAGATCGGTTCTGCTCGGTTCGCGGCGAAGCCAACGGCTTGGCGATGCAGGTTCTTGCTTTGCCCACCCGGTGGGCGCCATCGGCGTCTCACGCCAGCCGCTTGCGCGGTTGCGCGGCGAAGCCGAACACGTTGAGTTCGATCACCAGGAACGCGACCAGCCACCACAGCGCGTCCCACGCATCCAGCAGCGCGGCGGACGCGTCAGCCTCGTGCAGCGCCATCGCGCTCCACGTCAGCAGGAAGCCGACCAGCGCCAGGTACAGCACACCGGCGAGCCCGCGCCGCAGGCGATGCAGGCGCACGGCGGACGGCGGCAGCCGCACTTCCAGTTCGAGCAGCGCGATCACGCCGAGCCACACCGACTCGTTGGCGAAATCGAGCCACTCGCCTTCGAACGCGTAGCCGGCGACCGCGGCGGCGATCGCCACGCACGCCAGGCCGCGCGCGCCGTGCAGCAGCGCACGCCAGCGCGACTCCAGCCGCCAGCCGCCGGTCTCCCACTCGAACAGCAGCAGCAGCACGAACCACGCGGCGGTGTCCAGCAGCTCCGTCGCACGTCCGAAGCGCGCGTACAGCACGACGTCGACCGCGAGGATCGCGTACACCAGCCACTTGAATACGACGAAGCCGCGGTGGACCCGCGGCTTCGTGGCGACGGCTTCGAGCGAGCGCGCCATCGCTCAGCGGCGATCGGGCGCCACGTAGTCGCGCTGCGGCGAGCCGGTGTAGATCTGGCGCGGACGGCCGATCTTGTTCTCCGGATCCTCCTGCTGCTCCAGCCAGTGGCTGACCCAGCCGGCGGTGCGCGCGATCGCGAACATCACCGTGAACATCTCCACCGGGATGCCGAGCGCCTTGTAGATGATGCCGCTGTAGAAATCGACGTTCGGATACAGCTTGCGCTGCACGAAGTACTCGTCCTTCAGCGCCGCCTCTTCGAGTCGCATCGCCACTTCCAGCAGCGGATCGTTGATGCCGAGCTCTTCGAGCACCTTGTGGCACATCGCGCGGATGATCTTCGCGCGCGGATCGAAGTTCTTGTAGACGCGGTGGCCGAAACCCATCAGGCGGAAGCCGGACTCCTTGTCCTTGGCCTTGTCGACCGCCTTCTGCACGTTCTCCGGACGGCCGATCTCGGCCAGCATCTTCAGCACCGCCTCGTTGGCGCCGCCGTGCGCCGGGCCCCACAGCGCGGCCACGCCGGCGGCGACGCACGCGTACGGGTTGGCGCCGGTGGAACCGACCAGACGCACGGTCGAGGTCGAGGCGTTCTGCTCGTGGTCGGCGTGCAGGATGAACAGCAGATCGAGCGCCTTGGCCGCCACCGGATTGAGCTCCAGCGGCTCGGCCGGCACTTCCTTCATCATGTGCAGGAAGCGCGTGGTGTATTCGAGCGAATTCTTCGGATAGCGGATCGGCCAGCCGATCGAGTAGCGGTAGCACGCGGCGGCGATGGTCGGCACCTTGGCGATCAGGCGGATCGCGGCCAGGCGGCGCTGCTCCGGATCGTCGAGATCGAGCTCGTTGTGATAGAAGCTCGCCATCGAGCCGAGCATGCCCACCAGCATCGCCATCGGATGCGCGTCGTGACGGAAGCCGTACAGGAACGTGCGGAACGCCTCGTGCATCATCGTGTGATGCGTCACCTCGTGCTCGAACTTCGCGAACTGGTCGCGGTTCGGCAGCTCGCCGTGCATCAGCAGGTAGGCGACTTCGAGGAAGCTCGACTGCTCGGCCAGTTGCTCGATCGGGTAGCCGCGGTACAGCAGCACGCCGGCATCGCCGTCGATGTAGGTGATCGCCGACTTGCAGCTCGCGGTCGCGGTGAAGCCCGGGTCGTAGGTGAAGCAGCCGGTGGCCGCCGGCAGCTTGCCGATGTCGATGCACGGCGCGCCGAGCGTCGGATGGCGGACCGGCAGCGCGATGTTCCTGTCGCCGGCGGTGAGGACGGCCTGTTCGAGGCGGGACTGGGCGTTGTCGGAAGACACGGAGCACTCCTCGGATCTGCGCGCGCGGCTACCGCAGGCGCGTGGGGATGGGGTCGCGATCGAACCGCGAGCCCGCAATTATCACATACCCCGGCGGACGGAGGCTCTAGGCCTTTGGTGCGAGGGCGCGCGCGGACGCGTCGTCTTCGGGCGTGGAAACGGCTTCGGTCGCGAACCGGAGTCGCATCGGGCGGTCGCGGCCGAAGCGCTCCTGCAGGGATGTGGAACAGCAAGGCGCACATGGCGAGCGCGCGGGCGGGCTCGTGGGCGGCAGCGAACGGGCGTGGCGCCCGGTGGGTCGCGGCTGAAGTCGCTCCTGCAGGAGTCGGGGACGGCGGCGCAGAAACGCGACGAGCCCGCAGGGCGGGCTCGGGCGGGCGGTGCCCCGCATCGCGGGGCCGGCGTTCCGGCGCGGGCGCGACCGCCCGCGCGGCGTCACTTCGCGTAGCGCTTGCGGAACTTGTCGACGCGACCGGTGGTGTCGACGATCTTGTGCTGACCGGTATAGAACGGATGCGAGGCCGAGGAGATTTCCACCTTGATCAGCGGATACTCCTTGCCGTCCGTCCACTTGATCGACTCCTTGCTGTTGAGCGTGGAGCGGGTCAGGAACGCGAAATCGGTGGTCACGTCCTGGAACACGACCTCGCGGTAATCGGGATGGATGCCGGCTTTCATGGTGGCGCCAGATGCTGCAGAGGAAGCGCGGTAGTCTAGCCGCCGACGCGGGGTGGCCGCAAGTCCAGGCTCAGCGGGCGGCCAGCGCGGCCTGAACCCGGCGCTCGAAGCGGGCCTGGTCGTAGCGCATCAGGATGCGGGCGTTGTCGCGGCCGCCGCCCTCGCGCCGCCAGTCGACGATCGTCGCTCCGCGGGTGTGGACGCCGGCCAGCTCGACCGCGAGCGGGCGCTCCGCCAACTCCAGCGCGCCCTCCGGCTCCAGCGCGTGCGCCATCGCCAGCGCGTCGGCCGAATGCCAGCGGTCGCCGCGGCGGTCGATCGCCCAGGCGCGGGTCTGGCGCGAAATCGCGTCGTAGAAGCTTGCGCGCGGCGAATCGACGGTGAGCCAGCGTTCGAACTCGACATGCGGAAAGCCGTGCGCCAGCACCGCTTCCCAGTCGACCAGTTCGAAACGCGGAAACGCCTGGAACACCAGGTGCGCGGCTTCCGGATCGAAGGCGACGTTGAACTCCGCCGCCGGGGTGATGTTGCCGTGCGCGGTGACCGCGCCGCCCATCACCACCAGCCGCGCAACGCGCTCGGGCAGGGTCGGATCGAGCTTGAGCGCGAGCGCGAGATTGGTGAGCGGGCCGAGCGCGACCAGCAGCAGGCGCCCGGCGTGTTCGTGGGACAGACGCAGGATCGCCAGCGCGGCGTGTTCGGCTTCGGCTGCGCGCGATGGCGCGACATAGCCGCAGTCGCCGAAGCCGTCGCGCCCGTGCACGTAGGCGGCATCGCGCGCCGGATGCAGCAGCGGCGCGTCGCAGCCGGCGAACACCGGTGCGTCGACGCCGCACACCTCGCACAGCTTGAGCGCGTTGCGCACGGTGTGGTCGAGGCCGACGTTGCCGGCGGCGATGGTGAGGCCGACCACGCGATGGCGCGGATCGTCGAACGCCATCAGCAGGGCCAGCGCGTCGTCCACGCCGGGGTCGGTGTCGATCAGCAGCGGAATGCGGTCGTCGGTCATCGCGGCATTATGCGGGTGGGTGGCGGGTTGTCAGCCACGGTTTGGCTCGAATGTACGCGGCATCGTCGCGAGGGCCCCCTCCCCTGCGAAGGCAGGGGAGGGTTGGGGAGGGGTCAGGTGGGAGCCGGCGTGATCGGGGCCCGCGACAACCCCCTCCCAGCCTCCCCCTGCACGCAGGGGGAGGTGTGATGCGGCGCGGGCGTTCGGCACGCTGCACGCGGCAATGCTGTGCAGTACAGCGTTTGCTTGCCCCCTCCCCTGCGAAGGCAGGGGAGGGTTGGGGAGGGGTCAGGTGGGAGCCGGCGTGATCGGGTTCCGCGACAACCCCCTCCCAGCCTCCCGGCCCGCGCCAGCGGCGCGGGCGTTCGGCAGGCTGCGCGGCGGTGCCGCGCAAGCAAGCCTGCCTCACCCCCTGCAAGCAGGGGGAGGAGGTGGGCGGCCCCGCCCGCGCCAAGCGGCGCGGGCGTTCGGCAGGCAACGCGGCGTTCGGCACGCTGCTCCCGGCAATGCTGTGCAGTAGCAGCGTTTGCTTGCCCCCTCCCCTGCGAAGGCAGGGGAGGGTTGGGGAGGGGTCGAGTGGGCGCCAGCGTGATCGGGTTCCGCGACAACCCCCTCCCAGCCTCCCCCTGCAAGCAGGGGGAGGAGTGAATGCGGTGCGGGCGTTCGGCAGGCTGCGCGACAATGCTGCGCCGTAGCAGCGTTTGCTTGCCCCCTCCCCTGCGAAGGCAGGGGAGGGTTGGGGAGGGGTCGAGTGGGCGCCGGCGTGGTCGGGCTCCGCGGCAACCCCCTCCCAACCTCCCCCTGCGCGCAGGGGGAGGAGTGGGCGCCAACCCGCGGCAAGAAGAAGCCCTCACGCCCCGGCGTAGCGCACCGCACCGCCCACCCAGCGCGCGACGATGCGTTCGGCGATGTCGGGCGCCTGCGCGAGCAGTTGCTCGCCGACGCGCTGCACCTGCGGCAGCATCGCGGCGTCGCGGGCGAGGTCGGCGACGCGGAAGTTCGCCAGTCCGGTCTGGCGCGTGCCCAGCAGCTCGCCGGGGCCGCGCAGGGCGAGGTCCTTCTCGGCGATCAGGAAGCCGTCGTGGGTCTGGCGCATGGTTTCCAGGCGTTCCTTCGCCAGCGCCGACAGCGGCGGCTGGTAGAGCAGCACGCAGGTGGACACCGCGCTGCCCCGCCCCACCCGGCCGCGCAACTGGTGCAACTGGGCGAGGCCGAGACGTTCGGCGTTCTCGATGATCATCAGCGAGGCGTTGGGCACGTCGACGCCCACCTCGATCACCGTGGTCGCCACCAGCAGGTCGATCGCGCCGTCCTTGAACGCGCGCATGGCGGCCTGCTTCTCGCCGGCCTTCATGCGCCCGTGCACGAGGCCGATGCGCAGCTCCGGCAGGCGCCGCGACAGGTCCTCGAACGTGCTCTGCGCGGCCTGCGCCACCACCTCGTCGGAGTCGTCGATCAGCGTGCACACCCAATACGCCTGGCGGCCTTCGGCGCAGGCGTTGCGGATGCGTTCGATCAGCTCCGGGCGACGCTCGGCGCTGAGCGCCACGGTCTGCACCGGGGTGCGTCCGGGCGGCAGTTCGTCGATCGCGGAGACGTCGAGGTCGGCGTAGGCCGCCATCGCCAGCGTGCGCGGGATGGGCGTCGCGGTCATCACCAACTGATGCGGCACGGCATCGCCCGCCGCGCCCTTGTCGCGCAGCGCCAGCCGCTGGTGCACGCCGAAGCGGTGCTGCTCGTCGACGATGGCGAGCGCGAGGTCGCGGAACACCACGCCTTCCTGCATCAGCGCATGGGTGCCGACCACCACCTGCGCCGCGCCCTCGGCCACCGCCTGCAGCGCCTCGCGGCGCGCGCGGCCGGTGACCTTGCCGGCCAGCCACGCCACCTGCACGCCGAGCGGCTCCAGCCAGCCGCGCAGGTTGTAGAGGTGCTGCTCGGCGAGCAGCTCGGTGGGCGCCATCAGCGCGGCCTGCTTGCCGGCAGCGACCGCGAGCATCGCCGCCAGCGCGGCGACCACGGTCTTGCCGCTGCCGACATCGCCCTGCACCAGCCGCAGCATCGGCCGCGGCTGGGCGAGGTCGGCGCGGATCTCGTCGAACACGCGCCGCTGTGCGCCCGTCAGCGCGAACGGCAGCGCGCGCTCGAGCGCCGTGGCCAGCGCCGCCTCGCGCAATGCGGGCGCGCGGTGCGCCTGCTGCGCAAGCCGCTGGCGACGCAGGCTGAGGTGATGCGCCAGCAGCTCCTCCAGCGCCAGCCGCTTCTGCGCCGGATGGGTGCCCGCCTGCAGCGCGCGCACGTCGTCGTCCTGCGCCGGGCGGTGCACGGTGAGCAGCGCTTCGCGCAACGAAGGCAACGCCAGCGGCGCGCGCAGCGCCTCGGGCAGCAGTTCCAGCGAATCGTCGGCGGGCAGGCGGTCGAGCGCGAGCGCGATCAGCCGCTTCAGCACCGCCGCGCCGACGCCCTCGAACGCCGGATACACCGGATCGAGGCGGTCGCTCAACGCGGGGTCGGCCTCGTCGTCGAGCACACGGTAGCTGGGATGCACGATCTCCAGCCCCTGCGCGCCCATGCGCGCGGTGCCGAAGCACCGCACGCGGCGGCCGACCTGGAACTGCGCGACCTGCGCGGCGCGGAAATGGAAGAAGCGCAGCAGCAGCGTGGCGCGCGAGTCGTCGGCGATCGCCACCCGCAGCAGCGGCCGGTAGCGGAAGCCGCGCTCGACCGCCTCGACGCGGCCCTCGACCTGCACCGGCTGGCCCGGCTGCACCTCGCGGATCGGCGTCAGGCGGGTGCGGTCCTCGTAGCCGCGCGGCAGCAGCAGCCAGAGGTCCTGCAGCGTGTACAGCCCGCGCGCGGCGAGCTTCTCGGCCAGCTTCGGCCCGCAGCCAGGCAGCGCGGTCAGCGGCGTCTCGCCGACCGCGGCCAGCACCGGCGCGGGCCGGGCCGTGCGCGGCATCGTCAGTCGAGCACCATCACCGCGTCGACCTCGAACTGCGCGTTGCGCGGCAGGGCCGACACCTGGACGGTGGAGCGCGCCGGATACGGGGCGCGGAAGTAGTCGGCCATCACCGCATTGACCGCCGCGAAATGATCGAGGTTGGTGAGATAGAGGCCCAGGCGCACGATGCGGTCGAGCGAGCCGCCGGCGGCCTCGCACACCGCGCGCAGGTTGTCGAACGCGCGGCGCGCCTGCGCGGCGATGTCGCCTTCGATCAGAAGGCCGGTGGCCGGATCGAGCGGGATCTGGCCGGACAGGTACACGGTGTCGCCCACGCGCACGGCCTGCGAGTAGGGGCCGATCGCGGCCGGCGCGTGGTCGGTCTGGATGATGTCGCGGGTCATGCTTCGCTCCGTGGCGGGATGCCGGCGATTCTAGCGGGGGCGCATCAGGCTGAGGCTCGGACCGGGCCGCGGAAGGGATTCGGAATTCGCCGCGAGCCTGCGGCTTGCAAAGCGCGCTTCCTGGCTCGCGTTGCGGGGCCCCACGTCGGGCTTCGCCTTCGGCTCAGCCCGACCTCCGGATCAGGCCTTGCGTAGGGCGGGACTTGTCCCGCCGCATGTGCGACGAAGGCTCTTCGCGCCTACTCACCCCCGCAAGCGGGAGAGGGCTTGTCCTGGCATTCGCCTGAAATCGGGCTGCAGCCGCTCAAATGCGCTGGATGCCGAGCACGACGTTGAGCCGGCGCACGCGGCGAATGACGTCGGCGAGATGGCGGCGATCGCCGACTTCGATCGAGAACTTGAGCACCGCGACGTTGGCGTCGCGCTCGAGGTATTCGACGCGGTCGATGTTCGACTCGGCCTCGGCGATCGCGGCGGCGACCTGGGCCAGTGCGCCCGGACGGTTGTCGACCTCGATCCGCAGCGCGGCGGCGAAATCGCCCTTGACGCGGCGGTCCCAGCCGATCGCCACCCAGCGGTCGGGCGACTTGCGGTAGTCGGCGACGTTGGCGCAATCCAGGCGATGCACGACGATGCCCTTGCCGGTGGTGTGGTAGCCCATGATCTCGTCGCCGGGCACCGGCATGCAGCAGTTGGCGAAGCTGATGACACCGCGCTCGGCGCCGGTGATCAGGATCTTGTCCTCGGACACGGTGAGCCGCTGCTTGGGCGGGCGCGCGGCTTCGCTCTCCACGCGCGCCAGCGCCTGCGCGACCTGCGCCGGCATCCGGTTGCCCAGCGCGATGTCGGCCAGCAGTTCCTCCAGCCTCGGGTAACGGTGCTCGCCGAGGAAGGCGTCCACGCGCTGCGCGGGCACGCGGTCGAGCGAACTGCCGAGCGCCTCCAGCGCGCGATCGAGCATGCGGTGCCCGATCTGCACCGCATCCTCGTGTTCCATCTGCTTGAGTTGCTGACGGATCGCGGTGCGCGCCTTGCCGGTCACCACGAACTCGAGCCACTGCGGCTTAGGCGCCGCCGACTTGGCGGTGATGATCTCCACCCGCTGGCCGCTCGCCAGCTTGGTGCGCAGCGGCGCCAGCTTGCCGTCCACGCGCGCGGCCACTGCGTGGTTGCCGACGTCGGTGTGCACCGCATAGGCGAAGTCGAGCGCGGTGGCGTTGCGCGGCAGCGCGAGGATGTCGCCCTTCGGCGTGAACAGGTAGACCTCGTCCGGGAACAGATCGACCTTGACGTTCTCGAGGAACTCCAGCGAGGAGCTGGCCGAGCGCTGCGATTCGATCAGCCCCGCGATCCAGCCCTGCGCGCGCGTCTGCGCACTGGTGGGCGCATCGCCGCCTCCGCTCTTGTAGGACCAGTGCGCCGCGATGCCGCGCTCGGCGATCAGGTCCATCTCCTCGGTGCGGATCTGCACCTCCACCGGCGAGCCGTACGGTCCGAACAGCACCGTGTGCAGCGACTGGTAACCGTTGGCCTTGGGAATGGCGATGAAATCCCGGAAGCGCGCGTCGAGCGGCTTGTAGGTGGCATGCACGACGCCGAGCGCGTGGTAGCAGTCGGCCACGGTGCGCACCACGATGCGGAAGCCGAACACGTCCATCACCTGGCCGAAGCTCTTCTGCTCGGCGCGCATCTTCGAGTACACGCTCCAGGGCGACTTGACCCGGCTGACCAGGCGGTGCTGCACCTTCTCCTTGGCGAGCCGCTGGGCCAGCGCCGCCTCGATCTGCACCATCGCCTGCCGGCGTACCACCGGCTGGGTGCGGATGCGCTTGGCGATCACCGCATGGCGGTACGGATACAGGGCGCGGAAGCCCAGATCCTGCAGCTCGGCCTTGAACAGGTTCATGCCCAGCCGCTGCGCGATCGGCGCGTAGATCTCGAGCGTCTCGCGGGCGATCCGCTTGCGCGCCTCGGCGCTCTGCGCGCCGAGCGTGCGCATGTTGTGCAGGCGATCGGCGAGCTTGATCAGGATGACGCGCAGGTCGCGCGACATCGCCAGCATCATCTTGCGGAAGCTCTCGGCGGCGGCTTCCTGGCGGTCGCGGAAGTGGAGCTTGTCCAGTTTGGTGACGCCGTCGACCAGCTCGGCGACGGTCTCGCCGAACTCGCGCGCGATCGCCTCGCGGCCGAGCGGCGTGTCCTCCAGCGTGTCGTGCAGGATCGCGGCGATCAGCGTCTCGGCATCGAGCCCCTGCTCGGCCAGCACTTTGGCGACCGCGACCGGATGGGTGATGTACGGCTCGCCGGACTTGCGCGTCTGGCCGGCATGGGCCTGCGCGCCGACCTCCCAGGCGCGCCTGAGCCGCATGCGCTGGTCGTCGGGCAGGTAGGACGCCTCCTTCAGCAACTGGCGCACGTAATCGGGCACGTCGCCGAGGGGTTCGGCGACGGCGGCGTGATCCAGCGCGGGCCGGGCGGGCGTCATGGTCCGAATCTACGTGCCGGCCCGCACCCGCGCAATGCGGGGACGGCCCGCGGTTGGCGGGCATTCGGCACGTTCAGGAACGCGCGCGCGGCGAACGCGCGGCGTGCGTGCCCCATGAAACGCGAAGCCCCGCCGGAGCGGGGCTTCGAATCCGGGACGCGGTGTACGGCTCAGTCGTCGCCCTTGGACAGGTCGTCGTCGGCGACCACCTCGGCGGCCGCCCATTCCAGCGCCTCGCGCTCCTTGCGTTCGCGCTCGGCCTTCTCGACCTCGTCGATGTAGGTGGCGTCGATGCGGCGCGCGGCGATCTCGCGCAGCGCCAGCACGGTCGGCTTGTCGTGGGCCTCGGTGTCCAGGCGCGGTTCGACGCCGTTGGCGAGCTGACGGGCGCGCTTGGCGGCCATCATGACCAGTTCGAAGCGGTTGTCGACCACTTCCAGGCAGTCTTCTACGGTGATGCGGGCCATGGCTCTCCCGGCGGCCGTTGCGGCCGGCTGACGGATGGTTGGGGGTCGCGCAGTGTACGGGGGGCGGGGGCGGCGGACAAGCCGGCACCGCGGGAGGCCTTGAGAATCAGCGCGTTAGCGCTGCGGATGTGCAGGCTTGCGCCCCCGTGGGGCGGCCTTAGCCGCGATCCGGATTGCCCGGGCGGACCACGGTCGCGGCAGGAGCCGCTCCTGCAGAACGCGGTGGCGTCAGTCGTCGGCCAGCAGAGCGGTGATCAGCCGCGCGTGGCGCGCGACCTGCGCCTCGCGGCGCAGGCGGCTGGCGACGAAGATCGCGCACATCTCGTCCACCGCCGTTTCGAAGTGCTCGTTGACGATCACGTAGTCGAACTCGGTGTAGTGCGACATCTCCTCGCGCGCGGCGGCGAGCCGGCGCTGGATCACGTCCTCGCTGTCCTGGCCGCGGTTGCGCATGCGCGCCTCCAGCGCCTGCCGCGAGGGCGGCAGGATGAACACGCTGACCGCGTCGGGCACCTTGGCGCGCACCTGGCGCGCGCCCTGCCAGTCGATCTCCAGCAGCACGTCGCGGCCGCTGGCGAGCTGCGGCTCGACCGACTGCCGCGCGGTGCCTTTCCAATCGCCGTGCACGCGGGCGTACTCGAAGAACTCGCCGGCGTCGATCATGCGCTGGAACTCGTCCTCGCTGACGAAGTGGTAGTGCTCCGCATGGCGCTCGCCCGGCCGCGGCGCGCGCGAGGTGAACGAGATCGACAGCGCGATGTTCGGATCGCGCGCGAGCACCGCGTTGACGATGCTGGATTTACCGGCGCCGGAGGGTGCCGCGACGATGTAGAGAGTTCCGCGCATGGGGGGCCGGGTTGGGGAATCGGGAATCGGGAATCGGGAATCGGGAATCGGGAGTCGGGAATCGGGAATCGGGAATCGGGAATCGGGAATCGGGAATCGGGAATCGGGAATCGGGAGTCGGGAGTCGGGAGTCGGGAGTCGGGAGTCGGGAGTCGGGAGTCGGGAGTCGGGAGTCGGGAGTCGGGAGTCGGGAGTCGGGAGT
>NZ_VOHJ01000038.1 GCF_007923255.1 Vulcaniibacterium thermophilum | reverse complement strand
CCGCGAGGCGCTGCAGGACTGGCTGCATCACTACAACTGTCACCGCCCACACAGCGCACTCGGCGGTCAGCCACCCATCACCCGCTTGGCGCTCCGCCGAAACAACCTATTGAAGCTTCACACCTAGACCATCTCGCTGCGCGAGCCGAACGCGTGCGAGAGCGTGCCGCGGTCGACGTACTCCAGCTCGCCGCCCAGCGGCACGCCGTGCGCCGGACGACTGGGACGCACGCCGTGCTGGCGCGCGAGCTGGGCCAGGTAGTGCGCGGTCGCCTCGCCTTCCACGGTCGGGTTGGTGGCGACGATCAGTTCCTGCACCTCGCCCCCGGCCAGGCGCGCGGCCAGCCGGTCCAGACCCAGCTCGCGCGGGCCGATGCCGTCGAGCGGGCTCAACCGCCCCTGCAGCACGAAGTACAGGCCGCGGTAGCCGGTGGCCTGCTCGATGGCGAGGCGGTCGGCCGGCGTCTCCACCACGCACAGCAGGTGCGCATCGCGCGAAGGGCTCGCGCAGGTGGCGCACAGCGGGGATTCGCTGAAGTCGCGGCAGCGCTCGCAATGGCCGATGCGCTCCATCGCCGCCGCCAGCACCTCGGCCAACCGCTGCCCGCCCGCGCGCTCGCGCTCGAGCAGGTGGTACGCCATCCGCTGCGCCGACTTCGCGCCCACGCCCGGCAGCACGCGCAACGCCTCGATCAGTTGTTCGAGCAGGGAGCTCATGGGGAGCGGGGAGCGGGAACGGGGAACGGGGAACGGGGAACGGGGAGCCGGGAGCCGGGAGCCGGGAGCCGGGAGCCGGGAGCCGGGAGCGGGAACGGGGAGCCGGGAGCGGGAACGGGGAACGGGGAACGGGGAAAGTTGGCCCGCGCGAATAACGGTTCCCGGTTCCCGGTTCCCGGTTCCCGTTCCCTGTTCCCTGTTCCCTGTTCCCTGTTCCCTGTTCCCTGTTCCCTGTTCCCTGTTCCCGGTTCCCCCGCCCTCAGAACGGCAGCTTCATGCCCGGCGGAATCGGCATCCCGGCGGTGGCGGCGGCCATCTTCGCCTGCGATTCGGCGTTGACCTTGTTGACCGCGTCGTTGAACGCGGCGGCGATCAGATCCTCGGCCATCTCCGGGTCGGCCAGCACGCTCGGGTCGATGCGCACCTTGCGGCACTCCATGCGGCCGGTGAGGGTCACGTTGACCATGCCGGCGCCGCTGCTGCCGGTGACTTCGATCTTGGCCAGTTCTTCCTGCGCGCGCTGCAGGTTCTCCTGCATCCGCTGCGCCTGCTGCATGAGTTGGGCGATGTTGCCGCGCATGGGGGTCACTCGTCGAGGGGTCGGATGGAATTCGGGACCACGGTTGCGCCGTGCCGTTCGATCAGATGGCGCACGTGGGGATCGGACAGGAACGCCTGCTCGGCCGCGGCCTGGCGGGCATCGCGCTCGCGCTGCTGGCGCGCGTGCAGCGAGTCGGCCTGCACCGTGTCGGGCGCTTCGAAGCGGATCTGCAGCGGTGCGCCCAGCGCCTCGCACACCGCGTCGGTGAGCGTCTTCACCGCGCGCGGCGTGCGCAGCACCTCGTCCACCGCCAGGGTGAGCACGCCGTCGCGGCACGACACGAAGCCGGCGTGACGCGCGAGCTCGAGCGTCGGGCCCTTGAAGCCGCAACGCTCGACCAGCGCCTGCCAGGCCTCGACGCCGTCGATCGTCGCGTGCGATGCGGTCGCAGCCGCATGCGGTGCGCTGGCCATCGGCGCGACGGGCATGGCCGGCGCCGAAGGGACGGACGCTGCGGGCGGCGGCTCCATCGCGCGCGGCGGCAGCGCGGTTTCGCGCACGACCTCCGCGCGCTCCAGCACCGGCGCGGAGACGGTCGCCGCCGCGCTCGTGCCCGACGTGCGCGTCGCGCCCGCTCCGGTTTCGGCACCGCGCGGCGCCGGCGCGGCCGTCGCCGCATTGCCGGGCGGACGGAACGCCAGCATCCGCAGCACGCTCATTTCGAACCCGGCACGCGGGCTCGGCGCGTACGGCAGCTCGCGCCGGCCCTGCAGCGCCATCTGGTACCAGAGCTGCACCAGCTCCGGCCGCACCCGGCCGGCGATCGCATCGACGTCGATGCCGTCGCCGTCCATCGCCGCTTCCGGCACCAGTTGCCGCACCTGCACGCGGTGCAGCGCCTCGGCCAGCGCATCGAGCACACCGCCCCAATCGGGCGAGAACTCGGCCAGCGCCGCCGTTTCGGCCAGCAGGCGGGCGCCGTCGCCGTCCGCCAGCGCCTCCAGCAGCGCGCCGACGCGGGTGCGATCGACGGTGCCGAGCATCGCCGCCACCGCCGCGTCCTCCAGCCGGCCGCCGGTGTAGGCGATCGCCTGGTCCAACAGCGACAGGCCGTCGCGCAGGCTGCCGTCGGCCGCGCGCGCGAGCTGGCGGATCGCGCCGTCCTCGGCGGCGATGCCTTCCGCCTCGAGGATGCGGCGCATCTGACCGGCGATCTGCTGCTCGTCCAGCCGCTTCAGGTTGAACTGCAGACAGCGCGACAGCACGGTCACCGGCAGCTTCTGCGGATCGGTGGTCGCCAGCAGGAACTTCACATGGCCCGGCGGCTCCTCCAGCGTCTTCAGCAGCGCGTTGAACGCCGCCTTCGACAGCATGTGCACCTCGTCGATGAGGTACACCTTCACCCGCCCGCGCGAAGGCGCGTACTGCGCGTTCTCGATCACCTCGCGCACGTCGTCCACGCCGGTGTTGGACGCGGCGTCGATCTCGAGCAGATCCATGAAGCGGCCGGCGTCGATGTCGCGGCAGGCGTTGCATTCACCGCACGGCTCGGCCGAGGTGCCGCGCTCGCAGTTCAGCGACTTGGCGAAGATGCGCGCGATCGTCGTCTTGCCCACGCCGCGCGTGCCGGTGAACAGGAACGCGTGGTGCACGCGCCCGCTGTCCAGCGCGTTGGTGAGCGCACGGACGACGTGCTCCTGCCCCACCAGCTCGGCGAACCGCCGGGGGCGCCATTTGCGCGCAAGGACGAGATAGGACATTCATGCATTCTGCCACGCCGCCGCGAGGCTCCGCCCCGCGCCGCCGTTCACCTTGTCCGCATCCGGCGCGCCCGGTAGACTGCTCGCCCCTCCAGGTGTCCCCGCGGCGCCTGCTTCCGGGTTCAGGAGAGGTGTCCGAGTGGTTGAAGGAGCACGCCTGGAAAGTGTGTAAGCGGCTTAAAACCGCTTCGCGGGTTCGAATCCCGCCCTCTCCGCCAGAAATGCCGAAGGCCCCCTCGCGGGGCCTTCGGCATTTCTGGCGCTGCAGGGTTGGTGGATGAACCCGCCTTCGGGTTCGACCAATCGGCATGGAAAGCCGATTGGGACGGCCGAAGGCCGCCCGCGCGCAGCGCGGGTGCGCGCCAGGGATGGCGCGCATCCATCCCGCCCTCGTGCACCGCTCCCCCTCACGAAGCAACGCCCCCTCGCGGGGCCGTTTGCGTTTCTGCGGTGCAGGGCGTGTGGACGAACGCGCCTGCGGGTTCGACAAACGGGCAGGACAGCCCGTTTGGACGGCCGAAGGCCGCCCGCGCGCAGCGCGGGTGCGCGCCATGGATGGCGCGCATCCATCCCGCCCTCGTGCACCGCTCCCCCTCACGAAGCAACGCCCCTCGCGGGGCCGTTTGCGTTTCTGCGGTGCGGGGCGGGTGGACGAACGCGCCTGCGGGTTCGACCAATCGGCATGGGAAGCCGATTGGGACGGCCGAAGGCCGCCCGCGCGCAGCGCGGGTGCGCGCGCGGGAACGACGAGGACGGGCGCCCGGCAATCGTTATCCGATGCGACGCGCAACAGGTCGCCATGCGCGCCAACCGGCGCGTACTCCGAGCACGGTGCCGCTCCGCCGCCGCTACCGGATCAGAGCGCGTCGATGTCGCCCAGTGCGCGGATCAACCGGCGCGCGCGTTTGTCGGGTTTCGATTCGGGCGGCTGGAAGCCGGCACGCTCGGCCGCACGCAGCGCGCGCGCCTGCTCGCGCGCCAGGCGCGAGGCGTCCGATTCGCTGTAGAGCGTCTGCGCGACGCTGGCCGGGCCGCGCGTGTCGCTCAGCGCCCGCACCTCGATCTCGAACACCTCGCCTGCGCGCACGATGCGCAGCGGATCGCCCACGCGCACGGCACGCGAGGCCTTGGCGCGCTGGCCGCCGATCTCGACCTTGCCGGTCTCGATCGCCTGCTTGGCCAGGCTGCGGGTCTTGAAGAAGCGCGCGGCCCACAACCAGAGGTCGAGGCGCACGCCCGCGGAATCGTTCATGCGTCGAAGCGGGAGGCGGTCGTGGAATGCAGATGGCGGCGGGTGTGGCGGCCGCAAGGCCGACGCCGTGCGCGTGCTGAACCGTTCGGACGCGCAAACGCGAACGGCCGCCCTGCGGCGGCCGTCGCGGTGCAGCCCGGAGCGCGACTCAGGCCTGGTCGGCCGAAGCGTTCGCGGGCTTGGCGTAGGCGGACAGATCCTCCTTGATGCGCGCCTTCTTGCCTTCCAGACCGCGCAGGTAGTAGAGCTTGCCGGCGCGCACCTTGCCGCGGCGCTTCACCTCGACCGAATCGATGGTGGCGCTGTGGGTCTGGAACACGCGCTCCACGCCGTAGCCGTGGGAGATCTTGCGCACGGTGAACGACGAGTTCAGACCGGCGTTCTTCTTGGCGATGACCACGCCCTCGTAGGCCTGGACGCGTTCGCGGTTGCCTTCCTTCACCTTGACGTTGACCACGACGGTGTCGCCGGGGCCGAATTCGGGCAGTTCACGCTTCTGCTGCGCGGTTTCGAAGTTCTGCAGCAGGGTATGCAGGGAGGGCTTGTTCATGGTCCGGCCTGTTGGTGTCGTTGTTGCGCGAGTGCACGTGGACCCGCGTCATGGCATGGGTGAAGCGGAAGCCGCGCATTATAGCGGGCTTTTTCCTTGCGTGGCTAGCAGTTAGGCGGGCCGGTCCGGGCCGCCGCCGTCCGCCGGCCCGTCCTCCTCGCGCCAGGCGTCCAGCAGGGCGCGGTCGGCCGGGGTGAGCGCGGCCTTCGCCAGCAGGTCCGGCCGCCGCTGCCAGGTGCGGCGCAGGGCCTGCGCGCGGCGCCAGCGGGCGATCGCGGCGTGATTGCCCGAGAGCAGCACCTCGGGCACCCGCCCCAGCTCGTGCACGACCGGGCGGGTGTAGTGCGGACAGTCCAGCAGACCGTCCTCGAAACTGTCCTGGCTGGCCGACTCGGCGTCGTTGAGGGCGCCCTCCTGCAGCCGGGCCACGGCGTCGATCAGCACCGCCGCCGGCAGCTCGCCTCCGGACAGCACGTAGTCGCCGATGGAGATCTCCTCGTCCACCTCGGCGGCGATCAGCCGCTCGTCGATGCCCTCGTAGCGGCCGCACAGCAGGATCAGGCGTTCGCGGCCGGCGAGCTCGCGCACGCGGGCCTGGGTGAGCGGCGCGCCCTGCGGGCTGAGGTAGATCGCCCGCGCCGGCGCCGGATCGGCCGCGCGCGCCGCCCGCAGCGCCGCGCGCAGCGGCTCGATCATCATCACCATGCCCGGCCCGCCGCCGAACGGGCGGTCATCGACGCGGCGGTAATTGCCCTCGGCGTAGTCGCGCGGATTCCAGCCGTGCACCGCCAGCAGCCCGCGTTCGACCGCCCGCCCGACCACGCCGAACGCCGCGCACTGGGCGACGAATTCGGGGAACAGGGTGACGACGTCGATGCGCATGGGCGGTGGGAATCGGGAATCGGGAATCGGGAATCGGGAATCGGGAATCGGGAATCGGGAATCGGGAATCGGGAACCGGGAACCGGGAATCGGGAATCGGGAATCGGGAACCGGGAACCGGGAATCGGGAATCGGGAATCGGGAATCGGCAATCGGGAACCGGGAACCGGGAACCGGCAATCGGGAACCGGGAACCGGCAATCGGGAACCGGGAACCGGCAATCGGGAACCGGGAACCGGGAACCGGGAACCGGGAACCGGGTCAGGATCGCACGCCGGAAGGCGTGCCGCGGATGGGCGCTTTGAGCGGCGATCGGGTTCGCCAGCATCATCCGCGCGGAGTGCCGGCTGCACCGGTCAGAAATCGGGGTCCCAGTCGACCGTGATCGTGCCGGCGTCGAAATCGACCGCGGTGACGTACTGCGGCTGCACGAACGGAATCATCCGCTCGCGCTCGTCGTCGCGCACCACGATCACGTCGTTCGCCCCGGTGGAGAACAGGTGCGAGACCGTGCCGAGCGGCACGCCCTCGACCGTCCGGACGGCAAGGCCCTCCAGATCCACCCAGTAATACTCGCCGGGCCTGGGCGGCGGCAGCGCGGAGCGCGGAACGAGGATCTCGGTGCCGCGCAGGGCCTCGGCGGCGTCGCGGTCCTCGATGCCGGGCAGCACGGCGACCAGGTGCTTGCCCGCCTCGCGGCCACGCGCGCCGAGCAGCTCGCGCTCGCGGCCCCGCGGGTCGCGCAGCGTCCAGGGCTGATAGCGGAAGATCTGGCGCCGCGGCTCGGTCCAGGATTCGACCTTGACCTCGCCGCGCACGCCGAAGGCGCCCACCACCCTGCCGAGCAGGATCAGGCGCCTGGGATCGTGGATCGGCATGTCGGGATCGCGCCGCGCCACGGGCGCGGCGATCGCGTCAGGCGCCGGCGGGGGCGTCCTTGAGCGCCTGCTTGTACAGGTTGGCGACCTTCTCGGTCATCTGCGCGCCGTTCTTGATCCAGTGCTGCACGCGCTCCACGTTCAGCTCGACGCGCTTGTCGTTCCCCGAGGCCACCGGGTTGTAGTAGCCCAGGCGCTCGATGTTGCGACCGTCGCGCGCGCTGCGGCTGTCGGTGACGATGATGTGGTAGAACGGGCGCTTCTTCGCGCCGCCGCGGGTGAGGCGGATCTTGACCATGGATTGCGGTTTCCTGTGTTGCCCAGTCGCCGGGACGGCGAGGTAAGCGCGGGATTATACGGGCCCGACCGGGAAGCGCGCCAGCCGTGGGGACAAGGACGAGCCGCGTGGGCGCCTTCGTGCCGCCACGACCGCGCGCTCGGCCCGGGGGCGCCAGGACCGAGGGGCGACGCCTCGGCGCGGCCGCGCGCGCCCTGCCCTGCTCCTGCGGCGCAAGGGAGGGGTGAACCACCCTACGGCCGACGCAGCCCCGGATCGAACGCCGCCGGCCGCCGCGGAGGACTCAGCGGAACGGCATCGGCCCGCGGCCGCCCATCATCCCGCGCATGCCGCGCAGCAGGCCCTTCATGCCGCCGCCGGCGAGCTTGCTCATCATCTTTTCCATCTGCTGGTACTGCTTGAGCAGACGGTTGACATCGGCCGGGGTGGTGCCGGAGCCGCGGGCGATGCGCGCCCGCCGCGAGCCGTTCAGCAGCGCCGGGTTGCGGCGCTCCTTCTTGGTCATCGAGTTGATGATCGCGATCATGCGCGGCACTTCCTTGCCGGTGACCTGGGTCTTCACCGCATCGGGGATCTGACCGATGCCGGGCAGCTTGTCCATCAGGCCGTGGATGCCGCCCATGTTCTGCATCTGCTCGAGCTGGTCGCGCATGTCGTTGAGGTCGAACTTCTTGCCCTTGACGACCTTCTCGGCCAGCTTGGCCGCCTTGTCCTTGTCGACCTGCTGCTCCACCTGTTCGACGAGCGACAGCACGTCGCCCATGTCGAGGATGCGGCTGGCGATGCGGTCGGGATGGAAGACGTCGAGCCCCTCGGGCTTCTCGCCGGTGCCGATGAACTTGATCGGGCGGCCGGTGATGTAGCGCACCGACAGCGCGGCGCCGCCGCGCGCGTCGCCGTCGGTCTTGGTCAGCACCACGCCGGTCAGCGGCAGCGCCTCGGCGAACGCCTTGGCGGTGTTGGCGGCGTCCTGGCCGGTCATCGAATCGACGACGAACAGCGTCTCCACCGGCTTGACCGCCGCGTGCAGCGCCTTGATCTCGTCCATCATCGCCTGGTCGATGGCGAGGCGGCCGGCGGTGTCGACGATCAGCACGTCGGCGAACGACTTGCGCGCATCGTCGATCGCGGCGCGCACGATCGCCTCCGGCTTCTGGTCGGCCTGCGAGGGGAAGAACAGCACGCCGACCTGCTCGGCCAGCGTCTTCAACTGCTCGATGGCGGCCGGACGGTAGACGTCGGCGGAGACCACCATCACCTTCTTCTTGCGGCGCTCCTTGAGGTGCTTGGCGAGCTTGGCGACCGTCGTGGTCTTGCCCGCGCCCTGCAGGCCGGCCATCAGGATCACCGCGGGCGGGGCGACGTTGAGGTTGAGGTCGGCCGCCTGCGCGCCCATCACCGCGGTGAGCTCGTCGCGCACCACCTTGATCAGCGCCTGGCCCGGCGTCAGCGACTTCAGCACTTCCTGGCCGACCGCGCGCACCTTGATGCGCTCGATCAGCGCCTGCACGACCGGCAGCGCGACGTCGGCCTCGAGCAGGGCGATGCGCACCTCGCGCAGGCTCTCGCGGATGTTCTCCTCGGTCAGCCGCCCGCGGCCGCGCAGGCGGTCGATGGTGCCGGACAGGCGCTGGGTGAGGGACTCGAACATCGCGGATTCCGGGGTGCGGACGGGGGGGCCGGAGTATAGCCCGCGCGTCCGCAGACGCCTGAACCGGCGGGGCGGTCACGCCGGGGCGCGGGCCTGTGCGACACTCGACGGATGACATTCGTTCTCATCGCCCTCGCGTTCTATGCCGTCGCGACCGCCCTGCTGGTGGGCGTCCTGCGCCGGGACGGGAGCCAGCGGATCTGGCTGCCGCCCGCCTCGGTGGCGGTCGCGCTGCATGCGGCCGCGCACCTCGACGCCTGGCGCGCGGCCGGGCTGGACCTGCACTTCTTCGCCGCGCTGTCGCTGGTGGGCCTGGGCATGGCGGCGCTGACCGCGGTGACCGGCGCGGGCGGGCGGATGCGCGCGCTCGGGGTGGTGGTGTTCCCGATCGCGGCGGCGATGCTGGCGCTGTACGCGCTCGCCGGGCGGGAGCCGCCGGAAGCGCTCGACTGGCGACTGCAACTGCACGCCGGCTTCGCGCTGCTGGCCTACGCGACGCTGGCGATCGCGGCGCTGCTGGCGATCATGCTGTGGCTGCAGGAGCGCGCGCTGCGCCGGCGCGAGTTCCACCGCTGGCTGCGTGCGCTGCCGCCGCTGGTGCAACTGGAGACGCTGCTGTTCCGCACCATCGCCGCGGGCTTCGTGCTGCTGAGCGCGACGCTGCTGACCGGCGTGCTGTTCGTCGAGGACCTCCTCGCCCAGCACCTGGTGCACAAGACGGTGCTGAGCGTGCTGTCCTGGCTGACGTTCGGCGCCCTGCTGCTCGGGCGTTGGCGGCGCGGCTGGCGCGGCGTGGTGGCGGTGCGCTGGACGCTGGCGGCGATGGCGCTGCTGGTGCTGGCGTTCTTCGGCAGCAAGTTCGTGCTGGAGATGGTGCTGGGCCGGGCGTAGCGGAACCTGTCCCTGCCCGCGCCTGCCGAAGGGCGCAAGGCGGGCGGAGACCGCCCCCGGCCGTCACTCCGCGTGCAGGGCGATGCCGTCCCGCTGGACGCGAAAGACACGGTCGCTCAGGGCGTAGCCGGCTTCCTGATGGATCTGGCGGGCGAGCGCCGCCAGTTCGGCGACCGCCCCGGCGTCGGCCGAATCGGCGAACACCAGCACGTCGCGCGCCGGCACGGCGACCACGGGATCGCCACGGAAGCGCTCGCTCTCGCGCGCCCATAGGTCGTCGAACAGGAGCAGCGAGGCCTCGTAGTTCCCGTCGGCGACCACCATTCCGAGGCGCTCGCCGCGATGGACCTCGATGCGCGGCAGCAGGTGGCGCAGGTTGCGGACCGCCAACGCGCGGAGCGCGCTGCGCTCGACATCCAGCCCGGCAAGCTCGTCTTCGTTCAGATAGGCGATGTTGCTGGGCGTGTCGATCGCGTAGGCGACGATCAGCGCTTCGTTGAGCGCCTCGTGCACGATGTCGCCGACATTGCCGCCCCGCGCACGCATCGCGCGCATCTCCTCCAGCCACTCGCGGTCCTTGACGATCGGCACGATCGCGTCGCGACTGCGCGCGAGGCCGGACTGGGCCTCGACGTAGGACGCGAGGTAGCTCTCGATCACCCGGGCGCGCCCCTCGCCGTCCTCGGACCGCCAGGCGCGGTAGGCGTTGTCGAGGAACACCCGCTGGGTGCTTCCGGTCGGCGAGGTGAGCGCCAGCTCCAGCGGCCCCGCGATCTCGGTCCGCACGTCGGGGAGGCGGACGCGCAACTGGCGCGCGACCTCTTCCGCGAATCCGGATGGGGACAGCGCCGGCGGTTCCTGCCGTCGCCCGCGCCCCGAGAACAGGCGGCGGACGGCCGCGACGATCGCTTTCATCGGGCACTCCCCGTCAAAGCCCGCAGTGTGGCGGGCGATCAGGCGGCGCTCAAGGCATCGGCCAGGCGCTCCACCGCGATCACCTCGAGCCCCTTGTACGCGCCCGCCTTCGGCGCGTTGGCCTTCGGCACGATCGCGCGCCTGAAGCCGTGGGTGGCAGCTTCCTTCAGGCGCTCCTCGCCGTTGGGCACCGGACGGATCTCGCCGGACAGGCCGACTTCGCCGAACGCCACCGTCTGCGCCTCCAGTGGGCGGTCGCGCAGGCTCGACAGCACGGCGAGCAGCAGCGGCAGGTCGGCGGCGGTTTCCTGCACGCGGATGCCGCCGACGATGTTGACGAACACGTCCTGGTCGCCGACACCGACGCCGCCGTGCCGGTGCAGCACCGCCAGCAGCATGGCGAGCCGGTTGCCCTCCATGCCCACCGCGACGCGGCGCGGGTTGGACAAGGGCGATGCGTCCACCAGCGCCTGCACTTCCACCAGCAGCGGGCGCGTGCCCTCGCGGGTGACCATCACGCAACTGCCGGGCTGCGGTTCGCGGCTGCCGGAGAGGAAGATCGCCGACGGGTTGGGCACCTCGCGCAGGCCCTTGTCGCCCATCGCGAACACGCCCAGCTCGTTGACCGCGCCGAAGCGATTCTTGAACGCGCGCAGCACGCGGAAGCGGCTGCCGCTCTCGCCTTCGAAATACAGCACCGCATCGACCATGTGCTCGAGCACGCGCGGGCCGGCGATGCCGCCCTCCTTGGTGACGTGGCCGACCAGGAACACCGAGGTCGCGGTTTCCTTCGCATAGCGCACCAGCCGCGCGGCGGTCTCGCGCACCTGGCTCACCGAGCCGGGCGCGGCGGAGAGCTGCTCGGTCCACAGCGTCTGCACCGAGTCGGCGACGATCAGGCCCGGCTTCATCGCCGCGGCCTGATCGAGGATGCGTTCTATGCCGGTTTCGGCGAGCGCATGGATGCCGTCCAGCGGCAGTCCGAGCCGCGCAGCGCGCCCGGCCACCTGCGCCAGCGATTCCTCGCCGGTGACGTACAGCGCCGGCAGCGTGCCGGCCAGCTTCGCGACCGCCTGCAGCAGCAGGGTCGACTTGCCGATGCCGGGATCGCCGCCGACCAGCACCACCGCGCCGTGCACGAGGCCGCCGCCGAGCACGCGGTCGAGCTCGCCGATGCCGGTGGAGACGCGCGCCTCCTCGGCATGGCGGACGTCCTTGAGCGCGGTGACGGCCGGCGCGTCGGCGCGCCCGGCCCAGCCGGTGCGGCGCGCGGCGGCGGGCGCCTTGCCGGCCGGCTCGAGCGCGATCTCGGCCAGCGTGTTCCAGGCGCCGCAATCGGCGCACTGTCCCTGCCACTTGCTGTGATCGGCGCCGCATTCGGCGCAGACGTAGGCGGTCTTGGCCTTGCCCATGAAACGGCTCGTGCGCATCGGTGAGGACGCGCACGATACCGGAGCCCCGTCGCGCGGGGCGAGACGTCAGTTGCTGACGTCGACCTGGGTCGAGGCGAGGTTGCGCAGCACGCCCGAGACCGGCAGCAGCTGCGAGATCACGCGGTTCCAGCGGGTGACGCCGGCGGCGCCGACGAACACCACGTCGCCCGGGCGCAGCGGGAAGCGGTCGGCCAGCACGAACGCGGCCGGCGAGCGCGCGTCGAGCTGGTACACCGTCGCCGTGCCCTGCCCCTGCTCGACGTCGCGCAGGCCGCGGATCACGTACACCGCCTTGCCGTTGCTGGTGAGCGGGTTGAGTCCGCCGACACGGCCCAGCGCCTGCGTCAGGTTCATGCGCGAGGTCTTGTAGGTGATCGCCTGCGGGCGCGTCACCTCGCCGAGCACGTACACCTGGCGGTCGTCGTTGTACGGCAGGAACAGGCGGTCGCCGGGCTTGAGGTAGATGTCCGGCGCAACGCTGCCGGGCCGGTTCAGCGCGTCGTAGTCGAGCGTGTAGGCGCGGCCGTCGCGGATCAGCGTCAGGCCGGACAGGTCGGCCTGCTGCAGGTTGATGCCGGCGCGGCCCACCGCCTGCGCCAGCGTCACCGGAACCGGCGTCACCGGCTGCGGCGCGGTGTTGGTGAACGCGCCTTCGAACGCGATCTGGCCGCCGGGCGTGGCCAGGCTGACGTCCACCTGCGGCTCGCGCAGGTAGCGCGACAGGCCGCGACGGAGGATGTCGCGCACTTCGTCGAGCGTCTTGTCGGCAACCTGCACGCGGCCGATGTACGGGAAGTACAGCGTGCCGTTGGCTTCCACCAGCCGGCCGTTGGCGGCGCCCTGCTGCGCGCCGGCCGGCGTGGTCAGTTCGGGATGGTCCCAGACGGTGACCAGCAGCGAGTCGCCCGGACGGATACGGTAGGCATCGGGGCGGTACTGCAGCAGTTCGCCGGGGACTTCGGCGGTCTGCGCGGTCTGGCCGGCGACCAGCTCGGGCGTGATGGGCACCACCTTCACCTGCCCGCTCTCGACGAGATCGGGCTGGTCCGGCGTGTCGGCGGCGAGATGCTGGCCCGGCACGCAGGCGGTCAGCACGGTCAGCGAAAAAGCGAGAGCAAGGGCGCGATACGGAGCGTTCACGGCATCGTTTCCTGATCCGGGTGGGGGACGTTCGCGCGTGGCGCGGTGGGACGGGGCCACGGGCCCCGCTGGCGGGACTGTAGGAAGCCGGCTGCAGTTGCGATGTGAAACGCGCACATGAGCCGGTCAGTACCGCCAGTCCACCTCGGCCAGCGCGAGGTATTCCTTGAGCGCGCGGCCGCTGCGCCACAGCGCGCTGAACGAAGGCAGCCAGCGGCCGAGGCCGTCGCGGCGGCTGGTGGGTTCGGGCACCGGCGCCGGCACCACCTCCAGCCCGGTGGCCTCGAACAGGCGCACCGCCCGCGGCATGTGCAGCGCCGAGGTCACCAGCAGCACGCGGCGGATGCCGTGGCGGCGCGCGATGACGGCGGTGTTGCGGGCGTTGTCCTCGGTGTCGCGGCTGCGCACGTCCAGCAGCAGGGCCTCGGTGGGCACGCCGAAGCGGGTGATCGCGCGCGCCATCGTTTCCGCCTCCGTGCGGCCCTGCGCGCCGCCGCCGGAGAGGATCACGCGCGGCGCGCGTCCGGCCAGGAACGCGCGTGCGCCGGCCGCCAGACGGCTGTACGGCAGCGTGCGCGGGTCGACGTGAGGACGGTCGATCCACGGATAGTGGTAGCCGCCGCCGAGCACGACCACCGCATCGGCCCGCGGCAGGCGCTCGATCTCCATGCGCGGGTGACGGTTCTCCAGCGACGCGCGCAGCGCCTCCGACACCGACGGCATCGACAGCAGCGCCGACCACGCGAACGCCGCCGCCCCGAGCAACGCGGCCGACCGCCGCCGCCCCGTCAGCATCGCCAGCGCCGCAAGCGCCAGCAGGCAGGCGGACAACGCCGGCGGATAGGTCAGCGCGACGAGAACGTCGTTCAGCCGTGCCCACATGCCGGAAGAGAACCGATCAGCGCCGGGCGAATTCGACCGCCGCCGGCTCCGCCGCGCGGTGCGTCCAGGCGCCCAGCAGTTCGCCGTACACCTCGAGCGTGCGGTCGATCACCAGACGCTCGTCGAACTCCGCCAGCGCGCGCTGGCGGGCGCGCTCGCCCAGGCGGCGCAGCAGCGCGCGGTCCTGATCGAGCAGCGCGATGCGCTCGGCGAGCTGCGCAGCATTGCGCGGCTCCACGTGCAGGCCGTCGACGCCGTGCTCGCGTACTACCTCGCAACAGCCGGGCAGATTGGTGGTGATCAGCGCCAGCCCGCTGGCCGCGCCCTCGATCAGACTCTTCGGCACGCCTTCGCGGTAGTAGCTGGGCAGCACCATGACATCGGCCGAACGCATCAGCGCCGGCATGTCCTCGACGTGCCCGAGCCACTGCACCGCGCCTTCGCGCGCCCACGCCTCCGCTTCGGCCTGCTTCACCGAGCGCGGATTGCCGGGGTCGGGCGTCCCCGCGAGCAGGAAGTCGATCGCCCGGCCCTGTGCGCGCAGCATCCGCGCGGCCTCCACGTACTCGCCCACGCCCTTCTCCCAGAGCAGCCGCGCGGCCAGCAGCACGCGCAGGCGCTCGGGCTCGGCGTCGCGCGGCGGCGGCACGAAACGGGTGGTGTTGACGCCGGAGCTGCGGATCACGCGGATGCGGTCCGCGGGCACCAGCCGCTGGCGCGTCATCACCTCGGCGTCGTCCGGATTCTGCAGCACCACGCGCGAATGCCCGCCGCCGAGCGTCATCCGCATCATCTGCTTCACCATCGGGCGCAGCGTGCGCGCCAACGGGGCATCGCTGGTGAACACATACCCCAGGCCCGCGACCGCGTTGACCACCGCCGGCACGCCGGCCACGCGCGCGGCCATCGCGCCGTACACCGCGCATTTGACGGTGAAGTTGTGCAGCAGGTGCGGACGCTCGCGACGCAGCACGCCCGCCAGTTGCGCGATCGTGCGCGTTTCGCGCAGCGGGTTGAGGCTGGCCCGGTCCATCGCCAGCGGAACCCAGCGGAACCCGTGATCGGCGAAACGCGCGCCGAACTCGCCCGGCGGCGAAAGCATCACCACCTCGTGACCGTGGGCCTTGAGCTCGCGCGCGGTGGAGAGGCGGAAGTTGTAGAGGTACCAGTCGGTGTTGGCGTAGAACGCGAACTTCATTCGTCCTCCGTGGCGTGCGGATCTTCGGCTTGGGCGTCGAGCGCGTCCGCGGCCTCGGTATCCACGGCCGACAGCAGCATCGACGGGAAGACCAGCAGCAACAGGAACGTCGCGGCGTAGCGGATGCCGCTGCCGGGGTTGTAGATGCCGAACGGCACGTAGGCGATCAGCACCACCAGCATCGCCGGCAGCCAGCCCAGCATCAGGATCTTGCGCGGCAGGCCGGCCGGCGCGCGGAACAGCGCCTGGCGGATGCCGTGCAGCAGCAGCCCGATCACGATCAGGCCGGAAAGGAAGAACGGCAGCATCACCGGCCGCGCGAGCACCTCGCCCGGCGTGGGTCCGAGCAGCGCCAGCGGCAGCGACCACCAGAGACTTCCGAACAGATCGCCGCTGGTGTCCATCTCCACCCACAGGCGGGTGGTCGGCGAGTGGATGGTGAAGTAGCTGCGCGCCTTCGGCAGAACCTCTTCGGTGATGTAGCGGTCGAGCTGCGGCCACAGCAGCGCGACCGCCAGCGCGGCGACGCCCGCGAGCATCAGCGCCTGCACGCCCGCGCTCAGGCGCGTGCTCGGTCCCCACACGATCACCAGGAAGCCGAGCAGCAGCAGCCCGGCCCCCATGCCGAACGGTCCGCGCAGGAACACCATGCCGCCCACGCACAGCAGCGCCAGCAGGATCCGGTACAGGCCGCCGCTGCGGTAGTAGCCGATCAGCGCACCGAGAAACAGGCCCAGCAGTCCGGTGAACAGCGCCTCGCGCCCGATCACCGCGGTCCACACGCCGAAGTTCGGCAGCAGCAGCAGGACCAGCAGCGGCCAGCGGTGGCGGCCATGCGCGTTCGCCTGCCAGACCATGTAGGCGATGCCGGTGGCGGCGAACAGCGAGAACGCCAGATGCGCCCCGAGCGCGCCGCCCAACGCGCTCAGGCGCGCGGCCAGCTTGGTGACGAACAGCGTGCGCGCCTGGGTTTCCGGATCGGCCGCGTAGGCGCCGGTCATGTACGACTCGGCATCGCCGAGCTGGCTGTAGCGGCTGTAGACGAACACCGCGAACAGCGTCCAGGCGGCGTACAGCACCGGAACGACCGCCGGATGCAGCCTGCGCGGCCGTGCGACGGCGGCCGGCGCGGGCGACGCGGCGACGGGATAGAAATACGTGCTCATCGTCACATGGTTACTCAAGCGCCCGTGATCGGGCCGTCGAAGCGATGTCTCATCGCGCCTCGTCCCTCGCCCGTTCGAGGCGGCGGAAGCGGCGGACGCCCCAGGCGGTGCCCAGCAGCAACGCCGCCTCGCCGATCACCGTCGCCCACGCGGCGCCGGACTCGGCCAAGCGCGGGATCAGCGCCGCATTCATCCCGACCGTGAACACGGTCGACACCGCGATCGCGTATACCCGGAAGCGCATGTGGTTCTCGGTGAGCAGCGCCGCGCCCATCGCGGTGGACAGGAAGCGGATCGGCACGCACAGCGCCAGCACCTGCAGGATATCGGCGACGCTGCGGTACTGCTCGCCGAACACCAGCGGCACCACCCACGGCGCCGCGATCGCCAGCGCCGCGCCGATCGCAAGCCCGAGCCCCAGCATTCCCGCGTTGCCCTGCCGGTACACGCGCCAGAACTTGGGCCGGTCGTGCACCGCCCACCGGTGCAGTTTGCCGAGCAGGTACTTCTGATAGATGGTCGCCGGGATCAGGTAGATCGCCGTCATCACCGCCAGCGCGACGCTGTAGCGGCCGGCATGGGCATCGCCGGCGAGGTACTTCAGCAGGATCGTGCTGATCTGATAGAAGACCGGATACAGCGCGGCATACACGCCGAACGCCCATGCCTGCGACCACAGCGCCCCCACGCCCGGCGGCGGGTCGGCATGGACGATGCGCGCGGGACGCGGCCCGTGCCCCTTGAGGTCCAGCCGCCCCTGCATCATCGCGCGCACCTGCGGCACCGTTGCCGACGCCACCAGCACCGCGATCGCGCAGTAGCAAAGCGCGACGAACCGCCCGCTGAGATGCGGCACCAGCAGCAGCGCGACGGCCACCGCGAGACGGCTCGCGGGGATGGCCATCTGCCACAGCGCCATCTCGCCGTAGCGCTCCTCCAGGCGCAGCTTGTTGCTGATCAGATCCACCATCAGGATGCTGATCACCACTGGCGAGAGCACCAGCAGCATGAAGCGCGTATCGTCCGGCGGCGCGCCAAGCAAGGCCCAACCGGCCAGCGACAGCAACGCCAGCGATGTCGTCAGCGCGGTGAAACGCAGGGACGCCGGAAGCCAGCGGTTGGCATGCCATCCCTCGGCGCCGTAGATCTTCAGGCGGAACTGGGTGAGGCCGAAACCGGCCAGCGGCGCGATCATCGTCACCGTCGCGAGCGAGGATGCGAACAGGCCGTACTGCGCGGGCCCCATGATGCGGGCGAGCAGGGTCTGGGTGAGGAACACCATCACCGCACCCAGCGCGGTGGCGCCGCTCAACAGCGTCAGAGTCGCGATCGCGCGACCCGCGCCCGCCGGCAGCCAGCGCCTCAGCCCACCGGGCCGCATCGCCGCGATCCCCGCGCCCGCATTCTCCATGTCCTTTCGCACGCCGTTGCGCAAACGAGCGCTCCACTCTAGGGAGGACGGCGTGAACGGGTCTTCATGGCCGAGCCAGCGCCGGTGCGACCGGGCGAAAAAAAGCCGCCCATCCGGAGATGGGCGGCACAACGACGAAGAAGAACGCGGATCAGCGGTAGTAGTTGGTGCCGATCGTCAGACCGGTGATCGTGCCGCGACGGAGGATGTCGCGCTCGATCCGGCTCGAGTAGCCGGTCAGCGTGAAGGCGGTCCGATCCTGATCGCCCAGTCGCAGGTAGTTGTCGTAGAACGTGTTGCCGCTGATGGTGCACCCGTTGGTGCCGTCCTGGATGAAGATGCCGGTGGCCGAGTTGTCGCGCACCGTGTTCGCCGAGATGGTCACCGAACGCGCACCCACCGTCACCAGGCCGCAACTTCCGTTGCGCTCGATGGTGCAGTTGCGCACCGTGACCGACTGCGCGCCCTTGTAGGCCAGCATGCCGTACGTCTTGTTGCCCTTGATGACGCAGTCCTGGATGTTGATCTTGTAGGCCACGCCGCCCTCGTCCGGCTCGATGTCGATGCCGGTCTGCGGCTTGACGCCGTTGCTGTTGCTGAACTCCGAGTCGCGCACCTCGACGTACTTGGCGCGGCCGATGGTCAGCGCCTGGCGGCGGTTGTTGGTCGACACGACGTTGGCGATCGCGACGTCCTCCGAGTAGATCGGCGCGCTCTGCCACACCGGCGCCGCGCCCAGCGAGATGCCGTCGCCGAAGCAGTCGGCCACGCGGATGTCGCGGATGGTCACGCGCTTGCTGCCGCGGATGAAGATCGCGTGGCCCCACTCGCCGTCCGTGCGCTGGTGGCGGTAACGCTCGCCGATGATCTGGCCGCCGGAGATCTCGATGTCGGTCACCTTGTCGGCCAGCACCACGTACGCCTTCAGCGCCGCGTTGGGGATCGCGACCAGCTTGGCGCCCGGATCGAGCTGCAGATGCATCTTGCTGCGCAGGCGGATCGACTTGACCGCATCGATCATGTACGTGCCGGCCGGGATGTAGACCGTACCGCCGGTCGAAGGCAGCGCGTTGATGGCGCGCTGGATGGCGGCCGTGTCGTTGGTCGACCCGTTGCCGACCGCGCCGTAGTTGCGCACGTTCAGGCGCGTGCTGCCGCGCGTGCGGGTCGGAGGCACGTAGGCCGCCATCGCTTCACGGGCCGGAAACAGGGCGCCGCCCAGCATGACCGGGGCAGCGACGAGGAACGAGTTGCGGAGGAAGATACGGCGCGGCGCGGCGAGCTCGAGTTCGTTGCGGTTCACTAGCGTTTTCACCTTGTTTGGCCGGCACGGATCCGGCGCATGCGAGGGAAGGAAAGAGGCACTGAGGCCAACGGATGCGGCTGAGGAAGCGACCGCTGTTGTCCCCGGGTGAAACCGGCGTGGCGCCCGGGTGAGGGCGCAATCTAGCCGCCGTGAACGCGCGTACTTGAACGCCAACGGAACGCTAACGACGCGCTGAATGCGCAGGGTCGAGCGTGAATCGGTTGTGCGCACGTGCGCACAGAACGCGCATCGCGCGGGGCGTTCCCGGGCGCGCGTGGAGGCGTCCGATGCCGCGCGCTGGCTCGACCGTGCGCAAAAAAGCGCCGCCGACGTCGAGTCGGCGGCGCTTGGTACGGACCCGCTCGCCCCTGCGCGGGACGTCAGCGGTAGTAGTTGGTCAGGATCTTCAGGCCCGAGACGCTGTCCTTGTAGAGGATGTCGCGCTCGATCCTGCTCGACCATCCGGTCAACGTGAACGCCGTGCGGGTCTGGATGCCCAGCCGCGCGTAGTTTCCGTAGAACGTGTTGCCGGTGATGGTGATGGTGCTGCTGTTGGTCTGCAGATAGACGCCGGTCGCCGAGTTGTAGCGGATGGTGTTGGCCTCGAGCCGGATGCCGGTGCAGCCCACGGTCACCACGCCGCAGCTCTTGTTGCGCTCGATCGTGCACCCGCGGATCGTCACGTTGCGCACGCTCTTGAAGATGTTGATGCCGTACTTGGCGTTCTCCTTCACGACGCAATTCTGGATCACCACGTTGTCCGTGTAGCCGCCGTCCTCGGGCAGATCGGGCTCGATGTCGATGCCGCATTCCGGCGCCACGCCGTTGGTGCCGCTGAGCACCGAATCATGGACCTGGACGTACTTGGAGCGGCCGATCGTCAGCGCCTGGCGGCGGTTGTTGTGGGACACCATGTTGGCGATCACCACGTCCTCGGACATGATCGGCGTGCCGTTCCACACCGACGCGGCGCCGATCGACAGGCCATCGCCGTAGCAGTCGGCGAGCCGGATGTCGCGCACGGTGACCCGCTTGCTGCCGCGGATCATGACGGCGTGGCCCCACTCGCCGTCGGTGCGGCGATGGCCGTAGCGCTCGCCGATGATCTGGCCGCCGGAGATCTCGATGTCGGTCACCTTGTCGGCCAGCACCACATAGGCCTTCAGGGCCGCGTTGGGGATCGCGACCAGCTTGGCGGCAGGATCGAGCTGCAGATGCATCTTGCTGCGCAGGCGGATCGACTTGACCGCATCGATCATGTACGTGCCGGCCGGGATGTAGACCGTACCGCCGGTCGAAGGCAGCGCGTTGATGGCGCGCTGGATGGCGGCGGTGTCGTTGGCGGTGCCGTTACCGAGCGCACCGTAGTTCTTCACGTTGAGACGGGTGGTGCCGCGGGCGCGGGTCGGCGGCACGTACGCCGCCTTCGCCACCTTGGGCAACGCCACGCCACCGAGCATGGCCGGGACGGCAAGCAGCATCGAGGTCCTGAGGAATTCCCTGCGAGGCGTCCGGGCCTCGGGCACCACGTGCACGAGTTCGTTCTGTTTCATTGATGACCTGCCGCGGAAGCGGCGTTGGAGTGGCGGACAGCGGGCCGGCGCCGGATCGATGTGTGAAGGCGCCGTGACGGACAAATCTACGCTGCGTGAAATCGCACGCTGCGAACCGCGTCGCACTCGCCCTGGACGTCGGTGAACAAGCCCGTTTGCGCTGAACGCAGCGTGTGGCGGTGCGCACACATGCGCCCCCGTCGCGAAGACGCGCGCGACGCCGTGCACGTGCGCTTCACCCACATTGTCGTAGGCGCCGCACGGCCCGACGGGTGCGGACACACGGACGCCGCCGATCCAGCGATCGGCGGCGTCCGGTGGCCCCTCCCGCGTTGCTCAGCGGTAGTAGTTGGTGGTGATCCGCAGGTCGGCGATCGCGCCGCTCAGCGCGATGTCGCGCGCCACCCGCTCCGACCAGCCCGTCTGCGTGAACGGCGCGCGCGTCCCCGGGTAGGCGGCGGCGTTGTTGCCGTAGAACGTGTTCTGGCTGACCTGGCAGTTCCTGGTGCCGTCCTGCACCGACAGGCCATGGAAGGCGTTGTTGCGGACGGTGTTGCTGGCGATGTAGGTCGCGCTGCAGGCGACCGTCACGATCCCGCAGTTGCCGTTGCCTTCGATCGTGCAGGCGCGGATCGTCACCGCCTGCGCGCGCTTGTAGACGTTGATGCCGTCGCGCCTGTTGCCGCGCAGGCGGCAATTCTGGATGTTGATCTTGTACGCGATGCCCGGATAGTCGGGCTCGATGTCGATACCGGTCTCCGGCAGCGTGCCGTTGCTGTTGCTGAACTCGGAATCGCGGACTTCGACATAGCGCGCGCGGCCGATGGTCAGTCCCTGGCGGCGGTTGTTGGTGGAAACCACGTTGGCGATCGCCACGTCGGCGCTCGAGATCGGCTCCTGGCCGGTCACCTTGGCCGCGCCCAGTGAGATGCCATCGCCCCAGCAGTCGGCGATGCGCAGATCGCGGATCGTCACACGGGAGCAGCCGCGCACCATGATGCCGTGGCCCCACTCGCCGGTGGTTCCCAGGTGACGGTAGCGGTCGCCCAGGATCTGGCCGCCGGAGATCTCCACGTCGCTCGCCTGGTCGGCGAGCAGCGCGTAGGCGCGTTCGACCGCGTTGGCGATCACCACGAGCTTCGCGTCGAACGCCATTTCCAGATGCATGCGGCTGCGCAGGCGGATCGAACGCACCGCGTCGATCGCATAGCTGCCGGCGGGCACGTACACCGTGCCGCCGTCGACGGGCAGCGCATCGATCGCCGCCTGGAACGCCGCGGTGTCGTCGGCGGTGCCGTTGCCGAGTGCGCCGAAGTCGCGCACGTTCAGGCGCGCGCTTCCGCGCGCGCGCACGGGCGGCACATACACGGCGGCGCGCGCCTGCGCCGGCCACAGCGCGCCCACGCCGAGCGCGGCCGGTACGGCGAGCGCCACCCCGCGCAGGAACTGACGGCGGTCGCAACCGGTCGCGGGCATGGAGACCCCTTCGTGAGTCATGTCGGTATTCCCCTGGATTCGATGACGCAAAAAGAACGCCGCCGGCTTCGCGGCCGGCGGCGTCCGGGCTGCCGCGGGATCGCTGGATCAGCGGTAGTAGTTGGTGGTGATGCGCAGATCGACGATGCCCTCGCCGCGGTACAGCAGATCGCGCTCGACCTTCTTGTCCCAGCCGTAGAGCGAGAACGCCGTGCGGTCCACGTCGCCGAGGCGCAGGTAGTTGTCGTAGAACGTGTTCTGGCTGATCTGGCAGTTGGTGGTGTCGTACTGGATGAAGATGCCGGTCGCCGAGTTGCGGCGGACGGTGTTCACCGCGATGTAGATGCCGGTGCAGCCGACCGTGACCAGACCGCAGCTCCCGTTCTCTTCGATGGTGCAGCCGCGGATGGTGATGTTGCGGGCGCCCTTGAAGATGTTGATGCCGTAGGTGCGGTTGCCGCGGATCACGCAGTTCTTGATCGTGATGCGGTCGGCGATGCCGCCCTCATCCGGCATGTCGGGTTCGATGTCGATGCCGGTCTCCGGCTTCACGCCATTGCTGTTGCTGAACTCGGAATCGTGCACCTGCACGTACTTGGCGCGGCCGATGGTCAGCGCCTGGCGGCGGTTGTTGGTCGAGACGACATTGGCGATCGCGACGTCCTCCGAGTAGATCGGCGCGCTCTGCCACACCGGCGCCGCGCCCAGCGAGATGCCGTCGCCGTAGCAGTCGGCCACGCGGATATCGCGGATGGTGACGCGCTGCGATCCGCGGATGAAGATCGCATGGCCCCACTCGCCGGTCGTCACCAGGTGGCCGTAGCGCTCGCCGATGATCTGCCCGCCGGAGATCTCCACGTCGGTGCACTTGCTGGCGAGCACGACGTACGCCTTCTCGGCGCCGTTCGGGATCGCCTTCAGCACCGCGGCCGGGTCGAGTTCCAGATGCATCTTGCTGCGCAGGCGGATCGACTTGACCGCGTCGATCATGTAGGTGCCCGCCGGGATGTAGACGGTGCCGCCGTCGGACGGCAGCGCGTTGATCGCCGCCTGGATCGCGGCGGTGTCGTCGCTGGTGCCGTTGCCGAGCGCGCCGTAGTTGCGGACGTTGAGCCGGGTGAGACCGCGCATGCGGGTCGGCGGCACGTAGGTGGCCGCCATCGACACCTTCGGCAGGAGCGCGCCGCCGACCAGGGCCGGAACGGTCAGCAGGAGGCTGTTCTTCAGAAACTTGCGGCGAGGCGTCCCTTCCTCGGGCACGATGTGCTCGAGTGCGTCGTGATTCACTTTTGTTCCCCTGGCCGGAATTCGGCGATTAAGGTTGAGCAGGTACGGGACCGGGTTCGCTACCGCGTGAAGCCCTCGTGACGGGGAAATCTACAGGGCGTGAAAAAAACCGCTGCGCACTCAATCCCAGATTGATATCGCTGAATGCGATTTTTTCCTTGTAGCTCAACCATATGCGGTAGCCCGCTCGGTGCCGGGGCGGATGCCGGAGCGGCAGAATGCCCGCTCTCCCGCGGCGTTTTTCCACGACCGCGAACGGCGCGCGGCGCGGCGGCCGGCAGCGAACTCAGCGGTAGTAGTTGCTGAGGATGCTGACGTCGACCAGCGTGCCGCGCATGAGGATGTCGCGCTCGATCTTCGGCGCCCAGCCGGACAGGGTGAACGGCGTGCGCACCTGTTCGCCCAGCCGGCTGTAGTTGCCGTAGAACGTGTTGCTCTCGACCCGGCAGGCCTCGGTGCCGTCGCTCAGCAGCAGGCCGGTCGCCGAGTTGTTGCGGATCGTGTTGCCTTCGATCCTCAACGTCGAACAGGCGACCGTCACCAGGCCGCAACTGCCGTTCTCCTCGATCCGGCAGTTGCGGATGGTGATGTCGCGCGCGCCCTTGAAGACGTTGATGCCGTACGTCTTGTTGTGGCGGATCACGCAGTTCTCGATCGTCACCTTGAACGAGATGCCGCCCTCGTCGGGCAGATCCGGTTCGATGTCGATGCCGGTCTCCGGCTTGACGCCGTTGCTGCCGCTGAACTCCGAATCGCGCACCTCGACGTACTTGGCGCGGCCGATGGTCAGCGCCTGGCGACGGTTGTTGGTCGAGCAGACGTTGGCGATGACCACGTCCTCGCTGTAGATCGGATCGCTCTGCCAGACCGGCGCGGCGCCGAGCGAGATGCCGTCGCCGTAGCAATCGGCGACGCGGATGTCGCGGATGGTCACGCGCTTGCTGCCGCGGATGAAGATCGCATGGCCCCATTCGCCGGTCGTGACCAGATGGCCGTAGCGCTCGCCGATGATCTGGCCGCCGGAGATCTCGACGTCGGAGACCTTGTCCGCCAGCACGACGTACGCCTTCTCGGCGCCGTTCGGGATGGCCTTCAGCACCGCGCCGTTGTCGAGTTCGAGGTGCATCCTGCTGCGCAGCCGCACCGACTTCACCGCATCGATCATGTAGGTGCCGGCCGGCACGTAGACAGTGCCGCCCGTGCTGGGCAAGGCGTTGATCGCGGCCTGGAACGCGGCCGTGTCGTCGCTGCTGCCGTTGCCGACCGCGCCGTAGCTGCGCACGCTCACGCGCGCGTCGCCGCGGGCGCGGCCCGGCGGCATGTAATCGGCGCGCGAAAGCGAGAGCGCCCGCGGGGCGACGCCCCACAGCACCGCCGGCACCGCCATCTGCAAGGTGGTGCGAAGGAAGGACCGGCGCGGCGGTTCCGCTCCGGCCCCGGAACGCTCGAGAATGCTGGTTGCCACTTGCCCAACGCCGCCGCGCGGCGCCCTCCCCTGATGGTCCCCTGGCGCACGGGCTGACCCGTGAAGCCCATGTGAGGGCGCAATCTAGCGGGCGTGAAACGGGCGTTCGCTGGCCTGCGCCACAGTTCGGCGCATCACGAAATTGAACGGGCTGAACAAGCCGAACAGTCTGAACGCGCGCCGTGCCGGCGCGCACGGGGCTCAGTCGTAGCGGTTGTCGGCGATGCGCACCCGCGCGACGCCGTCGGCGATGCGGATGTGGCGATCCGTCGCCCGCGCCGCGTGCCGCGGCGCCGGGGATGCCTCGGCGAACCGGTTGGCGGCGATGGTGACCGCGGCCGTCCTGTCGCGCAGGCCGATGGCGCGCGGCGTGTTGGCGCGCAGGCGGTTGCCGATGATGTCGACCCGCGACGCGCCGGCCACCAGGATGCCGTGGCCGCGGTTGTCGTGGATGTCGCAGTCGCGGATGGCGACCTCGCTCACGCGGCGCCAGAGCTGGATGCCCGGCCCGCGGTTGCCGAACACACGGCAGCGCTCGATCACCACGTCGCCGGTGTCGGCGCCGCTGTCGGGCTCGACGTCGATGCCGGCGGCGGGCGGCGTGCCGCCGGTGTGGCTGAACTCGCAGTCGAACACGCGCACGCGCCGGGCGCGACCGATGGTCAGTCCCTGGCGCCGGTTGCCGGTGGCGGTGACGCGGGCGACCACGACGTCCTCGCTGCGCACGACCGGACGGCCGCGGCCGGCGTCGATCGCGCCGATCGACATGCCGTCGCCCCAGCAGCGCGAGATGTGGATGTCGCGCACCGTCACCCGCCGGCATCCGCGCACCATGATGCCGTGGCCCCATTCGCCGCGGGTTCCGAGGTGGCGGTCGCGGTCGCCGACGATGCGTCCGCCGGAAATCTCGACGTCGCTCACGCCGTGGGCGTTGAGCACGTAGGCGCGCGGCGCGGCGTTCGGTTTGGCCAGCAGGCGCACACCCGGGTCGAGCCGCAGATGCATGCGCGAGCGCAGGCGCACGCTGCGCAGCGGATCGATCAGGTAGGTGCCGGCCGGCACGCGCACCGTGCCGCCTTCGGCCGGCAAGGCGTCGATCGCGCGCTGGAATGCGGCGGTGTCGTCGTGCTCGCCGTCGCCGCGCGCGCCGTAGCGGCGCACGTCGCGCACCGCCGCGCCCCGCGCGCGCGCGGGAGCTCCGGCGCGCGCGCCGGCGGCGAACGCCACCGGCAG
>NZ_VOHJ01000037.1 GCF_007923255.1 Vulcaniibacterium thermophilum | reverse complement strand
GGAGTCGGGAGTCGGGAGTCGGGAGTCGGGAGTCGGGAGTCGGGAGTCGGGAGTCGGGAGTCGGGAGTCGGGAGTCGGGAGTCGGGAGTCGGGAGTCGGGAGTCGGGAGTCGGGAGTCGGGAGTCGGGAGTCGGAGACGATTCCCCATTCCCGATTCCCGATTTCCGACTACTTGGGTGCCAACCGCGTCGCGCCGTCGAGGCGGATCGTCTCGCCGTTGAGGTAGGTGTTGCGCAGGATGTAGCCGACCAGGTCGGCGAATTCCTCCGGCTTGCCCAGGCGCGAGGGGAACGGGATCGAGGCCGCCAGCGACTGCTGCACCGACTCGGGCATGCCGTCCACCATCGGCGTCCAGAAGATGCCCGGCGCCACCGTCATCACGCGGATGCCGAAACGCGCCAGTTCGCGCGCCATCGGCAGGGTCATGCCGACCACGCCGCCCTTGGAGGCCGAATACGCGGCCTGGCCGATCTGGCCTTCGAAGGCGGCGACCGAGGCGGTGTTGACGATCACGCCACGCTCGCCGTCCTCGCCCGGCGCGTTGTGCTGCATCAGCGCCGCGGCGGCCTTGGCGACGTTGAAGCTGCCGACCAGGTTGACCATCACCGTGGTGCGGAAGTGCGCCAGCGGCATCGGGCCTTCCTTGCCGAGCACGCGGCCGGCGCCGAGGATGCCGGCGCAGTTCACCACCGCGTTGAGCCCGCCCATGAACGCCCGCGCCTGGGCGACGTGGGCCGCGACCGCGTCCTCGTCGCCGACGTCGGTGCGCCAGTAGCGCGCGTTCGCCTCGCCCAGCTCGGCGACCACGGCGGCGCCCTTCTCGTCGTTGAGGTCGAACAGCGCCACCTTGCCGCCGGCCCGCACCAGATGGCGCGCGACCGCCAGCCCGAGGCCGGAAACGCCGCCGGTGACGACGGCGCGGACGGAGTCGAGTTGCATGGGGAGGCTCCAGCGGATCCGGAAAGCCGCGCATTCTACGGCACCGCCGGTCGCGGCCGCGGCGGTGGGGCGGGAGGTGGCGCGCGGCGATGCCGGTCGCGGCCGAAGCCGCTTCTACAGGTCGAGCGCGTAGAAGGTGTTGCAGCCGCCGTGGCCGGTATTGCCGAGCGGACCGGGCAGGCGCCGGAAGCCGGTGCGTTCGTAGAGGCGGATCGCCGCGTCCATGCCGCACAGCGTCTCCAGGTAGCAGCGCTTGAAGCCGAACGCCCGCGCCGCGTCGAGGCAGCGGTCGATCAGCGCTCGGCCCGCACCGAGGCCGCGCGCGTCGGGCAGGAAGTACATCTTGCGCAGCTCGCAGGTATCGGCATCGCCGCCTTCCAGCGGCGCGACGCCGCCGCCGCCCACGACGCGGCCGCCCACCTCCACCACGAAGTACGCGCTGCGCGGGGCCGAATATGCGCGGTACATCCAGTCCACTTCCGGATCGTTGATCGCGAAGCCCTCGCCGACGGCGCCGAACTCGGGCATGACGGTGCGGATGATGCGGGCGACGTCGGCATCGTCGGCGGGGGCGATCGGGCGGATGGCGAAAAGGCTCATGCGGGCAGGCGGCGGGCGTAGTCGAGGAAATCGTCGCCGGACAGGCCGGCGGCGAACAGGAATCCCTGGCCGCGCCGGATGCCGAGCTCGCGCAGGAATTCCAGTTGACTGCGCTGCTCGATGCCCTCGGCGACGAGGTCCAGACCGAGATGATGCGCGATGCCGTACACCGCGCGGCAGATGGCGACGTCGGAGGCGGCGGCGGGCACGCCCTGCACGAACAGCTTGCTGAGCTTCAGGCCGTGGATCGGCAGCCGGCGCAGGTATTCCAGCGCGCTGTAGCCTTCGCCGAAATCGTCGATGGTCAGCGTCACGCCCAGCGCCCGCAGCGCCGCGAAGGCGGTCTCGGTGTCGGGCAGATCCTCGACCAGCGCGTGCTCGGTGAGCTCCAGCTCCAGCACGTCGCCGTCGAGCCCGCTTTCGGCGAGCGCGGCGCGCACGTGGCGCACCAGATCGTCGCCCAGAAGCTGCCGCGAGGACACGTTGACCGCGATCCGCGGCAGCGTCAGACCCCGCTCGCGCCAGGCGCGGACCTGCCGGCAGGCTTCGCCCAGCACCCAGCGGCCGAGTCCGGCCATCACGTCGGCGCGTTCGAGATGGTCGATGAAGCGGTCCGGCCGCATCTCGCCGAGCGCGGGATTGCGCCAGCGGATCAGCGCCTCCGCGCCGACCAGTCGCCCGCTCGCGAGCGCGATCTGCGGCTGGTAGACGAGGCGGAACTCGCCCTTGTCGATCGCGCGCCGCAGCTCCGATTCCAGCCGCAGGCGCGCGCGGTGGCGTTCGCCGAGCGCGGCCTCGAACAGATGCCAGTCGCGCCGGTGGCCCGCGCGCTTGCTTTCGTACATCGCCAGATCGGCGTGGCGGATCAGCGTCGCGGCATCGCGGCCGTGCTCCGGCGCCAGCGCGATACCGATGCTGGGCGCCACCACGAACGCCTCGCCTTCGAGATGGAACGGCTCGGCGAAGGCCGCCTGCACGGCGCGCGCGAGGCGTTGCGGGCGGTCGGGGTCGTCGTCGCGGCGGCAGAGGAGCAGGAACTCGTCGCCGCCCTGGCGCCCGATCAGCGCCGCATCGCCGACCGCGCCGCGCAGGCGGTCGGCGGCGGCGGCGAGCAGGCGGTCGCCGCCTTCGTGCCCGAGCGCGTCGTTGACGCGGCGGAAGCGGTCGAGATCGATGTAGAGGACGGCCGCCTGCGCCGCGGGTTCGGCGAGCATCGCCGCCAGCGCGTCGTGCAGCGCGTTCCGGTTGGGCAGGCCGGTCAGCGCGTCGCCGTGGGCGAGCGCCCGCAGGCGGTCGATTGCGCCGGCCGCCCGCGCCAGCGCCTGCCGGGCGTTCTCGAGCGCGCGCCGCACGTGCTCGGGCAGGGCGGCATCGGCCAGCGCGGCGGCGAGCTCGCGCAGCGCCTCGTCGAGGCGGTCGGACTCCCCTCCGGCGCGCGCGTCCGCCGCTTTGTCCGCCCTCGATGGATTGCCGGGCGGAGACGGGTTCATGCGGCGAGCGCCCTGCCGACCTTGCTGCCGGTCTCGCGGCCCAGTATCCCGGCAAGCCAGCGCCCGGTTTCGGCGAGCGCGGGCAGATCCACCCCGGTCTCCAGACCGAGGCCATGCAGCATGTAGACCACATCCTCGGTGGCGACGTTGCCCGAGGCGCCGCGCGCGTACGGACAGCCGCCGGCGCCGGACACCGAGGCATCGACCACGCGCACGCCTTCCTCCAGACAGGCGAGGATGTTGGCGAGCGCCTGGCCGTAGGTGTCGTGGAAATGCACCGCCAGCGCGCGCATCGGCACCGCCTGCGCGACCGCCTTCAGCATCGCGCGCGCTTTCGCCGGCGTGCCGACGCCGATGGTGTCGCCGAGCGAGACCTCATAGCAGCCCATCCCGAACAGCGCGCGCGCCACCCGCACCACGTCGTCGAGCGGCACCGCGCCCTGGTACGGGCAGCCGAGCACCGTCGAGACGTAGCCGCGCACGCGCACGCCGTCCTGCTTCGCGCGCGCCATCACCGGCGCGAAGCGGGCGAGGGATTCGTCGATGCCGGCGTTGATGTTCTTCCGGTTGAACGCCTCGGACGCCGCGGTGAACACCGCGATCTCCTCCACGCCGACCGCGCGGGCGCGCTCGTAGCCCTGTTCGTTCGGCACCAGCACCGGATAGGCCACGCCGGGCCTGCGCGCGATGCCGGCGTAGACCTCGGCCGCATCGGCGAGCTGCGGCACCCACTTCGGACTGACGAAGCTGGTCGCCTCGATCGCGCGCAGGCCGGTGCCCGAGAGGCGATCGATCAGCGCGATCTTGTCCGCGGTCGGCACGAACGTCTTCTCGTTCTGCAGACCGTCGCGCGGACCGACTTCGACGATGCGGACGAACTCGTTCATGGCGACCGCAAGGATGCCACACGCCGCAGACGCAGGCGGTGGTCTTCGGGGACGTCGCCGGAAGGGAACAGGCGCGGATCGCGCAGGGCGGCCTGCACGGCCTCGGCCGGGCCTTCCAGATGGACGGTGTAATCGCCCTCGCGGCGGCCGGGCCAGGCACCGGTGCGGATGCGGGACCAGGCGTAGTCGGGATCGGCGGCGACGGCATCGAAGCGGTCGCTGTCGAGGCGGTAGGCGAGCAGCGCGCCGCGGTCCGCCCGTAGCGGCTCGTCGCCCGGATGCCGCGGCGTCTCGAAGAGGGCGGACATCGTGGGCTCGTCGAAGACGAGCAGATGGCGCCCGTCCGCGCGGAAGCTGCGTAGCGCGAACGTGACGACCGGTCGGTCGGCGCGATGCAGACGGGCGACGCATTCGGCATCGACCTCGATGCGATCGCCGGGGCCCATGAGGTCGCCGCGCGTCGCGCCGGGCGGCAGCGTCCACACGCCCGCCAGCCGGGTGTCGCACTCCAGCGGCGCCGGCAGCGGCGAGACCGTCACGCAGCCGGCGGGCAGCAGGACGAGCAGCACCGCCGTGGCGCGCTTCATTCCAGCACGGCCAGCACGGCGTCGGCCTCGACGAAATCGCCGGGGCGCGCGCGGATCTCGGCGATGCGGCCGGCGCGGGGCGCCTTGAGGCTCAGCTCCATCTTCATCGCTTCGATCACCAGCACTTCCTGGCCGGCGGCCACCTGTTCGTTCTCGGCGGCGCGCACCAGCACGACGCGGCCGGGCATCGGCGCCAGCACGCGGTTGTCCTGGGAGGCGCCGCCCTGCGTGCGCGGCTGGTACATCGGCACCACTTCCAGCCGCAGCCGCGCACTGCCGTCGTGCACGGTCAGGCGCGTGCCGTCGAGCGTGGCGCGCAGGCTGCGGGCGTGGCCGTCCAGGCGCAGGCTGAGCGTGCCGTCGCGCAGGCGCGCGCCATGCACCTCGACGATGCGGCCGGCGTGTTCGACGCGGTACTCGCCGCCGCTGCCGTGCGCGTGCAGCTCGATGCGCTCGCCGCGGTGGAGCAGGGCGAGGCTGCGCCGACCGCCGTGGCCCAGGCGCCAGCCGTCGGCGATCGCCCACGGTGAGGTCGGGTCGGCCGAAGCCCGTGCGCAGGCGCGGGTGGACGCTTCTTCGTGCAGCCAGTACGCCACCGCCGCGGCGACCAGCCGCTCGTCGTCGGGCGCAGCGGCACTGGCGGCGAACTCGTCGAGATGGCGGTCGAGGTAGCCGGTGTCGATGGTGGCGTCGACCACGGCCGGGTGACGCGCCAGCCGCTCCAGGAACTCGACGTTCGATTTCGGCCCGACGATGTCGCACTCCGCCAGCGCCTCGCGCAGCCGCGCCAGCGCGCGCGGGCGGTCGGCATCGTGCACGATCAGCTTGGCGATCATCGGATCGTAGAAGATCGTCACCGTGTCGCCCTCGACCACGCCGCTGTCGATCCGTACGTGCGCGGAGGGCGCGGGCAGGCGCAGGCGCTCGAGCCGGCCGGAGCCGGGCAGGAAACCGGCCTCCGGATCCTCGGCGTACAGCCGCACCTCGATGGCGTGGCCGCGCTGCGGAATCTGCGTCTGCGTCAACGGCAGCGCTTCGCCGGCGGCCACGCGCAGTTGCCATTCGACCAGGTCCAGTCCGGTGACCAGCTCGGTCACCGGGTGTTCGACCTGCAGGCGGGTGTTGATCTCCATGAAGTAGAACGCGCCGTCCTGGCCGACGATGAACTCCACCGTGCCGGCGTTGACGTAGTCGATCGCGCGCGCGGCGGTGACCGCGGCCTCGCCCATCGCGGCGCGCAGCTCGGGCGTCAGGAACGGCGAGGGCGATTCCTCCAGCACCTTCTGGTAGCGGCGCTGCGCGGAACATTCGCGCTCGTTGAGGTGGATGACGTGACCGTGGCTGTCGCCGAACACCTGGATCTCGATGTGGCGCGGGCGTTCGACGTAGCGCTCCAGCAGCACGCGGTCGCGGCCGAACGCACCGGCGGCCTCGCGCTGGCAGCTCTCCAGGTTCGCCATGAACTCGGCGGAGGAGCGCACGATGCGCATGCCCTTGCCGCCGCCGCCATGCGCGGCCTTGATCATCAGCGGATAGCCGATCGCATCGGCTTCGCGCTGCAGGCGTTCGGGCGACTGGTCCTCGCCGGTGTAGCCGGGCACCACCGGCACGCCGGCGGCCTGCATGAGCTGCTTGGCGCCGGCCTTGCTGCCCATCTTGCGCATCGACGCCGCCTTGGGGCCGATGAACACCAGCCCCGCGGCCTCCACCGCCTCGGCGAAGTCGGCGTTCTCGCTGAGGAAGCCGTAGCCCGGGTGGATCGCCTGCGCGCCGCTGGCGCGGGCCGCCTCGATGATCGCCCCGCCGCGCAGGTAGCTCTCCTGCGGCCGCGCGCCGCCGATGTGCCACGCCTCGTCGGCCTGCCGCACGTGCTGCGCGTCGGCGTCGGCATCGGAATACACCGCGACGGTGCGGATGCCGAGCCTGCGGCAGGTGCGGATCACGCGGCAGGCGATCTCGCCGCGGTTGGCGATCAGGATCTTGTCGAACATGGGGGTTTCCTGTGGCATGGCGGAACACCATCCCCACCCAACCCTCCCCTTGAAGGGGAGGGCGTTGTCTCGTCGCGGGCGTTGGGCTGCGGGGGGCGGTGGTTGGCGCGCGGGGAGGGCGTCGGAACACCATCCCCACCCAACCCTCCCCTTGAAGGGGAGGGCTTCATGTCGTCGTCGGCGTCTTGATGCGTGGGCGCGTGCTTTTCTCCCTCCCCTTCAAGGGGAGGGTTGGGGAGGGGATGGTGTGGGCGCCGCCGGATCAGCGCGGCAAGGATCCGATCGGCGACTTCGGGCAGATGTTGCAGAACCTCATGGTTCCAGAACCGCAGCACTTCGAAGCCGCCGCGGACGAGGAACGCGTCGCGCTCGAGATCGGCCGCAGAGCCGTTGTGCTGTCCGCCGCCGACTTCGACGACGAGCCGTCGTTCCAGACACACGAAATCCAGCACGTAATCGAAATAGGGGTGTTGCCGGCGGAACTTGCAGCCGTCCAGTCGGCGTCCGCGCAGCGCGGACCACAGCCGCCGTTCGGCATCGGTCATGGCGTGGCGCAAGCGGCGCTGCAGCCGGCGGCCGAGGATCGCGCGGTTGGTCTGTCCTTGCATGTCGATGGCTCCTTGCCTCGGAAACGGCGCTGCGCCGATCACCCCTGGACCCACGCCGGCTTGCGCTTCTCGAGGAACGCGCCGAGCCCTTCCTGGCCCTCCGCGGAAACGCGCAGCGCGGCGATCAGGGCGGCGTTGTCGGCATCGAGCCGGTCGCGGTCGTGCTCGGCGGCCACCCGCCGCACGAGCGCCTTGGCCTGCGCGGCGGCGATCGGGCCGGCCTTCAGCAGCAGGTCGAGCTGGCGCTGCACGGCGACGTCGAGCTGGTCGGCCGGCACCACCTCGTGCAGCAGACCGATCCGGCAGGCGGTGGCGGCGTCGAAGATCTCCGCGGTGGCGAACCAGCGCCGCGCCTGGCGCGCGCCGATGGCGGCGATCACGTAGGGGGAGATGACCGCCGGCAGCAGGCCCAGCTTGCTCTCGGTCAGGCCGAACTTCGCCTCCGCCGCGCCGAGCGCGATGTCGCAGCAGGCCACCAGGCCGACGCCGCCGCCGAACGCGGCGCCGTGCACGCGGGCGATGGTCGGCTTCGGCAGCTCGTCCAGCGTGCGCATCAGGCGGGCGAGGGCGAGCGCGTCCTCGCGGTTCTCGGCCTCGCTGGCGGTGGCCATGCCGCGCATCCAGTTGAGGTCGGCGCCGGCGGAGAACGACGGGCCTTCGCCTTCCAGCACCACCGCGCGCACGGCGGGGTCCGCGCCGACCTCCTCCAGCGCCGCCGTCAGCGCGGCGATCAGGCCGGCGTCGAACGCGTTGTGCAGCTCGGGCCGGTTGAGTCGCAGGCGCGCGACGGCGCCTTCGTGCAGGGTCAGCAGCGGGGACGGCATCGCAGGCGGGTGGCTGAACGAAGGGGCTCGCATCATAGCGGCAGCGCCTGTCGGGCCGGCGCGCAGCGGGTGCTACAATCGAGAACGATTCCTATTTTGCTGGCGCCATCCCGTGCCGGAGAGAGCCGTGAAGCTGTCAGACCTGCCCCGTCGCACCGCCGCTACGGTCCAGGCGGTCGAGGATGCCGCGCCGAACGATGCGATCGCCCGCCGCCTGCGCGAGCTGGGGTTCGTCGCCGGCGAGCAGGTCGAGGTGCTCGCCGCCGGTCCGATCGGCGCCGAGCCGCTGCTGGTGCAGATCGGCTTCACCCGCTTCGCGCTGCGCCGCGCCGAGGCGGCGCGGGTGCGGGTGACCGTCGAGGCGGAGGCGACCGCATGAACGCCGCCGCGCCCGCCGTCCGTCTCGCCCTGGTCGGCAGCCCCAACTGCGGCAAGACCGCACTGTTCAACCGGCTGACCGGCAGCCGGCAGAAGGTCGCCAACTACGCCGGCGTCACCGTCGAGCGCAAGGAAGGCCGTTTCGTCGCGCCCTCCGGCCGCCGCTACGCCGTGCTCGATCTGCCGGGCGCCTACAGCTTCCACGCCGCCAGCCTCGACGAGGCGGTGACGCGCGACCTCTGCCGCGGCTTCTATCCGGGCGAGCCGGCGCCGGACGTGATCGTCTGCGTGGTCGATGCCACCAATCTGCGCCTGCACCTGCGCTTCGCGCTGGAAGTGCGCGAGCTGGGGCGGCCGATGGTGCTGGCGGTGAACATGATGGACGCCGCGCGTAGGCGCGGGATCCGCATCGATCTGGACGCGCTCTCCGAGGAGCTGGGAGTGCCGGTGGTGCCCACCGTGGCGGTGCAGCGCCACGGCGCGCGCGAACTGGTCGCCACGCTGGACGAAGTGACCGCGCGTCCGCATCCGCCGCGCGTGCGCCTGCCCGAGGGCGCCGCCCACGATCCGGAAGCGCTGCATGCGGAGACGCGCCGGCTGCTGGCGCGCGCCGTCGCGGTGCCCCGGCGCACCGCCGAGATCGACGACGCGCTCGACCGCTGGCTGCTGCACCCGGTGCTCGGACTGCTGTCGCTCGCGGTGGTGATGTTCCTCATCTTCCAGGCGGTCTACGCCTGGGCGACGCCGCTGACCGACGCCATCGACGCCGGCACCGCCTGGCTGGGCGAGCGCGCCTCCGCCCTGCTGCCGGAGGGGCCGCTCGCCAGCCTGCTGGTGGACGGCATCATCGCCGGCGTCGGCAGCGTGGTGGTGTTCCTGCCGCAGATCCTGATCCTGTTCGCCTTCATCCTCGCGCTGGAGGAGTCCGGCTACCTGCCGCGGGCGGCGTTCCTGCTCGACCGGATGATGGCCTCGGCCGGGCTCTCGGGCCGTTCGTTCATCCCGCTGCTGTCGAGCTTCGCCTGCGCGATTCCCGGAATCATGGCCACGCGCACGATCCAGGATCCGCGCGACCGTCTCGCCACCATTCTGGTCGCGCCGCTGATGACCTGCTCGGCGCGGCTGCCGGTGTACGCGCTGCTGATCGGCGCGTTCATTCCGCGCCGCGAGGTGTGGGGCGGGCTGAATCTGCAGGGGCTGGTGCTGTTCGCCTTGTACGCCGCCGGCATCGTCAGCGCGCTGCTGGTGGCGTGGGTGATGAAGAAGTGGCGCCGCGACAAGGGCGAGCACGCGCTGCTGCTCGAGCTGCCCTCGTACCGGCTGCCGCACCCGCGCGACCTGCTGTTCGGGCTGTGGGAGCGCGCGTGGATCTTCCTGCGCCGGGTCGGCGGCATCATCCTGGCGCTCACGATCCTGCTCTGGTTCCTGCTCAACTTCCCGCAGCCGCCGGAAGGCTACACCGGCGCGGCGATCGACTACAGCCTGGCCGGCCGGCTCGGCCATGTGCTGGCTGCGGTGTTCGCCCCGATCGGCTTCAACTGGCAGATCTCGATCGCGCTCGTGCCCGGGCTGGCCGCGCGCGAGGTCGCGGTGTCCTCGCTGGCCACCATCTACGCGCTGTCCGCGCCCGACGAGGAAGCCGCCGCGCAGGCGCTCAGCCCGATCATCAGCGACACCTGGTCGCTCGCCACCGCGCTGTCGCTGCTGGTCTGGTACATCTACGCGCCGCAGTGCATCTCCACGCTGGCGACCATCCGCCGCGAGACCCATTCGTGGAAGCAGGTCGGCATCGCCGCCGGCTACCTGTTCGCGCTGGCGTACTTCGCCTCGTTCCTCACCTACCAGATCGCCAGCCGGCTGACATGAGCGCCTCGCTGCTGCTGCAGTACCTCGTGATCGCGCTCGCGGTGGCGTGGGCGACGGCCTACGTCGTGCGCCGGCAATGGCCGCAGGCGGTGCGCCGCGGGCGCGGCCGCGTGGCGCTGTGGCTGCTGCGCGAGCAGCACGCCGGCTGGATGAAGCGTCTGGGCCGCCGCATCGCCCCACCGGCGCGCGCCGAGGCGGGCGGCTGCGGCGGCTGCACGGGCTGCGCGCCCGACGCCCGCTGAGCGCATCCGGCAGCGCCGCGACGCGCCGTCCAAGTGCTTGTTTCCAGCGCGAAAACCGGGCCTCGGCAGGCCCGGGCGTGCTAGCATTCGACGTCTTCTCCGGAGCGCGCGCGCACGTGTGCGCCGTGCCGCCCGGACGAGCGAAATCCGCCTATCCGCAGGCCGCGGGCCTCCCCGCGCGACGCCCTTTCCAACGGAATCCTGATGGCCGACCTCGCCAAGGAAATCATCCCCGTCAACCTCGAAGACGAGATGCGCCGCAGCTACCTCGATTACGCGATGAGCGTGATCGTCGGCCGCGCGCTTCCGGACGTGCGCGACGGCCTCAAGCCGGTGCACCGCCGCGTGCTGTACGCGATGAACGAGCTCGGCGCGCACAGCAACAAGCCGTACTACAAGTCGGCGCGCATCGTCGGTGACGTGATCGGTAAGTACCACCCGCACGGCGATTCCGCGGTGTACGACACCCTGGTGCGCATGGCGCAGCCGTTCTCGCTGCGCTATCTGCTGGTGGACGGGCAGGGCAACTTCGGCTCGATCGACGGCGACAACGCCGCGGCCATGCGCTACACCGAGGCGCGCATGTCGCGGTTGAGCCACGAGCTGCTCGCCGACATCGACAAGGACACGGTCGACTTCCAGCCGAACTACGACGAGAAGGAACTCGAACCGACCGTCCTGCCGACGCGGGTGCCCAATCTGCTGGTCAACGGCTCGGCCGGCATCGCGGTCGGCATGGCCACCAACATCCCGCCGCACAACCTGTCGGAAGTGGTGGATGCGCTGATCGCGCTGATCGACGATCCGTCGATCGACGTCGACGGGCTGATGCACTACATCCCCGGCCCGGATTTCCCCACCGCCGGCATCATCAACGGCACCGCCGGCATCGTCGCCGCTTACCGCACCGGCCGCGGCCGCGTGCGCATGCGCGCGCGCGCGACCATCGAGGTGAACGATGCGACCGGCCGCGAGGCGATCGTCGTCACCGAGATCCCCTACATGGTCAACAAGGCGCGGCTGATCGAGAAGATCGCCGAGCTGGTCAAGGAAAAGAAGATCGAGGGGATCAGCGAGCTGCGCGACGAGTCCGACAAGGACGGCATGCGCATCTACATCGAGGTCAAGCGCGGCGAATCCGCCGATGTGGTGCTGAACAACCTCTATCAGCAGACGCAGATGGAGTCGGTGTTCGGCGTCAACATGGTGGCGCTGGTGGACGGCCGCCCGCAGGTGCTGAACCTCAAGCAGATGCTGGAGGCCTTCGTCCGCCACCGGCGCGAGGTGGTCACCCGCCGCACCATCTTCGAGCTGCGCAAGGCGCGCGATCGCGCCCACATCCTCGAAGGTCTCACGGTCGCGCTCGCCAACATCGACGAGATGATCGAGCTGATCAAGAGCTCGGCGACGCCGCACGAGGCGCGCGAGCGCATGCTGGCGCGCACCTGGGAGCCGGGACTGGTGTCGACGCTGCTGGCCGCCGCCGGCGCCGAGGCCTCGCGTCCGGAGGACCTGCCGGACAGCATCGGCCTGGTCGAGGGCCGCTACCAGCTCAGCGAGACGCAGGCGCAGCAGATCCTCGAGATGCGCCTGCACCGCCTGACGGGGCTGGAGCAGGACAAGCTGACCGACGAGTACAAGGGCCTGCTGGAGACCATCCGCGGCCTGATCGAGATCCTCGAGAACCCCGACCGCCTGCGCGAGGTGATCCGCACCGAGCTGCTGAACCTCAAGGAAGAGTTCGGCGACGCCCGCCGCAGCGAGATCCGCGAGAGCGAGGAGGATCTCGACATCCTCGACCTGATCGCGCCGGAGGACGTGGTGGTGACGCTCTCCCACGCCGGCTACGCCAAGCGCCAGCCGGTCACCGCGTACCGCGCGCAGCGCCGCGGCGGTCGCGGCCGTGCGGCGGCGGTGACCAAGGAAGAGGATTTCATCGACCGCCTGTGGCTGGTGAACACGCACGACACGCTGCTGACCTTCACCAGCACCGGGCGCGTGTTCTGGCTGCCGGTGCACCTGCTGCCGGAAGCCGGCCCGAACGCGCGCGGCCGGCCGATCATCAACTGGATCCCGCTCGAAGCCGGCGAACAGGTGCAGGCGGTGCTGCCGGTGCGCGAGTACGCCGAAGGCCGCTACGTGTTCTTCGCGACCCGCAACGGCACGGTCAAGAAGACGCCGCTCACCGAATTCGCGTTCCGCCTGCAGCGCGGCAAGATCGCGATCTCGCTGGAGGAGGGCGACGCGCTGGTGGACGTGGCGCTGACCGACGGCGCGCGCGACATCATGCTGTTCGCCAGCAACGGCAAGGCGGTGCGCTTCGACGAGAGCGAGGTGCGCGCGATGGGCCGCACCGCCACCGGCGTGCGCGGCATGAAGCTGGCCGAAGGCGAGGCGGTGGTCAGCCTGATCGTGGTCGACGGCGAGGGCGACATCCTCACCGCCAGCGAACGCGGTTACGGCAAGCGCACGCCCGTGTCCGAGTACCCGCGCAAGGGCCGCGGCACGCAGGGCGTGATCGCACTGCAGACGACCGCGCGCAACGGCAGGCTGGTGGGCGCGATCCAGCTGTCGGACCACCACGAGGTGCTGCTGATCTCCGACCGCGGCACCTTGGTGCGCACGCGGGCCTCGGAGATCTCGCAGGTCGGGCGCAACACCCAGGGCGTCACCCTGATGCGGCTGGCCGAGGGCGAGTGCCTTCAGGCGGTGGAGCGCGTGGACGCCTCGCTCGACGAGGAAGCCGCGGCCGAGCTGCCCGGCCCGCTGGCCGCGCCCGAAACCGGCGAGCAGCCGGTCGCTTAACCGCCGGCATCGGACCCCCGCGACGCCGCCTTCGGGCGGCGTCGCTGTTTCCGGCCGCGTATACACTGCCGCGAAAACCGGGGAGAGGAGACAGTCGCCATGTCCAGGATGGAAGGGGGCGCGCGCCGCTGGCGCGCAGGGATGCTGCTCGCGCTGGCGCTGCTGGTCGCGCTCGCGGCCGGATGCCGCCGCGACACCGACGGCCAGCTTCCCGAACCCGGAGGCGAGAAGATCCAGGCGCGCCGCGCGCAGATCGAGGGCTTCGCGCTCGTCGGCGCCTATCCCGACCAGAAGCAGGAGACGCTGGCGATCGCGCTGGAGTTCAGCCGGCCGCTGGTCGGCACGCAGGACTTCGACGCCCTGCTCGCGGTGACGGACGCCAAGGGCGCGCCGGTGAAGGGCGGCTGGGTGCTGGACGAGGACGCGAAGATCCTGCGCTTTCCGCACGTCGAACCCAGCAAGGAATACGTCGTCGTGCTGCGCGCGGGGCTCACCGCGGCGGACGGCGCACGGCTGGGACGCGAGCTGCGCCGCGCGGTCTACACCGGCCCGCTCGAACCCGCGGTCGGCTTCGCCTCGCAGGGCAGCGTGCTGCCGGCGCGCGAGGGCCGCGGCCTGCCGGTGGTGTCGATCAACGTGCCGGAGGTCGATGTCGAGTTCCTGCGCGTGCACGAGAAGTCGCTGCCCAAGTTCTTCGCCGACTACCAGCGCGGCGGCCGGCGCGGAAGCTGGGAACTGGGCAGCGAATACGGCGACAGCACCCCGATCGCGCAACTGGCCGAACCGGTGTACGTCAACCGTTTCGTGCTCGGCGGCAAGCCGAACGAACGCGTGCTCACCTACCTGCCGATCCAGGACATCGAGGAACTGCAGGAGCCGGGCCTGTACTTCGCGGTGATGAAGAAAGCCGGCGAGTTCAAGGACCAGTTCGAGACCGCGTTCTTCACCGTCAGCGACCTCGGCCTGCACGTGCGCGCCTACCGCGACCGCGTGTTCGTGCATACCGCCTCGCTCGAAACCGGCGCCCCGGTGAGCGCGGTCGAGCTGCGCGTCCTCGATGCCAAGGGCGAGCCGGTGCTGAAGGGCACCACCGACCGCAACGGCAATGCGCTGCTGAACTACCGGCTGGATGCCGGCCATCTGCTGATCGCGCGGCGCGGCGAGGACGTGTCGATGTTGCCGTTCAACCAGCCGGCGCTCGATCTGTCCGAGTTCGCGGTCGCCGGCCGCGAGCAGGCGTGGTTCGACGTGTTCGCCTGGTCCGGCCGCGATCTCTACCGACCCGGCGAGACAGTGCGCATCTCCGCGCTGCTGCGCGATCACGACGGCCGCCCGATCGACGCCAAGGGCAAGCCGCTGCAGCCGGTGTTCGTGCGCTACGTGCAGCCGGACGGCAAGGCGCTGATCGAGACGCGCCTGCAGCCGGATGCGCAGGGCTACGTGCGGCACGAACAGGCGATCCCGGCCGAAGCGCCCACCGGCCGCTGGCGGGTGGAGTTCCGCACCGATCCGGGCAGCAAGGACGCGGTGCAGGGCATGGCCCTGCGGATCGAGGAGTTCCTGCCGGAACGGCTGAAGCTCGAGCTCGATGCGCAGAAGACGCTGCGTCCCGGCGAGCCGCTGCGGCTGGTGGCCGAGGCCGACTACCTGTACGGCGCGCCCGCGGCCGGCAACCGGTTCACCGCCAAGCTCGCGGTGGCCGTCGAACAGCACCCGCTGGAGGCGCTGCCGGGCTGGTTCTTCGGCGACCCGACGCTGACGCTGCCCAAAGAGGCGCAGGACGTGATCGACACGGCGCTCGATGCGGACGGCGTCCTGCGGCAGGACATCCCGCTGCCGAAGGAAGCGCGCCCGGTCACCCCGATCGCCGCCATCCTGACCGGCAGCGTGTACGAAACCGGCGGCCGCAGCGTCAACCGCGGCCTCAAGCGCGTGCTGTGGCCGGTGGACACGCTGGTCGGCGTGCGCCCGTTGTTCGACGACGCCGAAGGCAGCGACGCCAACGCCGAGGCCGGCTTCCAGATCGCCCGCTACGGGCAGGACGGCGCGCCGCGCGCGGGCAAGGGGCTGCGCGTCAGCCTGATCCGCGAGCACCGCGACTATCACTGGACGTACCAGGAAGACGGCGGCTGGGACTACGCGTTCACGCGCCGCTTCGAGAACATCGAGACGCGCGTGGTCGACGTCGGCAGCGCGCCGGTCAGACTGCATTTCCCGGTCGAGTGGGGCGAGTACCGGCTCGACGTGTACGACCCGGCCACGCGCCTGACCACGCGCTATCCGTTCCGCGCCGGCTGGAGCTGGGACGACCAGAACCGCGGCCTCGACGCGCGCCCGGACAAGGTCAAGCTCGCGCTCGACAGGACCGGCTACCGCGCCGGCGACACGCTCAAGGTCGCGGTCACGCCGCCGCACCCGGGCAAGGGCGTGCTGATGGTCGAAAGCGACCGCCTGCTGTACGTGCAATCCATCGACGTCAAGCCCGGCAGCACCTTCGAGATCCCGGTGACGAAGGACTGGGAACGGCACGACGTGTACGTCACCGCGCTGGTGTTCCGCGGCGGCAGCGCGACGAGCAAGATCACCCCGGCGCGCGCGGTCGGCGTGGCGCACGTGCCGATGGACCGGCGCGAGCGCACGGTCGCCGTGGGCCTGTCGGTGCCGCCGCAGATGCGGCCCGAGCGCGAGATGCCGATCACCGTCGCCGCGCCCGCGCTGGCCGGGCAGGAGGCCTACGTCACCGTCTCGGCCGTGGACGTCGGCATCCTCAACATCACCCGCTTCCCGGTGCCGGACGCGGCCGGCCATTTCTTCGCGCAGCGGCGGCTCGGCGTGGACGCCTACGACATCTACGGCCGCGTGATCGAAAGTTTCGACGGCGGCGTGGCGCGCATCCGTTTCGGCGGCGACATGGCGCTGCAGCCGTTGCCGCAGGCGAGGCGGCCGACTTCGCGGGTGCAGACGGTCGATCTGTTCACCGGGCCGGTGAAGCTGGACGCGAAGGGCGTCGCCCGCATCCGCCTGCGCGTGCCGGACTTCAACGGCACCCTGCGCGTGTCGGCGCTGGTGTTCGCCGGCGGCCGCTACGGCAGCAAGGCGAAGGAGACCGTGGTGCGCGCGCCGCTGCTCGCCGAGGCCAGCCTGCCGCGCGTGCTGGCGCCGGGCGACCGCTCCAACGTGACGCTGGACGTGCAGAACTTCACCGGCAAGCCGGGCACGTTCGCGGTGCGCGTGGAAGGCATCGGGCCGCTGTCGGTCGGTGAAGGCACGCGCAGCCTCACCCTGGCGCGCGAGCAGAAGGCCACCCTCACCTTCCCGCTGACCGCGCGCGAGGGCTACGGCACCGCGCAGGTCCGTATCCGCGTCGAGGGCAGCGGCTTCAAGGTCGATCGCCGTCACGACCTGCCGGTGCGGCCGGCGTGGCCGGCGGTGGTGCGCTCGCGCTCGCAGGTGCTGGATGCGCTCGCGCCGGTCCGGATGGGCGAGGAGTTCGCCGAGGGCCTGATGCCGGAATCGGTGAGCGCGCGGCTGGCGATCAGCCCGCTGCCGCCGATCCCGTTCGCCACCGCGCTCAAGGGCGCGCTCGAATACCCCTACGGCTGCGCCGAGCAGACCACCAGCAAGGGCTACGCCGCGCTGCTGCTGGACGAGGCGACCGCGCGCATGCTCGGCGCGCAGGGGCTGGACGCGAAGACGCGCCGCGTGCGGCTGGAAGGCGCGTTCACCCGCCTGGCCGGCATGCAGATCGGCTCCGGGCATTTCTCGATGTGGGGCGACGACGATTACGTCAATCCGGCGCTGACCCCGTACATCGTGGAGTTCCTGCTGGACGCGCGCCAAGCCGGCTTCGCGGTGCCCGAGACGCTGCTGCAGAAGGCGCTCAAAGCGCTCAACGAGGACCTGCTGTCCGGCGGCAACGGCTTCTACGGTTACGACCGCCGCGAGCACCTCAAGTTCGCCTACCAGGCGCATGCCGGCTACGTGCTGGCGCGCGTCAACCGCGCGCCGCTGGGCACCCTGCGCGCGCTGTACGACAACGACCGCAAGCACAGCCTGACCGGGCTGCCGCTGGTGCACCTCGGCCTGGCGCTGAGCCTGCAGGGCGACAAGGCGCGCGGACGCAAGGCGATCGCCGAAGGCTTCGCGCGCGATGTCGAGGCGCGGCCGCTGTACCTGGCCGACTACGGCTCGCGCATCCGCGACGACGCGCTGATGATCGCGCTGGTGCATCTGCACGACCTGCGCACCCCGGCGGCGAACGCGCGCCTGCTGCCGCTGAGCCGCGAGCTCGACGCGCGCCGCCGCAGCGGCTGGCTGTGGCTGAGCACGCAGGAACAGGTGGCGCTGGTGCGGCTGGGCAAGGCGCTGATGGCCGACCAGACGAAGACGCTGTCCGGCCAGTGGCGCGTGGGCGATGCGGTGAGCGAAGCGGGGCCGGCGAAGTACGTCGGCCGTCTGTTCGATCACGAGGCGCTGAAGCGGGGCGTGAGTTTCAGCCCGCAAGGGCCGACGCCGCTGTACGCGAGCTTCGAGATCGCCGGCGTGCCGCGCAGCGCGCCGGAGCCGGACGCCAGCCTGGTCGGCATCGAGCGCACCTTCCATACGACCGACGGCAAGGAGTGGACCGGCGGCCGCCTGGCGGAAGGCGACGCGCTGATCGTCGCGGTGGCGATCACCTCGCACCGGGACATGCCCGACGCGCTGCTGACCGACCTGCTGCCGGCGGGTCTGGAGATCGAGAACTTCAACCTCGGCGATGCGAAACAGTGGGCGGGGGTGGTGATCGACGGCATCGAACTGAGCGAGCGCGAAAGCGCCGCCGAGCTGCGCCACGAGGAGTTCCGCGACGACCGCTACGTCGCCGCGCTGAAGCTCTCGGCGAGCAACACCGCGAAGGTGTTCTATCTGGTGCGCGCGGTCACGCCGGGCACCTACACGGTGCCGCCGTCGCTGGTGGAGGACATGTACCGGCCGGAGCTGCGCGGCGTCGGCAAGGCGTCGCCCGCCACGATCACCGTGACGCAGCCGGGGAGGTGAGGTGTCGGCCGCGGATGAACGCGGATCGGGCGAGGGCTTCTGGTGCGGGTCGCGGTCGGCGCTCGCTTCGCTCGTCGTTCCGGCGACCGGCGGACGGCCCTTCCGGCCGACGTGCGGGAAGCGGTCGTTCACGGCCCGGCCTGGCGTGTGCGCGTCCGCCGCCTCGATTACCCGTCATCCCGCGAAAGCGGGGATCCATGGAGGTCCGGCCACGTGCAAGAAAGGCCATGGATTTCCGCCTGCGGGAGTGACATCAGATGCGCGCGATAGGTGATCGATCCGTGTCCCTTGGCGCCACCCTGCAGCCGAAGCACCTGACGCCCCCCAACCGGCGCCGGCGCCGCGCGCTCAAGGCGCTGCTGGCGGTGCTGCTCGCGCTCACGCTGGCGATGCTGCTCGATCTCGCCTTTCCGGTGCCGCTGCCCGATGCGCGCGATGCGGGCGCGGTGGTGCTCTCGCGCGAAGGCGTGCCGCTGCGTGCGTTCCCCGACCGCGGCGGCCTCTGGCGTTATCGCGTCGGCATCGACGACGTCTCGCCGCTGTACCGCCAGGCGCTGCTGAACTACGAAGACCGCTGGTTCTGGAAGCATCCGGGCGTGAATCCCGCGGCGATGGCGCGCGCGGCGTGGCAGATGCTGCGCGGTGGACGCGTGGTGTCCGGCGGCTCGACGCTGACGATGCAGGTCGCGCGCATCCTCGACCCGCATTCGCGCACGCCGTGGGGCAAGCTCAAACAGGTGCTGCGCGCGCTGCAGCTCGAAGCGCATCTGGACAAGCGCGAGATCCTCACGCTCTACCTCAACCACGCGCCGTTCGGCGGCACCATCGAAGGCGTGGAGGCGGCGAGCTGGGCCTACCTCGGCAAGCCGTCCGCCCGCCTGTCGCATGCGGAAGCGGCGCTGCTGGCGGTGCTGCCGCAGGCCCCGAGCCGGCTGCGCCCCGACCGGCATCCGCAGACGGCCCGCCGCGCGCGCGACAAGGTGCTCACGCGCATGGAGGCGCTCGGCGTGTGGTCGAAGGCGGACGTCGCCGACGCCCGCATCGAGCCGGTGGTGGCGCGCGCGCTGCAGCCGCCGATGCATGCCGCGTTGCTGGCGCAGCGGCTGCGCCATGACGACCCGCGTGCCGCGCGCATCGCGACCACGATCGATCTGGACCTGCAACGCACGCTCGAACAGCGCGTCGCGGCCTATTTTTCCGATCTCCCCGAGCGCACTTCGGCGGCGCTGCTGGTGGTCGACAACGCCACGCTGGAGGCGCGCGCGTACGTGGGCTCGGTGGAATTCGCCGACGCCGCGCGGCTGGGCCATGTCGACATGGTGCGCGCATGGCGCTCGCCGGGTTCGACGCTCAAGCCGTTCCTGTACGCGCTCGCGCTCGACGATGGTCTGATCCACTCCGAAAGTCTTCTGATCGACGCGCCGCAATCGTTCGGCGATTACCGGCCCGGCAACTTCGACATGGCGTTCAACGGCCCGGTGAGCGCGGCCGAGGCCTTGCGGCTGTCGCTCAACGTGCCGGCGGTGGACCTGCTCGATCGGGTGGGGCCCGCACGGTTCGACGCCCGCCTCGCCCACGCCGGCATCCGCCTGCGCTGGCCGCGCGGCGCGGCGCCGAACCTGTCGATGATCCTCGGCGGCACCGGCGCGCGGCTGGAGGATCTGGTCGGCGCCTATGCCGCGCTCAACCGCGGCGGCGTCGCCGGTCGCGTGCGCTACCGGCCGGACGAGCCGCGGGTGGACCGGCGGCTGATGTCGGAAGGCGCCGCGTGGATCGTGCGCAGCGTGCTGGAGGCGCATCCGCGCCCCGGCGACACCGACGCGCTCGACCCGCGCGGCCGCGCGCGCGTGGCCTGGAAGACCGGCACCAGCTACGGCTTCCGCGACGCCTGGGCGCTCGGCAGTACGCGCCGCTACACGGTCGGGGTCTGGGTCGGCCGTCCGGACGGCACGCCGCTGCCGGGCCAGTACGGCGCGGTCACCGCGCTGCCGCTGCTGTTCGAGGTGATCGACAGCCTGCCGCGCGTGCGCGCGGAGGCCTCGCCGCCACCGCCGCGCGGCGTCGCCGAGGTCGAGATCTGCTGGCCGCTCGGCACCGCGGCCGCCGAGCAGGCGCCGACGCTGTGCGCGCAGCGCCGGCGGGCGTGGACGCTCGAGGGCGTGGTGCCGCCGACCTTCGCCGAGCGCGATGCCCGGCTCTGGAATGCCGGCATCGAGACGTTCGAGGTGGATGCCCGCAGTGGCCTGCGGCTGTCGGCCGACTGCGGCGCCGCGCATGCGCGCGCGACCCGCCAGGTCGCCCGCTGGCCGGCGCTGGCCTCGCCTTGGCTGAGCGCGGCGCAAAGGCAGGCGGCGCGGCTGCCGCCGCTGGCGCCGGACTGCGCGCCGGACGGCCGCGAATCGGCCGGGGAACTGCGCATCGAGGGCGTGCACGAGGGGGCGACGCTGGCCGCCGCGCCCGGCAGCCGGCACGGGGTCCGGCTGGAACTGCGCGCGCTCGGCGCCTCGGCGCGGGTGCGCTGGCTGCTCGACGGACGCCTCATCGCCGAATCGGACGGCGAGGCGCCCGTCGCCCGCGTCTTCGACGAGCCCGGCCCGCACGTGCTGACCGCGCTCGCCGATACCGGCGCGTGGGCCCGGGTGCGGTTCACGGTACTCGAACCGCCGGCCCGCTAGCTGCGTTCAGCCCAGCCGTTCGAGCATCGCTTCCGCCGAGGAGACCCGGTATTCGCCGGGCGCCTCCACCTGCAGCTCGCGCACCACGCCATCCTCCACGTACATCGCGAAGCGGCGGGCGCGGGTGCCCATGCCGTAGGCGCTGGCGTCGAGCTCCAGGCCCAGCGCGCGGGTGAACTCGGCATTGCCGTCGGCGAGCATCATCAGGCCGTCCGGCACGCTCTGCGACTCGGCCCAGGCCTGCATCACGAACGGGTCGTTCACCGCCATGCACGCCACGTCGATGCCGCGGCGGCGGAACTCCTCGAAATGCTGCACGTAGCCCGGCAGGTGCTTCTCCGAGCAGGTGGGCGTGAACGCGCCCGGCACCGCGAACAGCACGACCTTGCGGCCGTCGAACAACGTGCGCGTGTCGATCTTCTCGACGCCGCCGCGGATCCACTGCAGCACGACTTCGGGCAGACGCTCGCCGACCTGGATGGGCATGACGGTTCCTCAGCGTAGGGGAAGGTGAATGGTAGCGGGCGACGGCGCCAACGGCCCTTGAAATATGGACTGCGATTCCTACATCGGCCGGCAGAAGGCGGCAGGTCCGCCGCTACCGCGACCGCAGTATCACGCAGAGGAGGTAGCCGATGAACATGACCCGTTACAGCCCCTGGGCCGGTTCCAACCTGCTCCAGCAGGAGATCAAGCAGATGTTCGACCGCCTGTTCGAGAACCCGCTCGAATCCGGCGACGAATCCTCGCTGGTCACCGCGCAGTGGGTCCCGCACGTCGACGTGAAGGAAGAGCCCGACCGTTTCGTCCTGTACGCCGATCTGCCCGGCGTCGATCCGGACGAGATCGAAGTCTCGATGGACAAGGGCATTCTGAGCATCAAGGGCGAGCGCCGCAGCGAGGTGCGCACCGAGAACGAGCGGTTCTCCCGCATCGAGCGCCGCTACGGCGTCTTCCACCGTCGCTTCGCGCTGCCGGATAGCGCCAACCCGGACGGCATCGAGGCGCGCGGGCACAACGGCGTGCTGGAGATCGTCATCCCGAAGCGGCCGGAAACCACGCCGCGCCGCATCCAGGTCGGCCGCACACAAGGCGACCGTCGCCTGGAGAAGGGCAACGGCGGCAACGCCTGATCCGACCCAGCGGCCGGACGTTCGCGCGCGAACGTCCACGCCGAACCGGTAAGCTGCTGGCCCGCGGCGCCCGTCGCGGGCCAGCGCGTTTCCGGTGGCGGCGCAGCCGTGCGGGCGGTCCGCCGACCGACACGCCGTGCGGCCCGCGGGCCGCGTATTCGGAGCGACGCGAATGCAGTTCAAGGACTACTACCAGACGCTTGGTGTCGAACCGAACGCCAATGAGGCCGAGATCAAGGCGGCCTACCGCAGGCTCGCGCGCAGGTACCACCCCGACGTGAGCAAGGAGCCGGACGCGGAGGAGAAGTTCAAGGCGGTCAACGAGGCCTACGAGGCGCTGCGCGATCCGCAGAAGCGTGCGGCCTACGACCAGTTGCGCGCGCGAGGCTACCGCCCGGGCGACGACATCCATCCCGGCGGCTTCGACAACGGCTTCGGCGCGGGCGGCTTCGACTTCGAGGAGATCTTCGCCGGCGGCGGCGCCGGCGGTGGCTTCAGCGACTTCTTCGAGAGCCTGTTCGGCCGCGCCCGCGCCGGGGCGCGGACCGCCACGCCGCGCGGCGATACCCGCGCCAAACTGGCGGTGCCGCTGGAGGCGGTCTACGAGGGCCGCAACGTGCGCATCCAGATCGACGGCCGCGCGCTCGACGTCAAGGTGCCGAAGGGCATCCGACCCGGGCAGAAGATCCGGCTGGCCGGGCAGGGCGCGCAGGGCGACCTCATCCTCGAGATCGAATACGCCGCGCATCCGCAGTTCGACGTCGAAGGCCGCGACGTCGTCCACGTGCTGCCGGTCGCGCCGTGGGAGGCGGCGCTGGGCGCGTCGGTGACGGTGCCCACGCTGGGCGGCCCGGTCGAGCTGCGCATCCCGCCCGGGTCGGAGGCCGGGCGCAAGCTGCGCCTGCGCGGCCGCGGCCTGCCGGCCGGCCACGGCGGCACGCCGGGCGACCAGATCGTCGAACTGGAGGTGCTCGCGCCGCGTCCTCGCAGCGACGCGCAGCAGAAGGCCTACGAGGCCCTGCGCGACGCCTTCGGCAGCGACTGGCGGCGGAGCTGACGGGCGCCGCGATGTTGGGCTTCGCTGCGCTCAGCCCAACCTACGGTGCGGTAGGGCGGGTCTTGACCCGCCATCACGGCGACGATCGGGAACCGCGGGTCGAGACCCATCTGCCGCTGGGCCGAATGCGGAGGGTGGGCTGAGCCGAAGGCGAAGCCCAACGTGCCACGGCGCGATGTTGGGCTTCGCTGCGCTCAGCCCAACCTACGGTGCGGTAGGGCGGGTCTTGACCCGCCATCACGGCGACGATCGGGAACCGCGGGTCGAGACCCGCCCTATGTCCTCGTTGGCGCTGTGGGAGCGGCTCTGTCCGCGACCACGAAGATCGAATAACGGCGGGTCAAGGCCATCCATGGTTGGGCCGAATGCGTGCCGCGGCACGATGTTGGGCTTCGTTGCGTTCAGCCCAATCTACAGTGATGTAGGGCGGGTCTTGACCCGCCACCACGGCGACGATCGGGAACGGCGGGTCGAGACCCGCCCTACGTCCCGTTGGCGCTGTGGGAGCGGCTCTGTCCGCGACCACGAAGATCGAATAACGGCGGGTCAAGACCATCCATGGCTGGGCCGAATGCCGCGGCACGATGTTGGGCTTCGCTGCGCTCAGCCCAACCTACAGTGCGGTAGGGCGGGTCTTGACCCGCCATCACGGCGACGATCGGGAACGACGGGTCGAGACCCGCCTTACGGCCGGACCACCCGAGCCCGTCAACCCGGCAGCATCTGCCCGATCAGGCCGGCCAGCTCCGCTTCGGAGAACGGCTTGGTGAGATAGGCGCGGGCCCCCTGGCGCATGCCCCACACGCGGTCGGTGTCCTGGTCCTTGGTGGTGACCAGCACGATCGGAATGTGCTTGGTGCTCTCGTCGCGCGTCAGCGAGCGCGTGGCCTGGAAGCCGTTGAGGTTCGGCATCACCACGTCCATGAGGATCAGGTCCGGCAGCTCGCGCTTGGCGACCTCCACCCCGGCCGCGCCGTCCTCCGCGGTGATGGCCTCGTGGCCGAGCTTCTCGACGATGCGGCGGATCCCCATCAGCTGGGACGGCGAATCGTCGACGATCAGGATGCGCGCCATGGTCCGACCCCCCAACGGATTGCCCGCATTTTCACGCCTGCCGCGCGAGCGCCGCAAGCGTCACAGCCGCACCAGCGTCCGCCCGTGCGATCCGCCGGCCAGCATGCGGGCGAACACGGCGGGCAGACCGTCCAGATCCACCTCGTGCGTGCAGATCGTCTCCAGATGCGCCGGCTTCCATTCGCCGGCCAGGCGCTCCCACAGCGCGAGGCGGATGTCGCGCGCGGTTCCGGCGGAGGCCACGCCCAGCAGCGACACGCCGCGGATGATGAACGGCATCACCGTGGTCGCAAGCTCGTGCGTGGCCGCAAGCCCCGCGGTCGCGACGTTGCCGTAGGGGACCGTCTGCGCGAGCAGGCTGGCGAGCATCGTCCCGCCGACGTTGTCCAGACCGCCGCCGAAGCGTGCCGATTCCAGCGCGCGCGTCGTCGCCAGCGCATCGCGCGGCAGCACCTCGCGCGCGCCCAGCGCGCGCAGCCAGCCGGCCTGGTCGGCCTTGCCGCTGACCGCGTGCACCTCGAAACCCGCGCGGGTGAAGATGTCGATCGCGAGCGAGCCCACGCCGCCGGTCGCGCCGGTCACCACCAGCGGGCCCATCGACGGCGTCTGCCGGTTCTCGATCATCCGGAACAGCGCCAGCGCGGCGGTGAAGCCGGCGGTGCCGAGAATCATGCTCTCGCGCAGGGTCAGTCCGGCGGGCAACGGCACCGCCCAGCCCGCTTCCAGCCGCGCGTACTCCGAATAGCCGCCGTCGCGCGTTTCCGACAGCCCGCAGCCGGTGACGAGCACCGCGTCGCCCTCGCGGAAACGCGGATCGCGCGAGGCGACCACGTGTCCGGCGGCATCGATGCCGCCCACCAGCGGGAACGTGCGCAGGATCTTGCCCTTGCCGGTACCGGCCAGCGCGTCCTTGTAGTTCACCGACGAGTACGCGGTCCGGATCACCAGTTCGCCCGGCGCCAGATCGTCGATCGTCAGCGTCTCGATGCCGCTGCGGTAGCCGGCGGCGTCGTTGCGGATGCGGAAGGCGCGGAACGAAGTCGGAAGGGCCATGAGTGCGCGCGAGGGTGGAGTCGGCGCGCAAGGATAGCGTGCGCGGCCCCAGGCACCGCGTCGCCGAGGCTGCCCGCGACGGCGCTCCGCCGGGGCGACGGGTGTTGCCTCGTCATCCCGGCGAAAGCCGGGACCCATTGGTGACGCAAGCCGACGTAGCCTCGAGTGACCTATTCGGCCGTCGTTTTCGGCGCTGTCAGCGCAGATCCCCGCGCCGCTTCTCGTCCATCCACTTCGAGCTCTGCGCCGGGCGGTAAGCGCGCATCCAGGCGAGCAGGGCGTCGTGGTTTTCGCCGTACCAGAGGTCGTGGCGCTGCTCGGGGTGCAGGAAGCGTTCGGCGACCATGCGGTCGAGCATCTGCATCAGCGGCGCGAAGAAGCCATCCACGTCGAGGAAGGCGCAGGGCTTGTCGCCGAGGCCGAGCTGGCGCCAGGTCAGCATCTCGAACATCTCGTCGAGCGTGCCGAAGCCGCCGGGCAGGGCGACAAAGCCGTCGGCGAGGTCGAACATCCGCGCCTTGCGCTCGTGCATCGAACCGACCACCTCCAGCCGCGTCACGCCGCGGTGCGCGACTTCCCAGCGCATCAGATGCTCGGGGATCACGCCGATCACCTCACCGCCGGCCTCGAGCGCGGCGTCGGCGATCACGCCCATGAGCCCGACGTTGCCGCCGCCGTAGACGAGGGTCAGCCCCTCGCGCGCGACGCGCCGCGCGAACTCGGCGGCGCGCTCGGCGTAGATCGGTCTGGCGCCGGCGTTCGAGCCGCAATAGAGGCAGAGGCTCTTCATGAGTGGGAATCGGGAATGGGGAATCGGGAATCGGTACGGAAGCACGTCCCGCCCCCTCGGGTGGCGCTGGCGCTAGCTGTGAAGCTTCAATAGGTTGTTTCGGCGGAGCGCCAAGCGGGTGATGGGTGGCTGACCGCCGAGTGCGCTGTGTGGGCGGTGACAGTTGTAGTGATGCAGCCAGTCCTGCAGCGCCTCGC
>NZ_VOHJ01000036.1 GCF_007923255.1 Vulcaniibacterium thermophilum | reverse complement strand
CAGCGCGCCGCGCCGTCGAGCAGGCCCGGCCAGGCGAGCGCGACCGCGCCCGCCAGCGGCAGGGCCACCAGCGCGGCCGCCAGCGCGCCGCGCCAGGGCGACGTATCCAGCTCGCGCAGGCGCGCCCACGCCCGCCGCGGCGGCACGCCGTCCAGCAGTGCCGGCCACAGCGGCCACACCCGCCACAGGGCGATCAGCAGCAGTGCGAACGCGGCGCTGAGCGCGAGCGCGCCGGCGAGCGACCCATGCTGCAGCAGTTCCGCCAGCGGCCACGCCGCCAGCAGCAGCGCGAGCGCACCGGCGCCGAGCCAGGCGGCGAGCGCGCCGGGGAGCTCGCGCCGCCAGCCGACCCGCGCCCCACGCCAGGCGCGCAGCGCCAGCAGATGCAGCGGCTGCGCCAGCAGCGCGCCGAGCGCCGCCACGGGCGCCGGCAGCGCAGCCAGCAACGCCAGCGCCGCCGCCGCGGCGAACGCCGCACCGGCCTGCGTGCGGAGCGGAAAGGGCTCAGGCATCGGCGCGGCGCGGCTCGGGCTGGGGCGGGAACTGGATGTGGAAGCCGCGCTCGGCGAGGTTGGTGCGCACCACCGCCGGATCGCTCTGCGCGAGCCGCCGCTCCGGGGTGAGCTCGAGCGCCATCACGAACTGCAGCGTGCCGAGCTGCCCGCGCAGCGGCTCGGGCAGTCGCGCGAAATCGTCGCGCGCGGCGAGAAAGACGTAGGTGTCGGCCTTGCGCAGGCTCTTGTAGACGTAGGCGTGCATGCAGTCGGGAAGGGGATTCGGGATTCGTCGAACCCGCGGCGGGAAGCATAGACCACGGGGCGTAGGGGAGCAGGGAACAGGGAACAGGGAACAGCGAAGCAGCCGTGGCTCCCGGTTCCCGGTTCCCGGTTCCCGGTTCCCCGTCCCCGTCCCCCGTCCCCCGTCCCCCGTCCCCCGTCCCCCGTCCCCCGTTCCCCGTTCCCCGTTCCCCCCTCCCCGCTCAGTGATACCCCGCATCCGCCGCCACCTTGCCGCGGAACACCCGGTACGACCACCACGTGTAGCCGAGGATCATCGGCAGCAGCACGATCAGCCCGACCATCACGAAACCCTGCGACGACGGCGGCGACGCCGCCTCCCAGATGCTGAGCGCGGGCGGCACGATGTTGGGCCAGATGCCGATCACCAGGCCGACAAAGCCCAGCGCGAAGAAGCCGAGCGTGAGCAGGAACGGCGCCGCGTCGCGCCCCTCGTGCATCGCCGCCCGCCACAGCGCCCAGGCGTTCAGCAGCGCCAGCAGCGGCACCGGCGCCAGCCACAGGAAGTTCGCGCCCTCGAACCAGCGCGCCATGATCCGCGAGTCGAGGAACGGCAGCCACGCGCTCACCAGGCCCATGAACGCCACCACCACCAGCACCAGCGGCCGCGTCAGCCAGCGCGCGGTGACCTGCAGCGGGCCCTCGGTCTTGAGGATGAGCCAGCTCGAACCGAGCAGCGCGTAGCCGAACACCACCGCCACGCCCGTGAGCATCGAGAACGGGCTGAACCAGTCGAACGCGCCGCCGACGTACTTGCCTTCCTGCAGCGGCATGCCCTCCACCAGCGCGCCGAGGATCACGCCCTGCGCGAACGCGGTCAGCATCGAGCCGAGCGCGAACGCCGCGCCCCATGCCGGCTTGCTGCGCCGCGCCTTGAAGCGGAACTCGAACGCCACGCCGCGGAAGATCAGCGCGATCAGCATCAGCAGCACCGGCAGATACAACGCCGAGAGCACCACCGCGTACGCCTTCGGGAACGCGGCCAGCAGGCCCGCGCCGCCGAGCACCAGCCAGGTCTCGTTGCCGTCCCAGATCGGCGCGGCGGTGTTCATCATGTGGTCGAGCTGGTGCTCGTCCTTCGCGAACGGGGCGAGGATGCCGAGGCCGAGCACGAAACCGTCCAGCAGCACGTACATCAGCACGCCGAAGCCGATCACGCCGAACCAGATCACCGGCAGCACGGTTGCCATGCTCATGGCCGCTCCTCCGCGAAATCGTCCGCGCCCTCGCCTTCCAGCCGCGCCTCCGGCACCGACAGCGGGCGCATCGGCGTGCGTCCGCCGGCCTGCGTATGCGGTGCGGGCTCGTGCGGCAGCGGCCCCTTGCGCACCAGTCGCGCCAGGTACCAGGTGCCGGCGCCGAACACGATCGTGTACACCACCACGAACACCACCAGCGAGGCCAGCACGCTGCCGCCGGCCAGCGTCGGCGTCACCGCCTCGGCGGTGCGCACCAGCCCGTACACCACCCACGGCTGGCGGCCGATCTCGGTGACGTACCAGCCGGCGAGCAGGGCGACGAAGCCGGAGAAGGTCATCGCGCGCCAGCCGTGCAGCACCAGGCGCGCGCGGCCGTCGAACAGGCGTCCGCGCCGCCACGCCCACAGCGCGCCGAGCGTCGCCAGCAGCATCAGCACGCCCAGGCCCACCATCACCCGGAACGCGTAGAACACCGGCGCCACCGGCGGGCGCCGGTCGCGCGGGAAATCGGTGAGCGGCGCGATCTCGCCGTCCCAGGTGTGGGTGAGGATCAGGCTGCCGAGGCGCGGGATCGCGATCTCGTAGTCGTTGCGTTCGGCCGCGTCGTCGGGGATGCCGAACACCACCAGCGGCACGCCCTCGCCCTTGGGCTCGCGATGCCAGTGCGCCTCGATGGCCGCGAGCTTGGCCGGCTGGTACTTGCCGACCTCCAGCCCGTGCAGGTCGCCGACCAGGATCTGCAGCGGCACCGTGATCGCGGCGAACAGCACCGCCATCCGCAGCATCCGCCGCGCCGGCTCCACGTGCACGCCGCGCAGCAGGTAGGCCGCGGCGACGCCGCCGATCACGAAGCAGGTGGTGAGGAACGCGGCCAGCACCATGTGCGCCAGCCGCACCGGGAAGGAGGGGTTGAAGATCACCTGCCACCAGTCGGCCGGCTCGAACACGCCGTCCACCAGCGTGTAGCCGGCGGGCGTCTGCATCCAACTGTTGGCCGAGATGATCCAGAACGTGGAGATCAGCGTGCCCAGCGCGACCATGCACGTCGACAGGAAATGCAGCTTCTCCGACACCCGGTTCCAGCCGAACAGCATCACGCCGAGGAACGTCGCCTCGAGGAAGAACGCGGTCAGCACCTCGTAGCTGAGCAGCGGCCCGAGCACGTTGCCGGCCACCTCCGACAGCCGCGCCCAGTTGGTGCCGAACTGGAAGCTCATCACGATGCCGGAGACCACGCCCATGCCGAACGAGACGGCGAAGATCTTCAGCCAGAAGAAGTACAGATCGCGCCACACCGCATCGCGCGTGCGCAGCCAGCGCCATTCGAGGAACGCGAGCCAGCTCGCAAGGCCGATGGTGAAGGCCGGAAACAGGATGTGGAACGAGATCACGAACCCGAACTGGATCCGCGACAGGAGCAATGCATCCACGACGCTCTCCTTTGGCGGCGCCGTGGGGAGGGCGCGGGCGCCGCGGCGACATTGTCCCTCCGTACGGGCGCGGATGCGACCGCGATGCTTTGCCGGCCGAGGCGGCCCGCGCGCGCCATGACCGATGGGCGCTTCCGCCGCCGCGCGCGGCTGCTAGGCTCCGCCGGTCCCACGAACCGAGCCCGTCCATGCGTCCACGCCCGACTTCCGCACGCCTGCTCGCCCTCGTCCTGACCGCCGCGGCCGCGGCCGCGACCGCATCCGCGCAGACGCCCGCGCCGACGCCGATCACGCTCGCGCAGGCGATGGCCGATCCGGATTGGATCGGACCGCCCGTGGAGCAGGCGTGGTGGGCGTGGGACGGCGCCCACGCGCAGTTCACCCTGCGCCGCCCCGGCGGCACCATCCGCGACACCTGGCAGGTCGCGGTCGACGGCGGCGCGCCGACGAAGGTCGAGGACGCCCAGCGCGCGCAGCTCGATGGCCCGCGTCCGGCCTACGACGCCAGCCGCACGCGGATGGCGTTCGTGCGCAACGGCGACGTGTTCGTGCGCGACCTGAAGAGCGGCGCGCTCACCCAGGTCACGCGCACCGACGCGCCGGAATCGCGTCCGCAGTGGGGCCGCGACGGCACGCTGGTGTTCCGCGCCGGCAACGACTGGTTCGCCTGGCGCGCCGACGCCGGCGTGTGGCAGGCCGCCAACGTGCGCGCCGAGGACGATCCGGCCAAACCGCCGAAGCCCGACGACCTGCGCGACCGCCAGTTGCGCCTGATCGAAACGCTGAGGACCGAGCGCGAGCGCCGCGAGGCGGTGCGCGCGCAGGAGCTCGCCTGGCGCCGCGCCGACCCGACCCGCGCGCCGCTGCCGGTCTACCTCGGCGCCGACGTGCAGATCGTCGACAGCGCGCTGGCGCCCAACGGCCGCTGGCTGCTGGTGGTGACGCAGGCGAAGAACGCCAACGGCGGACAGACCGGCAAGATGCCGAAGTACGTCACCGAGTCGGGCTACGAGGAATTCGAGGAGGTGCGCACGCGCGTCGGCCGCAACGCGCCCGCAGCGCACGCGCTGTGGCTGGTCGACGTCGCGCAGGCGAAGGCGGCCAAGCTCGATTTCGGCGTGCTGCCCGGCATCGACCGCGATCCGCTCGCCGATCTGCGCAAGGCGGCGAAGAAGGAACCGCTGAAGGAGCCGCGCGAGGTGCGCATCGAAACCGACGGCGACGGCACCGGCCCTGCGATCGTCTGGAGCGAGGACGGCGAGCGCGCGGCGGTGCTGGTGCGCGCGGTCGACAACAAGGACCGCTGGCTCGCCACCGTCGATCTCGCCGGCGCGAAGCTGCAGCCGCGCCATCGGCTGACCGATCCGGCGTGGATCAACTGGGCGTTCAACGAGTTCGGCTGGACGCCCGACGGCGCGCTGTGGTTCCTCTCCGAAGAGAGCGGCTACTCGCACCTCCATCTGCTCGACGGCAAGGCGCCGCGCGCGCTCACCTCCGGCCGCTGGGAGGCCTCGGACGTCGCCCTCGCGCCCGACGGCCGCCGCTTCTTCTTCCTCTGCAACCGCGCCTGGCCGGGCGACTACGAAGTGTGCGCGGTGGAACGCGACGGCGGCCCGGTGCGCGAGGTGACCGCGCTCGATGGCGTCGAGTCGTTCGTGCTCTCGCACGACGGCCGCCGCCTGCTGGTGCGCCATTCCGACAGCTATCTGCCGCCGCAGCTCGCGGTGGTCGAGGCGACCGGCGGCGCGGCGCGCGAGCTCACCGACACCCGCACCGCCGAGTTCAAGGCGCGCACCTGGATCGAGCCCGAGTACGTGCGCATTCCCTCCAAGCACGGCGCAGGCACGATCTGGGGCAAGTACTACGGCCCCGCGCGGCTCGAACCCGGCCGCCGCTACCCGATCGTGATGTTCGTGCACGGCGCCGGCTACCTGCAGAACGTCAGCGAGCGCTACCCCAACTACTTCCGCGAGCAGATGTTCCACAACCTGCTGGTGCAGCAGGGCTACATCGTGCTCGACCTCGACTACCGCGCCAGCAGCGGCTACGGCCGCGACTGGCGCACCGCGATCTACCGCCAGATGGGTCATCCCGAGCTGGAGGATTACCTCGACGGCCTCGACTGGCTGGTCGAACACCGGCAGGGCGACCGCGAGCGCGCCGGCATCTACGGCGGCAGCTACGGCGGCTTCATGACGTTCATGGCGCTGTTCCGCAAGCCGGGCGTGTTCAAGGCCGGCGCCGCGCTGCGCCCGGTCACCGACTGGTCGCAGTACAACCACGAATACACCAGCAACATCCTCAACACGCCCGAGCTCGACCCCGAGGCGTACAGGCGCAGCTCGCCGCTCGAATACGCGCAGAACCTGCAGGATCACCTGCTGATCGCGCACGGCATGATCGACGACAACGTGTTCTACCGAGACTCGGTGATGCTGGCGCAGCGCCTGATCGAACTGCGCAAGCATCGCTGGGAGCTGGCCTCGTATCCGCTGGAACGCCACGCCTACGTGCATCCGGCGAGCTGGTACGACCAGTACCGCCGCATCCACGAGCTGTTCGAGCGCACGCTCAAGCCCGCGCCGTAACGGGCAGCAGGGGATGGAGCGTCGGAACGCTTCATCCCCCGTCGCCCCGGCGAAGGCCGGGGCCCATTTGCCTCGTCTCCCGCCATGCGCATGGCGGGCCGGCCCAGGGGTCGGGGTGAGGGCGCGGCCGCAGGCGCATGACGTCCTCGCCCATGCGGCGGGACAAGTGCCGCCCTACGAGGCCTGATCCGTAGGTTGGGCTGAGCCGAAGGCGAAGCCCAACATCGGGCCTCGCAACGCGATGTCGGGCTTCGCTGCCGCTCAGCCCATGCGGCGGGACAAGTCCCGCCCTACGAGGCCTGATCCGTAGGTTGGGCTGAGCCGAAGGCGAAGCCCAACGCCGGGCCTCGCAACGCGATGTCGGGCTTCGCTGCGCTCAGCCCATGCGGCGGGACAAGTCCCGCCCCTACGAGGCCTGATCCGTAGGTTGGGCTGAGCCGAAGGCGAAGCCCAACGTCGGGCCTCGCAACGCGATGTCGGGCTTCGCTGCCGCTCAGCCCATGCGGCGGGACAAGTCCCGCCCCTACGAGGCCTGATCCGTAGGTTGGGCTGAGCCGAAGGCGAAGCCCAACGTCGGGCCTCGCAACGCGATGTCGGGCTTCGCTGCGCTCAGCCCAACCTACGGCAACCTGGCCCCTCTCCGGCGTGCGGGTGAGGAGGTGCGCTTGCGAGCCGCAGGCTCGCGCACGACGAATGCCCGCCGCGCCGCGGCGGGCCGCACGAGGGGTCGGGCGAGGATGCGCGCGTAAGGCGCGGCTAGGGGGAAGCCGCGTCAGGCCCCTACAATTCCGCCGCGCGCAGCGCACATCCCCCGATCACGAAGGACCACCCATGCTGAGATGGACATCCGCCGCGGCCCTGCTGGTCTGCGGCTTCGGCATCGTCGCCGCCGCCCACGCCGCCGACGGCCCACGCTGCGGCCTGTACCGCGCCGCCGAATACGAAGGCGCCGAGACGCGGCTGGTGCTGCGCTCGCCCACCCTCGCCCGCGTCGAAGACGGGGCCGACCGCTACGACGCCCTGGTCCGCCGCGAGGGCCGCGTGCTCCGCCTCTACCGGCTGCGCGACCGCGTGACGTTCGATTACGCGGTGCAGGGCGACACCCTGATCAGCGCCGAAGGCTTCCGCGCGGATCTGCGTCTCGCCGAACCCGCGCAGTGCGAACCCGATGCGCCGCCCGCGCCCGGTAGTTGCGCCGCGGATCCCGAAGCGTGTTTCGCCGTCGATGATTCCGACGGACTGCGCCACCACTGCGACGCCGGCGTGCCGTTCGCCTGCGACCGGCTGATCGAGCGCTGGACGCGCGAAGCGGCGCTTACGCCGGAACAGCGCGCGCGCCCGAAGCCTGCCCCGCCGCCGGAATGCCGCGAGGGCGAGGCGAGCTACGACGAAGCCGCCTGCCTGCGCACGGTGAGCGCGCTGCTGGCGACGGAGATGCAGGACGTGTTCGCCGAGCGCGACGCGCTGCCGCTGGCGGCGGCGCAGCTCGACTACGCGGCGGCGGCCTGCGACCGCACCGGCACCGCCAACGTCTGCCAACGCGCCGCCGAAGCGCTGTGGAATGCCGCGCGCTTCGCCGACGCCGTGCCACTGCTGCGCCGCGCCTGCGACGCGGGCGGCGACGACGCGCTCTGCGGCCACGCCCGGGCGCTCGCCGCGCTCCCGCCCGCCGACCTGCGTCCGCAGACGCCGCAGACCCTGCCCTGCGGCGACTACGCCAGCGGCGACGGGCTGTACGGCACGCTGGCGTTCGGCGACCGCGGCCGCGTCTCGCTCGGCATCGGCCAGACCCTGCGCGCACGCCTCGAGGACGGCCGCGTGCGCATCCGCCACGACAAGGGCGGCGACTTCGTGCTGCAGCCGATCGGCGGCGATCGCTATCTCGGTGTCGACCGCTGGACGCAGTTCGCGCTGTACACGCGGCAGGGCGGCGCGTCGGAGTGCGCCGCGCCCGTGACCTGGCGCGAAGTGCCGCTGAAGGCCGACTGCGATCCCACCGCCGGCACGCTCGAAGCATGCTGCGCGAAGGGCAGCCTGCAGGGCTGCAACGGCCTTGGCCATCAGCATGCGCTCGCCGGACGCTGGGCCGACGCCGCGCCGCACTACGAGACCGTGTGCAGGGCGGGCGTGCGCGAAGGATGCGAGAACCTGGTGCAGGTCTTCGCGCGCACCGGCGACGCGCAGATCCGCGCGCGGATGGAAGCGCTGTGCGCGACCGATCCACGGCATGTCGCCTGCGACGTCGCCGACACCGCCGACTGGGAGTCGGTTGCGCTCGGCGCCGAGCTGGAAGCGCTGGCCGAACGCTTGCTGCGCGAGGAGCCGGCCGAGCCCGACGCCGATGGCGAGGAGAGCCCGGAGATCGAGTGAACACCGTGCGGCGATGGGCGAGAATGCGCGCACGTTCCTCAGCGCGCCGGCCATGACCACACCCGGGGATTTCGAACGCGTCCGCAGTTGGCTCGGCGAGCTGCAGGACCGCATCTGCGGCGCGATCGAGCAGGCCGACGGCGGCGCGCGCTTCCGCGAGGATCTGTGGACGCGTGCCCCTGACGGCGCTGGCGCCGGCGGGGACCCGCCCGTCCGCGGCGGCGGCCGCACCCGCGTGCTGCGCGACGGCGCGGTGTTCGAGCAGGCCGGGATCGGCTTCTCCGACGTCGCCGGCGACGAGCTGCCGCCGTCGGCGAGCGCGGCGCGGCCGGAGCTGGCGGGCGCCGCGTGGCGCGCGGTCGGGGTGTCGCTGGTGTTCCACCCGCGCAATCCGTACCTGCCGACCACGCACGCCAACGTGCGTCACTTCCGCGCCATGCGCGACGGCGAGACGGTGGCGTGGTGGTTCGGCGGCGGCTTCGACCTGACGCCGTTCTATCCGTTCGACGAGGACGTGCTGCACTGGCACCGCACCGCGCGCGCGCTGTGCGAGCCGTTCGGCGGGCAGGCGCGCTACGACGCGCACAAGCGCTGGTGCGACGAGTACTTCTTCCTCAGGCATCGCGGCGAGACGCGCGGCGTCGGCGGGCTGTTCTTCGACGACCTGCACGAGGACTTCGAACGCGACTTCGGCTACCTGCGCGCGGTCGGCGACGGTTTCCTCGACGCCTACCTGCCGATCGTCGCGCGTCGCAAGGACACGCCGTATGGCGAGCGCGAACGGCAGTTCCAGCTCTACCGCCGCGGCCGCTACGTCGAGTTCAACCTGGTCTGGGACCGCGGCACCCTGTTCGGCCTGCAGAGCGGCGGCCGCACCGAGTCGATCCTGATGAGCCTGCCGCCGCTGGCGCGCTGGGAGTACGGCTACACGCCCGAACCCGGGAGCGCCGAGGCGCGGCTGTTCGATTACCTGCGCCCGCGAGACTGGCTTCAGGAGCCTGGGTTCGGTAGGGGGGATTAGGATTCGGAAAGAGCGCTATGCATGCCGGCAGGCCGGACCTCTGGTTGCATGCCAATCACGATTCCCCAATCCCGATTCCCCAGCCCCAGCCCGGTTCCCAGTTCCCAGTTCCCGATTCCCGGTTCCCGGTTCCCGGTTCCCGGTTCCCGGTTCCCGGTTCCCAGTTCCCAGTTCCCAGTTCCCAGTTCCCAGTTCCCAGTTCCCAGTTCCCGATTCCCGATTCCCGATTCCCGACTCCCGATTCCCGACTCCCGATTCCCGACTCCCGATTCCCGATTCCCGATTCCCGATTCCCGATTCCCGCGCCCAATAAAAAGCCCCGCAGGCAGGGGGGGCCGGCGGGGCTGGGTGGAGCTCGACCTGGGGAGGGGGTCTTCGCTCCGTTGGGGATCACTCCAGGGGAGGGGAGAGATCGTGCGACGGACGTTGCATCCGTCGAGGCCTATCTCACCATCGGGGACATTGATGGCTCGTGAAGGCGACCGACCGCTCGTCGGCAGGATTCAGGGCGGGTTCAAGCCGCCGCGGCCCGACCGTATCCCTGAACTGCGGAGCGGCTTCAGCCGCGACCATCGGCCGCGTCTCGACGGGCCGGTGCGCGTCCGGCACCCGACTCCGCCCCTCCAGCGCTCTCCGGATCGCGCCTGCAGGAGCGCGTTCAGCCGCGACCGGAGGGCCCGCTGTCCTGCGGGTCGCGGCCGAAGCCGCTCGACGGGATGTCGGGGCCGTCAGTGGGCCTGGTCCCAGTTGTCGCCCACGCCGGCCTCGACCACCAGCGGCACGCGAAGCTCGGCCGCGGCCGCCATCCGCGCCTTGGCCTCGGCGATCAGGGTGTCGACGAAATCGGCATCGGCTTCGAACACCAGCTCGTCGTGCACCTGCAGCAGCATGCGCGCGCGTGCCTGCCGGCCCTGCAGCCAGGCGTCGATGTCGATCATCGCGCGCTTGATGATGTCGGCCGCGGTGCCCTGCATCGGGGCGTTGATCGCCGCGCGCTCGGCGCCGGCGCGCAGGCCCTGGTTGCGGGCGTGGATGTTCTCCAGGTACAGCCGGCGGCCGAACACGGTCTCGACGTAGCCGCAGTCGCGCGCCTGCTGGCGCGTGCGTTCCATGAAGTCGCGCACGCCCGGATAGCGGCTGAAGTAGAGCGCGATGTAGTCCTGCGCCTCGCCGCGGCCGATGCCGAGCTGACGCGCCAGACCGAACGCGCTCATGCCGTACATCAGGCCGAAGTTGATCGCCTTCGCGGCGCGGCGCTCGTTCGCGCTCACCTGGTCGATCGACTTGCCGAACACCTCGGCGGCGGTGGCGCGGTGGATGTCCTCGCCCGAGGTGAACGCGCGCAGCAGCGCCGGATCTTCCGACAGGTGCGCCATGATCCGCAGCTCGATCTGCGAGTAGTCGCACGCCACCAGCTTGCGCCCCGGCGCGGCGACGAACGCCTGGCGGATGCGGCGGCCGTCGTCGGTGCGGATCGGGATGTTCTGCAGGTTGGGATCGGCCGAGGCGAGGCGGCCGGTGGCCGCGCCGGCCTGGTGGTAGCTGGTGTGCACGCGGCCGGTGTCGGGATTGACCATCTCCGGCAGCTTGTCGGTGTAGGTGCTGCGCAGCTTGGACAGGCCGCGGTAGTCGAGGATCAGCCGCGGCAGCTCGTGCAGCTCGGCGATCGCCTCCAACGCCTCCTCGTTGACGCTCGGCTGGCCGGTCGGCGTCTTCACCAGCGCCGGCAGCTTCAGTTCCTCGTACAGCAGCGCGCACACCTGCTTGGGCGAGTCGAGGTTGAAGCCGCGCCCGGCCAGCTCGGTGGCGCGCTGCTGCGCTTCCAGCATGCGGCGACCGAGGTCGGCGCTCTGCCGGCGCAGCTCGTCGACGTCGATGCGGATGCCGCACGCCTCCATGCGCGCCAGCACCGGCACCAGCGGCATCTCGATCTCGCGGTAGACGCGCTGCAGCGCAGGCTCTGCCGCCAGCTTCGGCGCCAGCACGCGGTGCAGGCGCAGGGTCACGTCGGCGTCCTCGGCGGCGTAGCGGGTGGCGTCCTCCACGCTCACCTGCGAGAACGCGATCTGCCTGGCGCCCTTGCCGGCCACGTCCTCGTACTTGACCGTCTGGTAGCCCAGGTAGCGGCGCGCCAGCGAATCCATGTCGTGCCGCGAGGCGGTGGCGTTGTGCACGAAGCTCTCCAGCATCGTGTCCTCGGCGTAGCCTTGAACCTCGATGCCGTGCCGCCGCAGCACGTGCAGGTCGAACTTGCCGTGGTGGCCGATCTTGCGCTTGCCCGGATCGGCGAACAGCGGCCGCAGCGCATCGATCGCGCGCGCGGCCGCAAGCTGCGCCGGCGCGCCGGCGTAGTCGTGGGCGAGCGGCAGGTACCAGGCGTGGCCGGGATCGATCGCGAAGCTCAGCCCCACCAGCCGCGCCCGCATCGGGTCCAGGCCGTCGGTTTCGGTGTCGAAGGCGAACGCGTCGGCGGCGTGCAGGCGCCCGAGCAGCGCCGCGAACTGCGCCTCGGTGAGGACGGTCTCGTAGGTGCCGGGGTGCGCGAGCGCGGGATCCGGCGGCGCTTCCGCGGGCGCGCCGGCGCGCGCATAGCCGGCGGCGGTGCCGCGCAGGCTCACCCGCGCGCCGTCGGACGCCGGCGCGGCCGGCGCGCCGCCGTCCAGATCGCGCAACGCCTGTCGGAAGCCGTAGCGGGCGTACAGCGCGCGCAGCGCCTCGACGTCGCGCTCGCGCAGGGCGAGATCGCTGTAGCGGCAGTCGAGCGCGAGATCAGTGCGGATGGTGGCCAGTTCGCGGTTGAGCGGCAGCCGCTCGAGCACCGCGCGCAGGTTCTCGCCGATCTTGCCCTTGATCGCATGGGCGTTGGCGATCACGCCGTCGAGCGAGCCGTACTCGGCGAGCCATTTGGCCGCGGTCTTCGGGCCGCACTTGTCGACGCCGCGGATGTTGTCGACCGAATCGCCCATCAGCGCGAGCAGATCGACCACCCGCTCCGGCGGCACGCCGAACTTCTCGATCACGCCGGCCTCGGAATCGAGCCGGCTGCCGCTCATCGTGTTGACCAGCGCGATGCCGGGCCGCACCAGTTGGGCGAAATCCTTGTCGCTGGTGGAGATGGTGACGTCCACGCCATCGCGGCAGGCGTCGAGCGCGAGCGTGCCGATCACGTCGTCGGCCTCCACGTCCGGCACGCGCAGGATGCGGATGCCGAGCGCCTGCACGATGTCGCACATCGGCTGCAACTGCGCGCGCAGCTCGTCCGGCATCGGCGGCCGGTTGGCCTTGTACTGCGGGTCGAGCGCCTCGCGGAACGTCGGGCCGGGGGCGTCGACCACGAACGCGACGTAGTCGGGCTTCTCGTTGAGCGTGGCGCGCAGCATGTTGACCACGCCGAACAGCGCCCCGGTGGGTTCGCCCGCCTCGTTCGACAGCGGCGGCAGCGCGTGGAAGGCCCGGTAGAGGTAGCTCGAGCCGTCGATCAGGACCAGTCGTGTCATCGCGCGATTCTACGGGAGCGTCCCGCCCGATCCGGTCTCACGCCCGCCACCGCGGCGGGCGTATGCTGCGCGCAACGCTCCCGGGAAACGTCCGCCATGCGCTTGGTCCGCCCGTTCGCCGTCGCCGCCGCGCTCGCGCTGTCCGCCTGCGCCACCGCCCCGGCCGACCCCACCGCCGGCCTCGCCGACGCCGAGGTCACCGCGCGCACCATGGAGAACGGCGACGTGATCGAGGAATACCGCGTCGCCGGCCAGCTCCGGGTGGTGAAGGTCACGCCGGTGCGCGGCCCGACCTATTACCTGATCGACAGCAACGGCGACGGCCGGCTCGACAGCAGCAAGGGAGAAGGGCCGGTGTCGCCGGTGTACTACAAGCTGTTCGAGTGGTGACGACGGCCCCTCGGCCGGGGCGCGCGGGTCGTCGCGGGCCTCAAGCGGCATGCGCCGCGGCCGATACCGTCCCTACTGAGCTTGCGCCCGGCGGCCCTGCCGTGCGGGCGCGGAACCCGGACGCGGGGGCGCGTCCGCCGCACGCCGCCAGACGGGGGAGGTCATCATCGCGAACCGAGGGGCCCTGACCGGAGCGGGCGTGGTGGTGCTCGCGCTGCCGTTCGCCGCCTACGGCGCGACGACGCTGCGCGGGCAGCCGGCGCTGCTGGCCGTGCTGCTGTTCGGGCTCGCGACCTTGGGCCTGGCCGCCTACCTGAGCGTCGTCAACCGCCGCCAGGCCCGGCTGGTGCACGCGCTGCGGACCGAATCCGCGCGCCTGGCCCAGGCGCAGGACATCGCCGGCGTGGGCGACTGGCAATGGGACGTGCAGAGCGGCCAGGTGCGCTGGTCGGCCGAGGCCTACCGCATCTTCGGCCACGCGCCGGAGTTCCGCCCCGATCGCGAGAGCATGCTGGCGCTGGTGCACGCGGCCGACCGCGAGCGCGTGCGCACGCTGCTGCGCCGGCTGGTGGAGACCGGCGAGCCGGTCGAGGGCGAACTGCGCATCGTGCGCCCCGACGGCGAGGAGCGTGTGCTGTTCGCGCGCGCCGAATGCAGCCGCGACGCCGCCGGCCAGTTGCAGGTGCACTCGGTGCTGCACGACATCACCGAATCGGTGCGCGACCGCGAACGGCTGCGCGCGGCGCAGGAGGAATACCGTTTCCTGTTCGAGAGCAACCCGCTGCCGATGTGGGTGTTCGACCGCGAGACGCTGCGCATCCTCGCCGTCAACCAGGCGATGGTGGAGCACTACGGCTACGCGCGCGAGCAGCTGCTCGGCATGTCGCTGCTGGAGATCCGCCCGCCGGAGGAACGCACGCACATGCTGGCCGCGATGCAGGAAGCCGGCCTGGGCCCGACGCCGCAGGGCGAGGTGTGGACCCACCTGCACCGCAGCGGACGGCGCATGCGGATGTCGCTGTTCACGCGCGAGATCGTGTTCGAAGGCCGCGACGCGCGCCTGGTGGCGGCGCGCGACGTCACCGCCCGCGAAAGCACCGAACAGCGCTTCCGCCTGGTCGCCCGCGCCACCAGCGACGCGGTCTACGACTGGGACATGCCCAGCGCGACGCTGTGGTGGAACACCGGCTTCTACCGCACGTTCGGCTTCAGCGAGGAGGAGATGGCGCCGACGCTGGACGCGTGGGCGGCGCTGGTGCATCCGGAGGATCACGATCGCGTGGTGGCCTCGCTGGATGCGGCGATCCAGGACCCGGCCTGCACCGACTGGGAGGTGAGCTACCGCTTCCGCCATCGCGACGGCCGCTACTTCGACGTCATCGACCGCGGCTTCATCGTGCGCGACGAGTTCGGCGTGGCCGTGCGCATGGTCGGCGGCATGCTCGACGTCACCGACAAGCGGCGCGCCGAGGCGCGGCTGCGGCTGCTGCAACGCACGGTGGAGTCGGTCACCAACGGGCTGGTGATCGCGGATGCCGAGGCCGACGACATGCCGGTGGTGTACGTCAATCCGGCGTTCGAGCACATCACCGGCTACCGCGCCGAGGAGGTGATCGGCCGCAACTGCCGGTTCCTGCAGGGACCGCAGCGCGACGACCAGGCGCTGGCGCCGCTGCGCGAGGCGTTGCGCGAAGGCCGCACCGCGCACGTGGTGCTGAAGAACTACCGCAAGGACCGCACGCCGTTCTGGAACGAGCTGCTGGTCTCGCCGGTGCGCGACGACCACGGCCGGCTGACGCACTACGTCGGCGTGCTCAACGACGTCACCCAGCGCTACCGGCTGGAGTCGAAGCTTGCCTTCGCCGCCAGCCACGATCCGCTCACCGGCCTGGCCAACCGCACCGCGCTGCGGCAGCGGCTGGAGCGCACGCTCGCCACGCCGGCCGCGATCGCGCAGGGTGCGGCGGTGCTGTTCATCGACCTCGACAACTTCAAGCTGATCAACGACAGCCTCGGCCATGAGGCCGGCGATGCGGTGCTGGTGGAGGTCGCGCGCCGTCTGCGCCGCACCACCCGCGCCAACGATCTGGTCGCGCGGTTCGGCGGCGACGAGTTCGTCGCCCTGGTGCAGGGCCGAGACGGCAAGCCGCTGGACGTGGAGCGCATCGTCGAGCGCGTGCGCGAGGCGTTCCAGGAACCGTTCCAGGTCAACGGCTCCACCCTGTACGTCACCGCCAGCGTCGGCTACGCCTGCTTCCCGGAGGCGGGCAACAACGGCGACGCGCTGCTGATGCACGCCGATCTGGCCATGTACCAGGCCAAGCAGATGGGCCGCGATTGCGCGGTGGCCTACCGCAGCACGTTCGAACAGGACACCGCGGCGCGGCTGACGCTGATCTCGCAACTGCGCGAGGCGCTGCGGCTGCAGCAGTTCGTGCTGCACTTCCAGCCGATCATGGCGCCGGACGGGCGCACCGTCGGCCTGGAGGCGCTGGTGCGCTGGCAGCATCCCGAACGCGGCCTGCTGCCGCCGGGCGAGTTCATCGAGGAGTGCGAGCGCAGCGGCCTGATCGTGCCGCTCGGCCGCTGGGTGATGCTGGAGGCCGGCCGCGTCGCCGGGCTGCTGCGCGCGGCCGGGCACGCGCTGCGCATCTCGGTGAACGTCTCGGCGCTGCAGTTGCGGCAGAGCCTGCTGGAGGACGCGCGCGACGTCGTCGCCCAGCACGACCTCGCCCCCGGCATGATCGAGCTGGAGCTGACGGAATCCTCGGTGATGGGCGATCCGGCGGCCGGCGTGCAGATCATGCGCGCGCTGCGCGATCTCGGCTTCGAGGTGGCGATCGACGACTTCGGCACCGGCTTCTCCAGCCTGGCCTACCTCAAGCGGCTGCCGATCAACCGGCTGAAGATCGATCGCGGCTTCGTCTGCGACATTCCCGGCGACAGCGAGGATGCCGAGATCTGCCATTCCATCATCCGCCTGGCGCAGACGCTCGGCCTGAAGACGGTGGCCGAAGGCGTGGAGACGCAGGCGCAGCACGACTGGCTGGTCGCCCAGGGGTGCGACGAGCTGCAGGGCTTCCTGTTCGCGCGGCCGATGCCGATCGACGCTCTGCACGCGTGGCTCGCCGAGCGCCGCGCCGCGCGCGCGGCCTGACGCCGTTCGTCGGAGCGGCCCGGCGGCGGGCTTTCCGCCGCCCGTGCGGGCACGGCAGGATCGCGACAGTCCCCGTGGAGCCCGCGCCGATGCCACTCCGCCCCCGTTCCATGCCGCTGCTGGCGGTGCTCGCCGTACTGGCGGCAGGCGCCGCGGGCGCGCAGACCTCATCGCCGCCGCGGCCGCCGGCGCTCACAGCGCCGCCGCGCATGCAGACGCCCGCGCCGTTGAACGCGCAGGTGCAGCAGCGCGTGCGGCTGATCGGCGACCTGCGCGCGCGCATCGCCGCCAGCGAACGCGAGGCCGCCGCGCGCCGCCGCGCGGAGGCGGACCGCGCATGGGAGCAGCGTCGGCTTGCGCTCGGCTACACCCATCGCTACGCGCAGGGCGAGGATTGCGACGACACCCGTCGCGAAGTCCATCCTGGCGCGGCCGAGGTCTGCGATTACCGCGACAACGACTGCAACGGCGTGATCGACGACGGCCAGCGGCTCGCATTCTTCCTCGACGCCGACGGCGACGGCCACGGCGATCCGGCCCAGCGCGTCGACGCCTGTCCGGCCGAACAGGCGCGCGCGGCCGCCTCGGGGCGCTGGCTGGTGCTGGTCGGCAACGACTGCGACGACCGCGACCCGGCGCGCTGGCAGCGCTGCGAATGAGGAGCCGAGCCATGAGCCTGCCTGTGACCGCATTCCGCGCCGCGGCGTCGCTCGCGCCGACGCTGGCGCTGGTGCTGGCGCTGCTGCCGCCGCACGCCGCGCGCGCCGCCGACGGCGGCGAACTGACCTTCACCTTCACCACCGGCGCCGACGACCTGCGCGGCGGCAACGTCAGCGGCACCGGCAACAACGTCGGCATCGCGCTGGTGACGCGCGACGGGCGCACCGTGCGCGCATTCCGCAATCTCAACGAGTCGCGCACCTGGGGCGGCGGTTCGACGCAGACCGTCACACGCACGTTTCCCGGCACGCTTGACCAGGTCGCCGCGGTCGAGGTGTCGGTATCCGACCGCATGAAGGCCGACATCTTCGAGCAGCCCGACACCTGGTCGCTGGACCGGCTGCGGATCGTGGTGCGCCTGGCCGGCGCCGAGCGCACGCTGCTCGACGCCACGCCGCGCGCCGCACTGACCGCCGGTGCGGCTCCGTTGCGGCTGGCGCTGGCGGCCCCGCTGCGCGACCGCTGCGCCACCGACGATGGTTGCGACGACGGGCTGTTCTGCAACGGCGTGGAGCGCTGTGTCGTGGCGAGCGCGCCCGGCGCATTGCGCGAATGCCGCGCCGGCACGCCGGTCGCGTGCGGCGGCGGACAGCAGTGCGACGAGGCGAGCAACCGCTGCCAGGCGGCGCGCGTCGATCGCGACGGCGACGGCGCGGCCTCGATCCTCAGCGGCGGCGACGACTGCGACGACGAGGATCCGCGCCGCTTCCCCGGCAACGTCGAGGTCTGCGACGCCAACGGCTTCGACGAGGATTGCGACTTCGGCACCGGCGGCGCGCGCGATGTGGATCGCGACGGCCACACCGACGCGATGTGCTTCAACTGGGGGCCGCCACGCAGGTAGCCCGGGCAAGCGAAGCGCGCCCGGGCCCCAGGTCCCGGATGCGGCCGGCGGCCTTGTCCGCGCTGCGGCGGCCGAGACTCACGCCGGCTGCAGGTTGGCGTAGGCGAGCACCAGCCACTTCGGGCCGGCCTCGTCGAAATTGACCTGCACGCGCGCGTGCGCGCCGCTGCCTTCGACGTCCATCACCGTGCCGAGGCCGAAGCTCGGGTGCCGCACCTGCGCGCCGAGCTTCACCGGCGGCGCTTCCAGCGCGGCGTGGCCGTAGTCGCGGCGCGGGCCGAAGGACGCCGGCCGCGCCACCTGCACGCGCGGGCGCACCTCGTGCAGCAGGCGCGCCGGGATCTCGCGCAGGAAGCGCGAGGGCACGCCGATGTGGTCCTGGCCGTGGATGCGACGCGATTCGGCATAGCTCAGCACCAGCTTCTGCCGCGCGCGGGTGATGCCGACGTAGGCCAGCCGCCGCTCCTCCTCCAGCCGCCCGGCCTCCTCGACCGTCTTCGCGCTCGGGAACAGCCCCTCCTCGAGCCCGGCGAGGAACACCAGCGGAAACTCCAGCCCCTTGGCGCTGTGCAGCGTCATCAGCTGCACGCCGTCCTCGCCGGCCTGCGCCTGCCCTTCGCCGGCTTCGAGCGCGGCGTAGCTGAGGAAGGCGACCAGTTCCGGCATCGCCGCCGCGGCCTCGTCGTCCTCGCCCTGGGTGAAGCGCGAGGCGACCGACACCAGTTCGTCGAGGTTCTCGGTGCGCGATTCGAGCTGGCCGCGCGATTCGTTGGCGTAATGCTCGCGCAGGCCCGAGCGCGCCAGCACGTGGTCGATCTTCTCCGCCAGCGGCAGGCTCGCCGCCTCGTTCTCGAGTGCGTCGATCAGCGCGAGGAAGCCGGCCAGCGCGTTGCGCGCCCGCGCAGCGAGGCCGTTCTCCGTGGTGAGACGACGCGCGGCCTCCCACAGCGCCACGCCGTCGTGGCGCGCACGCTTGCGCACCTCGTCGAGCGTGCGCTCGCCGATGCCGCGCGCGGGCGTGTTGACCGCGCGCTCGAACGCCGCATCGTCCAGACGCGAGGCGATCAGCCGCAGATAGGCCAGCGTGTCCTTGATTTCGGCGCGCTCGAAGAAGCGCAGGCCGCCGTACACGCGGTAGGGCATCTGCGCCGCGATCAACGCCTCTTCGAACGCGCGCGACTGCGCGTTGCTGCGGTACAGGATCGCCGCCTCGCCGTGGCTGCCGCCGCCGTCCACCCACTGGCGGATGCGCTCGACCACGAAGCGCGCCTCGTCGATCTCGTTGTAGGCCGCGTAGACGTCGATCGGCTCGCCTTGCCCGCTGTCGGTCCACAGCTTCTTGCCGAGGCGGTCGGGGTTGTGCGCGATCACCGCGTTGGCGGCATCGAGGATGGTGGCGGTGGAACGGTAGTTCTGCTCCAGCCGCAGCGTGGCCGCGCCCGGGAAATCACGCAGGAAGCGCTGCACGTTCTCCACCTTGGCGCCGCGCCAGCCGTAGATCGCCTGATCGTCGTCGCCGACCACGAACACGCGGCCGGTATCGCCGGCCAGCACGCGCACGAACGCGTACTGGATCGCGTTGGTGTCCTGGAACTCGTCGATCAGCAGCTCGCGGAAGCGCGTGCGGTAGTGCGACAGCAGCGCCGGGTTGTCGCGCAGCAGCTCGTGCGCGCGCAGCAGCAGCTCGGCGAAGTCGACCAGACCGGCGCGCTCGCAGCGCTCCTGGTAGGCCGCGTAGGCGCGGCGCAGGGTGTCGGTCCAGAGGTCGTTGCTCGGCTGGATGTGCTCCGGCCTGCGGCCTTCGTCCTTCTGCGCGTTGATCCACCACGCGATCTGCCGCGGCGGAAAGCGGCCCTCGTCGAGTTCCAGCGACTGTGCGACACGCTTGACCAGTCGCAACTGGTCGTCCGAATCGAGCACCTGGAAGCCTTCCGGCAGCTTCGCCTCGTGCCAGTGCAGCCGCAGCAGGCGGTGGGCGAGGCCGTGGAAGGTGCCGATCCACATGCCGCGCGCGCCATGCCGCAGCAGCGCATCGGCGCGCCCGCGCATCTCGCCGGCGGCCTTGTTGGTGAAGGTGACCGCGAGGATGCCGTGCGTGGGCACGCCGTACACCTCGTTGAGCCAGGCGATGCGATGCGTGAGCACGCGGGTCTTGCCGCTGCCCGCCCCGGCGAGCACGAGATAGTGACCGGGCGGCGCGCTGACGGCCTCGCGCTGCGCGGGATTCAGCGCGTCGAGCAGGTGGGAAACATCCATGCACGGATTCTACCGGCGACGCATACCGACACCGCGAACGCGTTCAGCCGGACGCGCGCGCCATCCGATTGACCCGTCCAGCCCCGCCTGACAGGCTTCCCCGGCGGCCAGACCCGCATGCCAAGGAGGCCCCATGCCGATTCCCCCGCCCCCGGTCCCGCAGCGCCTGCGGGAGATGCTCAAGGACTATCCCGACCTCATCGAGCGTTTGCAGGCCGACCTTACTTACGTCGCCAACGCAAAACGTAGGGGTACACCTCTCTTCGAGCGCGCCGTCTGGATGCTCGAGGATGCATTAGGTGGCTTCATCTCCGAAGCCCGCGAGGAACTCCAGGCCGCCGAGGCCAGCGCAGATGAAGCCGCAATGGAGCATGCGCGCCGCAAAGAGCAACTGCTCCTGACATGTAGCTCCAAGTACCGCTGGATTGCGGATGAGGAATTCAATCGCTACTTCGAACACTACGGGAGAGCGTTCGAATGAGCACTCCCTATCTCCTCCCGTCTGATGAACACGCGCGCGTCTTCAAGGCGAAGGTAGTCCCGGAAAGCGGACTCCAGCAGGCCGCAAGCCACAGCACGCCACGAGCCGTGCTTCTTGCCGGACAGCCGGGTGCCGGCAAAGGCGGGCTGGCAAAGGCCGCACTGCTCGAAATGAGCGGTGATCTCGTTGCCGTCGATCCCGACGAATTGCGCAAGCATCATCCCTCGATCCAGACGCTTCACCAACAGCACCCCTACACGTGGCCCAAGCACACCCACCCCGACGCCAGTCAGTGGGCCGACGAACTGCTGGATGCCGTCATCGACGGCCGCAAGAACCTGATCTACGACACTACGCTCGCCAATGACGAATGGGGCGTCAAGGTCGTCAAGCGCCTGCAGGCGGCGGGTTACGACGTCGAGGTCAGGGCGGTCGCCGCCCACAGGTTGGAGAGCGAACTGGGCGTCAATGAACGATTCGCCGATTCGCTAGACCGTAAAGGCCACGGCCGCTACGTCCCCGCCGAAGCCCGCGATGCGATCTACGCGAAGCTGCCGCGCAGCCTCGATACGATCCATGCCAAAACCGGCGTGCGGGTGCGCCTGTTCGATCGCGAGGGCGCCGAGCTCTACGACAGCCGCACCGATCCGCGCCCGCCCGGTGCGGCGCTGGAGCAGGTGCGCGAAGCGCGCACGCAGGCGCCGCGCCTGACCCGGCAACTGCGCGACGGCTGGCGGGAGCAGGTCGGGTGGCATCGCGAGCTTCCGCAGGCGCTCGAACAGAACCCGCGCGTGAGCGCGGACGTCGCCCAACGCCTGCTCGCCGAGCGTGCGAAGGACGGCATCGTGCCGCGTGTGGAGGACACCGCGCGCCAGGCGGCCGAGCTGGATCATCGCGTCCGCATCGCTCCCCGGATCCGCGCCGGCGCCGCGCTCGGCGTGGCCGGGATCGCGCTCGATCTGTACGACGCGGCGCAGACCCAGCGCGAGGCGCAGCATCTGCGGGCGCAGGGCAACGACACCGCGGCCGACTCGCACCTGGTCCACTTCGGCACGCGCACCGTCGGCGGCGTGACGGGGGCGGGACTGGGCTTTGCGGCCGGCGCGGCGGCCGGCGTCCAGACCGGGCCCGGCCTGCTGTTCACCGGCGCGATCGGCAGCGCGGTCGGCGCGTTCGCCGGCGAGAAGCTGGCCGACGAGTGGGACGGGCGCCGCATCTACCGGCAGACCGACCGCGAAGGGCGGACCTGGACCTTCGATCCCGACCGCCCCGGGCTCGGCTGGCATCGCGAGGCGGCGATCGACGATCGCGACGATGGCCTCGACAACGCGCGTGCGGGCATCGTGCGCGCCGCGCCCGCATTGGCCGATGAACTGGACTACAAGGCCACCGCGGTCTCGCTGGAACTCAAGCTGGGCGCGCCTTCGGTGCCGCGCGATCCGTTCGCGCAGCCGGCCGCCGACGGCGATACGCCCAGCAGCCGCCCCTCGCCGTGGGTGCGCGATGCCGACACCGGCCAATGGACGCGGGTGGTGTACGGGCCGTTCGTCGAGCGCGGCATGACGCCGCGCCAGACCGAAACCGCGACGCCGGAGCGCGCGGCCGAACTCGACCGGCAGGCGGCGGCGATTGTGCTCGAAAACGCCCGCCTCGCTCCCGCCGCGCTCGCCGCACGCTACGAGGACGCCTACCTGCGCCACGGCTGGGCCGCGCACGGCCCGATGCCCGAGGCCGTCACCCGCGCGCGCAGCGACTTCGACACCCTGCTCGGCTCCGACGGCAACCGCTACCGTCGCGGTGAGGACGGCGAATGGCGACATGACGGTCTGCTGTCCGACCGCATCGCGCGCGGCAACCTGAAGCACGAACTGGAGGCCACGCGGGAGGTGCTGCAGGCCACGCTGCCGCCGCGCCAGGCGCATGCGCCGCTGTCGGCCGCCGCGGTGCCGCGCAGCGAGGACGAGGCCGTGCGCGATGCGCTGCGCGGCGCCTATGCGCATGCCGGGGTGGCGGTGGACGAGAAGGCATTGAGCGCCGGCACGCAGGCGGTGCGCGCGGCGCTGGCCGCACATCGGCTCGCCGCGGGCGATGCGGCCGTGCAACTGCGGCGCGATGGCGACGGCCGCTACGGCCCCGACAGCGGCATCGCGATCCTGGCGCGCCAGCCCGATGGCGAGCTGCGGATCATCGCGCTCGTGCGTGCCGAGGACCTCGCGCGGGCGCGGCAGGCTTCCGAGGCGCCGGCCATGCGCGAACCCGCGCCACCGGCGACGACGCCCGTCTCTCCGCCGCCGATGCCGAGCGACCTGCGCGATCCGCTGCATCCCGGCCACGCCGCGTATCGCCAGTCGCTCGGCCACGTGCATCGCATGGAAGCAAGCCACGGCATCGCGTCCGGCCCGCACAGCGAGGGTCTGGCGGCGGCGGTGGCGGTGGCGGTCGAACGCGAGGGGTTGCGCGTGCAGCGGCTCGATCTGGACCGCGCGAGCGGGCAGGTGTTCGCCGTCGAACGCGGACCGTATCCGGAGTTCACCGAGCGCCGCGTGCCGATCGACACCCGCGACGCCCTGAGCGCGGGTTTCGAAGCGCATGCGCGGCAGTGGCTGCTGGCGCGCTCGCCGCATTACGCCGACGCGTGCGCCCCGCCGCCGGAGCGCACGCCCGAGGCGACGGCGGCGCTCGCCCGGCTCTCGCCGCAGGACCGCGCGCTGTTCGAGCGCATCCGCCGCGACGTCCCTGCCGCCATCGCCGACGACGCGGTCGCGCAGGCGATGCTGGAAGCCAAGCGCAACGGCATCGACCGCGCCGAGGCCGTCGATCGCACGATGCTGGTCGGCGATCGCCTGTGGGTGGCCGGCAACGTGCCCGGCCTGCGCGCGTCGGTCGATCTGGCTGCACCGGCGCCGCCGCTGATGCAGACGCTGCAGGACAGCCACGCCTTCGACCAGCAGCACGAGCGCGAGCGCGCGCACGAAGCCGAACAGCGCATCCAGTCGGCCACCGCGCACCGCCTGATGGCCTGAGGACGCCGCGCGTGGCCGGTGCGGCGCTCGAACGCCCGCTCCGGCCCGGTGCCACGCGGCTCCCGCCGCCCGCACGGGACGGACCTGCCGCCTCTACGTAAACTCGCCCGGACCCGCACCCACGCGAGCGCCCGATGACCTCCCGCTGGCTGACCGCTGTCGCTTCCACCGCCCTCGCCTTCGCCACCCTGATGCCCGCCGCCGCGCAGACGCCGTCCAAGCTCACGCTCGAAGCCATCACCGGCGATGCGCCGCTCTCCGGCCCCAGCCTGCTGAAGCCGAAGATCGCGCCGGACGGCTCGCGGGTGACGTTCCTGCGCGGCAAGGCCGACAACCGCAACCGGCTCGACCTGTGGGCGTACGACGTCGCCAGCGGGCAAACGCGGATGCTGGTGGATTCCAACGACGTGCTGCCGGGCGAGGAGGTGCTGAGCGACGAGGAGAAGGCGCGCCGCGAGCGCCAACGCATCGCCTCGCTGTCCGGCATCGTCGACTACCACTGGGCGCCGGACGGGCAGAGCCTGTTGTTCCCGCTCGGCGGCGAGCTGTACCTGTACGACCTGCGCAGGACCGGCAAGGACGCGGTGCGCAAGCTGACCAACGGCGAGGGCTTCGCCACCGATCCGAAGATCTCGCCGAAGGGCGGCTACGTCAGCTTCATCCGCGGCCGCAACCTGTGGGTGATCGAACTGGCGAGCGGCCGGCAGATCCAGCTCACCCACGACGGCAGCGAGGTGATCGGCAACGGCGTCGCCGAGTTCGTCGCCGACGAGGAGATGGGCCGCCACACCGGCTACTGGTGGGCGCCGGACGATTCGGCGATCGCGTTCGCGCGTATCGACGAGAGCCCGGTGCCGGTGCGCAAGCGTTACGAGGTGTACCCCGATCGCACCGACGTGATCGAGCAGCGCTACCCGGCGGCGGGCGATCCGAACGTGCGCATCGGCCTGCACGTGGCCGATCTGCGCACGCTGGGCCAGGGCGTGCCGACCACCGAACACCCGGTGCGGACCGCGCAGGGCGAGCGCGCCGTGCGCCTGCAGACGCGCATGACGCTGGTCGGGATCCGCGCGATCGATCTCGGCGCCGACCCGGACATCTATCTCGCGCGCGTGCAATGGCGCGATCCGGCGCACCTGACGTTCCAGCGCCAGTCGCGCGACCAGAAGACGCTGGAGCTCATCGAGGTCGAGCTCGCCAGCGGCAAGCAGCGCACGCTCGTCACCGAGCGCAGCCGGACCTGGGTGCCGCTGCACGACAACCTGCGCTTCCTCAAGGACGGCCGCATCCTGTGGAGCAGCGAGCGCAGCGGCTTCGAGCATCTCTACCTGCTCTCGCCCGACGGCCGCAAAGCCCGGGCGCTGACCTCGGGCGACTGGCCGGTGGACGGCGTGCTCGCGGTCGACGAACAGGCGGGCTACGTCTACTTCACCGCCGGCAAGGATTCGCCGCTGGAGACCCACGTGTACCGCGTGCCGCTGAAGGGCGGCACGATCGAGCGCATCACCCGCACGCCGGGCTGGCATGCGGCCACCTTCGCCGCCAACGCCAGCGTGTACGTCGACCAGTGGTCGAACCCGGAGACGCCGCCGCAGCTCGAGCTGTACCGCAACGACGGCACGCGGATCGCGGCGCTGGTCGACAATCGCCTGGACGATCCCGCGCACCCCTACGCGCGCTACCGCGCCGCGCACCGGCCGGTGGAGTTCGGCACGCTGACCGCGGCCGACGGCCAAACGCCATTGCATTACAGCCTGATCAAGCCGCCCGACTTCGACCCCGGCAAGCGCTATCCCGTCGTCGTCTACGTCTACGGCGGCCCGGCCACGCAGACGGTGACCCGCACCTGGCCCGCGCGCGCCGACCACTGGTTCAACCAGTACCTCGCGCAGCAGGGTTACGTCGTGTTCTCGCTCGACAACCGCGGCACGCCGCGGCGCGGCGCGGCGTTCGGCGGCGCGCTGTACCGCCGGCAGGGCACGGTGGAGGTCGCCGACCAGCTCGAAGGCGTGAAGTGGCTGCGCGCGCAGCCGTGGGCCGATCCCGCGCGCATCGGCGTGCACGGCTGGTCCAACGGCGGCTACATGACGCTGATGCTGCTGGCGAAGGCCTCCGACGCCTACGCCTGCGGCGCGGCCGGCGCGCCGGTCACCGACTGGGCGCTGTACGACACCCACTACACCGAGCGCTACATGGACCTGCCCGCCGCCAACCCGGACGGCTACCGCGAGGCGCGCGTGCTCGAGCACATCGACGGCCTGACCAGCCCGCTGCTGCTGATCCACGGCATGGCCGACGACAACGTGCTGTTCTCCAACTCGACCGTGCTGATGAGCGCGCTGCAGAAGCGCGCGCAGCCGTTCGAGCTGATGGCCTATCCGGGCGCCAAGCACGGCCTGACCGGCAAGGACGCGCTGCACCGGCTGCGGCTGACCGAGGCCTTCTTCGCCCGCTGCCTCAAGCCCGCCCGCTGAATCGACCCGCCCTGCAGGAGCAACTGTCTTGTGGCCTAGGCAACCCTAGGCGCCCAAGGCGCCTGATCGCGTGCCATGGCGTTGAGCATGGTGAGGTACTTGCGCATGCAGGCGACGACGGCGACCTTCTTGGGCTT
>NZ_VOHJ01000035.1 GCF_007923255.1 Vulcaniibacterium thermophilum | reverse complement strand
CTCCGCCCCCCCGCCCGCCCCGTGACCCGCGCCCGTTCGCACTGGATCCTGCCGCTGAGCCTGCTGGCCGCGCTGCTGCTCGGCCTGCTGCCGCTGCCGGAGGCCCTGCAGCCGCTGCGGCCGTACTGGCTGGCGCTGGTGCTGGGCTACTGGGTGATCGAGGACCCCGAGCGGGTCGGGCTCGGCGCGGCGTTCGCGGTCGGCCTGATCGGCGATCTGGCGTTCGGCACGCTGCTGGGCGAGCAGGCGCTGCGGCTGGTGGTGCTCGCCTTCATCCTGCAGCGCTTCCGCGCGCGGCTGCGGTTCTTCCCGCTGTGGCAGCAGGCGCTGGCGATCGGCGCGCTGCTGCTGAACGACCGCATCGTCGGCGCCGCCGTGCATCTGGCGGTGGGCGAGCCGCGGCTGCCGTGGAGCCACTGGGTCTCGCCGCTGGTGGGCATGCTGCTGTGGCCGCTGGTGTACCTGGCGCTGGACGCGTTGCGTCTGGGGCATTGGCGGAGGCGTTGAGATGAGGCGCCCGCGCCGGGTGCTGAAGAACGCGCTGGCGGAGGCGGAGCAGTTCCGCCGCCGTGCCGCGCTGGCGTTCGCCGGCGTGGTGCTGGCGCTGGTGGGCCTGGCGTTCTGGTACTTCCGCCTGCAGGTGCTGCAGCACGCCGACTACGCCACCCGCTCCGAGGCCAACCGCGTCAAGCTGGTGCCGGTGGTGCCCGGACGCGGGCTGATCTTCGACCGCAAGGGCCGCGTGCTGGCCGACAACGTGCCGGCGTTCCGGCTCGACGTGGTGATGGACGAGGCCGGCGATCCGGCGCGCTGGCTGCCGCAACTGCAACGGGTGATCGCGCTCACGCCCGAGGAGCTGGAACGCTTCCACCAGGCGCGCCGCGCCACGCCGGGCTTCCGGCCGGTGACGCTCAAGCTGCGCCTGAGCGAGGACGAGGCCGCGCGCTTCGCGGTCGACCGCTGGCGCTTTCCGGGCGTGGAGCTGGTCTCGTACCTGACGCGGCGCTATCCGCACGGCGAACTGTTCGCGCACGTGATCGGCTATGTCGGCCGGGTCGACGAGAAGGATCTGAAGACGCTCGGCGAAGGCAACAGCGCCTTCACCCACATCGGCAAGACCGGACTGGAGCGGCACTACGAGGACGCGCTGCGCGGCAGGCTCGGCTACGTCAAGGTCGAGACCAACGTGCAGGGCCGCGCGATGGGCGAGGTCGGACGCGTGCCGGCCGTGCCGGGCACCGATCTGCGCCTGAGCATCGACCTGGACCTGCAACGCGCGATGGTGCTCGCGTTCGGCGAGCTGCAGGGCTCGGCGGTGGCGGTCGATCCGCGCACCGGCGAGGTGCTCGGCATGGTCAGCCTGCCGGCCTACGACCCCAACCTGTTCGTCAACGGCATCGCCAGCAAGGACTACCGGCCGCTGATCACCGACCCGGCGCGGCCGCTGTTCAACCGCAACGTGCTCGGCGGCGTGGCGCCGGGCTCCACGCTGAAGCCGCTGATCGCGCTCGCCGGGCTCGACAGCGGGCTGCGCACGCCGGACGACAAGGTGCTGTCGACCGGCGAGTTCCGCATTCCCGGCCAGCGCCGCGGCTACCGTGACTCGCACGTCCACGGCCACGGCTGGACCGACCTGCGCAAGTCGATCTACCAGTCGGTCAACACCTACTACTACAAGCTCGCGCTCGACATGGGCATCGAGCGGTTCGACGACTACCTGCGCCGTTACGGTTTCGGCGCGCCGACCGGGATCGATCTCACCGGCGAGATCGGCGGCATCCTGCCCTCGCCCGAGTGGAAGCAGGCCAACCGCAAGGAGCGCTGGTATCCGGGCGACACCGTGATCAGTTCGATCGGGCAGGGCTTCTGGAAGGTCACGCCGTTGCAGCTCGTGCAGGCCACTGCCGCGCTCGCCAACGGCGGCGAGCTGAAACGGCCGCACCTGGTGCGCGAGGTGCGCCGCGGCTTCGCCGCGCCGTGGACGCCGATGCCGCAGCCGCCGGGCCGGCGCATCAGCGACCGCGCCGACCACATCGGCGTGGTGCGCGAAGGCATGATGATGACGATGCAGCCCGGCGGCACCGCGTGGTCGGCGGCGATCGGCGCGCCGTACACGATGGCCGGCAAGACCGGCACCGCGCAGGTCATCAGCCGCCGCGGCAGCGCCAGCCTGGACCCGCGCAGCCTGCCGATGCACCTGCGCCACCGCGCACTGTTCGTCGGCTTCGCGCCGGCCGACCAGCCGACCATCGCGGTGGCGGTGGTGGTCGAAGGCGGCGGCTACGGCGCCAGTACCGCGGCGCCGATCGCGCGCAAGATCTTCGACGCGTGGTTGCTGGGGAAGATGCCGGAGCAAGCGCCGGGAACCGGGAATGGGGAACCGGCAGTGGTCGCCGGCGGCGGATCCGCCCCGGCCGGCCAGCCGCCATCCCGACCGGCCAGGCCTGACGGCACCGGCACCCGCGCCAACGATTCCCGAGTCCCGATCCCCGATTCCCGATGAACGTCATCGTCTACTGGCTCGGCGACCGCATCGCCCGCTTCGCGCGGACGCTGGATCTGCCGTTGCTCGGCGCGCTGCTGGCGCTGATGGCGATCGGGCTGGCGGTGCTGTACAGCGCCGGCGACAGGTCGACGCATCTGGTGATCGCGCAGGGCGCGCGCTTCGGCGTCGGGCTGGGCGCGATGTGGCTGCTCTCGCGCCTGCCGCCGGCGCAGTTGCGCTACTGGACGCCGTGGGCGTTCGGGCTGTCGCTGATTCCGCTGCTGCTGGTGCTGGCGATCGGGCAGGGCAAGCACGGCGCGCACTGGATCAACCTCGGCGTGTTCTATTTCCAGCCGTCGGAACTGCTGAAGCTGACGCTGCCGATGATGGTGGCCTGGTACCTCAACCGCGAATGGCTGCCGCCGCGATGGCCGACCGTGCTCACCGCGGCGGCGATCATCGGCGTGCCGACCGTGCTGATCCTGCTGCAGCCGGATTTCGGCACCGCGATGCTGGTCGCGTCCAGCGGCGCGTTCGCGCTGTATCTGGCCGGGCTGTCGTGGTGGTGGTTCGCGGCGGCGTTCGCGGGCGTGGTGGCGGCGGCGCCGGTGGCGTGGTTCTGGCTGCTGCGGCCGTACCAGAAGGACCGCATCCGCACGTTCCTCGATCCGGAATCCGACCCGCTCGGCACCGGCTGGAACATCATCCAGTCGAAGATCGCGATCGGCGGCGGCGGCCTGACCGGCAAGGGGTATCTGCAGGGCACGCAGTCGCACCTGAACTACATCCCCGAGCACACCACCGACTTCATCTTCGCCGTGCTCGCCGAGGAGTTCGGCTGGGTCGGCGTGGTGACGGTGCTGGCGCTGTACCTGTTCGTGATCGGTCGCTGCCTGTGGATCGCGGCCGACGCCCGCGACGGCTACTCGCGCCTGCTGGCGGGCGCGCTGGGACTCGCGTTCTGCGTGTACGTGATCGTCAACGGCGGCATGATCTCCGGCCTGCTGCCGGTGGTGGGCGTGCCGATGCCGCTGCTGAGTTACGGCGGCACCTCCGCGGTGTCGCTGCTGGCGGGCCTGGGCGTGGTGATGGCGGTGCGCGCGCACCGGCCGATGCACGGGCGCTGAGCGTCGCGTTCTCACGAAGCTGACTCGCGCGCGGCGCACGCCCGCGAGGCGTGCCGCGCGGCGGTTTTGACGCGCGAAGGTGCGTGCTACCCTCGCGCCCGATGATTCGACGCACCGCACGCCGCGCCTGCATCGGCGCACTCGCCCTCGCGCTGGCCGCCTGCGCCACTCCGGTCCCCGACGCCCCGCCGCAGGCGATGACGCCGCCGGCGCCGGCGCGTGCGCCGAGCGCGCGCGACGCGCACCTTCCACCGCCGGTCGAACCCAAGCCGCTGCACGTGGCGCGCGCCGAGTTCGTGCAGGAGACGGCCGCGACGTACGGGCTCGATCCGGCGTGGGTGCAGTCGGCGCTCGACGGTGCGCAGATGCGCGAGGGCATCATCGCGGCGATGTCGCGTCCGGCCGAGGCCAAACCGTGGCGCGAGTACCATCCGCTGCTGGTCACGCCCGCGCGCATCGACGCCGGACGCGCCTTCCTCGCCCAGCATCGCGAGGCGCTCGCGCGCGTGGAAGCGCGCACCGGGGTGCCGCCGGAGATCATCGTCGCCATCCTCGGCATCGAGACCAGCTACGGCGCCAACACCGGCAAGTACCGCGTGCTGGATGCGCTGTACACGCTCGGCTTCGCCTATCCGCGCAGCGGCGATCCGGCCAGGGCCGAACGCGAGGCGCGCCGCGAGGCGTTCTTCCGCAAGGAACTCGGCGAGCTGTTCGCGCTGGCGAAGGAAACCGGCTTCGACATCGCCACGCTGACCGGCTCCTACGCCGGCGCGATGGGCTGGGGCCAGTTCATGCCCTCCAGCTACCGCCAGTTCGCCGTCGATGGCGACGGCGACGGCCGGCGCGATCTGTTCAACAGCCTCGACGACGTGTTCGCCTCGGTCGCCAACTATTTCGTGCAGAAGGGCGGCTGGGTGCGCGGCGGGCCGGTGGCGATGCCGGCGGTCGTCGATGCCCGCGCGGTCGAACTCCCCGAACCGGGCCTGGAGCCGGTCTATCCGCTGTCCGAGCTGGCGCTGCGCGGCTACCGCCCGCTGCGCGAGCTGCCTGCCGACACGCTGGCCACGCTGATCCGGCTGGAGGGCGATGCCGGTCCCGAGTACTGGATCGGTTTCCAGAACTTCTACGCGATCACCCGCTACAACATCTCCGCCCACTACGCGATGGCGGTGTACCAGCTCTCGCAGGCGATCGCCGCGCCGGCGCTGCCGGTGGCCGCCCAGGACGCCGACGCCGCATGAGGGCGATGGGCGCCGCGCTGTGCACGTTGCTGCTGGCGGCCTGCGCCGGCGCGCCGAAGAAGGCCGCGCCGCCGCCGGCGGAGCCGCCCGCCCCCGCACCCGCGCGCAAGGCCTCGCCGTACGCGCCCGCGCAGGAGGATCCGGCCAAGCGCGGCGACTACACCGCCGGCGGCCTGTACGCCCCGCACATCAAGGACACGGTGCCGGACGCGATTCCCGACGTCGATGCGATTCCCGAGCCGGACGTGGTCGACGAGCCGCGCTCGCGCTACGGCAACCGCTCGCCGTATCAGGTGCTCGGCAAGCGGTACGTGGTGCTCGACGACCCCAGCGGCTACGTCGAAACCGGCGTGGCGTCCTACTACGGCGCGAAGTTCCACGGCCGCCGCACCTCGAATCTGGAGGTGTACGACATGTACGCCTTCACCGCCGCGCACCGCACCCTGCCGCTGCCGAGCTACGCGCGCGTCACCAATCTCGACAACGGCCGGTCGGTCGTGGTGCGCATCAACGATCGCGGCCCGTTCCACGACGGCCGCCTGATCGACCTGAGCTTCGCCGCCGCGGTGAAGCTGGGCATCCACCCCGCGGGCACCGGCCGGGTCGAGGTGCGCGCGCTGACGCCGCGCGAGGCCGGCAACGTCGCCGCGAAGGCGCCCGCCGCCGCCCCGGCGCCGGCCGCCAGCCCGCTCGACCGGCTGGTCGGGGCGATGCCGATCGCCAGCGCGCAGGCGGCCGAGCGGCCGCCCGCGCCGCGCTCGCCGTCCGCCGGCGGCGACTACCGCTTCGACATGCGCCAGGACGGACGACCGATGAGCGCCGACGAGTTCGACGCCTGGCTCAAGGCGCGGCAGGTCCGGGTGGCGACCGGCCGTCCGGCCCGGCCGACGGCGCCGGCCGCTGGCACGGCGCGCACCGAGGATGCGGAACCAGCCGCCGATTCCGCGGTCACCCTGCAGGTGGCCAGCTTCGCCGCCCGCGCCAACGCCGACCGTGCGCTCGCCGTGCTGCGGGGCGCCGGGATCGAGGGGCGCGTGCTCGACGGCCATGTCAACGGGCAGAAGGTCTGGCGGTTGCGCGTCGGGCCCCTGGCCGCCGACGCCGCCCCGCACTTCGTCCAGCGCATCGCCGGGCTGGGCTTCGGCCCGCCCCAGCGCGTGCGCGAATGAACCCTCGCCGGGCGGCGGCGCCTCCCCCCGGAGCGCGGCCGGCCGGCACGGTCCACGGACGGGCTGCCAACGGTCCTTCCCTTTCCACCCGGCCGCGGCCGGACCCGGAGCAGTCTCAACGATGAAACCGCGCTTCCCCTTCGCCGTCCTCACCGCCGCCGCGCTGGCGGCGTCCACTCTCGGCCTGGCCTTCGCCCAGCAGGGCGTGCCGCCCGCGGCCCCGCCGGCGGCGGTCGCCTCCGGCGCGCTGCCGGTGCCGCCGGCGCCGAAGGTGGAAGGCACCGCCTGGGTGCTGATGGATTACGCCAGCGGCAACATCCTGGCCGGCCACAACATCGACCAGCGGGTCGAGCCGGCCAGCATCACCAAGGTGATGACCAGCTACGTGATCGCCGCGGAAATGGCCGCCGGCCGGCTCAAGCCGACCGATCCGGTGATGATGAGCGAGAACGCCTGGCGCAAGGGCGGCGCCGGCACCGACGGCAGTTACTCCGGGTTCGAGGTCAACAAGCCCGCGCCGCTGGAGCAGATGGAGAAGGCGATGGTGGTGCAGTCCGGCAACGACGCCGCCATCGCGCTGGCCGAACACGTCGCCGGCAGCGAGGAGGCGTTCGCCGCGCTGATGAACCAGTACGCCCGGCGGCTGGGCCTGAAGAACACGCAGTTCCGCAACGCCACCGGCCTCTCGGAGGAGGGGCATTACTCGACCGCGCGCGATCTGGCGTTGCTCGGCCGCGCCATGATCCGCGACTTCCCGAAGGCCTACGCCTACAACCGGATCAAGGAGTTCACGGTCGGCCCGATCACCCAGAACAACCGCAACCGCCTGCTGTGGCGCGATCCGTCGGTGGACGGCATCAAGACCGGCCACCATTCGAAGGCCGGCTACTGCCTGATGGCCTCGGCGCAGCGCGGCGACCAGCGCCTGATCTCGGTGGTGATGGGCTCCAGCTCCGACGACCAGCGCACCAACGACAGCCAGGCGCTGCTCAACTGGGGCTTCCGCTTCTTCGAGACCCACCGCCTGTACGACGCCGGCAAGACCATCGCCCGCCACGCGGTGTGGAAGGGCGCCGAGGACGAGGTGCAGCTCACCGTCGCCCAGCCGCTGCTGGTCACCGTGCCGCGCGGCCGCTACAAGGACCTGAAGCCGATGATGGACGTGCCGAAGACGCTGGTCGCGCCGATCCGCAAGGGCCAGGCGATCGGCACGGTGAAGGTGATGCTCGGCGGCAAGGTGATCGCGCAGCGCCCGCTGGTGGCCACCGGCGCGATCGAGGAGGCCGGCTTCTTCAAGCGCCTGTGGCACGACCTGCTGATGTGGTGGGAGTCGGTGTAAGCGGCGGGGGGCCTGGGAGCAGGGAGCCTCCTCCGTCGCCCCCGCCTCCTTCGACCCTTCGACGGGCTCAGGCCTCAGGATGACCGGGCCGTGGCCCACGGGCCGGGTGCCGAATGGATCCGGCTTGCGCCGGGATGACCAAGCGGGGGCGCCCACGCCCGGTGCGGACCTGCCATCGCTGCGGCACGGCGAGGCGCCGGGCGGTCGTCCACACCGCCTTCACAACCGCTATCCTGCGCGCGCCGCCCCGCATCGGGGCGGTCCGCTTGGACGCGGCCCCGCGCCGCACGACTTCCACCAAGGACCACTTTGCATGACAAGCAGGACTGTCTCCCTTCTGGCCACCGCCCTCGTCGTCGCGCTGGCCGCCGCTCCCGCCCACGCCCAGCGCAAGAGCGCGCAGCAGATGCGCGCCGAAAAGACCGCGCAGATTCCGACCTGCGCCAAGCCGCTGGGCACGATCTCGGTGATCGAGCCCGAGGACGCCACCGACTGGTGGACCGGCCAGCAGCTTCCGGCGCCGAGCAAGCTCATCAAGTACTTCGTGCAGCGCTCGCGCTGCTTCACCCTGCTCGACCGCGGCGCCGGCCTGGATGCGGCGATGCGCGAGCGCGCGCTGGCCGGCGACGGCCAGCTCCGCGGCCGCTCCAACATCGGCAAGGGCCAGATCAAGGCGGCCGACTACGTGATGGTGCCGGATCTGATCTCGGCCAACGCCGACTCCGGCGGCAACGCCATCGGCGGCCTGCTCGGCGGGCTGGTCGGCGGCAAGGCGGGCGCCCTCATCGGCGGCCTGAACTTCCGCAGCAAGACCGCCGACGTGCTGCTGACGGTGACCGACGTGCGCTCCTCCGAGCAGGTGGCGATGGCCGAGGGCCACGCCAAGAAGACCGACATCGGCTGGGGCGCGGGCGGCGGCCTGTTCGCGGGCGGCGGCCTCGGCGCGGCCGGCGCCGGCGGCTACGCCAACACCGAGATCGGCCAGGTGATCACGCTGGCCTACCTGCAGGCCTACACCGACGTCGTCACCCAGCTCGGCGGCCTGCCGGAGAACGCCAGCGCGGCCAACGCCACCCAGGCGGTCAGCGTGGCCAAGCCGGCGCGCCTGTTCGCCAACGCCAACGGCAGCGGCAAGGTGGTGCGCTCGCTGGACGTCGGCATGATGCTGTACCCGACCGGCAACAAGCAGGGCGTGATGTGGGAGGTCGAGGACGAGTTCGGCAACAAGGGCTGGGTGTCCTCCACCCTGCTGCAGATGTCGAAGTAGGCCGGCAGCGGGCGCGACGGAAAAGGGCGCGGGCGACCGCGCCCTTTTTCGTGGGCGGAACGCTGTCGCGCACGGTCCGGCTTGGGTTGGCCGCGGCGCGCCCCGATAATCCCGGCATGATCCGCTCCGACAACCCCGAGCACGGCTTCCAGTTCCCCGGCACGTTCGAGCTGTCCGCGATGGGCGCGGCCGATGCCGGCCTCGAGCGCGAGCTGCCGCAGCGGCTGCGGGCGGCCGGCATCGACGTGGTGGCCGGCAGCGTCAACACCCGCCATTCCAGCAACGGCCGCTACGTCTCGGTGCGCCTGAGCTTCCGCGCCGAGAGCCGTGCCCAGTACGAGCAGGCGCACCAGGTGCTGCGCGACCACCCCGAAGTGAAGTGGACGCTGTGATGCGGCCGGCGCTGCTGCGCGATCTCGGCCGCCGCGCCTACGAGCCGGTCTGGCGTGCGATGCAGGCGTTCACCGACGCGCGCGATGCCGACACCGCCGACGAGCTGTGGCTGGTCGAGCACGATCCGGTGTTCACCCTCGGCCAGGCCGGCAGGCCCGAGCACGTGCTGATGCCCGGCGATATCCCGGTGCTGCACGTCGACCGCGGCGGTCAGGTGACCTACCACGGCCCCGGCCAGATCGTCCTGTACCCGCTGCTCGACCTGCGCCGGCTCGGCATCGGCGTGCGCGAGTACGTCGAGCGGCTCGAGCAGGCCACGATCGACACCCTGGCCGAGTGGAACATCCACGGTGAGCGCCGCGAGGGCGCCCCGGGCGTGTACGTCGCCGGCGCCAAGGTGATGGCGCTGGGCATCCGCGTGCGGCGCGGCTGCACCTTCCACGGCCTGGCGTTCAACGTCGCCATGGACCTCGAACCGTTCCGGCGCATCAACCCCTGCGGCTACGCCGGGCTGCGGGTGACCTCGGTGCTAGACTTGGGCGGCCCGTCCGGGCTCGATGCGGTCAAGCCGGTGCTGGTGGCGCACGTCGCGCGCCAGTTCGGCCTCGATCCGCGACCGGCCGCGGCGCCCACGCTGGCCTCCCCAACGCTCGATTTGGCCACGGATTGACGCGGATACGCACGGATCAGGCAGGAGAGGAAGCTTCCATCCGCGCTCATCCGCGCACATCCGTGGCAAAGAACCCCATGACCGACACCGCCAGCAAGACCATCCCGCTCACCGTCGTCAGCGAGCCGGCCGGCACGCTGCAGCCCGGCGCCAAGCAGCTCGGCGGAGAGAAGATCGCGCGCTCGCCGGTGCAGTTCGCCGATGCGCCGGTGCTGCGCAAGCCGTCGTGGATCCGGGTGCGGCTGCCGACCAACAACGCGGTGCAGACGCTCAAGGCCAAGCTGCGCGAGAACCGGCTGGTGACGGTGTGCGAGGAGGCGAGCTGCCCGAACATCCATGAGTGCTTCGGCCACGGCACCGCCACGTTCATGATCCTCGGCGAGGTCTGCACGCGCCGCTGCTCGTTCTGCGACGTCGCCCACGGCCGGCCGAAGCCGCCCGATCCGGCCGAGCCGCTGAACCTGGCGCGCACGGTCGCCGACATGGGCCTGCGCTACGTGGTGGTGACCAGCGTCGACCGCGACGACCTGCGCGACGGCGGCGCCCAGCATTTCGTCGACTGCATCGCCGCGATCCGCGCGCACAGCCCGGGCACGAAGATCGAGATCCTCACGCCCGACTTCCGCGGTCGCGGCCGCATGGAACGCGCGCTGGAGATCCTGGCGGCCGATCCGCCGGACGTGTTCAACCACAACATCGAGACCGTGCCGGACCTGTACCCCAACGTGCGTCCGGGCGCCGACTACCAGTGGTCGCTCACCTTGCTGAAGAAGTTCAAGGCGCAGCATCCGACCATTCCGACCAAGTCCGGGATCATGCTCGGCCTGGGCGAGACGCTGGAGCAGGTGCAGGCGACCCTGCGCGACCTGCGCGCGCACGACGTCGACATGGTCACCATCGGCCAGTACCTGCAGCCCACGCCGCACCACCACCCGGTGCTGCGCTACTGGACGCCGGAGGAGTTCCGGCAGCTCGCCGACTACGGCCACGCGATCGGCTTCACCCACGTCGCCTCCGGCCCGCTGGTGCGTTCCTCCTACCACGCCGACCGCCAGGCCGCGGAAGCCGGATTCGCCGCCTGATTCCCCCGGCCCGTCGGCGCCGCGCCGAGGTCTCTGAACGCTTTCGCGACCGGCAACGGGCCATCCTGCCCGGGTGGGTGACACTGCCTGCAACTTCCGGCACTGTGGGGCGGTCTCAAGCCGCACCATGCTGATGCCGACTCCTTCGTCGAGGGGCGCCATGCCCCACCGGGCCGTTCCGATGAAACTGAAGACCTCACTGCTGGCGCTGCTGCTGGCCGCCCCGCTGGCCCTGCTGGCCCGCGACGACGCGGTCCGCGCCGACGCGCCGTCCGCCCAGGCGCTGCCGTCGGCGCCGACCGCCGACCAGTCCACCGCGGCCCGGCTGGTCCATGGTCTGCTGTCCGACAGCCAGTACGCCTATCGCCCGCGCGTGCTGGACGATGCGTTGTCGCAGGACGTCTACAGGCGCTATCTGGAAGCGCTGGATCCGTCCAAGCAGTTCTTCACCGCGGCCGACATCGCCCGCCTCGACGCCTACCGCACGCAGCTCGACGATGCGATCAAGAGCGGCGAGCTCGAGCCCGCCTACGCGATCTTCAGTCTGTTCAAGCAGCGCGTGGAAGAGCGCGTGGCGTTCGCGCGCGCGCTGCTGAAGCAGGACATCTTCACCTTCGACGGCGACGACCGCTTCGAGTACGACCGCGAGGACGCCCCGTGGGCCGCCGACGCCGCGGCGCTCGACGTGCTGTGGAAGCAGTCGGTGCGCAACGACTGGCTGCGCCTGAAGTTGGCCGGCAAGAAGGAGGAGGAGATCGCCAGGACGCTCGACAAGCGCTACGCGAATCTGGGTCGCAGCATCGCCGAGCTGAAGGGCGAGGACGTGTTCCAGACCTTCCTCAACAGCTACGCCAACGCCATCGACCCGCACACCGACTACCTGACGCCGCGTTCGGCCGACAACTTCAACATGTCGATGTCGCTGTCGCTGGAAGGCATCGGCGCGGTGCTACAGCGGCAGGACGACGTGGTGGCGATCCGCGAGATCGTGCCGGGCGGGCCGGCCAGCAAGACCGGCAAGCTGAAGCCGGGCGATCGCGTGGTGGCGGTCGGCCAGGGCGAGAACGGGCCGATGGAGGACGTGATCGGCTGGCGCATCGACGACGTGGTCGCCAAGATCCGCGGCGCCAAGGGCACCAAGGTGCGCCTGGACGTGATCCCGGCCGAGATGGGCCTGGACAGCAAGCCCACCCGCGTGGTGATCGTGCGCGACCGGGTGCGGCTGGAGGACCAGGCCGCGAAGTCGGAGATCCACACCATCCCCGGCACCGACGGCGAGCCGCCGCTGCGCATCGGCGTGATCAAGCTGCCGGGCTTCTACCAGGACTTCGAGGGCCGGCGGAAGAACAGCGCCGACTACGCCTCGGCCACGCGCGACGTCGCCCGGCTGCTGACGCGCTTGCGCGCCGAGAAGGTCGACGGCGTGGTGCTCGATCTGCGCAACAACGGCGGCGGCTCGCTCGCCGAGGCGATCGAGCTGACCGGCCTGTTCATCGACCGCGGCCCGGTGGTGCAGGTGCGCGAGTCGGGCGGACGCGTGGTGGTCAACGGCGACGACGACCCGGGCGTGGCCTGGGACGGGCCGCTCGCGGTGCTGATCAACCGCGGTTCGGCCTCCGCCTCGGAGATCTTCGCCGGCGCGATCCAGGATTACGGCCGTGGCCTGGTGATCGGCGAGACCTCGTTCGGCAAGGGCACGGTGCAGAACCTGGTCGATCTGGACCGCTGGCCGGCGAACGAGGATCCGCGCTTCGGCCAGGTCAAGCTGACCATCGCGCAGTTCTTCCGCGTCAGCGGCAGCTCGACGCAGAACAAGGGCGTGGAGCCGGACATCGCCTTCCCGGTCTCGGTGGACGCCAGCGAGTACGGCGAGAGCACGTTCGACAACGCGCTGCCGTGGACGCGCATCTCGCCGGTGCCGCACACGCGCTACGGCAACTTCGCGCCGCTGGTGCCCCGTCTGCAGTCGATGCACGCCAACCGCGTGGCGAACGACAAGGAATTCCAGTGGTGGAAGGAGGATGTCGCCGAGTTCCGCGCCGAGCGCGCGAAGAAGTGGGTGACCCTCAACGAGGCCGAGCGCCGCGCCGAGCGCGACCGCGACGACGCCAAGCGCAAGCAGCGCCAGGCCGAGCGCAAGGCGCTGGGGCTTGCGCTCGACCCGCTGGCGGAGGAGCTGTACGACGACGGGCTGGCCGCCAACGAGCGCGACATCGCCAAGGACGCCGAGCGCGAGAAGCTGGCCGAGAAGCGTCCCGACCCGCTGCTGCGCGAGTCCGCGGCGATCCTCGCCGACGCCATCCGCCTGCTGCACGCCGACCGCCAGTTGTCCGCGCAGGTGCTGCCGCGCGGCGAGGCCCGGCATTGGGCGCAATAGCGCCGCGCCCGCACGGCCCGTAGGAGCGGCCTCAGCCGCGACCGCCCCTCCACGTCGGTGGTGCGGTGACGCGATGGCGGGACAAGTCCCGCCCTACGCGTGGTCGTCGGTCGTGTGCGTCGACGCGATGGCGGGACAAGTCCCGCCCTACGTGTGGTCGTCGGTCGTGTGCGGCGACGCGATGGCGGGACAAGTCCCGCCCTACGCGTGGTCGTCGGTCGTGTGCGGCGATGCGAGGGCGGGACAAGTCCCGCCCTACGCGTGGTCGTCGGTCGTGTGCGGTGATGCGATGGCGGGACAAGTCCCGCCCTGCGCGGAGACCCCGTTGGCGTGGGATGACGGAGTGGCAGTCGGTCAGCGCCGCCGTCGCGGCGCGGCGCGGGTCGGAAGCTGCAGCCCCTGTTTGACCACCTCGAACACCATCCGCGTCTCGTAGCGCTTGATGTAGTCCTGGTCGCCGAACAGGCGGTCGGCGACCTCGCGGCAGTGCGCGACGTCGCGGGTGGCGAGCACCAGGAGGTAATCCCAGTCGCCGGCGAGCACGAAGCACTGCTGCACCTCCGTCGCGGCGCGGATGCGCGCGCGCAGCGCCGCGTGCAGTCGCGCCGATTCGCGCTCCAGTGCGACCACCACCACCGCCAGCGTGGCCGGGAAGTGAGCCGGGTCCAGCACGGCCACCTCGCGTAGCAGCCGCTGTGCGCGGTAGCGCTTGATGCGCCGCTGCACCGCGCTCGCCGACAGGCCCACCTTCTCGCCGAGTTCGGCGAGCGTCTGCCGCGCGTCGCGCTGCAGCAGATCCAGCAGGCGGTGGTCGAAGGCGAAGGCGCGCGCGCGGCCGGCGTCGCGCGCGGAGGGCGAGGCGGGCGAGCCGCCGGCGTGAGCCGGATGCCCGTGCGCCTCTGGCGCGCCTTCCTCAGGCGTCTCCGCCACCCCTCCCCAACCCTCCCCTCGCAGGGGAGGGGCTGTCTCCCGGCGTACAGGCTCAGGCCGCGCGCAGGGCTTCGGTGACCGGCAGCCGCGCCGCGCGCAGGGCGGGGAACAGGCCGCCGACCAGGCCGATGCCGAGCGCCCACTTCAGGCCCGTCCACACCAGTTCCGGGCCGACCTGGAACTGGAACACCACCTGGCTGAAGTTGCCGCTCAGGGTGGAGGCGGTGTAGCCGTTGAAGACCAGCCAGGCCAGCAGCGCGCCGATCAGGCCGCCGAGCAGCGCCAGCAGCATCGTCTCCAGCATCACCGCCACCACCACCGGCAGGCCGCGGAAACCGATCGCGCGCAGGGTCGCGATCTCGCGCGCACGCGCGGCGACCGCGGCGTACATCGTGTTGAGCGCGCCGAACACCGCGCCCACCGCCATGATCGCGCCGACCACCGTGCCGAGGATCTGGATCAGCCGGGTCAGGCCGGCCGACTGCTTGTTGTAGTAGTGCCGCGTCGTTTCCACGTCCAGTTTCAGGCGCGGGTCGGCCGCCATCGCCGCCTTCAGCCGCGCCAGCCCGCGCTTGCCGTCGAGCTTCACCGTCACCGACTGGAACGCGGTGCGCTGGTAGGTCGGGCCGAGCACCTCGGCATCCGCCCACAGCTCGGATTCGTGCGAGTCGCCGGACTCGAACACGCCCACCACCGTCCACGGCTGGTTGGCCAGTTCCAGCGTGCGGCCCACCTCGAGGCCGACGTACTGCTCGCGCGCGCCGCGGCCGACCACCAGCTCGCGCCGGCCCGGCTCGAACCGGCGGCCTTCGACGATCCGCACCTGCGGCCGCAGCTCCCACGCCATCGCGCCGACGCCGCGCAACTGCGCGTTGGCGTCGGTGCCGTCGGCGCGGGTGACCAGGCTCACCACCTGCGACAGTTCCGGCGACACCAGCGGGCGGCCGTCGCGGCTGCGCGCGATGCCGTCGAGCTGGCCGATCAGCGGCACCTGGTCGCGGGTGATCACCGAATTGGTCTCCGCCTGCGAACCGCCGCGCAGGATGATCGCGGTGGTCTCGTTGCCGGTGCGGTTGAGCGTGGCCTTGAAGCCTTCGCCCATCGCCAGCATCGCCACCAGTACGCCGACCACGCCGGCGATGCCGACCACGATCACGCTGGAGGCGCCCCAGCGCTGCGGCAGGCTCGACACGCCCACGCTCGCCACCGCCAGCGTCTGCTGGCCGCGGCGGCTGAGCAGCAGCCACGCCGCCAGCACCGCCGCCACCGCCAGCACGCCGAACCACGGCAGCGCGATCCACACCGCCAGCCCGGCGGCGAGCGCGAGCACGACGCCGAGGTTGGCCAGCCATCTCATGATCCGCTTCATCTCGGTTGTCCTCCGTGCGCGGTCGCGGCGCTCAGCGCCCGGCCAGCGCGGCGACGATGTTCAGACGCATCGCCCGCAGCGCGGGCAGCAGGCCGACGATCAGGCCGATGCCCAGCATCAGCGCGACGCCCATCGCCCAGGTCTCCGGCGGCACGGTGTCGAGCTGGATCATGCCGTTGGTGGACGCCGCGACGCCGGCGATCAGCACCGACGCGATACCGAGTCCGATGGCGCCGCCGATCACGATCAGCAGGGTCGATTCCGCAAGCACCAGCCACAGCACGCTGCGGTTGGAGAAGCCGATCGTCTTCAGTACCGCCAGCTCCGGAATGCGCTCGCGCACCGCCTGCGCCATCGTGTTGCCGGTCAGCAGCACCAGGGTGAAGAACACCGCCGCCATGATCGAGGTGACGATCATGCCGATGTCGGCGAACTGCTTGACGAAGGCCTGGTTGAACGCCTGCTCGGTCTGGGTCTTGGTCTCGTGGTCCGAGTTCTCGCTGAGCTTGTCGATCGCGCGCGCCACGCGGTCGGCCTGGTCCGGATCGGCGAGCTTGACCATCCACCAGCCGACGCGGTCCTTGACGAAGTCGTTGGACTCGTTGAAGTAGTCCCAGCGGAAGTACAGCGCGTTCTCCTCGCCGCGGCGCTTGGTGTCCTTGACGCGGTACAGGCCGACCAGCTTGAACTGCCAGTCGTTGCTGCCGCGGGTGGGGAAGATGGTCGCCTGCAGCGGGATGGTATCGCCGACCTTCCAGCCGTAGCGGCGTGCCAGCGCCTCGCCGACCACCGCTCCGTTGCGCGTGCTCTCGAACGCCCGCAGATGCGCCGGCGAGATTTCGTACTCCGGGTACAGCTCGAAGAAGCCGGGGCCGGTGGACATGTTGGGGAAGAAGTTGCGCTGGTCGCGGTAGATGCCGCCGAACCAGGCCATGCGCACCGCCTTCTCCACCCCGGGCACGCGCTCGATCTGGCTTTCCAGCCGCACCGGCAGCATCTGCGTGATCGACAGCCGCGAGGCGACCACCAGCCGGTCGTAGCCGGCCACGTTGGCGCTGGAATTGAAGGCGACGCGCACGGCATCGAGCATGCCGAACAGCAGGAACGCGGCCACCACCGACAGCAGCGTCAGCAGCGTGCGCGTCCTGCTGCGGAACAGCGCGGCCCAGATCAGGTGCAGGTACTTCATGTGACCTCCGGTGTGCGCCTTGCCGCCGCGCGGGAAGCGAACGCACGCGGCTCAGGCCGCGTGGCGCGTCTGTTCGACCAGATTGCCCTTGTCCAGATGCAGCGTGTGGCTGGCGTACTCGGCCGCCTTCGGATCGTGGGTGACCATCACGATCGTCTTGCCGTGCTGGCGGTTGAGCGTCTGCAGCAGCGACAGGATCTCCTCGGCCGAGGCGCGGTCGAGATCGCCGGTGGGCTCGTCGCAGATCAGCAGCGTGGGGTCGGAGACGATCGCGCGCGCGATCGCCACGCGCTGCTGCTGGCCGCCGGAGAGTTCCGCCGGGCGGTGCGACGCGCGGTCCTTCAGGCCGACCAGCTCCAGCGCGATCGCCGCGTTGCGCCGGCGCTGCGCGGCCGACAGCCGGGTGAGCAGCAGCGGCAGCTCGACGTTGCGCTGCGCGCTCAGCGTCGGCATCAGGTTGTAGAACTGGAACACGAAGCCGACGGTGCGGCTGCGCCACTGCGCGAGCTGGCCGGGCGACATGCGGTCGATGCGCTGGCCGTCGACCACGATCTCGCCGCGCGTGGGCGTATCCAGCCCGCCGATCAGGTTGAGCAGGGTCGACTTGCCCGAGCCGGAGGGGCCCATCAGGGCGACGAAGTCGCCGCGCTCGATGTCGAGGTCGAGGCCGTGCAGCACGTCGACCCGCTCCGGGCCGCGCTGGTAGGTCTTGTCGAGGTTGCGGATGCTGACGAGGGTGGACATGCCGGACTCCTGCCGTTGCCTGCGTGCTTCGCCCCGAACCGAATGCCGGCCGGCGGACGTCGGGTCGTCCGTCGGTCGTCCTGCACCCGCGCCGCGCGCGGGCCACCGCATGCAGCGCGGCGATGGCGCCTGCGCTCAGGCGCCGTCGTCTTCGCCCGCGTCGTCCGCGCGCACGCGCACCGGCGCGCCGTCGCGCAGCGACTGCGGCGGATCGAGCACCACCGCTTCGCCGCCGGCCAGGCCTTCCAGCACCTCGCGGTCCCCGCCGAGCGTGCGGCCGGGCTTCACCGCGCGCGCGCGGGCGGTTTCGTCCTCGACCACGAACGCGAGCGTGCGGCCGTCGCGCTCGACCAGCGCCGCCTCCGGCACCAGCACGCCGCGCGGCTGCGTCGCCTGCGCCGGCTCGGCCTTCTCCAGGAAGCTCACGCGCACGCCCATGTCGGGCACGATGCGCGGGTCCTTCGTCTTCAGCGCGATGCGCACCTTGACCGTGGCCTTGCCGCGGTCGGCGGCGGGGATGATCGCGATCACCTCGGCCGGAATCTTCCAGTCGGGATAGGCGTTGAGCGTGGCCTGCACCGGCATGCCGGGCTTGACCCGGCCGATGAAGGCTTCGCCGACGTCGACCTCGATCTCCAGCGAGTCCATGTCGACGATGGTGCCGATGCCGGTGCGGGTGAAGCCGCCGCCGGCCGAGAGTGGCGAGACGATCTCGCCCGGCTGCGCCGCCTTGGCCGTCACCACGCCCGCGAACGGCGCGCGCACCACGGTGTTGTCGACGCCGATCTCGGCGATGTGCAGGCGGTCGCCGGCGACGTCGGCGTTGCGCTGCGCGGTGGCGAGCTCGGCGCGCAGCGCATCGCGCGCGGCCACCGCCTCGTCGTACTGCGCGCGCGAGACCAGTTGCTGGCGCACCAGCGACGACAGCCGCCGCGCGTTCGCTTCCGCTTCCGCCAGCCGCGCGCGGACGCTCTCGACCTGGCTGCGCGCGGCGCCGGCCTGCGCGCGCGCCAGCTCGCGCTCGGCGTGGGCGTCGATCGGGTCGAGCGTGGCCATCACCTGGCCCGCGTCCACGCGCTGGCCTTCCTCGATCAGCACTTCGCGCACGCGGCCGGTGATCTTGGCCGACACCGTCGCCATCCGGCGCGCGACCACGTAGCCGGTGGCATCGAGCACCGACGCCGGCCCGCCGTTGCCGCCGATCGCCACCGCCTCGGCGGTGCGCACCTCGACCGCGCGCGCGCGGCCGAACAGCAGCCAGCCGGCGATCGCCGCCGTCACCAGCAGCACGACCGCCAGCACGATCCACGGCCAGCGGCGCGGCGCGGGCGGCGGCGCGTCGCGATCGATCCGGAGTTGTTCGAGCAGCGCGGCGGAGTTGTTCATCGCGTTCCATGACGACGGCGGGACGACCGCAGTGTGACAGCCCGGCCCGGCTGCGGCGACGGAACGGCAGGTTAGCGGCCGCCCGCGACCGCGTCACCTGATGATCGTCACCCGCTTCGCATGACGGACCCCACTGCCGCGGCGGAGCGCGCGGCGGCAGGGTGGCGGCCATCCGCCACGGAGCGCCGCCATGACCCTCGATGCCCTTCCCGATCCGCCGCTGGCCCGCCTGCGCGGCGTGCGCAAGCGCTACGGCGGGCGGGTCGCGCTGGACGGCGTCGACCTCGAGGTGCACGCGGGCGAGATGCTGGCGCTGCTCGGGCCCAACGGCGCGGGCAAGAGCACCGCGGTGCATCTGATGCTCGGCCTGCTGGCGGCGGACGAAGGCAGCGTCGAACTGCTCGGCCGTTCGCCGCAGCGCCTGGAAGCGCGCCGCGGCATCGGCGTGATGCTGCAGTCGGCCGGCATCCCCGACACCCTGCGCGTGCGCGAGCTGCTCGAACTCACCCGCAGCTACTACCCGCAGCCGCGCAGCATCGCCGACTGCGTGGCGCTGGCCGGGCTCGACGGCCTGCTCGAACGCCGCTACGGCCGGCTGTCCGGCGGCCAGCAGCGGCGCGTGCAGTTCGCGCTGGCGGTATGCGGCCTCCCGCGCGTGCTGTTCCTCGACGAGCCGACCACCGGGCTCGACATCGACGCGCGCCAGCGGTTGTGGCGTGCGATCCGCGAGCTGGTCGCCGACGGCGCCGGCGTGGTGCTCACCACGCACTACCTGGAAGAAGCCGAGGCGCTCGCCGATCGCGTGGTGGTGCTGACGGGCGGTCGCGTGGTCGCCGAAGGCAGCGTGGCGCGGATCCGCGCGCGGGTGGCGCGCCGCCGCGTGCGCTGCGTCACCGCGCTCGCGCCGGAGCGGCTGGCTGCCTGGCCGCACGTGCTGGAGGCACGCGCCGAGCACGGCCGCGTCGAGCTGGTGTGCGAGAACGCCGAGCCGGTGGTGCGCCGCCTGCTCGACGCCGATCCGGCCCTGCACGAGCTGGAAGTGTTGCGCGGCGGGCTCGCCGACGCCTTCATCGACATCACCCGGGAGGCCGCATGAACACGCCAGTCCTCGATACCGTGCCGTCTGCCTGGCGCAGCTACCGGCTGGAGGCGCGCAACGAGTTCCTGCGCCTGCTGCGTTCGCCCTCGTTCGCGCTGCCGACGCTGCTGTTCCCGCCGCTGTTCTACCTGCTGTTCGCGGTGGTGCTGAACCGCCGCGGCGGGCCGGAGATCGCCGCGTATCTGATGGCGTCCTACGGCGTGTTCGGGGTGATGGCGCCGGGGCTGTTCGGCTTCGGCGTCGGCATCGCGCTCGACCGCGAGCGCGGCTTCCTCGCGCTCAAGCGCGCGCTGCCGGCGCCGCCGGGCGCGATCGTGCTGTCGCGGATGGCGATGGCGATGCTGTTCGCCGCGGTGATCGCGCTGGTGCTGATGGCGATGGGGGCGACGCTCGCCGGCGTCGCGCTCGATCCGCGGCAGGCGCTGCTGCTGTTCGTGGTCGACGTGCTCGGCGTGCTGCCGTTCTGTGCGCTGGGGCTGTTCGTCGGTTCGCTGGTCGGCGGCCAGGGCGCGCCGGCGGTGGTCAACCTGATCTACCTGCCGATGGCGTTCCTGTCGGGCCTGTGGATTCCGTTGAAGCTGCTGCCGGGCGCGATCGCCACGGTCGCGCCGCTGTGGCCGTCGTACCACCTCGCGCAGATCGCCGCGGCCGTGGTCGGCGCGCCGCACGACGGCCGGCTGTGGCTCAACGTCGCCGCGCTGGCCGGCTTCACGCTGGTGTTCTTCCTGCTGGCGCGCCGCCGCCTCGCGCGCGCGGGCTGAGCGCGGCATGATGGCCGCATCGAGCGCCACGAGGGCCGCATGACGCGCCGCAGGTTCTCCCGGTCCGTGCCCCGCTGGCTGCGGCCGCAGCCGGATTCGCCCGTGGCGCGGCTGATCGGCGAGGGCAAGTCGCCGTGGTCGGACGCCGTGCACGTGCTGTGGTCGGCGTGGGTGTTCCTCACTCCGGTGTTCTCGCCGCACGGCTACGACGCGCGCTGGTGGACGCTCACCCTCGTCTCCTACCCGCTGTTCCTGCTGCTGTATGCGCTGACGCTGCTCGCCTCGCCGCGGCGCGCGCCGGTCTACGCGCTCGGCATGGCGGCGCTGTGCCTGGCCACGCTGCCGTGGTATCCGGCCGGGATGAGCTATTTCGTGTTCGGCTGCGTGATGCTGAGCGCGCGCGGCGCGCGCCCGTTCCTGCGGCTGCTCGCCGAACTGGGCGCGCTCAACGCGGTGTTCGTCGGCTGGGGGCTGTGGCTCGGCTATCCGTGGCAGGCGGTCGTGTGGATGCCGCTGGTGACGCTGATCGTCGGCGCGGTGGTGCATGTGGACTGCCTCAACAAGGCGCGCGACGCCGCGCTGCGGTTGTCGCAGGAGGAGGTGCGCAGGCTGGCCGCGCTGGCCGAGCGCGAGCGCATCGGTCGCGATCTGCACGATCTGCTCGGGCACACGCTGTCGCTGGTGGCATTGAAGGCCGAGCTGGCCCGCCGTCTGGTCGAGCGCGACCCCGCTGGCGCACGGCGCGAGCTCGACGATGTCGTCCGCGTCGCGCGCGAGGCGCTGACCCAGGTCCGTAGCGCGGTGACCGGCATCCGCGCCGCCGGCCTTGCCGCCGAGCTGGCGTCGGCGCGTCTGCTGCTGGAGGCCGACCAGGTCCAGTTTCGCTATGCGCTCGCGCCGGTGACGCTGCCGCCGGAGCTGGAGAGCGCGTTGGCGCTGACCGTGCGCGAAGCGGTCACCAACATCCAGCGCCACGCGCGCGCCGGCCATGTCGACATCGTCCTGGACGCCTCGCGCCACGACGTGGTGCTGACGGTGAGCGACGACGGACGCGGCGGCGCGATCGTGCCCGGCAACGGCCTGTGCGGCATGCGCGAGCGGATCGAGGCGCTGGGCGGCCGGCTGCGGATCGATTCCGAACGCGGCCGCGGCACCCGCGTCGAGGCGCGCCTGCCGCTGCCCGCGCCGGCGCGCGCCACCGCCGAGCCCGCCGCCGCCTGAGCGCGTCTGCTACCGTGCCCGCGATTGCGGGAGGAGCCGATGATCCGGGTGCTGCTGGCCGAGGACCAGGCGATGGTGCGCGGCGCGCTGGCCGCGCTGCTGAATCTGGAAAGCGACATCGAGGTGGTCGGCGCCGCCGCCGACGGCGAAGCGGCCTGGCGCGAGCTGCAGCGGCTGCAGCCCGACGTGCTGGTGACCGACATCGAGATGCCCGGCCTCACCGGGCTCGAGCTCGCGCAGCGCGTCCACCGTCACGGCCTGCCGGTGCGGGTGGTGATCGCCACCACCTTCGCCCGCGCCGGCTTCCTGCGCCGCGCGCTCGATGCCGGAGTGGCGGGCTACGTGCTCAAGGACGCCCCGCCCGAACAGCTCGCCGGCGCGATCCGCCAGGTGCACCGCGGCGGCCGCGCGATCGATCCGCACCTCGCGCTCGATGCCTGGAGCGAGGCCGATCCGCTCAACGACCGCGAACGCCAGGTGCTGCGTCTGGCCGGCGAAGGCATGAGCGCCGGCGACATCGCCGCGCGCCTGAACCTGTCCGCAGGCACCGTGCGTAATTACCTGTCCGATGCGATCGGCAAACTCGGCGCCTCCAACCGCGTCGAGGCCTACCGGCTGGCGCGGCAGAAGGGCTGGCTGTGATGGCCGCGCGGTAACGCAGGATTGAGGGGCGCCGATTCGAGCGCCACGATTCGCGCGATGGCGGGACAAGTCCCGCCCTACGTCTTCGCTTCAGCCGCGACCACGAGACACGGCATGCGGTTTTCGATGTCACCGCCGCGGCTCGCGATGGCGGGACAAGTCCCGGCCTACGTCTTCGCTTCAGCCGCGACCACGAGACACGGCATGCGGTTTCCGATGTCACCGCCGCGGCTCGCGATGGCGGGACGAGTCCCGCCCTACGCGGTGGCGCGGCGCTTGAGAAGCTCGAACGCGGCGCGCAGCCCCTGCGCCTCGCCGCCGGCCGGGCGGCCGGGGCGGTCGCTGTCGTTCCAGGCGTAGACGTCCAGATGCGCCCACGGCAGACCGGCGGGCACGAAGCGTTCGAGGTACAGCGCGGCGGTGATGCTGCCGGCCATCTTCGACGGGCCGCCGTTGGCGATGTCGGCGATGCCGCTGGTGAGGTAGCGCCAGTACGGCCGCCACAGCGGCATGCGCCAGAGCGGATCGCGCGTGCGCTCGGCGGCGGCCAGCCAGTCGGCGGCGAGCGTCTCGTCGTTGGCGTACAGCGCCGGCAGGTCCGGGCCGAGCGCGATCCGCGCGGCGCCGGTGAGGGTGGCGAAGTCCAGCACGAACGCCGGCCGCTGCTCGCCCGCGTAGGCGAGCGCATCGCAGAGGATCACGCGACCCTCGGCATCGGTGTTGTCGATCTCCACACCGATGCCGGCGCGGGTGGCGATCACTTCGCCGGGACGGAACGCATTCGGACCGATCGCGTTCTCCACCGCCGGCACCAGCACGGTGAGCCGCAGCGGCAGCCGGCGCGCCATCACCAGTTCCGCCAGCGCAAGCGCGTGCGCCGCGCCGCCCATGTCCTTCTTCATGTTGCGCATGCCGTCGGCCGGCTTGATGTCGAGCCCGCCGGTGTCGAAGCACACGCCCTTGCCGACCAGCGCCACGTGCGGATGCGACGCCTCGCCCCAGTGCAGCGCGATCAGCCGCGGCGCGCGATGCGAGGCGCGACCGACCGCATGGATCGCCGGGAAGTTCCTCGCCAGCAGGTCGTCGCCGGCGATCACCTCGATGCGTGCACCGTGCGCGGTGGCGATCTCCTGCGCCACCGCTTCCAGCTCCGCCGGCCCCATGTGCTCGGTCGGCGTGTTGACCAGATCGCGCACGCGCGTGCAGGCGGCCAGCAGCGCGAACGCCTCGGCATCGCCTTCCTCCACCACCAGCCGCGCCGGCGCGCGCGGCGGCGTGCGGTAGCGTGCGAAGCGGTAGCTGCCCAAGCCCCAGCCCAGCTCGAGCGCCGCGCGCGCGGCCGGCTCCAGCGGGCCGGCCGCGTGCCATGCCAGCGGCGGCAGCGCCAACGGCGCATGCGCGTAGGCGAACGGATCGAGCGCATCGCCGATGCCGATCGCCGCCCCCGCCGGGCCGCGCTCGCCGGGCAGCGGCAGCGCGCTGCCGGGCGCGGCGTCGAAGCCGTGCGCGTCCAGCCACGCCTGCACCGCGGCCGGCTGCGCCGCGCGCCAGGCGGGGAAGGTGGTGCGATCGAGCAGGTACAGCGGCAGCGCGCCGTCGCGCGCGGCGGTGAATCCGGCAGGCAGGGTCATGCGGTCTTCGCGTGCGGGAGGAGATGCGCGTCCAGCCAGTCCGCCAGCGCGGCCAGGCTGTGGAATTCGAGGTCGGGGCGCGGCTGCTCGTGCGGCCAGGCGCGCCGTTCGCGGTTGAGCCACACGCTGCGCAGGCCGGCGCGGTGCGCGCCGAGCACGTCCATCTCGACGTCGTCGCCGACGTGCAGGACCTCGTGCGGCGCGCAGTCCAGCCGCGCGCAGGCGGCGTGGAAGATGCTGGCATCGGGCTTGGCGCGGCCGTGCTCGCGCGCGCCGAGCTGGAACCGGAACAGCGGCATCAGCCCGATCCGCGTCAGGCAGGCGTTGCCGTTGGACAGCGCGGCCAGCGGCACGCGCGCGCTCAGGCGCTCGAGCGCCTCGACGGTGTCCTCGTAGTGCTCGACCTCGCAGCGCGCGGCGAAGAACGTCTCGAACGCCTCCTCGACCAGCGCCACGTCCTCGTCGGCCTCGCGCAGCAGCCGCTCCAACGCGATCCGCCGCTGCGCGGTGTAGTCGTGCGACAGCTCGGGGAACTCGGCCGCGACCGCGTCGCGCAGCGCGCGCATGCTCTCGATCGTGTGCCGTTCCAGCACCCCCGGCGCGCGGCGCGCGAACCAGTCGTGCAGCGCGCGCTCGGCGCGCGCGATCACCGGCGCGATCGGCCACAGCGTATCGTCGAGATCGAGGGTGATGGCGCGGATGGGAGCAGGCACCCGGCAAGTCTACCTTCGCCGGTGAAGTGCTGCGCCTTCGCGGACTCACTGTTCCGGAGGTGAAAGCGGCGCCAGTCTTGTTGCGCATCGCGCGCGCAGCTCGTCCGCGCGCGGCGAATCCGTCGGCAGTCGGCCTTCGTGCAAAAGGGGGAAGACCGCGCGCCGGACGTCGTAGGCGACGCGGGAGGAGCGCTCGCCCGCTTCGCCCGCATTGGCCACCGGGGTGCCGGGCAGCCCGCGTTCGCGCAGCTCGCCGAGCACGTCGAGTTGTGCGCACAGCCCGGCGTAGTAGGCGGCTTCCTCCTCGTCGGGCAGCGCATGTCCAGTGCGCAGCGCGCGCAGGTGGACCGCTTCGTGCGCGAACACGTCGACGAGGTTCGCGTGCGTCCAGGACGCGTCCGGCGACCACGGGACCGCGAAGCCGAGCGTGAGACGGGTGAACGGCGCCAGGCTCGAACGCCGCCAGGCGTAGGACGCGCTTGCCGGGACCAGCACCGCCTCGTAGCGCACTTGTGTCAATCCGATCTCGCGGGCGACGTGGTCGGCCGTCGAGGTGAGCAGCGCGCAGGCGCGCGCGCGTTCGTGCGCGGCCAGTGCCCGGGGGTCGTAACGGATCGAGATTTCGGCCGTCTCCGCTTGCTTGCAGCGCATGCGCGCCAATCGCACGCGTTGCGGGGTGCCGGGCACGTAGCTCTCGGCGATCAACCGGGTCATGCCGAGCGCTTTCCATCCCCCAAGCGCCACGACGCCGTTCGCCGGCGCCTGTTCGCGCATTCCCGCCGTCATGACCGAAGAACAGCCGTTTGCCCCCACGAGCGCCAGGGCGACGAACACGCCGCCCAGCCCGCGCGGCCTGCGCCGGGCGCCGCTACCCGCTGCGTCCTTCGCCATCCTGTCGTCCTGGTGTCTGCCCCGCCACGCTGCCGCTGACGGCTCACTCCAGCAACCGCGCCCACCCGCCCATGCCGTCGAGGCGGGCGAGCACCAGCTTCACGCACACCAGCAGCGGCACCGCCAGCAGCAGGCCGATGATGCCCCACAGCCAGCCGAACACCATCAGCGCGAGGATCAGCACCAGCGGCGAGAGCGCCATCCGCCGGCCGAGCACGATCGGCGTGATGATCTGGCCTTCCAGCGTGTGCAGGACGAGGTAGATCGTCGCCGGCAGCAACGCGCGCCAGAGTTCGTCGTAGGCCAGCAGGCCCATCCCCAGCATCGCCAGGATGCCGATCAGCGGGCCGACGTACGGCGCGAAGTTGAGCAGCGCCACCATCGTGCCCCACAGCAGCGCCTCCTGCAGCGGCACGTCGAGCAGATACAGCGCCAGCGCGAACGCCATCCCCAGCAGCGCGTTGATCACGCTGATGGTGAGCACGTAGCGCGAGATCTCGCGCTCGATCGACTGCAGGATCTCGACCGTCAGTTTCTGCTGCTGGCGGCTGGGCAGCAGTTGCAGCGCGTGCCGCTGCAGGTGCGCGCCGTAGACCATGAAGAAGAACGTCAGCAGGATCACGGCCAGCACCGACGCCACCACCTTCGGCGTGGTCAGCAGCCAGCGGTAGGGATCGCTGGGCGCGCTCACCACCTGCACGCGCTGGTTCTGCTGGCCGCCGGCCACGCGGGCGATGTTCTGCGCGGCGCGGTTGGCCTCCTGCACCGGGCGGGTGAGGTCGCGCAGCTTGGGCGCGATCTGCCGCACCTGCTGCGGCATCTGCCGCACGAACTCGCCGGCCGGTTCGACGAGCTGGTTGCCCAGCGCCGCCGCGCCGGCCAGTCCGCCCACCACCACCAGCAGCGCGGCGACGAACCGCGGCAGCCACAGCCGCTGCAGCATGCGGATGATCGGGTTGCCCACCAGCGCGAAGAACATCGCCAGCAGGATCGGCAGGATCAGCGATTGCGCCGCCCACAGCGTGAAAGCGAGCGCCAGCACCGCCAGCAGCACCACCGAGGCCGGCGCGCGCGGGCGGGGCGGCGGGGGACGCGGGGCGGGTGCAGCGTCCGGCGATGTCGGATCGAACGGCCCGGGCGTCGCGCTCACGTGCCGACGGCCTCGGCCACGCGCTGCGTCGCCTCGTCCGTCGGCGGGGGCGGCGCGGGCGGGGCGCCCGCGCCGGCGGTGCGAAGGGCGACCTCTTCCGCCTGGTCGGCCGCGGCCTGCGCCTGGCCGCCGGCGAACAGGCCCGCCACCGCGGAGACGAGATTGAGGATCTGCGTCGCCCCGCCCAGCTTGCCGGCGGCGCCCAGCGGCCGCGTCAGGCCGACCGCGAAGCCGGTGACCAGGCCCGCCGCGACGATCCGCGGCGCGGTCCAGGTGGCGCGCCAGGAGCGCCGGAGCTGGCGCCAGTCGGCGGCCACCTGGCGTTCGCTGGCCTCGAGCGCATCCTCGGCCTGCTGCACCTTCGCGATCATGTGCCTGAAGCTGAGCGCGCGCGGATGCAGCTTGCCGGCGACGGAGGCGGGATCCTCAGGGCGGAGTGAGTTCGACACCGTGTTCGTCCTTCAGCGGTCGGCCTTCGGGCGTTTCCGGCGATTGCACGGCGGTGCGCGTGGGCGCCGGCGAGCCCGGGGCGGGCGTGAAGTCTGCCAGTTCGCCGAAGCCCAGGCGCGCCAGTTGCCGGCGGGTGGCCTTCATGCGGGTCAGGTCGAAGTAGTACACCGCGCGCCAGGCGCCGAACGCGGCCAGCGCCAGACTCACCAGCGCGCAGGCGAGGAACGCGAGCCACCACGGCCAGCCGGCGCCGCGGCTGAGCAGCACGATCACCAGCGCCATCAGCAGCATCCAGGCGGTGCCGCCGAAGATCACCGCCATCGCCGAGAACGCCGCCGCGCGTCCGGCCGCGTTGCGCGCCAGCGAGACGTCGGCGGCGACCAGCGTGCGGAACGCCTTGACCGCGTCCCACGTGGCGCCGGCGCCGGCGCGGCCGGTGTCGGCGATCTGGCGCAGCGCCTCCAGCAGGTCCGGCGGCGGGAGATCGCGGGGCGGTTCGGCGTTCGCCTCGCGATCGCCCTCCGGCTCGGGCGAAGGACCGGGGCCGCGCGGCTCGCTCATCGGCTCAGCGGTCGCTGCCGCCGCGCGCCAGCTTCGCGATCAGCCAGCCGGCCGCGAACGCCACGCCGAACGAGGCCAGCGGACGCTGGCGGATCATCTCGGCAGCGGTGTCCATCAGATCGCGGCCCTTCTCCATCAGCTGGTCCATCTGCTCGCGCGCGGCGAGCGCGGCCTGTTCGGCGGCGGTGATGCCTTCCAGCGCGCCGTCGGCCAGATCGGCCTTGACCTGCTTGCCGCCGATGCGCAGTTCCTCGCCGGCGGCGGTGGCGGCGCCCTTCAGCGTCGAGCCGGCGTCGCGCGCGGCCTGCTTGAGGTGGCTGCCGGCCTGGCCGAGGTGCGCGCGGGTCGCGCCCGGGGTGTGGGTCGCGGTGGTGCCCGTAGCCGTCGTGCCGCTACCGGTGCCGGTGCCCTGCAGATCCTCCATCGAGGCCGCTCCGCCGGTGGAGCCTGCGGCGCTGCTGCGGCCGGCGGAGCCGTCGTTGCCGAGCGAAGCGGACAGGTTGTTGCTGCCGCTCGGGGTGACCGAGCCGTTGGTGTTTTCCGGAGTGGGGCTCATCGCGCTGTCTCCTGTCGAAGTCATTGCATCGGCAGCATCCCGCGGGTGCTGCCGCGGCGTACCTGCAGGACCAACTGTGCAGGCGTGCGCGTGAAGCTGGCGCGGAAGCCCGACAGGTCGGCGACGGCCGCGCGGTTGACGCCCTCCACCACGTCGCCCTCGCGCAGGCCGTTGGCGGCGGCGCGGCTGCCGCGCGCGA
>NZ_VOHJ01000034.1 GCF_007923255.1 Vulcaniibacterium thermophilum | reverse complement strand
GGAGGGACGCGCGGCATCGGCGGGCGGCGCCGTTCGCGCCGCCTCGCGTTCGCGCGCGCGGCGCTCCAGCCGCGCCTGCCGCGCGCGGAAGCGCTCGCGTGCCGCCAGCGCACGCCGGCGTTCGTCGCGTACCGCGAGCAGGCGCGTGTTGCATCCGGGCGCGCAGCCGGCGCACGGCGGCGCATCGAGCAGGCCCAGATCCAGCGCGCGGTCGACGTCGTCCTCGGCGAGCGCGGCGAGGATCGCGTGCGCGGCCGCCGGCGCGAGGCACCCGCAGAGCGCGCAGGCGCCCATCAGCGGCCGCGGAACGCCGGCTTGCGCCGCTCGAGGAACGCGGCGGTGCCCTCGCGCATGTCCTCGGTGGCGAACATCAGGCCGAACTGCGTGGTCTCGTACTCCAGCCCCTCGGAGATCGCGCATTCGCCGCCGACGTTGACGCAGTCGAGGATGCCGCGCAGCGCCAGCGGCGCGGCATTGGCGAGCTGCTCGGCGAGCGCCATCGTCTGCGCTTCCAGTTCCGCCGCCGGCACCACGCGGTTGACGATGCCGAGCTGCTGCGCGCGTACCGCATCGATCGGCGCGCCGAGCAGGCACAGCTCGAGCGTCGCCGCGCGTCCGGCCAGCCGCAGCAGGCGCTGCGTGCCGCCGAACCCCGGAATCAGGCCGAGGTTGATTTCGGGCTGCCCGACCTTGGCGGTGTCGGCGGCGATGCGCAGATGGCAGGCCATCGCCAGCTCCAGTCCGCCGCCGAGCGCGAAGCCGTTGATCATCGCGATCACCGGCTTGGGCAGGGTCTCGATCGTGCGCATCAGCCGCTGCCCGCGCTGCGAGAAATCGCGACCCTGCACCGGCGCCAGCGTGTTCATCTCGGCGATGTCGGCGCCGGCCACGAACGCCTTGGGGCCTGCGCCGGTCAGCACCACCGCGCGCACGCGCTCGTCCGCGGCGGCGGCGTCGAACGCCTCCCGCAGCGCGTCCAGGGTGGCCGCGTTGAGCGCGTTGAGCTTGTCGGGACGGTTGACGGTGATGCGGCGCACCGCGCCGATGTCGTCGATGAGCAGAAGGGCGTCGGCCATGACGTGCCTGAAGGAGCGGAAGGGAGGGAGGCGCAGTGCGGGAACTTCCGGCGCACCGCAGGGTCACAGCGGTCGGCCTCAGTGGCGGTTAAGCGCTGCGGCCGGTATCCTACAGCGTCCTTCCGGCGCGGTTCGACGGGGGACATTTTTTTGCGGCGGCTTCACCGCCGTACCACACCGGAGATTCACCGAATGAAGTTGCGTCTGCTCGCCGCGGCCACCGCGGCCCTGCTGTTGGCCGCCGGTTCCGCCGCCGCCCAGGACACGTCGACCGAGAAGGGCAAGCTCAGCTACGCGCTCGGCTACCAGACCGGCGCGGACCTGGCCCAGCTCACCGCGCGCGGCGAAGCGCTCGACGTCAACGCCGTCGTCAAGGGCCTGCAGGACGCCTACGCCAAGAAGCAGCCCGCCGTGCCCGGCGAGCAGTTGAAGGCCGCGGTCGAGGCGATGCAGAAGCGCCTGGCCGAGAAGGCCAAGGCCGAGTTCGACCGCATGGCGGCCGAGAACAAGACCAAGAGCGACGCCTTCCTCGCGCAGAACAAGGGCAAGGCGGGCGTGAAGATGCTGCCGAGCGGCGCACAGTATCGCGTCATCGAGAACGGCACCGGCGCCAAGCCGACCATGGCCAGCACCGTGCAGCTCGAAGTGGCCGGCCCGTTCCCGTGGGGCGAGCGCCCGCAGCAGGCGCGTCCCGCCTCGCAGATCCCGGCGGTCAAGGTCAGCGAGATCGAGATGGCCGCCATGCGCGAGGCGCTGATGCAGATGCCCGCCGGTTCGAAGTGGGAGATCACCCTTCCCCCCGACAAGGCCTACGGCGCCGATCCGCGTTCCGGCTTCCCGCCGAACGTGGCCGTGCAGTTCGAAGTCAAACTCGTCAGCGTGAAGTGACGCAGCGGCGCGTTTCCGCATAGCGGAAACGCTTTTGCCGCTGCGTGATCCCCGCGCAAGCGGGGATCCACCCCACAGCATGCCCGGCGTGTTTCCGCATAGCGGAAACGCCTTTGCCGCTGCGTCATCCCCCGCAAGCGGGGACCCATTCGCAGAAGGCGTCGCCCGGATAAAGCCACAGGCCGCATCCGGGTGTCCGTACGCCCTTGACGCTTCGCTTACCCGGGCTACTCCGCTGCGCTGCCGACGGGCGCGGGTCTCGTGGTTTGGCAGCGCCGCTGCCATCCGCGACAATGCCGGACATGAGCTCGCCCCATCCCGCGCCGCGCGCCGTCCTCAGCCCTTGCGTCGGCGTGTGCGCGATCGCTGCCGACGGTCTGTGCGAGGGCTGCCACCGCACGCTCGACGAGATCGCGCGCTGGTCGGCGATGGACGACGGCCAGCGCCTTCGCCTGATGAACGACGTGCTGCCCGAACGCGAGGCCAGGCGCCGCGCGAGTGCCGCTTGAAGTCCGACACGCCGCCGTTGCACCGCCTGCGCGCCGCGCTGCATCCGCTCGAACATCCGCCGCGGACGCCGGGATGGAACCGCGATGCGCTGGCCGATCTGCTCGATCCGGCACGGCCGCCGGTGGAGGCGGCGGTGCTCGTCGGGCTGGTGGAGCGCGACGACGGCCTGCAGGTGCTGCTGACCCGCCGCACCGACGGCCTGCGCCACCATGCCGGGCAGGTGAGTTTTCCCGGCGGCCGCATCGAGCCGCTCGATGCCGGCCCGGCCGCCGCGGCGCTGCGTGAGGCCGAGGAGGAGATCGGCCTGCCGCCGGCGCAGGTGACGCCGCTGGGCTACCTCGACCCGCTGCTGACCATCACCGGCTTCCGCGTCGTGCCGCTGGTGGGCTTCGTCGCTTCCGACTACGAAGCGCGGCCCGATCCGAACGAAGTCGCCGAAGTGTTCGAAGTGCCGCTCGGGCTGCTGCTCGATCCGGCCAATCTGCTGCGGCACACTCTGGACTATCGCGGACAGGCGCGCGAGATCGTCGAGTTCCGGTATCCCGACCGGCGCATCTGGGGCGCCACCGCGATGATGCTGCTCAACCTGCGTGAACGCCTGCATGCCGATGGAATGGACGACGCTCATCGCCGCTGAGGACCTGGCCGCCCGACTGGGCCAGGAGGATCTGGTCGTGCTGGACGCGACCGCTTCGCTCGCCGATCCCGAGGCCGCGCGCGCGGCCTATCACGAAGCGCATGTGCCCGGTGCGCACCACGTCGACCTGGCGCGCGACCTCAGCGGCCCGCACCGGCCGGGCGCGGGCCGCCACCCGTGGCCGGAGGAGGCGCACATCCGTGGCGTGCTGGGGCGCGTCGGCGCGACGCCCGCGCATCAGGTGGTCGTCTACGACGCCGGCGACGGGGCGCTGGCGGCCGCGCGCGCGTGGTTCCTGCTGCGCGCGCTGGGGCACCGCCGCGTGGCGGTGCTGGACGGCGGCTGGTCGCGCTGGCGCGCGCTCGGCCTGCCGGTCGAACGCGCGGTGCCCGCGCCCGGCGCGACGCAGTACGAGGCCCGCTTCGACCGCTCGCGGCTGCTCGATGTCGACGACATCCGGGCGCAACTCGCCAGCGGCGGCGTCCTGGTCGATGCGCGCGCCGCCGAGCGCTTCCGCGGCGACGTGGAACCGATCGACCGCCGCGCCGGTCACGTGCCGGGCGCGCGCAACCGGCCGTTCGTGGAGAATCTCCGCGACGGCCGGTTCAAGCCCGCGGAAGAACTGGCCGCGGAGTTCCGCGCGCTGCTCGGCGCGGTGCCGACCGAGCGGGTGGCGGTGATGTGCGGCTCCGGCGTGACCGCCTGCCACCATCTGTTGGCGATGGAGCATGCCGGGCTCGGTGGCGCCAGGCTGTTCACCGGCTCCTGGAGCGGCTGGATCGAGGATCCCGCGCGGCCGATCGAAACCGGGGCGTAGTGGCTGCCCGCGTCGGGCCTGCGCTATTTCCCGAGCCGCGCCACCAGCGCCTTCAGCCCCGCCTGCGTGTCCGGATGCGTCCACGCCTCGACGAACCGGTCGAGCTGGATGCGTTCGGGCTCCAGCGCGGCCAGCAGATCGGCGCGCGCGATCGCGCGGGTCTGCAGCACCGGCATGCGCGGCAGCGCCAGCAGGCCTTCCAGCCAGGCGTGCGCGCGGGTGACGACCTCGTCGACCGCGGCCAGCTCGTCGACCAGACCGCAGGCGAGGGCGCGCGCGGACTCGACCAGCTCGCCGCCCACCAGCAGACGCTCGGCGCGGTGGGAGCCGACCACGCGCCGCATCAGGTGCTGGATGCCTTCCGGCGCGACCAGGCCCACCTGCGTCTCGTTGAGGCCGATGCGGTACGGGCCTTCCGCCATCACCCGGTAGTCGCAGCACAGCGCCAGCACGCAGCCGCCGGCCGGCGCATGCCCGGCGATGGCGGCTACCACCGGCACCGGCGAGGACGCCAGCGTGCGCGCGGCGGCGAAGAAGGCCTGCCAGGCGCTCCTGACGCGTGCGCGGTCGTCGCCCAGCGAGAGCAGGAACGGCACATCGAGCCCGGCCGAGAACACCTTCGGTCCGCCGGCGAGGACGATGCCGGCGGCGCCCTGCTCGGCCGCCTGCCGCACCGCGCGCGTGAGGTCGTCGCACAGCTCGGGGTCGAGCGCGTTGACCGGCGGGCGGGCGAGCGTGATGCGGGCGATCTGCCCGTGCGTTTCGACGTTGACGAGCGGCATGGCGGCTCCGTGTGGCGGGATCGGACGCAGCGTGGCGGGCGGCGTCGCTCGTTATCATAGGCGCATGATCCGCTCCGTCCTCATCGCCGCGCTCGCGCTCGCGTTCCTGCCGGCTATCGCGTTCGCCGCCACGCCCCCGACCTGCCTGCCGCGTGCCGAACGCGCCTGGGTGCGCGTGCTTCCGGCGGCGATGCCGATGAACGCCGGCTACCTGCGCCTCCGCAACCCGTGCGCCGCGCCGCTGGCGATCGTCGCAGCGAGCAGTCCCGCCTACGGCGAGGTGTCGATCCACGAGACGCGCACGGTCGACGGCGTCAGCCGCATGCGCGAGGTCGCCGAGCTGCCGCTCGCCCCCGGCGCGACGGTGGAGATGAAGCCCGGCGGGCTGCACCTGATGCTGATGCGGCCGACGGCGCCGGTGCGGATCGGGCAGCGTGTGCCCATCGATCTGCACCTGAAGGACGGTCGCCGCCTGCCGGTCGAGTTCGAGGCGCGCGCGGCGGCGCCGTAGGGCGGGCCCCGGCCCGCCGTCGAGCCCGCGCGCTCAGCCCGCGAGCGCTTCGCGGACCGCCGCCGGCAGCGGCGCCGCCTGGCCGGTCTGGCGGTCGATCCACACCATCACCACGTTGCCGTCGCAATACAGCACGCCCTCGTCGTCGCCGGCGAGGATGCGGTGGCCGATGGTCAGGCTGCTGTTGCCCAGCCGTTCGACGAACAGCTCGATCGTCACCTGCGCCGGCCATTCGATCGGCCGCCGGTAGTTCAGGTGCGCCGCCGCCACCACGGGGGCGACGCGGTCGTCCATCCCCATGCCCGGCAGCGTCAGCATCCACTGCAGCCGCGCCTCCTCGAGGTAACTGAGATACTTCGAGTTGTTGACGTGGTTGAAGGCGTCGAGGTCGCGCCAGCGCACGGGCATCGGAACGCGCACCAGCGGCTTCGCCGGTGCGGCGGGCGCAGGCGCGTCGGCCGGTGCGCCTGCGGCGGTCGATGCGGTCGGCGTGGTCGCGGCGGGCGCGGGGGCTGCGGCCTGCGGCTCGGCCTTCTTCTTGCGGGCGGTGCGGCGCGGCTTGCGCGGGGTGCCGGCGTCGATGCTCATGCGTGCGATGCCTTCCGTGAAATCTCGTGGTGCGGGGCCAGACCGAGCAGCGGCCGCAGGAACCGTCCCGTGTGCGAATCGGGATGTTCGGCGATCTGCTCCGGCGTCCCGGTGGCGATGATCTGTCCGCCGCGATGGCCGCCTTCGGGCCCGAGATCGATCACCCAGTCGGCGGTCTTGATGACGTCGAGATTGTGCTCGATCACCACCACCGTGTTGCCCTCGTCGCGCAGGCGGTGCAGCACGGCGAGCAGGTGTTCGATGTCGTGGAAGTGCAGGCCGGTGGTCGGCTCGTCGAGGATGTACAGCGTGCGTCCGGTGTCGCGGCGCGAAAGCTCGCGCGACAGCTTGACGCGTTGCGCCTCGCCGCCGGACAGCGTGGTCGCGCTCTGGCCGAGCTTGATGTAGGACAGGCCGACGTCGAGCAGGGTTTCGAGCTTGCGGGCGATGGCCGGGATGTTCTCGAACAGGTCGAGCGCGTCCTCGACGGTCATCTCGAGCACGTCGTGGATCGAGTGGCCCTTGTAGAGGATCTCCAGCGTCTCGCGGTTGTAGCGCTTGCCGCCGCAGACGTCGCACGGCACGTAGACGTCCGGCAGGAAGTGCATCTCGACCTTGATCAGGCCGTCGCCCTGGCAGGCCTCGCAGCGGCCGCCGCGCACGTTGAAGCTGAAGCGGCCCGGCGAGTAGCCGCGCGCGCGCGCCTCCGGAACCTGCGCGAACAGCTCGCGCAGGGGCGTGAACAGGCCGGTGTAGGTGGCCGGGTTCGAGCGCGGCGTGCGGCCGATCGGCGACTGGTCGATGTCGACCACCTTGTCGAACAGGTCGAGGTTCTCGATCGCGCGATACGGCGCGGGGGTGGCCGAAGCGCCGTTGAGTTCCTTCGCGGCGATCGCGTACAGCGTGTCGTTGATCAGCGTCGACTTGCCCGAACCGGACACGCCGGTCACGCAGGTGAACAGTCCGGCCGGAATGGTCAGGTCGACGTTGCGCAGATTGTTGCCGCTGGCGCCGCGCAGCTTCATCAGCGCCTTCGGATTCGGTTTGTGGCGTTTGGCCGGAACCTCGATCCGGCGCTGGCCGCTCAGGTACTGGCCGGTGAGCGAGTGCGGCGCGCGCATGATGTCCTGCAGCGAGCCCTGCGCCACCACCTCGCCGCCATGCACGCCGGCGCCGGGGCCGATGTCGACGATGTGGTCGGCCAGCCGGATCGCGTCCTCGTCGTGCTCGACCACGATCACCGTGTTGCCGAGGTCGCGCAGGCGGGTGAGGGTGCCGAGCAGGCGCTCGTTGTCGCGCTGGTGCAGGCCGATCGAGGGCTCGTCGAGCACGTACATCACGCCGACCAGGCCGGCGCCGATCTGGCTGGCGAGCCGGATGCGCTGCGCCTCGCCGCCGGAGAGCGTGTCGGCCTTGCGCTCGAGCGTGAGATAGTCGAGGCCGACGTCGACCAGGAAGCGCAGGCGGTCGGCGATCTCCTTGACGATCTTCTGCGCGATCTCGCCGCGCCAGCCCGGAAGCTGCAGCTCGCGGAAGAACGCGAGCGCCTGGTCGACCGGCATGACCACGATGTCCGGCAGCGGACGCTCCGCCACGAACACGCTGCGCGCGGCGCGATTGAGGCGCGCGCCGCCGCAGTCGGGACAGGGGCGCTCGCTGATGTACTTCGCCAGCTCCTCGCGCACCGCGGCGGATTCGGTCTCGCGGTAGCGGCGCTCGAGGTTGGGGACGATGCCCTCGAAGCGGTGCTTGCGCTGGTGGCGGCTGCCGCTTTCGCTGAGGTAGGTGAATGCGATCACCTCGTCGCCGCTGCCGAACAGGACGGCCTGGCGCACGCTGTCGGGCAGCGAGTTCCACGGCTGGTCGACGTCGAAGCGGTAGTGCTTCGCCAGCGACTGGATCATGTGGAAGTAGTACGCGTTGCGGCGGTCCCAGCCGCGCACCGCGCCGGCGGCGAGCGAGAGTTCCGGATGCACCACCACCCGCGCCGGATCGAAGAACTGCGACACGCCCAGGCCGTCGCAGGTCGGGCATGCGCCGATCGGCGAGTTGAACGAGAACAGCCGCGGTTCCAGTTCGGGCAGCGAGTAATCGCACACCGGGCAACTGTATTTGGAGGAGAACAGCAGCGGCGGCGCGGCCGCATCGTCCATCGAATGCACCGCCGCCATGCCGTCGCCGAGCTTGAGCGCGGTCTCGAACGATTCGGCCAGGCGCTGCTTGATGTCCTCGCGCGGCTTGAAGCGGTCGATCACCGCTTCGATGGTGTGCTTCTGCCGCAGCGCCAGCGGCGGCACGGCGTCGATCTCGTGCAGCGCGCCGTCCACCCGCACGCGCACGAAGCCCTGCGCGCGCAGTTGCTCGAACACCTGCGCGTGCTCGCCCTTGCGCTCGCGCACGACCGGTGCGAGCAGCATCCAGCGCTGCTCCGGGTCGAGCGCCAGCGCCTGGTCGACCATCTGGCTGACGGTCTGCGCCTCCAGCGGATAGCCGTGGTCCGGGCAGCGCGGCGTGCCGACGCGCGCGTACAGCAGGCGCAGGTAGTCGTAGATCTCGGTGATGGTGCCGACGGTCGAACGCGGGTTGTGCGAGGTCGACTTCTGTTCGATGGAAATCGCCGGCGACAGCCCCTCGATGTGGTCGAGGTCGGGTTTCTCCATCACCGACAGGAACTGGCGCGCGTAGGCCGACAGCGACTCCACGTAACGGCGCTGGCCTTCGGCGTAGATGGTGTCGAAGGCCAGCGACGACTTGCCCGAGCCCGACAGGCCCGTGATGACGATGAGCTTGTCGCGCGGCAGGTCGAGGTCGATGTTCTTGAGGTTGTGCGTCCGCGCGCCGCGGATGCGGATGTATTCCATCGCCATCGGGTGGGTCCGTGTGGGGCAATGCCGGGCGCCGCCCGACGCGATCGGGGCGACCGGAAGCAAACGGTCAGCCTACCGACCGGACAGGGTGGGGGCAAATCGCGTTCGCGCCAGAATGTGAGCGCGCCGTCGCAGCGGGTGCGACCGGCAATCGTTCAGGCAGGCCGCCACCCGGCGGGCGGGCCTACGGCAGCGCGGCGAATTCGACCTTGCCGGGACGGCCGCGGCGTCCGGGAGCGGGCGAGGGCACGGCGGTGTCGATGCGGCCGGCCGGGATGCCCTGGATCACCAGTTGGATCTTCACCGCCTGCGCGCGCTGCCGCGCCAGTTCCCGGTCGTAATCGGGATGATCGCTTGCCTCCGGATGCACGCCGATGCGCACGGCGCCGTCGTGCGCGCGCAGCGCGTGCGCGGCTCGGCTCACCGCGTCCAGGCTGTGCGGCGCGATCGCCGCGCTGTCGGGCTCGAACGCGATCTCCAGACGGTTGAGCCGCGCGAACAACGCGCCGCGGTCGACGCCGGGCCCGCCGGCGGTCGATGCCGGCTCGAACAGGCCGGTCAGCGTCGCCCCCGGGAACGCCCGGCGCGCGTGCTGCCGCAGCGCCGTGCGCGCATCGCGATCGACCGCGCCGCTGAGCTCGATGCGCGCGCCGGCGAACCGCGCCATCGCGCCCGCATGCGCGAACCCGGCCAGGAAGTCGCCCAGGCCGCGCGCCCAGGGCGCGGGCCTGACCCTGGGATCGACGCGGATCTCGCCGCGCGCGCGGGCGCCGTACGCGAGGTCGAGCTGGCGCAGCAGGGCGGCGCGCGTGGCCGCGTCGCCCACCGTGCCTTCGTAGCGCAGCGAATCGGGGTTGTGCGCCAACGTCAGCGTGGCGTCGATCGTGCGGGCGGGCGCGGCGATCGTTCGCGGCGCGGGCGCGTCCGCCGGCGTCTCGCGCCGGCAGGCGCCGAGCGCGAGCGCGGCACACGCCAGTCCGGCCAGGACGGCACGCGCCTGCCTCGAATGCGTATCGAGCATGGGGCTTCCTGTGCGAAAGAGGAAAGGCGAGGGCCCGCCGGGGCCCTCGCCGGTCGACGTCACGGACGCGAGCGGAACTCGATCGTCACCTCGTCCGAGCATTCCTGCGTGCCCTGGTTGCAGACCTTGTACGTCTTGCTCCCGCTGCCGACGATGCGGAACGTGTCGACGAAGCGGCCGGTGTTGCGGCGCGACGCATAGATCGCACCGTCGCGCCAGATGTCGACGTGCCGCTTGCCGCGCTGCCAGGTGAGGGTGACGCGGGTCCGGTGGTTGGACAGTTGCGCCACCGTCGCCGCCTCGCCGCGCGGGTAGTTGGCATCGACGAAGCTGGGATACAGCGAGATCCCGCTGGCCGCATCGAAGCCCTTGATGCGCACGTACCACGTACCGCTCCGCGGCGCCGGGAAGTAGCAGTTCTCGTCGTTGCCGATCCTGAACGGGCGGCAGTCGTACGCGGTGTCGGTCGGACGCTGGCCGCGCCGCACGTACAGGTCGGCGTCGCCGGTGCCGCCGTACATGCCGAACAGCAGATGCGAGGCGCCGTTGGGCACGTCGAGCTGGTAGACGATGCTCGCGTCCTCGGCGACCTCGATGCCGGTGACGGTGACGCCGTTCTCCAGCGGGATGGCGGGCGGCGGCGGCGGCGGGGGCGGGGGATCGGGCGGCAACGGCTGGGCGCCGCTCGCCACCGCGACCGCGTAGCGCGCGTCGAGGATGCCGGCGCCGCACGGCTTCTCGTAGCCGCAGCCGCCGGGGAAGCCGCCGGACGCGTAGGCCGTGTTGCGCAGGATCCGCTCGACCTGCGCCGGCGTCTTCGGCATCGGCGCGGCGGCCTGCATCAGCGCCACCACGCCCGCCACGTGCGGCGCGGCCATCGAGGTGCCCGCATACCACGCGTAGCCGGGCGCGCCCGGTTCGCGCGCGCCGAGGTTCAGGGTGGACAGGATGTTGTGCTCGGCCGGCGCCGCCGCGGTCCCGCCCGGCGCGGCCAGATCCACCGCCTCGCCGTGGTTCGAGTAGGCGGCGCGCGCGCCGTCCGGACCGGTGGCCGCCACTGCCACCACGTTGTTGCAGTTCGCCGGAGTGAAGCCGCCGACGTCGCCGCCGGCGTTGCCGGCCGCGACCACCACCACCGTGCCGCGCGACACCGCGCCGTCGATCGCGTTCTGCATCGCCACGCTGCACGCGCCGCTGCCGCCGAGGCTGAGGTTGATCACCTCCGCCGGCGTCGGGTTGGCCGGGACGCCGGCCACCGTGCCGCCGGAGGCCCACACCACCGCATCGGCGATATCGGACAGATAGCCGCCGCACTTGCCCAGCACGCGCACCGGTTGCACCTTCGCGCCGGGCGCGACGCCGGCCACGCCGGTGGCGTTGCCGGTCGCGGCGGCCACCGTGCCGGCCACGTGCGTGCCGTGCCAACTGCTGTCCTCCGGCGTGCCGAACAGGCTGCACTCGCCGTCGTGCCAGTCGCCGGGGTCGCGGGCGTCGGGATCGCGGCCGTCGCCGTCGCGCGCGGTTTCGAACGTGCCGTCCGGGTCGGCGCCGATGAAGTCGTAACCGGCGATCACGTTGGCGTCGAGGTCGGGGTGCGCGGTGATGCCGGTGTCCAGCACGGCCACGACCGTGCCGTCGCCCCGGCTGATGTCCAGCGCGGGCTCGAGGTCGATCCCGGCGGGGCGGCTCCGGTAGTGCCACTGCTGGGCGTACAGCGGATCGTTCGGTACGAACGCGCGCTGCAGTCGGATGTCCGGCTCCACCGCGATCACGTCGGGATCGCGGCTCAGGGCCAGGATCAGCCGCTTGGCCGCCTGCTTGTCGAGCTTGCGGTCGGTGCGGATCAGCAGCGCGCCGGTGGCGAGCGTGCGCATCGGCGCGATGCCCACGCCCAGCGCGCGGGCCGCTTCGCCGAGCGCCTTGCGGCGCGCGCCGGCGGTGGCCGCGCCCACCCGCGTGCCTCCGCGGTAGCTGACGATGAAACGGTCGTGACGCGGCGCCGGCGCCTTGGCGCCGGGCTTGGCACGGGCGCCGGACATCCCCGGCGTGGCGCGCACGGCCGTGCCGTACCGGCCGCCGGAATGGGCCAGCGGCGCGACCAGCATGGCGGTCGCGACCGCGAGCGCGGTCCACCGCAACGGGCTGTTGCTGAGGTTCATCTGGATCTCCCTTCGCATCCCTGAGGGTTCGGTTCCCGGCGCGCCCCTGGACGTCGGGCATGGTGGCCGCAGGCGGCGGCCGCGCCGATGCGGATGCCCGGGCCTGGCGGCCGGAGCAAGCTGTCCCGCACCTGAATCGATCCTCGGCCGCGGCCTCCGGCGCCACAACTGGGGCGTGCCCCAGATGGACAGCGGCGCGCCGCCGGCCGGTTTGACGCGCGCTCGACGCGCGACCTACAATTCCGTTTCTGTCCGCCCGTCCGGCGGCGCAGACGACCCGATAACTACAGAGGAAGCGGTCATGTACGCAGTTCTGGCCACCGGCGGTAAGCAATACCGCGTCATGCAGGGCGAGACGCTCCGCGTCGAGCTGCTGGATGCCGAAGCCGGCAGCGAAATCAAGCTCGACAACGTCCTGATGCTCGGCGACAGCGACGGCATCAAGGTCGGCGATGCCCTCAAGGGCGCCTACGTCACCGCCAAGGTGATCGGCCACGGCCGCGCCGACAAGGTGCGCATCGTCAAGTTCCGCCGCCGCAAGCACCATCGCAAGCAGATGGGCCACCGGCAGCACTACACCGAAATCCAGATCACCGGCATCGCCGGTGGCAGCAAGTAAGAGAGGAGCGCCGTCATGGCACACAAAAAGGGCGTAGGTTCCACCCGCAACGGCCGCGACTCCAACCCGAAGTACCTGGGCGTCAAGATCTACGGCGGCCAGGACGTCAACGCCGGCAACATCATCGTCCGCCAGCGCGGCACCCAGTTCCATCCGGGTCCGGGCGTCGGCCTGGGCCGCGACCACACGCTGTTCGCGCTGGTCGACGGCCGCGTCGAGTTCTCGACCAAGGGCGCGGCCAAGCGCCGCACCGTGAGCGTGGTGCCCGCGCAGTAAGCGCCGGCGCCGCCGCGCGAAAGGCCCCGCTTCGGCGGGGTTTTTCGTTTGCGCACACCGTGCGGGAATCGGTAGTCGGGAATCGACAGACCGACCCCCGTCATTCCCGGTGCCGCGATTTAGACTCGGGGTGCGCGCGCGAGCGCCTTGCCGTCACGATTCTCCATTCCCGATTCCCGAACCAGATGAAACTCGTCGACGAAGCCGAAATCCAGGTCATTGCCGGCAACGGCGGCAACGGCGCGGTCAGCTTCCGGCGCGAGAAGTTCATTCCGCTCGGTGGGCCGGACGGCGGCGACGGCGGCGACGGCGGCAGCGTGTGGCTGGTGGCCGACGAGAACCTCAACACGCTGGTCGATTTCCGCCATCAGCGCATCTTCCGGGCCCAGCGCGGCGAGAACGGCATGGGCCGGCAGATGTACGGCAAGGCCGGCGCCGATCTGACCATCACGGTGCCGGTCGGCACGGTGGTCATCAACGTCGAGACCGACGAGGTCATCGGCGACATGACCCGCCACGGCGAACGCCTGCTGGTGGCGAAGGGCGGCAAGGGCGGGCTGGGCAACATGCACTTCAAGAGCTCGGTCAACCGCGCCCCGCGCAAGGCGCTGCCGGGTCTGCCGGGCGAGCAGCGCACGCTGAAGCTGGAGCTGAAGCTGCTCGCCGACGTCGGCCTGCTCGGCTTCCCGAACGCCGGCAAGAGCACCTTCATCCGTGCGGTGTCGGCGGCCACGCCGAAGGTGGCCGACTATCCGTTCACCACGCTGTATCCCAACCTCGGCGTGGTCAGCGTGGAGCCGCACCGCAGCTTCGTGATCGCCGACATCCCCGGGCTGATCGAGGGCGCGGCGGAAGGCGCCGGGCTCGGCGCGCAGTTCCTGCGCCACGTGCAGCGCACGCGGCTGCTGCTGCACCTGGTCGACATGGTGCCGATGGACATGGCGGGCGAGGGCGGCGTCGCGGCGATGAGCCCCGCGCAGCAGGTGCGCGCGATCGAGAACGAGCTGCGCAAGCACGACCCCGCGCTGCTGGAGAAGCCGCGCTGGCTGGTGCTCAACAAGGCCGATCTGGTGCTCGACGAGGAGCGCGAGGCGATCGCGCGCGGGATCGTCGAGGAGCTTGGCTGGACCGACCGCTGGTACGTGGTTTCGGCGCTCGGCCGCGAAGGCACCTGGCCGATCATGCAGGACGTGATGGCGTTCTTCGATCGCCTGCGCGAGGAGCAGGCCGAGGCCGGCCGGGCGTGAGCGCGATGCCGGCGGGCGCGCCAGCCGCACGGCGGCGCGCAGGCATGAAAAAACCCGGCCGAAGCCGGGTTCTTTCGTGCAACCCGCAAGTCGGCTCAGGCCGCGGTCTTCAGCGCCTTGATGCGCGCGTTCAGGCGGCTCTTGTGGCGGGCGGCCTTGTTCTTGTGGATCAGGCCGCGCGCGCTCATGCGGTCGAGGATCGGCTGCGCCGCGGCGAAGGCGGACTCGGCGGCCGTCACGTCGTTCGCGTTGAGGGCCTTCAGCACCTTCTTGACGGCGGTACGCAGCATCGAACGCTGGCTGGCGTTGCGGGCGTTGCGCACGATCGCCTGCTTGGCGCGCTTCTTGGCGGACTTGATGTTGGCCACGGGAAAATCCTGGAAACTGGGGTTGGAATGGGGTTGCCTGAAGTCAGACCGGAAAGTATGGGCGATTCAATGGGTTGGGTCAACCTGGCCGGGTGCGGCGGGGGCGGCCGGTGAGCGCCGGGCGACGGCCGGGGATGCTGCGCTCGACGGCCGTGTTCAGCGCGATGACCCTGCTCTCGCGCGTCGCCGGCTACGTCCGCGACGCCCTGCAGGCGCACCTGTTCGGCACCAGCGCCGCGGTGAGCGCGTTCGTCATCGCCTACCGCATCCCGAACTACCTGCGCCGCATCTTCGCCGAAGGGTCGTTCTCCTCCGCGTTCGTGCCGGTGCTGTCCGAGCTGCAGGGCAAGGGCGACGAGAGGGCGCTGCAGGATTTCGTCGATCACGTCGCCGGCGCGTTGCTGGCGGCGGTGGTGCTGGTCACCGGGCTGGGAGTCCTGCTCGCGCCGTGGATCGCGCGACTGTTCCTGCTGTTCGCTGGCGAGCACAACGAGGGGCTGGTGCCGCTGACCGCGGAGATGCTGCGCATCACGTTTCCGTACCTGACCTTCATTTCGATGACCGCGCTGGCGGGCGCGGTGCTCAACACGTTCCGGCATTTCGGCCTGCCGGCGCTGACGCCGGTGCTGCACAACCTCGCGGTGATCGCGGCGATGGTGCTACTGGCCCGGTGGTTCGAGGTGCCGGAGAAGGCGCTCGCCTGGGGCGTGGTCGCGGCCGGGGCGATGCAGCTCGCGGTGCTGTGGCCGGCGATGGCGCGGCTGGGCGTGCGCCCGCGGCTGCGCTTCGGAATGCGTCACCCGGGCGTGCGGCGGGTCGCCCGGTTGATGCTGCCGACGATCTTCTCGTCGTCGGTGGCGCAGGTGAATCTGCTGGTGGGGACCGTGTTCGCTTCGCTGCTGGTCGCCGAGGCCCAGTCGTGGCTGTACTACTCCGACCGGCTGACCGAGCTGCCGCTCGGGCTGTTCGGGGTGGCGGTCGGCACGGTGATCCTGCCGCAGTTGTCGCGCCATCACGCCGATGCCGACACGGGTGGCTATTCGAAGGCGCTGGACTGGGGCCTGCGGATCGTGCTGCTGGTCGGTCTGCCGGCGGCGCTGGGGCTCGCGCTGCTGGCCGAGCCGCTGACCGCCACGCTGTTCCTGCATGGCGAGTTCAGCCCGCGCGACACCGCGATGGTCGGTTACGCGCTGGTGGCGATGAGCGCGGGCATTCCGACCTTCATGCTCAGCAAAGTGCTGCTGCCTGCGTTCTACGCGCGCCAGGACACGCGCACGCCGATGCGCGCCGCGGTGCGCACGGTGATCGCCAACGTGGCGCTGACCGTCGCGATCGTCACCCCGCTGTGGTGGTGGCGCGTGCCGTACGCGCATGCCGGCATCGCCGCCGCCACCGCGATCGCCGGGGTGCTCAACGCCTGGCTGCTGTGGCGCGCGCTCAGGCGCGAGGGCGTCTACGTGGCGCAGCCGGGCTGGGGGCGCTGGATGCTGCGCATCCTGGCGGCGCTGGCGGTCATGACGCTCGCGGTGCTGGCGGTGCGGCACCAGGTGGGGGCGTGGGCCGCGCTCGACTGGAAGGCGCGCGTGGCGTGGCTGCTGGCGGCGGTCGGCGCGGGCGCGGGGGCGTACGGCGCGACGCTGGTCGCGCTCGGCCTGCGGCCGCGCCATCTGCGCCATTGAGCCGCGACGCGGCGGCTATACTCTGAGCGGATGAGCAGGCTTTTCCGGGACGTCGAAGGTTCGACGCGGTGCCCGCTCGGCAGCGTGATCTGCATCGGCGCCTTCGACGGCCTGCATCTTGGCCATCAGGCGCTGGTGCGTCACGCCGTCGCGCGCGCCCGCGCCCTCGGCGTGCCCGCGGTGGCGCTCACCTTCGAGCCGCTGCCGCGCGAGTTCTTCCTGCCGCACGATCCGCCGCCGCGCCTGCAGTCGGCGCGCGAGAAGGTCGAAGGCCTGTGGGCGCTCGGCGTCGAGCAGGTCGGGCTGCTGCGCTTCGGCGCGCGGCTGGCGGCGATGGAGGCGGAGACGTTCGTGCGGCGGGTGCTGGTCGAGCGCCTGCGTGCGCGCGAGGTGTGGGTCGGTCCGGGCTTCCGCTTCGGCCGCGGGCGCGGCGGGGATCTCGCGCTGCTGCGCTCGCTCGGCGGCGGCTGCGGGTTCGAGGCCGGCGAGATCGCGCCGCTGACGGTCGATGGCGAGCGCGTGTCCAGCAGCGCCGTGCGCGCCGCGCTGGCGGCCGGCGAGTTCGCGCATGCCGCGCGCCTGCTCGGCCGGCCGTACGCGATCGAGCGCCGGGTGATGCGCGGCCGGCAGCTCGGCCGTGCGCTCGGTTATGCGACCGCCAACCTCGGCTTCCACGGCAGGCGGCCGGCGCTGTCCGGCATCTTCGCCACCTGGGTGCACGGCGTCGGCGAGCGTCCGTGGCCGTCGGTGTCGAGCCTGGGCACGCGGCCGACCGTGCATGGCGTGGAGCCGCTGCTGGAAGCGCACCTGTTCGATTTCGACGGCGATCTCTACGGCCGCCGCATCCGTGTCGAGTTCGTCGCGCGCCTGCGCGAGGAACGCAAATTCCCCGATCTGCCGAGCCTGGCCGCGCAGATGGACCGCGACGCCGCGCAGGCGCGCGCCCTTCTCATGCAAGAACAACGACGAGCATCCGCGTGAGTTCCGACCCCAGCGCCAACCCGTACAAGGCCACCCTGCACCTGCCCGCGACCGAGTTCCCGATGCGCGGGGACCTGCCCAAGCGCGAACCGGAGACGCTCGCGCGCTGGGAGGCGGAGGGGCTGTACGCGCGAATCCGCGAGAGGACCGCGCAGCGCGAGCGCAAGTTCGTGCTGCACGACGGCCCGCCGTACGCCAACGGCACCATCCACATCGGCCACGCGGTCAACAAGGTGCTGAAGGACATCGTGGTGAAGTCCAAGCTGTTGTCCGGCTTCGACGCGCCCTACGTGCCGGGCTGGGACTGCCACGGCCTGCCGATCGAGCACCAGGTCGAGAAGAAATACGGCAAGGTCGGCGACAAGCTCGACGCGAAGGCGTTCCGGCGGAAGTGCCGCGAGTACGCCGCCGAGCAGATCGATCTGCAGCGCCGCGACTTCAAGCGCCTCGGCGTGCTCGGCGAGTGGGACGAGCCCTACCGCACGATGACCTTCCGCTACGAGGCGGACATCGTGCGTTCGCTGGCGAAGATCGTCGAACGCGGCCATCTGGTGCGCGGCGTGAAGCCGGTGCACTGGTGCTTCGACTGCGGCTCGGCGCTCGCGGAAGCCGAGATCGAGTACGCCGACAAGACCTCGCCGGCGATCGACGTCGCCTACCTCGCGCGCGATCCGCAGGCGCTGGCGCGCGCGTTCGGGGTCGAAGTCGCGCCCGGCACCGAGGTGGCCGTGCCGATCTGGACCACCACGCCGTGGACGCTGCCGGCGAGCGTTGCGGTGACGCTCGGCGCCGAGCTGCCGTACGTGCTGGTCGAAGGCCCGCGCACGCCGTCCGGCGCGCGCCGCCTGCTGGTGCTGGCGGAGGCGCTGGCGGAGAAGGCGCTGGCGCGCTATGGCGTGGAAGGCGCGCAGGTGCTGGGCCGTGCCAAGGGCCAGGCGCTGGAGCTGCAGGTGCTCGCGCATCCGTTCTACGACGGGCGCGACGTTCCGCTGCTGCTCGGCGAGCACGTCTCGGCCGAGGAGGGCACCGGCGCGGTGCACACCGCGCCCGGCCACGGCCAGGAGGACTTCGCGGTCGGCCAGCAGTACGGCCTGCTCGGCCGCTACACCGCCGCGCAGATCAATCCGGTCGACGCCCGCGGCGTGTACCTGCCTTCGACGCCGCCGGCCGGCGAGGCGACGATCGCCGGTGTGCACATCTGGAAAGCCAACGACGTGCTGATCGACGCGCTGCGCGCGCGCGGCGTGCTGCTGGCCGCGCGCAGCCTGCAGCACAGCTATCCGCACTGCTGGCGGCACAAGACACCGGTCGCGTTCCGCGCCACGCCGCAGTGGTTCATCTCGATGGAACAGGCGAACCTGCGTCGCGACGCGCTCGGCGCGATCCGCAGCGTGCAGTGGTTCCCCGAGTGGGGCGAGGCGCGCATCGCGGCGATGGTCGAGGGCCGTCCCGACTGGTGCATCAGCCGCCAGCGCACCTGGGGCGTGCCGATCGCGCTGTTCGTCGACCGCGAGACCGGCGCGCCGCATCCGCGCGCCGCCGAGCTGATGCGGCAGGTGGCCGAGCGGATCGAGCGCGAGGGCGTGGATGCCTGGTACGACCTCGACCCGGCCGAGCTGCTCGGCGACGAGGCCGCGCGCTACGAGAAGATCACCGACATCCTCGACGTCTGGTTCGATTCCGGCGTCAGCCACGAATGCGTGCTCGCGCAGCGCCCGGAGGACGGGCTGCGCAAGCCGGCCGATCTCTACCTCGAAGGCTCCGACCAGCACCGCGGCTGGTTCCAGAGCGCGCTGCTCACCGGCGTGGCGATGGACGGCGCGGCGCCGTACCGGCAGGTGCTCACGCACGGCTTCACCGTCGATGCGCAGGGCAAGAAGATGTCGAAGTCGCTCGGCAACGTGGTCGAGCCGCAGAAGGTGATCGGCGCGATGGGCGCCGACGTGCTGCGGCTGTGGATCGCCTCGACCGACTACCGCAACGAGATGGCGGTGTCCGACGACATCCTCAAACGCAGCGCCGACGTCTACCGCCGCCTGCGCAACACCGGGCGTTTCCTGCTCGCCAACCTCAACGGCTTCGATCCGGCGCGCCATCTGCGCACGCTGGACGACATGGTGGCGCTCGACCGCTGGATCGTGCACCGCGCGCACGAGCTGCAGGGCCGCATCGCCGAGGCCTACGCGCGCTACGACTTCGCCGAGGTGGTACAGATCCTGTCGAACTTCTGCAGCGTGGACCTCGGCGCGCTCTACCTCGACGTCACCAAGGACCGGCTGTACACCATGCCGGAGGACTCGCACGGCCGCCGCTCGGCGCAGAGCGCGATGTACCGCATCGCCGAGGCGTTCGTGCGCTGGATCGCGCCGATCCTCACCTTCACCGCCGACGAGATGTGGCGCTACCTGCCGGGCGAGCGCGACGGCCACGTGCTGTTCACCACCTGGTACGAGGGCCTGGCGCCGCTGCCGGCGGGGGGCGGGCTCGATACGGCGCGTTTCGAGCGCCTGCTCGCCCTGCGCGAGGAAGTGACCAGGACGCTGGAGCCGATGCGGGCGGCCGGCGAGATCGGCGCGGCGCTCGAGGCCGAAATCGCGATCGACGCGCCGGCGGAGGAGGCGGCCTGGCTGGCGCCGCTGCAGGAGGAGCTGCGCTTCCTGTTCATCAGCGGCGATGTCGAGGTGCGCGCGGGCGAGGCGCTGCGCGTGAGCGCGCGGCCCACCGCCAAGCCCAAGTGCGTGCGCTGCTGGCACCACCGGGCCGACGTCGGTCTCGTCGCCGCGCATCCGCACCTGTGCGGGCGCTGCGTGAGCAACGTCGAAGGGCCGGGCGAGCGGCGGCAGTGGTTCTGAGCCGCGGCCGGTCGTCGGCATTGGACAGTTCGAGCGGTCGCGCCGGACGGCGCGGCCCACATTCCGGGATACCCGCATGAGCGTCATCCAACGCAACGCCTTGCCCTGGCTGCTGGTTTCGGTGGCCGTGATCGCCCTCGACCAGCTCACCAAGCAGTGGGTCCTGACCAGCCTGCCCGAACACGTCGCCGTACCGGTGATCGACGGCTTCTGGAACTGGTACCGCACCTACAACACCGGCGCCGCCTTCAGCTTCCTGAGCGACGCCGGCGGCTGGCAGAAGTATTTCTTCGTCGTGCTGGCGGTGGCCATCAGCGGTCTGCTGACCGCCTGGCTGCGCCGGACCCCGCGTGGCGACTGGAAGACCGCGCTGCCGTTCGCGCTGGTGATCGGCGGCGCGATCGGCAACGTGATCGACCGCCTGCTGCACGGCCACGTGGTCGACTTCATCCAGTGGTACTGGCGCGACTGGTACTGGCCGGCGTTCAACGTGGCCGACAGCGCGATCGTGGCCGGCGCGGTCGGGATCGCGCTGTCCGGGCTTCTGGCGAAGCCGAAGGCCGCCGTTCGGTGACCGGGCGTAGAATCGCCACGATGGACGTCCTGCTCGCCAATCCCCGCGGCTTCTGCGCCGGCGTCGACCGCGCGATCGAAATCGTCAAGCGCGCGATCGAACTGCTCGGCCCGCCGATCTACGTGCGCCACGAGGTGGTGCACAACCGTTTCGTGGTCGAGGACCTGCGCCGGCGCGGCGCGATCTTCGTCGAGGAGCTGGACGAGGTGCCCGACGGCGCCACCGTGATCTTCAGCGCGCACGGCGTTTCGCAGGCGGTTCGTTCCGAGGCGGCGCGGCGCGGCCTGAAGGTCTTCGACGCCACCTGTCCGCTGGTGACCAAGGTGCATATGGAAGTGGCGCGGCACTGCCGCGCCGGGCGCGACGTGGTGCTGATCGGCCACGCCGGCCACCCCGAGGTCGAAGGCACGATGGGGCAGTGGAACCGTGAGTGCGCCGGTGGCCGGATCTACCTGGTCGAGGATATCGACGACGTCGCCGCGCTCGAGGTCGGCCAGCCGGACAATCTCGCCTACACCACGCAGACCACGCTGTCGGTGGACGACACCCGCGCGGTGATCGAGGCGCTCAAGGCCAAGTTCCCGGCGATCCAGGGGCCGAAGAACGACGACATCTGCTACGCCACCCAGAACCGCCAGGACGCCGTGCGCGAGCTGGCGCGGCATTGCGAGCTGGTGCTGGTGGTGGGCTCGCCCAACAGTTCCAACTCCAACCGCCTGCGCGAGTTGGCCGAGCGGGAGGGAGTGGAAGCCTACCTGATCGATGGCGCGGACGAGATCGACCCGGCCTGGATCGTCGGCCGGCGCACGGTCGGCGTGACGGCCGGCGCCTCGGCGCCGGACATCCTGGTGCAGGGGGTGCTGGACCGGCTGCGCGCGCTCGGCGCCGGCAGCGTCCGCGAGCTGTCCGGGGAGCCGGAGAACATGGTGTTCGCGCTGCCCAAGGAGCTGCGGGTCACGCTCGTCGATTGACCGCAGCTCACGCCGCGCCTACACTGCGCGGCTCACGCCGGAATAGCTCAGCTGGTAGAGCGGCGCATTCGTAATGCGTAGGTCGTAGGTTCGAATCCTATTTCCGGCACCAGTGTTGCGAACGCCGGGGCGACGAACTCGCCCCGGCGTTTTTTCTTGGGTAGCGCCCAACCTTCCGCACCCGGATGCTCGACGTCCTGCGAACGTTCCCGCGCCCGGTGAACGGTGCCGGTTCGCCATCCGGGCGAACGTCGGGACCCATTCCGACGAGCGCCAGCACTTCAATGGGTCCTGTTCCCTCAACCTGAGCCTGACGAAGGACGCCGCGACGACCGGGTCGGGTGCGGCGCGCGACCCGGCGACGAGCGGCTTTCCCGCTCCTCGTCCCGGCGAATGCCGGATCCATTTCGACGAGCGCCAGCATCCTTTTCGATGGGCCCCGGCTCGCTCATCCTGAGCCGGACGAGGACGCCGCGACGACGGGGTTGGGTGCGGCGCAACCCGGCGACGAGCGGCTTCCCGCTCCTCATCCCGGCGAATGCCTGGATCCATTTCGTCGAGTGCGAGTATCCCTTTGACGAATGCCGGCCTCCCTTTCGACGGGAGGGGCCGCCTCGCATTGCGCGATCCTGACACCGCCGCTCCGCGAGATGCGCGTCGATGCCCGCCTCCGCGAACGATGCCGCTTCCGGCATGCGTGCGTCGCGGGCGCATACACGTTGGTGAACCTTTCGTGAGGAAACGGGCACTGCATCAAACGTGCCTCGGGATTTTGACCTGTTCATCAAGTCGCTCGACCTAGGCTTGCGCACGCCTCGCGCATTCCGGTGCGCGCTGGCGGGCCCACCGTCCAAGGAACGCCGTGCAGCGGCGGGACGAAGGAACGGGCCCGGCAACACGCGCGTCGTTTCGGTCCCGGACGGCGCAAACCCTTGCGCAACTCTCAACCGGCTGCGAAGACCCATGGATGACGCCAAGCTTGAAGCGGCGAGCGCGATCGCGCTGGCAGTCACGCTGTTCCTGATCTTCACCGTGCGGCCGCTGGCGCGCCGGTTCGGGCTGGTCGACAAGCCCAACGAGCGCAAGCGTCATCGCGGCAGCGTGCCGCTGATCGGCGGGCTGTGCTTCTTCCTGGGTACCGTGGTCGGACTGGCCTACGCCGGCTACGTCGACCGCACCATCGCCACGCTGATGATCCCGAGCGGCCTGATCGTGATGGTGGGCGTGCTCGACGATCTGTTCGATCTGAGCGTGCGTCTGCGTCTGGCCGTCCAGGCGGCCGCGGCGGTGATGGTGATCGCCGCCAGCGGGCTGTACCTCGATCACGCCGGACGCCTGTTCGGCGATGCGCCGTTCGCGCTCGGCGCGCTCGGCATTCCGCTGAGCGTGATCGCGGTGATCGGCCTCATCAACGCCTTCAACATGCTCGACGGCATCGACGGGCTGGCGGCGAGCATCGCGATGGTCGCGATCGCCGCGATCTTCCTCTATTCGGGCGGCAGCGCGGGCGCGATGACCGGCGTGCTGCTGCTGCTGCAGGTGCTGTTCGCGGCGTTGGTGCCGTACCTGTGCGTCAACCTCGGCTGGCCGGACGGCCGCAAGGTGTTCATGGGCGATGCCGGCAGCACGCTGATCGGTTTCCTGCTGGCGTGGAGCCTGATCTTCATGTCGCACAGTTCGGTCGACCGGCTCGCGCCGGTGGACGCGCTGTGGGTGGTCGCGGTGCCGGTGATGGATACCCTCGGCGTGATGTACCGCCGGGCCCGGCGCGGCGTGTCGGTGTTCAAGCCGGACCGCCAGCATCTGCACCACCTGCTGCAGGACGCCGGCCTGACGCCGCGCATGGCGCTGGCGGTGATCGTGGCGATGGCGGTGACGCTGGTGGCGGTCGGCTACGTGCTGCGCGCCGTGCCCGACCTGCTCAACCTGACGCTGTTCCTCGCGGTGCTGGCGTCCTACGTCCTGCTGTTCCAGACCGCGCTGGAGCGCGCGCGCCTGCTGGTGCGCGGCCGTCACGGGCTGCAGGCAGGCGAGCCGACGTTGGCGGCGGCATCGGGCAACGAGCCCGCGCCGCCGGCGCGCGAGCCCTCGACGCCTCCGCTGCGCGCGCTGTGCGTGGCGGGCAGTTCGCCCGAGACCTTGCAGCTTGCGCCGATCGTGCGCGAACTGGAGCAGGACGGCCGCTTCGACGCGCGCTTCTGCGTGGCGGCGCCCGATCCGGGCGAGCAGGAGCGCGTGCTCGGGCTGTTCGGGATCCGCCCGGACGCGCGGATCGAGCTTCCGCCGTCCGCCGCCCACGGCGCGATCGACGCCGAGACGATGAACGGCATGAAGCGTCTGCTCGGCGAGTTCCGTCCGGACGTGGTGCTGGTGCCGGGCGATTCGCCGGCCACCCTGGCCGCTTCGCTGGCGGCGTTCTCGCAGCGCATTCCGATCGCGCGCATCGAAAGCGCGTTGCCGGACGAGGCGCGCGGGGCGCGTGCGGATGCGGTCAGTCGCCGCCTGAGCTCGCTGCTGGCGACGGTGAACATCGCGCCGTCCGAATGCCGCGGCCGGCGTCTGCTCGATACCGGCATCCCGGCCGAGCGCATCGTGCTGGCGCCGAACGCCGCCAGCGCGTCGCTGCGAGCCGCGGTGCGGCGGATCGACGCCGATCCCGAGCTTCGCGCCGCGCTCGCGCAGACGTTCTCGCACCTGCGCGAGGGGCACCCGCTGCTGCTGGTGTCCTGCTGCGGACGGCTGATCGAGACCTTCACGCCGCTCTACCGCTCACTCGCGCGGATCGCGGCGCAGCGCCCCGACCTGGACATCGTCTGCGCCCTGGACGACCCCGACCACCTGCGCGCCGACGCGTTGCGCCGCGACTTCTCCAACGTCCACCTGATCGCCCCGCGCGACTACCTCGCCTTCGCCTGCCTGCTCGAACGCGCGAGCGTGATCCTCGCCGCCTCGACCGAAGTGGCGCAGGACGTCGCGCCGCTGGGCAAGCCGGTGCTGCTGCTGCAACGCGACGACGCCGGCGTGGCGGTCGATGCCGCCAACGTGATGCCCGTGCGCGCCGAGCGCGACGGCATCGCGGCGAGCGTCTTGACGCTGCTTTCCGACCCGGTGGCGTACGAACGGATGTGCCTGCCCGAGCCCGCCGGCGAGGATGCGTGCAGGCGCGTGGTGGAGACGCTGGCCAGCCTGCGTCCCGCCGCCGATCCGACGCCGGCCGAGAGCTGGGCCGGACTGCCGGTGGCGCCCATCGTCCAGGGCGTTTCCGGCTCGTCTTGAAAGAGGTCCCGGGATGGGGCCGCGGCGCGCGTCTTTCCACGGGCGCGACGCCGCAACCAGGCCGCCGGCGATGACACCGGCGCGATGTCCACCTGAGATGGCTGACCGACATGGCTGCGAATCCGACCCCCCGAGCCGCGACCAACGCGGTCCCTCCGCGTAACGACGAGATCGACCTGCGCACGTTCGTCGGCGTTCTTTCCGACCACAAATGGCTGATCCTGATCGGCACCGGCCTGTTCTTCCTGGCCGCGTCGCTGTACGTGCTGCTGGCCACGCCGAAGTACGAGGCCAGCGCCGTCGTGCAGGTGCAGTCGATGCCCTCGCCGGTGCCCGGCATCAATCCGGAAGGCGGCGCGCAGGCGATCGCGGTGACCGAGGCGCGCTCGGCCACCGAGATCCCGCTGCTGGGTTCGCGCCAGGTGCTGGGCGAGGCGGTGCGCAACCTGGGCCTGGACGTCGAGGTCAAGCCGATGCGGCTGCCCGTGCTGGGCAACTTCATGGCGCGCCGTCACGACGGCACCAACCCGGATGCGCTCGCTTCGCCGTGGCTCGGGCTGTCCGGCTTCGGCTGGGGCGGCGAGCGGCTGGAGATCGGCCGTTTCGAGGTGCCGGCCGAACTGTTGAGCCAGCCGCTGAAGCTGGTGGCGGGCGAGGGCGGCCGCTGGACGCTGTTCGCCGACGGCCGTGAGCTGCTGAGCGGACGCGCGGGGCAGACGGCCACCGGCAACGGCGTCACCCTCCAGGTCACGCGGCTGCAGGCCAATCCCGGCATGCGGTTCGAGGTGCTCCGACACGATCCGCTGGCGGTCATGGAGCAGTTGAAGAAGGACATCGAGGTCTCCGAACAGGGCCGCGAGTCCGGCGTGATCACGCTGCGCTACTCGCATCCGGATCCGGTCGTCGCCCAGCAGGTGATCGCGCAGGTCAGCAACAGCTACGTGCGCCAGAACCAGATGCGCTTCTCGGCCGAGGCGGCCAAGCGGCTCGACTTCGTGCGCAAGCAGTTGCCGAAGGTGGAGGCCGAACTGGCGCGCGCGCAGAAGGCGCTGAGCGATTACCAGACCCGGACCCGCACGCTCGACGTGGCCGCGCAGCATCAGGCCCTGCTGAGCCAGAGCCTGGCGCTGGATTCCTCGATCGCGCAGTTGCGCGTGCAGGAGGCGGAAGTCGCCGGCCGCTACACCAACCTGCATCCGCAGCGCCGTTCGATCAACGAGCAGATCGCGCGCTTCCAGCGTCAGAAGGCCGCGCTCGAGAGCCGCATCGCCGCGCTGCCGGATACCCAGGAAGGGCTGTTCCGGCTGACGCGCGACCTCGAGGTCATCAACCGCACCTACGCCAACCTGCTCGATCAGGCGCAGCAGCTCGACATCGCGCGCGCCAGCGCGGTCGGCACCGCGCGCGTGATCGATCCGGCGGCGGTGCGCGCCGACCAGCCGTCCAGCCCGCGTGCGGTGCCGGTGCTCGCCGGCGCCACGGCGGCGGGCGCGCTGCTGATGGTGGCCTTCGTGCTGCTGCGCTACTCGCTGCGGCGCGCGGTCGAGGATCCGGCCGACGTGGAGGCGCTCGGCGTCCCCGTGTACGCCTCGATCCCGTACAGCCCGAAGGCGCGCGCCGCGATGGCGCGCCCGAAGGGGCAGGCCAACCTGCTCGCGCTCAACGCGCCCAACGACATGGCGATGGAGGCGCTGCGCGGCCTGCGCACGAACCTGCTGCTCTCGCGCCTGCACGGCGGCAGCAACCTGCTGATGATCGCCGCGCCGAGCCCGGGCGTCGGCAAGACCTTCGTGTGCGCCAACCTCGCCGCCAGCATCGCCCTCACCGGCCAGCGCGTGCTGCTGATCGATGCGGACATGCGGCGTGGCACGCTGCACGACGCGCTCGGCACGCGCTCGGAAGGCGGTCTCGCCGAGCTGCTGGCCGGCAAGCTGTCCGTCGAGGAGGCGTTGCGGACCGCGCCGGGCCTGGAGAACCTGCACTTCCTCTCGCGCGGTGCCGCGCCGCCGAACCCGTCCGAGCTGCTGATGCACCCGAACTTCCAGCGCGTGCTGAAGGAGCTGGCGCCCCGGTTCGACATGGTGCTGATCGATACCCCGCCGGTGCTGGCGGTGACCGATGCGACGGTCATCGGCCATCACGTGGGCACCAGCCTGATGGTCGTGCGCTATGGCCTCAGCGAGCAGCGCGAGGTGGCCACGGCGATCCGCCGGCTGGAGCAGAACGGCGTCGAAGTGGCCGGTGCCATCTTCAACGCGGTCGAGAACCGGCTGTCGGGCCGCTACGCGTACACCCACTACGAGTACGCGCCGGAAGTCGAGACGTCGCGGCGCGGCGGCTTCCTGTCCGGCCGCGGCGGACGCCGCACGGCCCCCGCCCGGCGTGCCCACTGAAGGAGCGAGCGCATGCAGATCGTGATGTCGCCTTTCTACGGAAAGGTCGACTTGAGCCCGGTGACGGCCCCGGGCGCGGACCGGGGCCCGCTCGACCGCGTGTCCGTCGCCGACGTGCTGCGCAACGGGTTCGTCTACCCGCCGCACTCGATCTACGAGGACGTGAAGCTGGTGACGTTCGGCTTCTCGCAGGATGAGGACATGTGCGGCTCGCCGCGCTTCCGTTTCAAGTTCCGCGACGCCGGCAAGTCGCCGGCGCCGAGCGGCGCGCGCGAGTACTGGGTGCAGGGCTGGCACGAGCGGCTGGTGGCGGCGATCCGCCGCGCCACCGATGAGATCCGCCGGCCCTGGCTGCTGCAGAGCGGCGGCAAGGACTCCACCGCGATGGCGATCGGCGTCGCTGAGGCGCGGCCAGACACCACTTGCCTCACCTACCTCGGCGGGCATGAGGAGAACGAAGTCGACTCCGCGCGGCACGTCGCGCACAAGCTCGGTCTGCGGCACGAGGCGCTGGTGTGCGATCCCGGCCGCGCGTACGACCGCTATCTCGGCATCGTCGACCGGATGCCGTTGCTGACCGGCGATTTCGCGCTGCTGTCCTACGTCGACTTGGCCACCGAGGTCGCGGGTCATGGAGGCGACGGCGTCATCGACGGGCTCGGCACGGACAGCTACTTCGGCAATCCCGAGAATCGCCAGAAGCACATCCTGAGCATGCTGGCGCGCGGCTGGCGGCTGCCGCGCTGGGTGATGGAGCTGCCGCTGGTGGAGCGCAGCTTCGCGCTCTGCTTCATGCTCGGCACCGTGCAGATGAATCGCGACGAGCGCATCTTCCCGGGCTCGCGCTTCACCGATGCCGAGGTCGACGAGCTGTTCGGCGCGCCGATGGCGGCGCGCTCGCGCGCGCGCCTGGAGGTGTTCCGCGACGAGATCGAAAGCTCGGTCAACCCCGACGAGCGGCGCGACATCATCATGTCCATCGCCGGCTCGACCGGCGCGTTCGCCAAGGGCCTGTTCACCGCCAGCGCGCTTTCGCTGCGGATGGCGTATCCGTTCTGCGATCCGGAACTGCGCGAGTGGGTCTACTCCGAGGTTCCGCGCTCGCATCTGGTCGATCCGGTGACCAAGGAGAACAAGGCGCTGATGCGCGCGTACATCGCCAGCCGCTTCGGCAAGCTGCCCTACGTCGAGCGCAAGGGCAGTTTCCGGTTCGATCTGCGCGGGCTGGCGCGTGCCCGCTACGAGCAGGTGCACGCGCAGGCGCGTCAGGCGCGCGACATCCTGCCCGGCGCGCAGGCATGGCTCGAGCGCAACCGCCGGCGTCTGGACAACAAGTACTTCGCGTCGAAGTTCTACCTGCTGGCGGTGCTGCTGCCCTGGTTCCTGGTGCGGCGCGATGGCGCGCGTCAGGAAGCCGCCCCGGCCGCCGCCACCGAGCCCGCGCTGGCCCGTGCCTGAGATCGACCGTGGCCGCCGCCGCCTGCTGATGGGCGCGGCCGCGCTGCCGGTGGCGTTCGCCGCCGGCGCGCGCGCCGGAGCTCCCGCGCGCGCGCGGGGCGCGGCGGTGC